>JALHMY010000092.1 GCA_022843805.1 Fuerstiella sp.
TTCAGGGCATTCGTCATTGTTGTGTGCAATTCCTGGGGCGATGCCCCAGGCTTTCACACTGAGCCCCGTTGGGGCAGGTTGCAATGGTTCATTCATTGAAACGCATGAGACGTTAATGGACTGTGGGATTGATCCTGGCGTTTGGAAGCTGGCCCCCATGCAATGGCCAAACCAACATCCAATTCCTCCTCTGTCCGCCGCACGACACGTCTGTGTTATTCTCGTGCACCGATTTCACAAGTTACGCTGAACCAATACAGCCTTAAGACTCTGGCCGAAGGGAGCGTTTTAAACGCTCGGCAAGCTCCTGACGAGCTCGAAAGATTCGACTGCGAACGGTGCCAAGTGGAATATCCAGTACCTGAGCAATTTCTTCGTAGGAAAACCCGTCGATTTCCTTCATGACCAACGGCTGACGAAAGTCTTCGGGGATCTGCTGCAGAGCAAGCTGCACAGCCTGCAGCTGCTCTGCTTTTTCCAGCTCATGATCAGGGATCGCTGATTGTCGTGCATCGACAGGCTCAAAGCCGGTTGCGTCAGTAAACGATTCGAGAGAAGTCGTTCGCAGACGCTGCCGACGATTATGACTGCTCGCCACATTGCGAGCGATTCGATAAATCCAGGAATAGAAGGCCGATTCGCCTCGAAATGTTGAAAGTCGTCTCCACGCCTGAATGAAGGCCTGCTGGGCTACCTCCAGTGCATCGTCGCGCGAGCCGAGCGAATGTTCAAGGCTGTGAACCAGACGGTCCTGGTACCGCACCATAAGCTGATCAAACGCGGCGGAGCTACCGGCGAGTGCGTCCTGAATCAGAATAAGATCAGAGGGCTTGTCCAAGACTATGGTTTCAATCAGTAACAGTTACAGCAACAGCATGGGAGCCTTCAATGTCACTTCAACAGTGCCCGTCTGAGTACCGCGAGCAATCTCCAGCTGTACAACATCGCCAGCTGCATGACTGGTAATAATTTTTCGCAGTTCTTCTCCGGTTGTGACTCGCACCCCATCAACCGAAAGGATCTGGTCTCCCAGAACAATGCTGTTGCCCAGAAGCTGCATTCCACGCAGGCCGCTTTCGGCAGCCGCAGACTTCTGATACACGTTGCGAATAATTGGGCCGCTGGCAAACATTTTATCCGGGATGCCTAACGTTCTGGCGGATTCCCTGTCCAGAATTCCGATCCCCAGTTCGGCCGCCTGCTTCAGGCCAGCCTGCTCAAGTACCCGAGCAACGGACTCCAGGACATTCTTTACAGGAACGGCAAATCCGAGCCCTGCGGATGCCCCAGTCGTGCTGACAATGGCCGTATTGACACCAATCAGTCGACCCGCACTATCCAGCAATGGGCCCCCCGAATTCCCCGGATTGATCGCAGCGTCCGTCTGAATTAATCCATCCAGAAATGCATTCTGAGATTCGTTTGTGGCAACACTGCGATTCAAACCACCAATCACTCCGGTCGATAATGTCTGATCAAAACCAAAAGGACTGCCAATGGCCAGTACCTTTTGCCCCACCTTCAGATCGTCCGATGTGCCAAGCGTGATGGGGAACAGCTGCGCGGGTTTCGCAACGACTTTTAGTACGGCAATATCGTGCTGGTACACCGCACCCACAAATTCCGCATCAAGGATTGATGAATCGGACAACTGGACTTCAAGCTGAGTGTTACCGCTGAACACGGCTTCGCGGACTACGTGAAGATTAGTAATCACATGGCCCTGTTCGTCCCAGATAAATCCACTGCCTGAAGCAAGTTCCTGCTCGGCAGTTCCTGAGAATACGGGCTGAAACCCTTTTGTCTTGATGTAGACGACCGAAGGCGATGCCATCTCAAAGACGCTGATCGTCGACTTTTCATCCGCACCAAGTTCGCCGCGAACGGTAACTGTACGAGGAGTGTAGTTCGGCCGGTTGGACAGGGTGTCGCTTACCGTTCTGAACATCAGCACGGCAACCAGCACGACGAGAATAACAACCAGCCACCCGTTTGCAGCCGCGCCCGACGCATGATGATCATTTCCATTCGGCAGGGGTGCTGACATGTCCAGTTCTTTCACGAGCCCGGGGAATCCGCCAGTTCACTTCAATCGGTATGATTCGCTGTTGAGAATCCCGATATCGAAAACCGATTCCTCCGGGCCGCAGGCCCGGAGGAACTCAGACGATGATGGTGTCAGCAGATTCTGGCTGCGGGCCGCTATTCAGGCTAGTCTGCCGTCCAGTTTTTCAACAATTTCATTCAGCGCTTCGGCAATCCGATGGCGAATCTTTTCCGGCTGCTCTTCCAGGACGCTCAGAACTTCGTCCGTCAGCGCTTTGTTCACTCGTTCAAGAATGCTGGCCGTTTTCTTCAACAGCTGTTCCGGAGTCAGTTCCGGACGATTCACAACGTCAGGGTCAGAATTTCTTGTGGCAGGAATCGTAGCCGCATCTGCTCGAAACGGCGCATAACCGTCTCCGGACTCCCGTGCAGCCATCGCCATCGTGGGAACCGGCTCACGATCGGCGGTAACAGCCCCGGATCGAGCCCCCTGCCCGGCTGTCAGATACTGAGCCGGGTCGACAACGGTACTCAGCGGAATATTGGACGTATCAATTCCGATCGGTGATGCCCATTCCGAATATCCATCGCCGGAATCCGAGAACAGATCTTCGCCACGCTGAGCACGCCGCCATGCTCGCATTTCTGCCACAGTGGCATCGGAATCCTGAGCCCATTGCAGACATTCTTCGGCGTCATCCCAGTTCATGGCGACATAGAAAAAGGACCACTTCAGGCCGGAAAACTTTTGGTAAATTTCGCCAAATGTCGCCCAGACACGCCGGCGCTGATAAATCTGATCACCCGTCAACCCCACCATTTGTCCAAAATCGGAATCGGTGCGGTTTCTGGAATAACGTTTTGTCCACTGGTGAGCACATTCGCCCACCACCCAATTGCACTGGCTTACTGCATCACGTGCTCGGGAAATCAACTGTTCTTCAGACTCAGCCACAGTCCTGCCCTTTATCTTACTCGTCGTGCCGCCGATCCAGTCCCTGATCAGGAAGAAGAAATACGCTGCGATTTCCATGCTACCGCGGTTGAATCCGGCAATCTACCTGACCTGCCCCGAACCCGCCGAATTCCGCCATGTCCTGAATGTGTCTGGAAATGTTTACCTGAGCGGTATAACTCCGCTTTCCGGCCAGCGGGATTTTCTGACGGGAAATGTTTTAGCGGAGTGGACCGGATGCCGATAAATCCGCTATAAATCCCCCTGACCTTTCAAATGCTGATGGTTTCCCAAAGTGAAGCTCCTGCTGAATTAATGAGAGATTCAGTAGCAGAGAGTTTCGCTAAGAAATGGGAGATCGGTTCGCAGGTGTGTATTCGGTTGAAGACGGGTTCGGGTGAAGACTGGTTCGGGTGAAAACTGGTTCGGGTGAAAACTGGTTCGGGTGAAAACTGGGGCGGTGGCGAAGTGGCTAACGCTGCGGATTGCAAATCCGCCATTCGTGGGTTCAAATCCCACCCGCCCCTCTGAAGAGAACGGGGTTTCTGAGAAATCAGGAACCCCGTTTTTTTATTGGCGTCCGCGTTATCCGCGGTTACGAGAAGTTGACAGGGAATGAACCGCTGATCAATCACACCGATGTCGGGCAGAAACTCGGTATCCATGAGTTCGTCTGCGATTCATTTTTCTGCCCTGAATTTTTTCTGCCAAAATCTCCTTCTTCCAGAGGTTGCAGTCAAACTCGCTCCGCCTTGCCTCGGTCGTTGTGGAAGAGCCAAAGGTCTGCTGTTCGGCCGCCCAGACCTTCGTTGGCAGAAAAATTTTTGGGCAGAAAAATTAAAACGGAATTGAAGAACCGTGTGACAAAGCCTGCTCGGAGCGTCGCCAGAGGAAACTCGCCGACGGCGCCGTGTTCGTCTGCGATTCATTTTTCTGCCCTGAAATTTTTCTGCCAAAATCTCCTTCTTCCAGAAGTTGCAGTCACACTCGCTCCGCCTTGCCTCGGTCGTTGTGGAAGAACCAAAGGTCTGCTGTCCGGCCGCCCGGACCTTCGTTGGCAGAAAAATTTTTGGGCAGAAAAATTAAAACGGAATTGAAGAACCGTGTGACAGAGCCTGCTCGGAGCGTCGCCAGAGGAAACTCGCTGACGGCGCCGTGTTCGTCTGCGATTCATTTTTCTGCCCTGAAATTTTTCTGCCAAAATCTCCTTCTTCCAGAGGTTGCAGTCAAACCCACTTCGCCTTGCCTCAGGCGTTGTTGAAGAGCCAAAGGTCTGCTGTCCGGCCGCCCGGAGCTCCGTTGGCAGAAAAATTTTTTGGGCAGAAAAATTAGAACGGAATTGAAGAACCGTGTGACAGAGCCAGCTCGGAGCGTCGCCAGAGGAAACCCGCCAACGGCGCCGTGTTCGTCTCATCGTACCACACATCTTTGTGATCGACAAAAGCTGGCTCGTTTGCCATGTTCGTGAAAATGGTCAGCAGGAACAGCTGTGTTTTCGGACCAACGGGCCATCCGTTTCCATAGCATCGCGTATCGGGCGAGGACCAGGAAACAACAGAGGTGCCAAAGGCCCAACGGGCAATGCTATGAAGCGACTTTCGAGTGAGAACATTGCGATTTAACCCGGAACGGGTTTCACAACAAAGCCTGGGGTCGACGCGAAGCGGCGCACCCCAGGTTCGTGATGTTTGTTTGCTCCGAACCCTGAAAGGGTTCCACAAGGCAGCGATCGATCGTTCATCGTGTTGTGGAACCCCGTTGGGATTCAATCGCATTTTCCTGTTTGTTTTCTGGGGTGCGCCGTGATTACGGCGACCCCAGTACAGAGGCTTTCGGAACAGGACTTCAGAAGACTCACTTTCTCGCCATGGCATACGATACCTTCGGACCCGAGTCCTGACATCGTCGTGCAACAACAACTAACCATGTGATCTGAGCATTGATGCTCTTTCCTCATTTTCACACCACGCTTCTGTCATCACGGTCATCCTGCACGAGCGCAGTTTCTCTTGAAATCACCGAAGCTGAGATTGACAGTCCGTATCCTTCCAGGAGAATCACGAATATTGCACGTATCGATTGTCCCGTGGCCACCATTCGGGACGCTGGCAGAATAACCGATACGTCATATTGAGGAGCGGAACATGGCTAAACGAATGGTGTCTTCGATTCAGCACAGATCGGTGCAGGAATTTCTGACCATCGCCATTCTGCTGAGCGTGTATGGCATCTCGGCAAAGTCTGCTGCGGGTGAGTTACCGGCGCCTGATGCAGTCACTATTGCGGACATTCCGATGATCGAAGAAGAGGTAATCCGACAACGTCGTGCTCTGACCTCCGGACGAGTTGTACTGTCGGTCGTCAACACCGATCATGTCAAAGGCACATCGAGTTCGATGCGCTATACAATTACCTTTGACAGGGACAACTTTCGAAACGACTTATTTTGGACCAAAAGTGGCACTCTGGGAAAGGAGGTCTATACAGAAAGCGACGGCCGAATTGACGTTCCGTCATCAAACGATCGCAATGTGCTCGTCAATCCGCACTATCCCAACGCACGCCAGACAAATTCTGTGCCAGACCCGAGGATTCTTGGCATTGCGCCGACAGTCTTAGAGACGCTCAATCAGCATGGATACGATACCGGTGGGATTCTCAATCCTACCCGACGAGACATGCAGCTTTCCATTACTGAAGAAGGTGGTGAGCGATTACTTCGACTGGAATATGTATATGATTCGGCAGGAGGAAAACCCATTCGCTGCAAACGCCTCCTTTCACCGGAACATGGCTACCTGCCAGTAATGATTTCCACGACTGATTTCTTAGAGACATCAAGCTCACGAACTTACACGTTGCGTTGCGAACTGCGCCGATATCCGGAGTCAGCACTATCCTACCCGTCGAAGGTCGTGTTTATCAGAGAGAAGATGGATGGGGGGCTTTACAGGGAACAAACAGTGGTCGTCGAAGACGCAGACTTTGGTGCAGTTGACGCTACGGAATTTACCCTTGCTGGCTTGGGACTTGAGAAGGGAAGAAGTATTGACTTCGGGGGACAACTCGGAACATGGGATGGCAACAGTTTTCGCGCCGGCGTTGGATGGACAGGTGTCGCCGAATTTGAATCAGATGACACTCGACCAGGGGTTGAACCGGAGGCCGCACGGCCAACCACGTCTCGGAAGCTCCTCGCCCTCAATGCAATCCTGCTTGCCGCCATTGCACTGGGGCTGTTTGAATACAGGAGACGCCGATCAGGCAGAAGCAAATGATCGAGTCGTGCCGGTTACGTAGACCGGCAGGCTGTTTTGAGGGCGGTGAGATTACCGAGAATCGTGAACTTCTTTCCGCTTGATACCTTTCCGCCTGATACCTTGGCTGTGAACAGCACAGCAAAGAAATCCCTGTTCAGAGGCATGTTGCGATTCACTGTCATGAGCGATCGAAGACTTCAGTGGCTGGCGCTGATTGTATCCATTGTTCAACTGATGCTCCTGATTCCAGCGGCGAGTCGTCACTCGGCAGTCTGGGATGAGGTGTTTCGAATTCAGTCAGGAATCGCCCATCTGCAGCAGGGTGATTTTCGTCGAAATCCCGGGAATCCGCCTTTGCAGGATTTGATTGCCGCCGCTCCGGTATTCCTGCTCGCCGATTCCGGAAATAGCGATACGCTGTCAAGGGAATTCCTGATGTCAACAGATCACCATAATGGTCTGGTGGTACTCGGGAGATCCTCGCTACTGATATTTGTCGGGCTGGCCACGTGCACATGTCTGTCGTGGGCTCAAGATCTGTATGGCCGGAAAGCGGCCCTGTGTGTTTTGTGTTTGTGGTGCTTTGACCCGCTGATTCTCGCTCATGGAGCATTCATCACAGGCGACATGTGTGCAACATCGGCGGGCATTGTCGCCACTTATGCGTTCTGGAAATGGATGCAGCAGCCATCGCTGTCCGGCGCCGTGTTCTGCGGGATGGCTCTGGGGTTTGCCCTGCTGTCCAAGTACGTCTGGGTCGTCATGCCGGTGCTGTGGGCCATTCTCTGGACAGTCCGCCGATTTGTGTCACCTCGTCCCGAGCGATGGCCGCTGCCCGGACATCTTGCTGTAATGGTCGTGATGGCGATTTATGTGGTTAATGCCGGATATGCATTTGAGCTGACTTTTCAGCCATGGCACACGTTTCAATTCAACAGCCCTGCTTTGCAGCGATTTACCATCGATCCGCAGGCACTATCAAATGTATCTGCATGGCTGGGAGCCATTCCCGTTCCACTGCCTCGTCATTTCATTATGGGAATGGATGCAGTCGCCCATCATGTGCAGACCGAGAGCATGCCCACCTATGTTCACGGCGCATTTTATGATGGTAACGTCTGGTGGTTTTATTTGTATGGCCTGCTGGTAAAAATGCCGCTGGGAACATGGTTGTTGCTGGCGGTGGCCGCGTACGCCCGGCTGGGAAGGCCTGGCTGTTTCACCGACCTGATGCTGTGGCTTCCGGCGATCACCATTCTGGTGTTCGTCAGCTGGGTGACGCAGTTCAAAATGCTGCGATACATCCTGCCGATGCTGCCGTTTGTCTTCATCTGGATCGGGCACGCCTTCGTTTGGGCTCAGGAAGGAGACTGGTGGCGCAAGTTGATCGTCTGCGGCGCACTGGCGTGGTCGGTGCTCAGCAGTCTGAGCGTGTATCCGCACAGTCTGTCTTATTTTAACGAAGCGGCGGGAGGCACTGCAAATGGCCACAATCATCTGATCCGCGCCAGCTATGACTGGGGGCAGGATTTGTTATATCTGAGGAATTGGGTGGAAAAACACCCGAATGCTCAGCCTTTGTACGTCTCCTGTTATGGCATGATGGCACCGCAGTTTGCCGGAATCTCATCAACACCGACACCGCAAAACGGACCCCGACCGGGCTGGTACGCGATCAGCGCCAGTGTGCTGCGGGGCGTCCAGCGTCCCCGGCTTCCCGATACCGCTTCAGCGAGCTCGCCGGATATCTATCTGGAAGCTTTTTTTGACCGGGAACCGGTCGACCGGGTGGCATATTCCATTTTCATCTTCCATCTGGATTGTGCTCAGGCAAATGCCATGCGGGCAACGCTGGGGCTGGAGTTGCTGGATTGCGATGAACATCACGCGACGGCAACGCTGTGAAGCATTTTTTTTGAGTGAAAACGGTGCGATTTAACCCGGAACGGGTTTCACAACAAAGCCTGGGGTCGACGCGATGCGGCACACCCCAGGTTCGTGGTGTTTGTTTGCTCCGAACCCTGAAAGGGTTCCACAAGGCAGCGATCGTTCATCGTGTTGTGGAACCCCGTTGGGGTTCAATCGCATTTTCCTGTTTTTGCCTGGGGTGCGCCGTGGTTACGGCGACCCCGGTACCCAGGCTTTCGGGACAGGACTCCGGAAGACTCACTTTTTCGCCATGGCATGCAATACCTTCGGACCCGAGTCCTGACACCCGCCCATTTTCTGTCACAGAAAAGATCTGTTGTACGACGAGCCGTGTTCGTCTGCGATTCATTTTTCTGCCCTGAAATTTTTCTGCCAAAATCTCCTTCTTCCAGAGGTTGCAGTCAAACTCGCTCCGCCTTGCCTCGGTCGTTGTGGAAGAGCCAAAGGTCTGCTGTTCGGCCGCCTGGACCTTCGTTGGCAGAAAAATTTTGGGCAGAAAAATTAAAACGGAATTGAAAAGCCGTGTGACAGAGCCTGCTCGAAGCGTCGCCAAAGAAACTCAACAACGGGCCCGTGTTCCTTCCCAAACCTGGCATGACAGCGCACTCACCAGTTGCTCGTTGATCGCCTAAACGTTGCGATCAACGATAGCTTCCTTACGAGAATCGGACAAAACCGGTCGTGCGGAATCGGGAAGACGTTTTTGCAGAATGGTTGATTGGTGCGCGCGGACGTCGAGTACGAGTACGAGTACGAGGGAAGGAGGGAAGGAGGGAAGGAGGGAAGGAGGGAAGGAGGGAAGGAGGGAAGGAGGGAAGGAGGGAAGGAGGGAAGGAGGGAAGGAGGGAAGGAGATTATGGCCGGGATTGCGATTGACGGGGGATTCGGTGACATTTTCGGGGGACTTTGTTACCGTGCTACGGGCAAGATTGCCGACTGTCGACGCTCCGACATCATTTCGAGCGGTTTTCTGCCAAATCTGACTGGAGCATGAACTTGGAACACCTGAGACTCGCCATTGGCCTGATGGGGTTTCTTTCGGTTGCCACGTTTTTCATGACTCAGCGTGTCTTGAAGAGAGCATCACCGCTCACACTGGATCTTCTGGCCGTCGTCGTGATTGGGCTGATTGGGCTGTATATGTATTTCGTCTGGGGACAGCTGTGGATTGTGAATTGGATCCCCCTGCCGTCAGTGATCGTTCTTTCCAACTGGTTTCCCATTCTGATGGCGATTCTCGCTGCTGTTCTGTGGCAGCGAATGTCCGAGCATCCGCTTTGGCGCCGCATCCCGGCGCAGCTTGCCCTTATCGGAGTCACAGCGTGGTCCGTGATTTCGGTGATCCCCGCAACTCCTCCGGAATGCGGCAACGAGTGGATTGAGCCACAGCCACCGATACCTTACCGAGTTTGTCGGCAGACAACTCCCCATACCTGCTCGGCGGCAGCAGTCGCCACCATCCTGTACGCGCTGGGAATTGAATCCAGCGAAGCGGAGATGTCGCGCCTGTGTCTGACCAGGCGAGGGACGACCTGGCTTGGAATGTACCATGGGCTTTCCATTAAGCTGATGGCCACCGGTTATCAGGCAAAGTTTTTCGACGGAAGCGTCAACGATCTGCCTCAGATGACCAGCCAGTATCCGGTGCTGTTATGCTGTCGGCTGGACCAGGCCACGGCAGAAGCAGTGCCGGAATATGTTCAGGAAGACGGCTGGATTCCTGGAGTACTGCATTCTGTCGTCTGTTTCGGAAAACTCGGTGATCTGTTTCTGATCGGCGATCCCTCCCAGGTTCGACTGGAACGCTGGACACAACACGATATGCAGAATCTCTGGACCGGTACGGGTCTGATGATCACATCGGGGTTTTCAGGTGATGAGAAATCCGCACAGACCGACTCGCTGCATCCGCGTTTCTATCTGCCGCATGCCGTTCAATTGTTAAATGCAGCAGCCGCGGAGACGTTAACAGCCGGCGGTGGATAGAAAAAGCCGGACACGCCCTTTCGTCAGCCCGGGGCTTCTGAAATTGCAGTCATGCTTTCGGCCAATACGTCCTCACTTCAGGTTATTGGCCTGCCGCTCCTGCACGAGGCGGCTGCAGAGTGATGGTTGCGTAATAGATCGGGTTATAGGTTGGCGAGACACCGATCAGCCATGGACTGGAGACTCGGTCCGGCGTCGGGGAATCCGGACGCGGAAACGTGGCGATGTTCAGAAGAATCTCTTTGCCTGACTCCGGCATCACGGATATGTCGGCCCAGGGAATCCGAATTTCGGCTGACACTTCTGAGTCCGTCTGCACGGACACAATTTTGCTGCCAGTTGTCCGACCGCTGACGGCGATCATTCCTGTTGCAGGATATGCATAAAAGTAAGGCGACACAGTGCCATCCGGACGTGCGTGCAGTGCCAGTTGCACTCCCTGTCGATCCGGCGTCATCAGCGAAATCTCGTAGATTGCCGCTGCATCGGCCTTTGGCTGTTCAACGCCGACGACAAGAGCTTCCGAAGTCCACGCAAAACGAAATTTTGACTTATCATCGTTCACGGCCGCCGGATCTCGCGGCAGTAAACGCAGGGCCTGGGCATCCAGCCAGAAAGCTTCGTTTAGCAGACCGTCCACAGTCAGCTGAGCGGCGTCCACGCAAATGGCGGCTCTGTCGGCATCGGTATCAGCAGCAGTCAGCTTTTCCAGAAGTGCCAGACCCGGCTCAGGGAGTGGCTCAACCAGCTTTTGGCCCTCTTCATTAAAAACAGACCTGACGTAAGCAGTCCAGTCAGATCGATGTCGTTTCAGCACGATGGCTCGATCCGGAAATTCTGTAGTCAGGGATTCGCGACGTACAGCAGATTCCCTCCACAGATACGCGGAGTCAATGATGATCCGCTCACGCTGCACGTGTACCATTGAAGCCGGGTCATCGGCAACAGCCCGAATTGCCTCGTCGAGGCAGCGGAAAGCATCAGCGAAGAAAGCGGCGTCACACATCTCCGTTAGCCAAACATGGCGTCGCATATCGCAGGATTTGATCGGCATCTGTGTCTGACGTTCTTCGATCAGTTCCAGCAGTTCCCGCATCGGTACCGCAGCGTTGCCATAATAACCCCTGCAGAAGATATCCAGCATCACGTTCGCATCGCGTGCGGGATCATCCAGCAGCTTCATTCCGAGCCATGCCCGCAATGGCATAAAGCTCTGCAAATCATTTGACGTCCAGCTGTCATTAAGTCCTGCGCCGAGAAAATCTTCTGACTCAATCGTGACGTAGGTCACCCCCAGTTTCTGAAACAGGCGGATATCACGTTCCATCGCACGCACATTGGTGGAAGGAGCAAGCAATCCCGGCGGGTGCGACTCGAATGTTCGCCAATAGTCCCAGATTCCCAGTTCTTTTGCGGAACTGGCCCAGTCTTCGAGCAGGCCGAGGCGTTCTGAATTCCTCGGATCCTCAAGTGGTCGCGTCATATCGGACAGACCATAATTGTCGCAGTAACGGACCATGACGTTGTCTTCCGGCCGGATGGTGCGCGGAGGCTGAAGCGTGAAATTGTAGGCTTCCGTCTGGACCGTGACGTCGGGGAACTCTGTCTTTAAATGACTGGCGACGTGATTTACGAAATCCAGCAGCGCACCACTTTCTGATCCTTCCCTCTGACTGATGGCTCGGCAATTCGGGCAAAGACAAAGGCTGGTTGTGTTATCGTTCTGCGACAGCACAAGCAGTTTTGCGGGAGTACGCCCGGCTTCCGCCGCTTCACGTGCATCGTCACGCAGCATTTTCGTCGCACGTTCGATCGTGATGCGTCGGACATCTTCGCTGGTGACACACAGCTGAATCCAGAGAGCTGGATTGCCCATGTCATCCGTCATTCGTTTTCCGTCAGCATCCATTGAAAAATATTCAGGATGTTCAGCGGCAAACTCTTTTGCAGACAGAAAATTCCCGAATGTATGCACGCCTCCGGGAACAACCCGAGGATAGTCGCCGGTGGCCGGTCCCGCATACAGATGGTCCTTGTTCCAGGTCCTCCAGCGACCGCCATTGGTACCCTGTGAAGCCGAATGCTGATACGGCCAGCCTGTGAACACGTATCGATGTTCGAACGCTGGCCGACCCTGACGATTCATTCGGGAAACGGATACTGTTGACTGTTTCGGGACAACTTCTGTGAACGGGTCAAGACGATATACCCCTGTCTGCGTCTCCAGGAATTCACAGACGGCATAGATCAGGCCTCTGGGGCGGCCGCCGCTGAGCAACAGGGCATTCCCGGTCGCCTCAATCTTCCATTCCTCAGACTTCAGGGAAGGATCGAAAAACAGCCGTATGAAGGGAGTATCTGCCGAAACATCGGGCGTATTCTCCATTCTGACCGGGATCCGGGCACCGCCGACCTGTTCGAGCGTCTCGGCCAGCCAGAGTGCTGCGGTTTGTTCTTCAGGTTCCGGATGAGCGGAGATGAAAATCACGCTTCGGGAACTGCCATCCTGAATGAGGGTGACAGAATCGTTGCCTGCCAGTCCCGCATTCCACGACGATGCTGTCAGTACCACAATGGCCACCACCAGTCGACTCAGACACCATTTCATAGACTTTGAAAACCTTTTCTTAAGGCAGTTAGTTTCCGGGCTGTATGGCGGAAGGGTCATTGAAGACTTCTGGTGGCAGGATCCTGAAGCAGCCTGATCGCCTGTTGCTGGCATTCGGCGACTTTCAATCGGGCGAGTTCGGCGAGACCCGCGTCATCGGAGTCATTTAAGATTCGTTCCCGTTCGCTCGATGTCAGGGGCTCGCCATACACCACCTGAATGCGTCCTGGACGCACAAACCATGCGCCTCTCGGCAGCGCCTGATCGGCCCCGGCGATGGCAACCGGATAGATGGGCTGACTTGTTCGGCGTGCGAGTGCGAGGAACCCTGGACGAAACTTCCTGACATCGGTTCCCGAAGACCGAGTTCCTTCCGGAAAAATCCCGACCAGAAATCCTTCTTCCAGTCTTTCGATCGCAGTGCGAATACTGTTACCACGCACTGATTCGCGACTGATCGGAATGACATACGTCTTTCTTAAGATCCAGCCGAGCACCGGGACCTTAAACAGGCTGTCGCGGGCGAGAAACGAAATGGGACGGTCCAGCAAAACGGCGACGAGGACCGGATCGAGGAAACTCTGATGATTGATCAGCATCAGTCCGCCCCGAGTTCTGTCCAAATGCTCCTGTCCGTACATAGAGACCCGCAACCATGTCCGAGCCAGCAGCCACACGGGCGGCTGCAGCAGTCGCCACAGCCAGTTCCGCTGGAGCACTGCCCTTTCAGCGCGATCCGTTATGATCGGAGGCTGGCCGTTGTCTGTCTCGTGCATCGGCAAATGAGATTCTGTCTGCATAGAATCAAACACTCTCCGCACGAACGACGTCAACAGCTGTAAAGCCCGGAGTGCGAATTCCGGCCAGCAGCTCATAAACATCATTCGTTGCACTCAGGTCATCAAACAAATGATCGGGAGAATGGGGTTTCAGCTGACTGGAGCTGTACATCCCGGTTGCCACAGCGACTGCTCGGGCATTAATTGCACGAGCACACTGAATATCGGCGGGTGTGTCACCGATGACCCAGGTTTGTCTGCCATCCACCGGCTGCTTCAGGTGCAGAGCGGCATTTGCGAGTGCCAGCCGGGCAACATCATCGCGATGTGCATGGTCGTCTCCGAATCCACCAAACTGAAAATAATGATCCAGTTTAAAATGCCGCAGTTTGATCCATGCACCTTCGACATAGTTTCCGGTCAGAAGACTCAGCACGCAGTGTTCGTGATTCACAAGACGATCCAGAAGTTCACGAACACCGGGCAGGATTTCCCCGCTGGACCCGGCAAGACAATCAGGCAGCCGTTCCAGATAGCTGTTCATAAAACGGGTGCGCTGACCTGGTGAATCGTCCAGCTGGTATCGCTGAAAGATCTCATCGGAAATACCACAGTCCGTACGCCCCGCAGTCAGAACACCCTCAAAAGGGAAATCAATTCGAAACTCTTCGACCAATGCGAGCTCCATTGCCTTCTGCCCTGCCCCGCCGGTGCTCAGCATGGTGCCATCGATATCAAAAAACAAAATCTGCGGAATCATTGTGTGTTCAAAACCCGGCTAAAACGACAACAAAGAACTGGTGCCTCAGAGTTTGACTCAGCAGCGCCATGAAAACAAGCGCGTACCGGCATATGTCATAACTCGCTCTTCGGCACGATGATAGTGCAGCTGATACTGCCGATCCGGCGGGGGGGCGGTTCATTTTCAGACTCACATTGCCGCTCGCACGATTGTCAGCAGTTGTTTACGATAGTCGGATTGTTGTGGCCCGATCAGTTTTGACCCGATCAATAGTTTCGCAAAAGGTGAGCGGGCAGATGGTGATTCATCCGGTTCGAATCTGCGTGTTTTTCGCCACCTGCCTGCTGGTCCTGAGCAATGGAATAGCGGATGAGACGAATACAGCTGACGCGACTCTTGAACGAATTCGAGCTCGAGGTTCACTGATCTGGGGAGCCGATCAGGAGGGCGGCGGGCCGTTTGTATTTCCTGACGAGCGGGATCCGACCAGGGTTCTGGGATTCGAGGTGGAACTTGCGGCTCTGATCGCGGAATCTCTTGGAGTCCGGGCGGAGTTTTCACAGGGTCAGTGGGATAAGCTTCCCGATTTGGTCGACCGGGGCGATATCGACATCGTTCTGAATGGCTATGAATGGACTCCGAACCGTGCGGAACGCTACGGCGTATCCATTCCCTACTACATCTATGAGCTGCAGCTGCTTGCTCGAAAAGACGATACGTCGCTGCGAAGCTGGGAAGACCTGCTGCAGCCGCTGAATGGACGCAAACGCCGGGTTTCGCTGCTTGGCGGATCAGCCGCACAGGACTATGTCGAAGCATTTGCGGGTGATCGAGTGGATCTGTCGCAGTTTGACGGAGCAACTGACGCCATGGAAGCCGCTCAGCTCGGACTCAGCGGCATTGATGCGAATGTCCAGGACCTTCCGGTCTGGAATTTCTATTCATCGGGCTTTCCTGAAATTCACGCCGTGGGAGATCCCGTGGGCCGTGGTTATTACGTGGCCATGGTGCGCAAACAGGATGGGGAACTGCTTCGACTGGTGAATGAAGCCATCCTGAAGGCCCTGCAGGATGGTCGCCTTCGCAGAATTTTCAGCCAGTATGGCATGTGGAACAAAACTCAGGCAGCACGGGGACTGGAACTCAGCAGTGACGGCGGATTTGTGGGTGAAAAGAGTGCGGATGAACTCAGCCCGGACGGCGACAAAGAGTCTGACGCGAAAGCTTACCATTCTTCGGGTGGCTGGAATGTGATTCGAAGTCGCGGGCCGATACTCTGGGACGCTGCAAAGGTCACCATTCTGTTGTCGGTGATTTCGATGCCGCTGGCGGTGGGGATTGGCCTGATAATGGCACTGGCAAGGCTGTATGGCCCGTGGTACGCATCAAAGTTTTCGAGCATCTATGTGGAACTCATTCGAGGAACTCCGCTGGTACTGCAGCTTTATGTGATCTATTTTCTGATCCCCAAAGCACTGGCTGTCCTGTTTCCCGACATTGATTTTTCCTTTCATCCGTTTTGGGCGGCGGTCGCCGGACTGGCAGTAAATTACTCGGCTTATGAAGCAGAGATCTATCGGGCCGGGATTCAGGCGATTCCCAAAGGCCAGATGGAGGCTGCCTTGTCCCTGGGAATGTCACGGGGACTTGCGCTGCGGCGAGTCATTGTTCCACAGGCAACAAGACTGGTGCTTCCGCCAATGACCAACGACTTCATCGCCCTGTTCAAGGACACGGCCGTCTGTTCGGTCATCACGGTCATCGAGCTGTCCAAGGAATACTATGTTCAGGCACGCAGCACAGGAGCAATCGTTGAGCTGGGCCTGCTCACCGCTTTTCTGTATCTGGCAATGAGTTATCCGCTGTCCATGCTGACGAACTATCTGGAACGTCGGCTCTCACAGGAGCGTCGGGCATGATTCAGCTGAGCAATATTGTGAAGCGATACGGTCAGACAGAAATCCTTCGAAGCGTTTCAATGACGGTAGCGAAGGGCGAAGTCTGTGTACTTCTTGGTCCGTCGGGCGGAGGCAAGACCACTCTGCTGCGCACAATCAACGGCCTTGAGACCTTTGACAGCGGCAGTATTAATGTGGCAGGTGTTCAGCTGGATTCTCAGCCTGGACACGCTCGGGAAGCTGCGTTAATCCGCATTCGGCAGCGAGTGGGAATGGTGTTTCAGCAGTTTAACCTGTTTCCTCATCGAACTGTGCTCGAAAACGTGATTGAAGCACCGGTCCACGTGCTGAAGCAGCCCAGAGCACAGGCCATTGAGAATGCTCGTCAGCTGCTGGATCGGGTAGGTATGATTGATAAATGTGATTCGAAGCCAGCATCGCTTTCCGGGGGGCAGCAGCAAAGAGTTGCGATTGCCCGAGCTCTGGCAATGAAGCCGGAAGCCATCCTGTTCGATGAACCAACGAGTGCACTGGATCCGAGAACCACGTCAGAAGTCATTGCAGTGATGCAGGACCTTGCGAAAGCCGGACAGGGAATGATTGTTGTCACTCACGCCATGAGCTTTGCAAGGAATGTGGCGAACACGATTCACATTCTGCATGCCGGCAACATTATCGAGAGCGGTCCTCCGCAACAGATTTTTGATGCACCGCTGCATCACGTCACAAAGGAATTTCTTTCCGAAACGCTCAGGTCCTGAACAGAATTTCCCTTGATGGTTCACGCCCGTGTCCGGTGATGACAATGCGATCGCCGTGCAGACTGGCGGTGGCAAATGCATTTGTGTCGGCCGTTTCAACCATTCCATGCAGAGTAATAAACGGAACGCCACTGTGCATTCCAAAGTTCCCTGCATGGTTATGCCCATTAACCCAGGCAACGACCGATGGATAACGTTCAATGATGGCCAGGACACGGTCGGCATTCCAGAGATTGTGAATATCGTCCGGAAAAACAGGATGATGAGCGAACACGACCACTTTTTTCTTTGAAGTCATTGCTTCACGACAGTTCTGTTCGAACCAGTCAAGCTGTGCGGACCTCAGTCCGCCGTTCCATGACTGGGCCTGCTTCACACTGGCAGACTTCAGCCGCTCCAGTTCCTTCGCTGCGTCCGCAACTTCTGCGCTGCCAGCGGGCCATGCGTAAGTGCTGTGGTCATTCGTGTCCAGCAGAATGAAACGAAAGCCCTTCATGTCGAAAGCGGAATAGCGAGCCGTCATGCCGAGCCGCTCGGGCACTCGAAGTTTGAACTCATCGAGCACGTCGAAATCGTGATTTCCTGGCAGGTGATGTAACTGATGGCGGCAGCCTTTCAATGGCTGACTGATCTCATCAAAACTTGACCAGGTGTGATCAATCAAATCCCCCAAATGGATACAAAAATCGAGAGGGTATTGGTTAAAATGCTCCACGGCAGTTCCCAGTTTTTCAATGGACTGCCGGTAGAATCGCGAACCCTTTGCGGGACTGTCGGCGTACTGAGCATCAGTGACGAGCCCGATTTGCAGAAGCGACTTTCCAGGGGAGGAAGTCGATGAAGATGCGAACGTACACTGGCTGGAGATTGCCGCACCTGCCAGTATTTGCAGAAGACAACGGCGGGACGTTTTGATTTTCATCAGCTCTCTTTTCCCGTCAACAGCGTGAAGAAGTCGGGGTGAAACCGTTTTCGCGAGACAAAGGATTGGGTAGAGTTCAGACTAATCACAAGGCTGCCCGGACCAATGTTCCGGACGGCAGCAGTCGAGACGGCAGCAGTAAGGTTATCAGGCATCTGTTTGGATTGGGCATTGCACTGGAGTGTAGCATCAGATGACGAAGTTCAGCCAGCATTCCGGAATTGCGGAATTCATGTGTCATATTTCAGGCACTTTTCCAGATTCCTGCCGCAGTGGCCTGTGCATCGCGCGTGGCCTGATACTGCGACTGCTCATTCTGGCCTGCGTGCTCGGAAATACTCTGTCGTTTTCGAAGATCATCGCGGCAGAGATGAAGAGGGTTCCCTGGAATGACTCACGCATGACCGGATACCCGGACCCTCCCCTGCCCTATCATGCCGTTCGGACTTATGAAAAGCTGCCGTTGTTTCAGCCGGTTTATCTGAGAGCTGAGCCGGGAACCGATCGAATGTTCCTGATCGATCACAAAGGAGCCTGGGCCGGGCCGGGCGGAATGCGTGTTTTCCAGGATAAAGCCGATGTCGACAGCAGTGAGCCGCTGTTGCACATGAACCGACTGGTTTACGGATTCTGTTTCCACCCTGATTACCAGCAGAACGGATACATCTATGTGATGAGTAACGGGCCAGTGGATGCAGAGAACAAACAAAATCGTATCACCCGGTTCACCATTGACCGAAAGCCGGGAGGCATGCTGATTGAAGGCAGTGAGCTGGTCATTCTCGAATGGGATTCCAACGGACATAACGGAGGCGACCTCGCTTTTGGTCCCGACGGATATCTCTATTGTCCGACCGGCGACGGAACCAGCGACAGCGATACTCTGGTCACTGGCCAGGGGCTCAATGACCTTCTGGCGGTCATGCTGCGGCTGGATGTGGATCATCCGTCCGCCGATCGACAATACTCGATTCCGCCCGACAACCCTTATGTAAATACGCCGGGAGCACGTCCTGAGATCTGGGCTTACGGATTTCGAAATCCATGGCGTGTTGACTACGACCACCGGCTGAATCAGCTATGGGTGACTCAGAATGGTCAGGACCTGTGGGAGCAGGTCTATCTGATCCGAAAAGGTGAGAACTATGGCTGGAGCGTTCAGGAAGGCAGTCATCCGTTTTACCTGGAGCGTCCAAAAGGCTCCGAACCCATTATTCCGCCCACTTCCGAGCATCATCATTCGGAAGCTCGCAGCCTGACAGGAGGAATTGTCTACTGGGGAGAAAAGTTGCCGGAGTTACAGGGTGCCTATATATATGGTGATTTCTCCACAGGTAAAGTCTGGGGAGTGAAGCACGACGGGGAAAAAGTCGTCTTTCAGAAAGAGCTGGCCGATACGACACTGCAAATCGTAGGTTTTGCCACTAACCGAGCGGGCGAACTTCTGGTCGTGGATCATGCGGGCGGAATTTACCGTCTCGAAATCACCCCCGCTTCGCCGCCTTCCACATTTCCGCGATTACTGAGTGAAACAGGCCTGTTCGCTTCGGTCAGTGAACACACCATGCAGGCTTTTGTACTGCCATATTCGGTCAATTCGCCTCTGTGGTCAGACGGGGCATTCAAAGGCCGGTGGATGGCAGTCCCCGGAGACGAAAAAATTGAGTTCACTTCGCCTCGTGGATGGAACTTCCCGAACGGCTCAGTGCTGGTCAAAAGTTTTGCACTGGAACGCGAAGCCGGAAACTCGGAATCGCGGCACTGGATTGAAACTCGTCTGATGGTCCGGCAGCAGAACGAATGGGTGGGCTATTCATATCGCTGGAAAGACGATCAGTCGGACGCCGTGCTGCTGGATTCCCCGGGAGCTGATGTCGACTTCGAAATCCTCGACCCTGCTGTAGCCGGTGGAATTCGCCGGCAGACATGGCATTACCCCAGTCGCGCAGAGTGTATGGTGTGCCATTCCCGTGCCGCGAATTACGTTCTGGGGCTGACAGAATCGCAAATGAATCGTGAGCACGTCTACCAGGACGGTTCCGGGAATCAGCTGGAGATCCTGCAGCAGCTTGGATACTTTAAAGATAAGCTGCCGAAATCCGTTACAGAGATGGAAAAGCTGCCCGATCCATTTGACGACAAGGTGGACTTACATTCGCGAGCGATGTCGTACCTGCATGCAAACTGTTCCAATTGTCACGTTGAGGCGGGGGGTGGCAATGCGGCATTCTCAATTGAAATGCAGACGAAGCCAGAGAAGGCCCGGCTATTTGACGAGAAGCCTGTCCATACGAATTTCGGCATCACCGATGCTCGTCTGATTGCATCAGGTGATCCGGATCGGTCACTATTGTTGCAGAGAATACAGAGGCGGGGCCATGGACAGATGCCTCCGCTGGGAACAAACGTTGTTGATTTGCCCGCCACGGAGCTGATTCGCAACTGGATTTTACAGCTAAAGCCAGTTGCAGTGCAAAAAAGCGAAGAGAAACCGCCGAAGAATGACTGAGGCGGGAATTTCTTCAAATCCTGAGGAGTTTGCGTATTTTGTGCCTCTGGCCCATCGGGGGATATGAAACTGGCTTGTGAATTCCTGCGGATCCGTGTGGAATTTCAGGGAGATGAACACTTCGGATTTAGACACTGGAACCGTAGAATCTGCAGACAGCGTATTTGCGGTCGTTTCATCTGCGTTCGGTTTGTCCGAAGCGGACAGCACTGAACTGGCACTGAAAGCCGCGATGAACAGATTTTTTCACGACGAATGCCTTCTGCAATGTGGACCGACCTTCTGAAAATCTGCCGCGGAGAAACCAGCCTCTGTCGACTTTTGTTCGTCGGCGTGTTGACTGGTTTAATCTGCCTGACGGATCTCTCGACCGTGCGGGCTGCGCCAGCGATGCTGGCTGACAAAGCCAGTGACGATTTCAATTTGGGAGTGGGGCTCTATCGAGGTGGACGCTGGCAGCTGGCAGCGGAGACATTTGGCAAGTTCCTTCAGGACTTTCCCGATCATGAACGCCGCAGTCTGGCCCGACTCTACTATGGCCTGTCGCTGAGTTCACTGGAACGATACGCTGAAGCTCGTCCTCAGTTCGTAGCCTACATTGAAGCAGAAGGTGCCAGTCCTCAGGCGGCGGACGCTCGATATCGCCTGGGCGAATGCAGTTATTATCTGAAGGAATACGAAACGGCGATTGTTCAGCTGAATGAATTTCTTGAAAAGCACGCCCAGCACTCGCTGGTTGACTGGGCCAGTTTGTTTCTGGGAGATTCCTATATTGGACTTCAGCAGTGGGACAAAGCCGAAACCGTTCTGAAGAGTCTTATCGCCAAACCGGCAACCGCCACAGTGCTTCCTGATGCCCGGTTTGCGCTGGCACGCACTGCCGAAGCGCTGAAGAAAGGTGACGATGCGATGCTGCTGTATCAGCAGGTCGCTGAGGATCGCAAATCACCTCTGGCCCCTCGTGCCATGGCACGCATTGGCACGTTGTACTTCAATCAGCAGAAGTATATGGAAGCGTCCGATGCCTACGATCAGGTTGTGTCCCAGTTTCCCGGCACTGGCATTGCATTTTCCGCACAGCTGAACAGCGGTCTGGCCCTTTTTCGTTCGGGCCAGTTTTTGCTGGCCATTGAAAGATTCAAAGGGATCCCGGCCGATAATGCAAATCATGCACAAGCCACGTTTATGACGGCCATGTGCATGAAGGAGCTGGGCAAAATTGCGGAAGCACGTCAGTCGTTTATTGCAGCTCTGGAATCGGCCGGTGACTCGCCGATTGCCGCCGATATTCTGTTTCAGAGAGCACAGCTGGAGCGAGTTGAGAAACAGCCGAAACTTGCCGCTCAGATCTTTGAAGACATCGCCGATCGCTGGCCGGAGGATCGTCGCGTCGCTGAATGTCTGTTCAATGCGGCAGACCTTCGTCTGGAGCTTGCCGATCCGGAAAGCGCGGAAAGACTTTGGCAAAGGCTGGAACGGGACTTCCCCGCTCAGGCTGCTCAGCTTCGCGAGCAGGTCCTGTTGGGTCGTCTGAGAATGAGCATGAAGAATGGCGACGCCGCTATTCAGGTCTTTCAGGCTGCTTTGGCAAGTCCACCGGAAGACAGCAGTGCTCGAGTTCTTGCCGTCGGCCGATACTACCTGCTGAGATCATTGTACGACGCAGATCGGCATGCAGATGTACTGATCGAAGCGGAAAAACTGAAAGAAGCCCTGAAGGATCCTGCCATGCAGGATCTGCGCAGCGGGCTGGCACTCGCCGCTGTCAGCGGACTGCAGGTTAAGGACTTTGCTGCCTCGCGAAAATTTGCGGACCAGTTTCTGCCGCTGGCTTCCGATGAAAATCAGAAAGCTGACGTCCTTGCCGCTCGCACCATTGCCCTGACTCAGCTGGGAGAATTTGACCTGGCTTACGCCGATGCCGTGTTGCTCACAAAGTCATCAGCCGAACGTAATCAGACATGGTCAGCCATACTTCAGGCGGCCGATGCTGCGACGAAATTACAGGCATTTCCGCAGGCCACTCGCTTCTTCGAACTCGCAGCATCAAACACCGCGGACCGGGCTGTTCAGGAGGCGGGCATGACGGGAGTTGCCTGGAGCTATTTTCGGAGTCAGAAGTACATCGAAGCAGAATCCGCATTCAAATCGCTCAGCATGACCTTTCCGGAATCGGAAGATGCTCCGCAGGCAATTTATATGCAGGCAAGGAGTGTGGAAGAACAGGGGGATCAGGCGAAGGCAGCTGCCAGCTACCAGACAGTTTTCAGCCAGTTAATGGGAAACACCGACGCGGCTCCGAAAGAAGCTGAAGCGACCCCGCCTCTTCAGTATGCGTTCGACGCAGGTCGACAGGCAGCTCGGATGCTGGGACGACTACAGCAGACGGATCAGGCTGACCAGCAATGGGAACAACTCGTTCGACGATTTCCCGATGCCCGTGATCTGGATCGCATTCTGGATGAGTGGGCAACTCTGAATCTGAATGCAGAACGTTACGAACGCTCGGACAAAATCCACCAGACTCTGCTTCAGAGATTTCCGGACAGCATGTTTGCCGGTATGGCTCGTCTTTCGCTGGCGGAAAGTGCCATGCAGGCTAAGCAGCTGGATGCGGCTCTCAAAGAATTTGAGAGCATTGTGTCCGAGCCGAAATACGGCCCGTCGGAGAAAGAACGAGCACTGTTTCATATTGTGGACATCCACACATCCGGTCGTAACTGGCAAAAGGTTGCTGAGTACGCGGACAGATTTATCAAGCAGTATTCCGGGAGTCCGCTGAGTCCGCAGGTGCGGCTGCTCGCCGCAGAGGCCGCTCTGAACACTGCAAAGGAACAGTCGGAACTTGCCGCAACGATGACACAGCTGACTCAGCTGCGAGACGAAATTGCCGCGAAGTCGGTCCCGGAAGAAGAATGGACGGAGAGAGTCTGGGTAGTGATGGCGGAAGCGGCTCTGGCGTTAAAGGATTACACCCGGATTGATGTGATTGCTGATGAATTGACGCAGCGTAAGCCAGACTCGCGATTCAAATTTCAGATTTGGGATGTTCAGGGACGTCGATGGAAGAATCAGGCGCCTCCGGACTTCTCAAAAGCTCGTGATTACTTTCGCCGAGTGATTGACGATGAAACCGGACGAGGCACTGAGACAGCTGCTCGATGTCAGTTCCTGACCGCAGAAACTCTGGTGATGGAACAGAAGTATGAGGAGGCTCGCCGCGAATATCTGCGTCTGGAGATTGGCCATCCTTATCCGGTCTGGCAGGTTCAGGCGCTTTATCAGACTGCGGGATGTGAAATACAACTGGGTTTAAAGGATGACGCGAAACGCAGTTATGAGGAACTGATCAGCAAGTTCCCGGAATCAGAGCTTGCGGCGAAGGCAAAGGAGAAACTGCAGGAGCTGGGAGCCCGCTGACGAGGAGGAGAGCAGCCGGTATGTGAATCAGACAGCGAATCCCTCCGTAGAAAAACGACGTTTGCACGGCATCCATTCCAAATGCCATTGCTCACGGAAAACCACTGTTCATTGAGGAACTGAGTATTGTGAGTTCGTCACCCGCTCGAATAAAAAAACTGTCCGCCCGATGGTCGACTGTGCGACTTTCGCTGCTGATTATTCTGCTCATGAGTTTGCTTTCCGCCTGCCGGGTTTTGCTGGCTCAGGATGATTTTCCAGCAAACGAAGCAGGGGCGACTGTTTCCGAATCTTCGCAGACGGACACGGATAGCGGGCCTGCTCAGGGAACAGCGGCTGGCTCTGAAGCCAGTGCAAACGCACCTGCAGAATCCTCGGAATCAGCAATACCCAGTACTCCGCTGGAAATCGCATGGGCCATGGGGACACCTTTTACAGCCGCCTTTGCGATCGCATCGGTCATAGCGATGTGGTCCGCAATTGAGCGGCTTCTCATGCTGCGAAAACGTCGTGTCATTCCACGTGCATTCGTCGACCGCTTTCTCATGCATCTGCGAATGGGCCGAATGGAAAAACCGGAAGCCGTAACGATCTGCCAGCAGAATCTGAGTCCAATCGCTGATGTTTTTTTGCATGGAGTGCGAAAATGGGGCAAACCGAGCGTGGAAATTGAACAGGCCGTGATTGACGGAGGCGAGCGGCAGGTGGGACTGCTGAAAAAGCGACTTCGCGTATTGAACGGCGTTGCAACAATTACTCCACTGATCGGACTGCAGGGAACGGTCGTTGGGATGATCATGTCATTCAACGATATCGCCACAGCAGGAGCGATGGGACAAACACAGCAGCTGGCTCGAGGAATTGGCATGGCACTTCTGACCACCGCTGTGGGACTGTTTATTGCCATTCCTGCCCTGACCATTTATATGTTTCTTGCGGGAAAAGTCGACGCGCTGGTCATGGAAATGGACCGGCTTGGTCAGGAGCTGGTGCATCTCATCTCTGCCGAAGCCCTGCGAGATCGTGCCGTCGCTGGTGCAGAAACTCCGGCACCGGCCAGGAAATCGTCCGCGACTTCCTCCGCATCCACGGTTCCCCGAGCGTAACGGTTTGACTTTTCCCGGATTTTGACTGTGTGATCCTCCTGCAAAGATTCCGCGGATGAACTCCCCTGCTCTGACTGCTGAAATCGAAACATCCTCACTATCAGTCATCGTTCCCGTTTTTAATGAGCAGGAGAGTCTGCGAAGGCTGGCGGACGAAATTCGAGCGGGCATCCAGGGATCAGTGAGTGAGTGGGAACTAATTTTTGTT
Source organism: Fuerstiella sp. (assembly GCA_022843805.1). Classification (GTDB taxonomy): domain Bacteria; phylum Planctomycetota; class Planctomycetia; order Planctomycetales; family Planctomycetaceae; genus F1-80-MAGs062. The sequence goes on from JALHMY010000092.1 coordinate 25,130, forward strand.
GATGACGGTTCCACCGACGGTTCGTGGCAAACCATACAGCAACTCGCCAGCGAGTCGCCACACGTTTGCGGAATTCGTCTGCGACGAAATTTCGGAAAGGCCGCAGCACTGACGGCTGCCATGCAGGCCGCGAAAGGTCAGCTGATCCTGATGATGGATGCTGATCTGCAGGATGACCCGGCCGAAATACCTGTGTTGCTGCAGCGGATTCGCGAAGGTGCCGACGTTGTCAACGGATGGAAAAAGAGGCGACTGGATCCGTGGCACAAGGTTTATCCCAGTCTGATTTTTAACTGGCTGGTCAGTCGGCTGACTGGCCTGAAGCTTCACGATCATAATTGTGGTTTGAAGATGTTTCGCTGTGAAGTTGCGAGGGAAATCCGGATTTACGGCGAACTTCATCGCTTTATTGCGGTGCTGGCAGACGCTCGCGGGTTTCGCGTTGCCGAACAGGTCGTTAATCATCGGTCACGGCAGTATGGTCATTCGAAATACGGCGTCCGTCGATTCCTGCGAGGACTGCTGGACCTTTTGACCGTAACATTTCTGATTAGTTTTGGCAGACGTCCTCAGCATGCCCTGGGAGCGGTCGGTCTGTTTTTCTTTTCGCTGGGAGTTGCAGGTCTTGCCTACCTTGGAGTTCTCTGGTGCCTGATGAATTTGTTTGGGGCAATTTCCCATACACCGATCGGAAGCCGACCGTTGCTTGCCTATTCAATCGCCTCAACTCTGCTTGGAGGCCAGGCTCTTTCGCTCGGGCTTCTCGCTGAACTGATCGTCGCTTATACAGGGAACAGTTCCGACACCTTCAGCGTCTCCGCAGCAACTCGAGCGTCAACCATGTCTGCCCGCGATCACTAAGGACCGAGGGCGGGAGCGGGAAGCACCTCAAAAATCTGAACCACACTCAGCGTGTCTGAGTGGTTCCTCAGATGTTCCTCCCCATCCCAGCTTTCAATGACAGCCTGCTCGGCAGGTGAAAAGCTGTCCCAGTCGCGTGCACTCAGAGTTTGTGGTTCTGCGAGCAGACCTGCGGAGACAAGCTGAGAAAAGCGGGAAGGCTGAACATAATCCGTATAGCCATAGGACCCGGGACTTCGATACCTCAGAATTTCAAGCCAGTTGACATAGACATGTGTAATCTGCTGCTCGGCAAAAACTGCCCGGATTTCATCAGTCGGTCTCATAGCCGCATCCCTGCGGGACTGCCTCGTAAGGTCGCCGGGAGATTCTGCGGCCGTCCATCGCTCAAAGACACAGTCATCAAAGACCGTATTATAGACGAGTGAGAATTCTGCATTGAATACTTCCGCCTCTCCGACCATCAGCACCTTTGAGGACGCTGGCAGAGTTTTATTGAGATATCGGATGTCATCACGAATCGTCCACTGATAAGCGGCTTCAAGATCCATCAGTCCGGCATGAAAACCAATCAGACGGGGAATCATGCAAAAACGGATGTTGAAGATCGTGACCAGAACAACCACCGTCGTCAGGCCGACCTTCCACATCCGGAACGAAGAGATTCTCCATGACTGTGCACCAATAACAGCCAGGAGAGGAATTGCGGGAATCCAGAACCGATCGATCCGATGTGTAAATGCCCACCATGTTGCGAACGACCAGAACGCCATTCCGGCAACAAGTCGCATATCCGGACTTCTCCACCAGAATCCCAGTGCCGGAACTGCGAGAGCGAACAGCAGACCGCTGGTCCAGTCATTTCGCAGGGCAACATCCATGAGATGCTGTGGTATTTGGGAAAGCTGATGTTCTGCCGGCGCGTGGGCCGGTCGCCAGCGTGCGGCCATCTCAGTGGTCCATTCCCGTCCTCCAAAAATTCCGTAGGCCAGCGGATACACGGGATTGCCGGTATCTGCCAGATTTCGCGCCAGCCATGGTCCGACCGCCAGAGCAGCAGACGCGGCGAACAGCAACGCGCACTGAAAGGTGAAGCGAAGTCGTTGTTTGAGCGATTCTGTGGAGGCATGCCAGCACTGATACAGCAGTATCAGACCAGCGGGAATAACGACTGAGACCAGACCAGTGTACTTACAGGCCATTGCACTTCCGGTGAGAAATCCGGTTAACAGGCTCCAGCGTCTTGCAGAAGCCGGACCGGAATGTCCGGGAGGAAACAGCATCAGAGCGAGCACGGAAACAGCAAGGTAAAATGTAAGGCCACCTTCTGCATAGGCGATGATCGAGATTCTCAGCGTCCATGGAGTCGTCAGGCAGATCAGCGCTGCCAGAAAACCTGAGCCGGTACCCGCAATTCGTCGCGCCATACAGAACACGCACAGGCAGGTCAGCAGGGAAAACGAGCCCAGAACGACCTGTCCGGCAAGAGCACCCTGCACCGGGTCGTTTTCGAGAATCATTCCAGCCAGTAGAAACATTTCCGTCAGAAACGGAAAGCTTGTGTAGACATTGTGGTTCAGAAAAGTGATCCGGCCCTGATCAAACCACTCGCGTGGTCCCTGCAAATGGTATTCCCGGACGTCAAAATCCACCTGCGGGGACATTGATCCCAGAACAAGATAACTGGAAAATGGCAGAAGCACGGTCAGGATCAGAACCCAGGCCCACCATCCGACGGGCTGAATGGTGCGGACTTTGGGATTCGAGGCCTTAAGAGGCTCGACGGCGTCCCTGAGCGAGCTGGCCGGAGTCGCATGCCGGAGTCGAAAATCGCGCAACTGATTAATGACGGTGACTAGCAGACACAAAGCAGCCGGAGACAGGATCGCCGTGACGCTGAGCTTTCCCGCAAGTCCGCACCCCAGGATCACTGCTGACTGAATCGAGAGTCCCAGGCCCATAACGAGCGAAAATTTCTCAGCAGCCATGATTCCGGCATCAGGCCGAATCCGGATCCAAAGGCAGCACCCTATCGCCCATGAGGCGATCAGCAGTATGGCACCGGAGCGAATAAGTGGAAAACGCTGGTATAAAAACTGTGTTCCCGAGGGGACCTCCGGAGCGGGAACGGCTGTTGAGTCGGTCAGTAACAGTTCGTCAAGAATCAGTTCCCAGAGATCAGTGCGAGTGTATTCGGGATTGTTTGGAAGGGTCTGACTGAAGAAAACACACAGGAAGAAAGCAATCCAAAGCCCACAGGCGATTGTGTACCCAATGCCGGCAGGGGCAGGAAAAATGCTGGAATGACGGCCATTCATGGCAAATACTACGATTTCGGAAGTGAGTAACGAGAAGCAGAATCCCGATTTTAACTGCCGCGTCCGCAAAAAGAAAAAGGCTTCCGGAACTTAATCCCGGAAGCCTCCTGCGTTTCTGAGTTACAGCGAAGCAGTCCTGTCACATTTCTGTGTTCGGTCCCACCCCAAGTCGGTACTATCGAGCCATTCCAAACAAACCAGCCAGGCTGCTGCGACCCTTAGACTGCGACTTGTTGTGCAATCGTGATGGGAAGAAGGCCTGAGGATCTTCTGGAGGAGCTGGAGCAGGAACTACTTCTGAAGCTGATGGTGTAGGCTGAACAACCGGAGCAGTTACCGGAGTGGCAGTGCCACAGCCAGTTGTGCATCCGTTGCCACATGCGTTTCCGCAGGCTGTTGTGCAGCCATTGCCACATCCGCCGTCGCCACAACCATTGCAGCATCCGTCAACCACTTCGTATCCGCACAGTTCCAGAGCTTCTTCTGCCTGACGGCGAACCGTTCGGTCGCAGTCAGCCAGAGCACAGGTCAGAGCAGATACCACGCATGGGCTGCAGCAGCAACGATTCTTGCGAATCTGGTCGCCGATTTCATCAGCAGCTTTGGCTCGAACGTCTTCATCAGAATCATTCAGAGCGTATACGAAGGCGTTCATGATCTCGGGGTTGCAGCAGCAGTTGTAACGGTTGCCCAGCTTATGGATCGCTGAACGACGGTCACGTGCATAGCAGGCGGTCATTGAAGTGTAGATCAGTTTGGCAATTTCGCAGCAATCTGCTGCATTGCAGCATGTTTCGCCGCAGCTATTGCAACCGTTTCCACAACCCGTTCCGCATCCTGCCGGTGCACAGCAGTTAGGATCACATGCAGTGCCACAGGCATTTGCTGGTGCACAGCAGTTTGGATCACATGCAGTGCCACAGGCGTTTGCTGGAGCACAGCAGTTTGGATCACATGCAGTGCCACAGGCGTTTGCTGGAGCACAGCAGTTTGGATCACATGCAGTGCCACAGGCGTTTGCTGGAGCACAGCAGTTTGGATCACATGCGTTGCCGCAGGCGTTGCCATTGCCACAGGCACTGCCATTGCCACATGCATCTGCAGGAGCACAGCAGCTGGCAGGAGCACAGCAGCTGTCACAGCATGGGGGCTTAATGTCTGAGCACTTGCGCTGGTACGTGTACACATTTGTGTGGCACGGACGAGCAATTGTAGGCTTACAACAAGCTGGCTGACAATCTTCAGCACAGCCGCAGCTCTTGCATCCACCGGATCCGAACAGCCCTGCCTGTGCAGATGCCATCATACCCGACAGCGCAACTGCTGCACTGAACATACTAATCCATTTCATCTTGCAATGTCTCCTTCTCAAGGAAATCGTTCCTTCGACCGCCCTGATTGCCATCGATGTCCGCGCTGTAGAAACGCTCGGCAGACCTTCGCCGATTCCCTCGACCTGCGGTGGGATTTCCAGACTACCCTTTGTGAGGGCGCTGTTACTCAGAATCGCGGACAATCGAACAGGCATCACAGTCGATGTTTGCTAACCTGTATTTTTCGAAACCGGACGTCAGACAGACGTTTCAGTATCGTTCGCAGTCCGAGGGACTAGACGGGACTATCGACGACTTAATTCAGGTCGCTTGAATTCGCAGAGTCGTTTGCCGGGCAATTCGCTGGCCTGTTTTCCCGGTCTGTGGTACCGGTTACGAAAGATGCACAATCTGGCATCAAAAGTACGGCCACCAGAGCCGGTTTGGAAGCCGGTTTCTGGTAATCTGGAATGGTCTGCGGCGACTTTTCCCCCGAAACGGGTTTTGATTCCTTTGCGATCAGCGCTGTCGACCTGATGACAACCTCTCGGCAAATTTCGCTTGCGTTCTGCGGATTAGTGATGTCGCCTCGTACCTTTACCAGGGTAGTAACGCAAAGAAGCCCGGCATTTGACTGGCCGGGCTTCTGAATTCTGAATCAAATTTCATGTGATTTTCATGTCTATTTCATGTCTTTGAGACAGTCCATGCACATGTAGACAACCAGGCCAGCTGCAAGCAGAAACATAATGTCGAGAACCATCTGACCCTGAAATGGGATTCCCATCACCAGGTCAAGAATGGCTGCCAATCCCATAAGTCCTGCCACGCCCATTGATCCGAAAACGACGTTTCGGGCATTCCCCGCCATTGAAGTGTCTCCAAGAAGACCGGACTGATTCGTGTTCACAAAAGATTACAGGACATGCGGCAAGGGAACGGTTTGTCTTTGGGGCATAAATCTGCAGAAATTGCAGTATTCAACAACCCCGAAAAGTACCAGCCACCCAAGTCTTTTCTCCCGCAGTTAAGTATAACTTAGGACCCCTGAGGCTTGCCAGTATCTTTACCGCAGTAAAAAAACAGCCAGTCTCGACGTTCCTGATCCCGAATAATCGCTGTAATGTGCACAGACAGAGCTGCTGAGTGTCCTGGAATTGCCCGAAACGCACAATCCCGCTTTCCCAGCGGATAAGGAGCCCGGTCGAGAGATCAGTAAACATTCCGCCGTGCAGCTTCCGCCTTTATCTGACGCTCGAAGTCGAACACCTGCACACGACGCCGCCTTCAGATCAGATTCCCATGTTGGCAAGTCCATCGGTAAGTCGCTCAAGCAAACCTCCGATGATGGGATGGCGAACTTCGAAATCAATTGCTGTCTCCCGAAGTCGCTCGGATAGTGGCTTTTGAGTGTCATCACCCGGTTCTTCTGCATTTTCGGTCAGCACTCGAAGGATATCATCTGTCAGAGTCTGCAGCATCTCCCGCGTTTCTGAATCGATCGAGCCCGTCGTTGAGAGTTCCGAGTGCAGCGTCTGCAGCGTCTGAAGCATTTCTTCCCGATTCACAGCCATCACTCCTGTTGAGCCTCAGTTTCGAATACCATGAGACTCGCTTTGACATAGAGACGCCAGTTGGATTGCCTGAGGCGAACTGCCCCCGAAGCATTCACCAGGCCTGTTACCGCCAGTCGGGACATTTTCGCAAACACGGTCGTCCTTTCTGTGGAAATTGTTTCCTGTGCACATTGTCGTATGCACGCTGTGATGATAAGTATTTGCATCATGTCACGGAATTGCCAGCCGTGAGCCACCGATTCCTGAGATCTCTCTGTCCGTTAGCCCGTTTTCCTGCCTTGTAATCCCGGGGATGTGAATTTTCATGTCAGACAACTTTCGAGCGAGACTGAAGCGAGGAGAAACTCTGCTCGGCACCATGGTAACTCTGCCAGCGGCCGCGAGCGCGGAGATCCTCGCTGACGCGGGCTTCGACTGGTTGTTCGTCGACGCCGAACATGGCCCCCTGGAATCCCGTGAGCTGCTCGGCATTCTTCAGGCTGTGGCACATCGCATTGCCTGTATTGTCCGGGTCCCCGGCTGCGACGAAGTCGCCATCAAGAAGGCGCTTGACCTCGGAGCGCATGGAATCATCGTCCCGCAGGTCAACACGCCCAGGCAGGCTGCAGATGTTGTTCGGTTCTCACGGTACGCTCCTGTCGGCTCCCGGGGCGTTGGACTGGCACGTGCTCACGGTTACGGATTTCGTTTCGCGGACTATGTGGCTACGGCCAACGAAAAAATCAGTGTGATCGTTCAGGCCGAACACCGCGAAGCCGTTCAGAACATTGAAGCCATCGCGGCTGTCGAAGGGATTGATGCCGTATTACTGGGCCCCTATGACCTTTCCGCAAGCTATGGCAAAATGGGACAGATCACAGATTCCGAAGTTGTGGAAGGGATTGATCGAGTCACCAGTGTTTGTCAGTCGCTCAATGTTCCGCTCGGATACTTCGGTACCAGTGCCGAAGCGGTCCGTCCCTGGATGAACCGCGGATATTCGCTGATCGTCGCCGGTGTGGACGTGCTGTATCTGGGAAACGGTGCTCGCAGAATGCTGAAGGACCTGCAATCCTGAGAATCAATCAAGTATCAGCCCCCGTTCTTCCGCTGTGGGAAGACGACAGGCTTCCAGCTTTCCAAAAAGCCGGTATCGCAGCCTTGCACAGATTCGATAACCAAGATCACGCAGTGGAAGCGGAATCAGCCACAGCAAACCGGCCGCGATTGTCCACACTCCTCCGATCGTATTCAGGATCCTGACGACAGCGGCCGATCGGACGTAGACATTTTCCCCGCGCAGGAATACCAGTGTGTTTAAATCCGTTCGAATCTTCGACGGCAGCCGGTCGGTGGCTGTCGTCCCCTGCAACGGAGCAAACTGCAGACGTCGACCCGTATCGCGAGCCATCAGAAAGTTCACTGTGTGATTGCAGAACCCACAAACTCCGTCAAAAAACACGATGGAGCTGGGTGATGTCTTCTGTTTGCTGGCGCTATTCATGCATCTGTTCAACGCTGTAACACTGTTCAACTCGTTTTAAACGCTGATCAATCCTGACGCTGATAAACACCGGAAGTCAGCGAGTCATTGTCGCACTGACCTTAGTCCGTTCACCAGCGATTTGCCGGTCGTGACTGGCCCTGAGTGAATATCCCGTATGGCCCGGAATGAAGTTAAAGTATAGCGACCAGCCCTCACACTGGCGAGATCTGAAACAATCTTTGCGTGATAACTGGGCGCGCGACCGGGTTTGTATGTCGTCTGCGGCGCGGCGCCGGCGTTCGAAGGCCCACAAAACTCTCGTCCGTCACATGACAAACCCTGTCGCGCACCCTAAGACTGCACAGCCCACGATCCGCAAAGAATTGATTAGGCCACTGCTGGGTGCGGGGTGCCGCTTCCGGTTCACCCGGTGTCGCTTCAGCAGCAGACGCCGCAGTCGAACACGAACCATTCCAACAGGAGGTCGCGGAGGAAACGGAGGAGTCACCGGGAATACGCTGAGTGATTGTTCAACTCTGCTTCCTCCTGTTCAATTCCGAGTGCACCGTTCACGGTATCAGCCGCGCAGGAGAGATGGAGCGGAGTCACGCATGGACTGATCGCGCCAGTCTCATGAAGGTCTGTTTTCAGCGGTTCAGGAATGTCTCAATTATGGCCCCCAGAGGTGTAGCGAGCGTCAGCCGTTTCGTCAGCCGACTTTGTGTGTTCGCGCAAATCACCGTTTTTACAGTCATCACAGCATCCGGCTAGATTTTTTCCCCAACTTTTGACACTATGGTACCTAGGCCATTATAACCCGGACGTACTAGGGCATGGAATTACTCTGGAACTGTTGTCGGTCGTTGCATGGGTGATTCCTGACGTTTCACTGGTCACCCGCAAATCCATAAGTTGACCTCCATCTCAAGCTGATTCTGCATCATTTAGCAGTGTTTGGCTTAGCACTTGTCGGTCTATCGCCTCTCCAAAGAGACGAGCTTTATGAGGAAATGGCCGAATTGCAGACGGAGCAAATTGACCGGGCGATCGATCTTCTTGCAAAGAAGGTTTGCCTGGCTGGATCGGGTGGGGAGTAGATCTTCTCAATCCCGCCGACGATCTGGCAACCGTCCTCGACTTCGAGACTATGCTGGCATACGATCCAACACAAAAATCCCCCGAAGAGTACTTCGGTCGTATTCGTGCAGGATATGGAAAAGGACGATGGGAAGGTCGTCTTCTGCAGAATGGTTCTTACCGCTGCGTTGATGGTATGATCATCGATAAAGAGGGACGGATGCATTGGGGAATAGAGCCGAAGTTATAGTTAACAAGGCAAACGCGAGTATTCTCAAGATGAGTACCGGGGAGTGGTTCTTATTTGATAGCGCCGAATTCAATACGTATTGGTCTGGCATCGGATGGCTGGTCGAAGATGATGAGGGGGATTTTCTTCCTGTGGCGATGTCTAAGCCAACAGACTTTTGGATGCGTGCGCAAACTGACCGATTTGCCCCTGACTTGTTTCATGGATTTGGGGCGTATTACGTTCTTAGCGAGAAGGCTAGAGCTGTTGTTGCCAATTTCCGGTTGCCGACAGATGCGGTATGGAAGGCTGTAGAAATTCGCTACCGAAAAGGGAAAGTCACTCAACATCATTGCTTGATTTTGCCAACGAATTTGGAGGTCTTAAATCGCGAACTTTCTGATTTTAAGTGGCTTGTACCAAACAAAGTTGTTGGAACCGTGAACAAATGGGTCTTGCGAAGAACCGCTTTGCCAAATCTGGACTTGTTCAATTGCGAATGTGAAAATTGGATCTGTTCCCGAGCTCTTCGAGATGCAGTCGTTGCGGCTGGGCTGGACTCGATATCGTTGTTACCATTAGACATCGATTAAATACGTTGACCAGAAGTACTAAAGCTATGTCGCGGCACATGATCTCGTATTCCTTTCTGAGTTTTCACCGTATGCCACTGGCTGCAGCCCAACAACAAAGCGGAAGGATTTGAGCTGAAGTACCTTTACGCAGACGGAGTGGACCGGAGGACAGGCACGGAAGCTCGGTTTGCAAAGTTCAATACGACGACCGGTGCACAGACAAATAACTACTTTGACTTCCGCAATTCGTATGTGTGGGATAAACTGAACCGCGTTGACATTGTGAAGCAGGAATCGGCCAACGATCCTCTGGCGGCCACATGGACGGCCAAAGCGTCGACAACCCGCACGGTCGATTTGAACTATTTTGCGGACAGCAATGTGCAGACGATCTCGCGAACTCAGGGAGCGACCGGTTCGGCCACCGCACCGATGGTCACAACCTTTGCCACCGTCGCTGACGGGGTGAAGAACGAGGGACGGATGGCGTCGATCACGCAGAGCGGGCTGACCGGCGGCAATGTGGTTTACTCGTACGGCTACGATGATCACGGTCGAGTATCTTCATTCACGTCACCGGCCGGGACTCGCAGTTATTCGTATGATTCGTTTGATCAGCTGACCGGTGCCACCGGTGGAACTCAGACCGCCGAGGCGTATCAGTTCGATAAGAACGGAAACCGAACGGGTTCCGGAGTCATCATCGGCCAATACAACCGCGTGACCAACGACGGCACGTACACGTATCTGTATGATAAAGAAGGCAACCGAACTCGACGCACCCTGAATTCGACCGGCGAGTACGAAGTGTATGTCTGGGATTATCGCCAGCGTCTGGTCTCGGTGACGAAACGCAGCCATCTGAGCAACGATCTGATTCAGACGGTGACTTACGAATACGACGGACTGGACCGCCGCATTCGGCGGACAGTGAGCAACGCCTCCGGCGCGGTGACGTCTCAGCAGCGATTCCTGTACGACACCAACGTGATTGATCCCTCATTCGACGAAGTGGTGCTGGTGCTGGATGAGCAGGTCTCGGGGGATTCTTATCAGAAGGTCGATCATCGTTACCTGAATGGTCCGGCCATTGATCAGGTGTTTGCCGATGAGGGTTCCGGCACCGGCAACCAGGTGCTGTGGTACTTGTCGGACCAGCAGAACACCGTGCGAGACGTGGCGAAGTACGCATCCACGACGGCTGGCAGTCAGGCAACGGTTCGCAATCATCTGGAATACGATGGTTTTGGCAACGTCACCAGCGTCGACGATCCGAGCACCGGGACCGCCAATGACGGCGACTTCCCGGGCCTGGAAGGCGTCGGCAACGAATACTCGCCTCAGCGCAGCTACACAGGCCGGGAACCGGACCCTGCCACCGGCCTGATCTACTACCGAGCCCGCTGGTTCGACCCCAAACTCGGCCGCTTCATCAGTAATGACCCGATCGACTTTGCAGCCGGTGATGCCAATCTCAGCCGGTATGTGGGGAACTCGACGCCCAATGCGGTGGATCCGAGTGGTTTAGCCTACTTCCCGGTATCGTCTGAAGAAGACCAGGCAAGGGCGCTAGATGGTTGGCTTGCATGGGCTCGAAGTCAGGGAATAGGCCACTTTCGCTTTGAAACTCTGCCGGAGTATGTCGATCCGCAGGGACGCCGATACGAGAGAATTCGGGTGTGGGGGACGACGTCCTTTTATTCGGCTTTTCGATTCAACGTGCGGTTCGACGGACCGACGAGCTATCACCGCATTGGCGGTGGTGCCAACTCGGACCTCGACAGTGCAATCTGCCGAAACCGATATGGTGACGTGATGGTGATGCCACGACAAACGCGTGAAGCGTTGTCGAATGCAACGGGATCACTGCTGGAACAAGGTGAAAAAGTCCGTATAGTGACCTATGCCGTAGTCGTCATCGTGGTTCCTGGTCCTGATGACGTCGTGATTTCCGGAGTGCTCGCGACTTCTGTCGCCAGACGTCTTGCAGCGGCTGGCTATGAAGTGATTTCGGACGGCATGCAGCTGATCATCAAACGGGGCGGAGAGGAACTCAGTGATGAGGCCGCCGGTGCAGCAAGAAAACTCATTCAGGAGACTATTGACGACGCGAAACATTGTGCTCCAAAGTCAATGCACGTTGGCGATGCAGGCCACCACGTCCCTGCCGTCCGAAAGTCGAGAGGACGGCCATTCGACGTTGAACGTAGCGACTTGTCCCGTCCAACAATACACGTCATCGGTGATGAGGCTGCTGTCGGTCAGGCTCATTGGAGAATGCATAATGCAGAACGAACGCATATTGGACCACGACAGGGTGACTTTGTGGGGACGGATGACGAACTGTTTGAAGCGTATCGAAAGTCCTATCGTGACCTGACCGATATTCGAGTGGATGTGAGGTCGCCCGATGGATCAACCATCCTTGGTCGGAATGTCACACTCGAAGAAGCCGTCAACCTGCTTGAGTCATCTTTAAGAGGAAATAAGTGATGGATACGCAAAACCGACTGCTATCAATGATTAGCGACGAGAACATCGTCGAAGCGATCAGCATTCGCACTGAATACTCGATTGCCCAAATCCTTGATGAACGTGACTCCGAGGAATTCTCACAGCGATGGATGGCCGTTTTTAACTTGCTTGAGTCTCACAAGAACCGAATGAGCAAAGACCAGTCCGACCTTTCGACACAGATTCGTGAAGCTGCGTATCTTCGTGCATTTGCTCGCTGGAAATCGCCTGATCTTGCTGCATGTATTTCAGACGATTTTGGGCTTATTGCGGACGCTGCTGCCTTGGGTATCGATGATCCTTGGATCAATGCAATGATGCAGAGTTACAGCAACGGCGCAATCCCAATTGGAACTGAAGTGAATTAAAACCGCTGGAAAATCGCAACAGGGGACATTCTACTTTTCCTTTCTGATTAGGTCTTCCTCTGGGTCGAAGCGGTGATTCAAGACCGAGCAAAGCAGCGGTATTAGTCTGCCAATGACCTTGGGAAAAGGGGTCAGGTCCAATAGTGTCGGCACGAAATTTGCGCCGTCTCATACAGAGGATTCGCATCAGCTTTGGCACGCTTTATGCGCATCAGCCCGGCGGTAACTTTAACCTGCCAGAATGACATTGCGAGCCGAACTGCGTGCCCCCGGCCCCCGAACAACCGGATGTCGAACCTGCCGACGTTGCGTCGTCAGCCGCCGCCGGTGCAGCCCCGTCAGATGACACAACGGATCGGGCTCGGCGTGGGCCGAAGGCGAGGCCTGCGATTGAGCCGTCCGATGTTCAGGGGCTGAAGTATTTTGATACGCTGAAACGTCTGCTGTCCCGACTGCATAATGTCGGCACCGCACGCGATATGGCCAGCAACCGCGATCTGCATATGGATCAGTACTGTACCCTGCTGCTGCTGTGGATGTTCAGTCCGATTCTGACCTCGCTGCGAGCGCTGCAACAGGCATCAGAACTCGCGGCGAAATAAGCAGTCAGGTCTAATTGTTCAGGGAGCGGGATAGTCGCCGCAGACCCCGAACCGCTCCGGACGTGAAGAAAGAACGGCAAAAACGGCTTGCCGATGCCCTGGCGGCGCAGGAACTGGAGACACGCCGTGTTGACATCTGCAAATCGCCTGCCACCGCGTCGACGAACAAACCGCCCGGTGATCTGCCGTCGGGAGGACGGTCGACGGCACGGAAGGTGTTTGGGTTTCTAGGGGACGCTTTTGATTTCCTGGAAGTCTTTCGATACCCCATCCGAGGTGTTTGGGAAGGCAAAAATTCCTTCGAAATCCGGGAGGAAGATTCGGCACGGGATTACGAGGATTTCCAGCAGCGCGGAATGATTATCAGCCCTTTCGGAGGCATGATTGGTCCCAATCCCTTATTTCCTGGACCCACCTGAGTCCCTGTTCGCATGTTGTTCGACCTCCACCAAATGAATAGATTCACAATCCCACTTTGAAGGGCGTGCTCTGTCACCTGAAAAAGCAGAATCAACGATATGTTCACTCTGATCAATACTCGCGGGGAACGCCTTCTGAAGCAGCCGTACCAATATGTGACGGCAACCACACTGCAGCGCGTCGTGTTTCGACTCCCAAGTCGGACAGAGGGTCTCATGAACGGAGAAACGGGAGAAATCCTGATTCCTCCCATTTACAAGACCACGGGCAACTTTGTTGGGCCTGTCAGTTACGCGAAATCCGACACTGGTTATGGACTGATTCATGAAACGGAGGGACCGTTCGGCGACTGGACAATGTGGCATATCATGGAATTTTCCGATGGTTTGGCAAAAGCAACAAAAGTGCATTCTCCTGTCGGTTCCATTGGCAATCGCATCGGATTTCTGGATTCGCAGGGGAATTGGGTGATTGACCCGATCTACCAGTTTGCAGACCCATTCTCCGAAGGGTTGGCGGCAGTCAGTGGTCCGGAATCCTGGGGATATATCAACCGTCAGGGGGAGGTGGTTGTGCCAATGATTTACCGCATGGTGAACCCGCTCCATCAGGGACTGGCCTTCGTCCGGGACCAGGACTTGACTGGTTTTTTTGTGGATACAGGCGGTCAGGTTGTTTGGGAGACTGAGGATCAGTGCAGTTGGTTTTCCGAGGGTTATTGCGCAACGCGAGGCGCGTCCTCCGACGGTCGCAGAATCCGCTGGTTCATTGACCTGCATTTTCAGGCGGTCTTCGATCGCCAGTTTGATGACACATCGCATTTCTCCGAGGGAATTGCGCCTGTGATGCGTCGGAAGAAATGGGGTGCCATCGATGCCACAGGCAATCTGGTGATTCCCTTCCAATACGACGACATGGGAATATGTCGTCACGGGCTGATTCCTGCGGAACTCGGAGAGAAAGCCGGTTACGTGACGAAGACGGGGGAAGTGGCGATTCCCTTTGAATACGCGGGCTGTCAGTTGTTCAATCCGTGGGGGATCGCAACGGTCCGACTGCCGGACCTATGAGCGAATGGCGAAGCTGTCTGAAGCCGCAAAGGGAATTTGATCTACCAAAGATAGGGGTAGGGAGAGCTGATTGATTTCAGCTCCCCCTCCCTCAGAACCGTACGGGCGGTTTTCCCGCATACGGCTCGCCGTTAGTAGGTTCCTGTGGATTGGACCAGCCAG
>JALHMY010000093.1 GCA_022843805.1 Fuerstiella sp.
CCAGTCTCCGTCCAGGCTCAACGAAGACTCGCCTTTTCCCCTCAAATACCGTAAACAAATCTCACCTGATCAACATCGCAACGCAACCCCAACTTTGCCGCTGTCTAGGGCGAGGCTCCCGCCGAGCCGTGCTTTTTTCGGCTCAGCGGGAGCTTCGCCCTCCCGGGTGCTTTTCTCGGCTCAGCGGGAGCTTCGCCCTCCCGGGTGCTTTTTTCGGCTCAGCGGGAGCTTCGCCCTCCCGGGTGCTTCCCTCGGCTCAGCAGGAGCTTCGCCCTCCCGGGTGCTTTTTTCGGCTCAGCGGGAGCTTCGCCCTCCCGGGTGCTTCCCTCGGCTCAGCGGGAGCTTCGCCCTCCCGGGTGCTTCCCTCGGCTCAGCGGGAGCTTCACCCTCCCGGGTGCTTTTCTCGGCTCAGCAGGAGCTTCGCCCTCCCGGGTGCTCCCGGGTGCTTTTTTCGGCTCAGCAGGAGCTTCGCCCTCCCGGGTGCTTCCCTCGGCTCAGCGGGAGCTTCGCCCTCCCGGGTGCTTCCCTCGGCTCAGCAGGAGCTTCGCCCTCCCGGGAGCTTCCCTCGGCTCAGCGGGAGCTTCGCCCTCCCGGGTGCTTCCCTCGGCTCAGCGGGAGCTTCGCCCTCCCGGGTGCTTCCCTTGGCTCAGCGGGAGCTTCGCCCTCCCATTTGACGAACGTTATCTGATGATGCTGGTGAGCTCTTTCAGCACTTCGTCGGTGACGGTGATCGTTCGAGCATTGGCAGAGAAGCCTCGCTGAGCGACGATCAGTCGGGTAAATTCGAGGGCGAGGTCGACGTTCGAGCCTTCCAGCTGACCGGCTCGGATCGCCCCCCGGTCACCGCTGAGAGCCGTTCCGATGACAGCGCCTCCACTGGCAAGTGATGCTTCGTAGTAGTTATTACCGACCGATACCAGACCGTCAACGTTTCGAAATGAGGCAATGGCCAGCTGACCGAGCGGGATCATAAGGCCGTTGCTGCTGAGACCGAAGACGGTACCATCCGAGTCGACCTGCACCGATGCCAGTTCACCCGGCTCGTAGCCATCGGCAAGTGCCGACAACGCCGATTTCGTACCTACTTCGCTAAGTCCTTCGAAGGTGCCGGGATCGCCAAAACCCATCCGAATCGTCTGCGGCGACGAAACCGTATTGAACTGGATGTTGATGTCGATATCGCCAACGCCCGTTCCAACGACCTGTTGAAACGAACCGTCAGTATTAAACTTAATACCGTCCACTCGACCATCCAGCACAATTCCCTCAGTTGGATCGATGAGTGCCTCCATATTCCATGATTTGTCTGCCTGCTTCTCAAATCTCAAATTAACGTTGTGTCCCACTCCGCGTTCATCGAAAACTTCAACGTCACGAAAAACGACATCTGCCGTTTTTCCCGGCGCCGTTTTTACGAAAAGGTGATTGACGAACCCTGTAACTCCCGTAATGTTTGCGCCATCGCTCAGCGTAACCGACAATGAAGAAATGCCGGTCTGATTATCAACGACTGAGATGTGGCCAAACGAGTCGATTGAAAAAGTCGCGTCTGGAAATGATGTTCCTAATGCTGTCAATAAATGGCCCACCGTCGTGTTGTCATCAACACTAAAGTTGGCGGGAACTGGAGGGGATCCCTGCGAACGAAGACCACCGAAGACGATCTGATCACCGCTGACATATGGTGTTGTATTGGCCTTAAGGTCGTTCAATAGGGTGCCAGTTGTTGCAGGAATATTGGTTTTTGTCAGCAGTGGCGCTGAGGTGCGCAGCGTCTGGGCGACCGGGCCGGTGGATGTGGACGGAAAGTTTCCTGTCACATCGATCTTCTCTGAAACCTTCCCCGGAATTGACACTCCTTTGGGAACAATCATTCTGTCGTCCCCAGGAATCTGAAACGCAGGATTGATGCCGTCCGGTTCGCCTTTCGTGCCAAAGCGCTTAATCAGGTTACCGGTTGACGCGTCGACCAGATAACCGTTTTCGTCCAGCGAAAATGAGCCGGTACGTGTGAAGTAGGTTTTTTCCGCGGATGACGCAACAAAGAAACCGCCACCATCAATTGCCAGGTCCAGCTCCTGGCCGGTGGCTTCCAGATTCCCCTGAGTAAAATTCAGGTCCACCAGAGAAATACGGCTTCCCGTACCGATCTGCAGAGCATTCACGCTTCCCAGAATGCCAGTCGCCGCCGATGTCGAACCTCGCTGCAGTTCGTACATCAGGTCAGAAAACAATGCGCGAGATGATTTGAACGCAGTTGTGTTAAGGTTCGCGAGATTGTTGCCAATGACTTCCAGCATCTTCTGGTGGCCGCGAAGTCCCGAGATCCCTGTCAGCAGTGAATTGGCCATATCTCTTTCCTTTGACTTTGATCAGATGAACGGAATGCAACCAGCATTTGAGTTGAGCGATGCTGATCAGGCGACAAAGTCTGCGTAGAACGGCAATTTCACACTCGTGATATCTGACACCGGAATCAGATTTCCGCCCACGTTCAGCAGAACCTGCCCACCCTTTTGCTGTACCTCAGTAACTTCCGCCGTTCTCGATTCACCATCTTTCACATGAGTCACTGTTGTACCCAGCAGCGAGGCTCCGGTATTGAGTTCCGAAAATGTGTTGTTTTTCCCTGTCTCCTGAAGCTGGATCAGCTTGTCGAACTTCGCATTCAAATTCTCGACTCCTTCCACCGTCGAAAATTGAGCGAGCTGAGCAAGGAATTGTTCCTGCTTTACCGGTTCCGTTGGATCCTGGTGCTGCAGTTGTGCGACGAACAACTGAAGGAACTGTGTCTTGCCGGTTGCTGCCGAGAATGATGCTGCTGACATGTCTGCCACTTTCCGTTTCTGAAGTTTGTTCCAATAAAATTAGATGCAACTACGCCAGACCAAATTGCATTGATGAAGTTTCATTGACCGATCGTCTACGCTCGAAAGCTGAGTCGCCCGGGAAGCGGAGGTAACGAGGTCGTTCCCCGGGCAACCGATTTCGAATCTGAACTGTTGTCTGAGGTGCGGCGCGATCCCGAACGGCCAAAGATGTCGAACATTTCTGCTCGACGCTGATCGGTTTGTCCCGACTGGCCCTGAAAGGCATTCCCCGAAAAATCGGGTCTCAGAAACTCGATTTCCGACAGGTTCAGTTGCTGATCTCGAAGGCGGCCTTCGATTTCTTCGCCCCGTGCCAGGAGCATATCCATCGTCACCGGTTCTCTCGCGGTCACTCGGACGGTAATTCCATCCTCTGATCGAGTAAGACTAATCACAAGTTCTCCGAGGTCCGGAGGATCAAGCCGCAGAGTCATGGACGAGTCGTCCCGGCCGCCTTCCTTCTGAACATGTTCGTAAATTGCGGTGGTAACCTGATTACTGAGCGGCAGTCGCATGTCGGCTGACAGGGATTCACTCAATGTTGTCGCAAACGGACCTCCGGACACAGATGTCGATCCCAGCCCTGCCAGAACCGGTTCAGGGGAATTTCCTGTTCGCGATGATTCCGCGAGGTCAGCCGCAGACATTGATGACTCAAAAGAGTCATTCCTTCTGTCAGAAACTTCCATCAGCACTGGGCTCTCTGAAGGAGCTTGCGCCGACTCGGATCCTGCACTCCGTGAGACTGCATCAGCGGCCGATGATGCTGGCTTCGTTTGAGAGATAGTATCCATTGACCGGGATTCAGGCAGAACAGTCGACGCCGATTGAATCGCCATTGCGGCGAATCCCACAGCGGAATCTGACTGCTCCTTCGCCGCCAGCAGACCGTTCAATGACTCTGTCTGCCCTGTCTGTGAACCATCCACCTGTATGGATGGCGACTCGATATCTGAAATTTCCCGGGACAACCTTAAAGCCTGCTCGGCCGGACTGAGCACGGTTTCCTTCCCGACGACGGCCTGTGCCATCGGACTCTGCTGAAGGAATAATTCCCGATTCTGTATCTGTCTCTGGCGAATCTGCGCTAAGGAAAGACGTCCTGCAGCATTTTGGTCATTTGCAGTGTTCATTCCCCCGGTTTCGCCACCAGCCATCTGTGCCGACGTCTCGAAACCGTTAACGGCCTGTTCGGAGCCCTTCGCTTCAGGCGAAACGGGCTGCTGTCGCTGGCCGAGGTCGCTTACGGCAGAGGAATCTTTCTGCTGCAGATTCTGATCTGCCGCTTTCAGACTATTGCTGAGCGCTGCGTCCGGCGTCTCAACTTGTCCCTGATTCTGCAGCAGGTTCGCGTCCTGAAGTTCTGAAGGAAGCACTGATGACTCGGACGCGATCACACCCTTCATGTCAGATGACGATGCCTCAATCGTTAGCCCATTACCGTCGCCGGAAGAACTGGCAGTGACGCTGGCTTTGACTTCCAGCACCTGCTGAAGCACTCCCGCGAACTGATCCTGATTCTCATCGTCATGCTTTCGTGCGGCCCGGCGGTTGCCGGCGCTTTGGTGCGAATTTCGTCGCGTCTCAGCTGCTTCACGGTGTTCTGCTCTTGAGTAGCCTTCGAATGCGGACGACTGAGTGGTCGCCGGTTCTCGGGCGGGCAGAATTGTTGATGACCCGATCGGAAAGAGGTCACTCATAGTTTCGTTCAGCCCTGGAAGGTGTTGACCTGGATCAGCCAGCCAGCGGGAACAGGCCCGCAAACTGGATCAGATGCACCTCGCATGCCAACGGCGAGTATTAACCCATGGGCAGGTTTACTGATGAGAATGAAACTGCCGGTTATTTCGACAGTTCGAACCGCTCCAGGGCCGCCACCGGCTCGAAAAACCGAATGCAGAAGGCACGGCCGGGGAAAAAAGTTCCGTCACGTGGAAAGTATTGCCACGCTTCCCGGGGAAGCTGCATTGCGGTTCGTTCAATAATGAAAATATGTCGGCAGCCTGGAAAGTGGTGGTGTCCCAGCGCCGCATATCGTCATCGAAGACTCCGGCAGTTTCTTGTCATTCAAGTCGAAAGTTTGGAGACTGACTCAGGAATGTCGTCGGATTATCCAGCGTGACCCGATCAATCAGCGCCTGTGAATGACCGCGGCGACTCATTTCCAGTCGAGCTTTTGGGACGGCAAGCGGGTCGCTGCATCCCCAGTCACCTGCGGAATTCATCCAGATGCGTTCGGATCCATACATTTCAATCACGTCCGCGGCTCGCTGCGGCGTCATTTTCGTATCGGGATAAAGTGTCATTCCCGCCCAGAATCCGCGATCCAGAACTTCACCGACCGTATGTTCCTCCACATGGTCAATCAGGATTCGTCCGGGATCAATATTGCTGGCACGCAGCGAATCCATAATCAGCCGGGTGCCTTTGAGCTTGTCCTCCAGATGAGGCGTATGAACCAGGACCAGTTGATTATGCTTTTCCGCCAGAGCGATCTGCTCCTCCAGAATAATGCGTTCGTTCCTTGTGTTCTTGTTGAGTCCAATTTCGCCGATCCCCAGCACCGTCGGGGACTGAAGAAACGACGGAATCAGCGAAACAACCTCGCGAGCAAACCCTGGATCGTCGGCTTCCTTGGGATTGATGCATAACCAGGTAAAGTGACGTATTCCAAAAAGAGCGGCTCGACGAGGTTCATACTCGGTCAGCTGCCGAAAATAGTCCGCGAATCCCTGAGGCGAGGAACGGTCAAAACCGGCCCAAAATGCCGGCTCGGTGACCGCAATGCAGCCCGACTGAGCCATCCTCTGATAGTCATCCGTCGTTCGGGAAACCATATGAATATGTGGATCAATATACTTCATGATGGAGTGCCTCCCGTCGACAAAATCCCGTCCGGCTCGCTGACCAGTCGCACTGCGCCCGATGCGCCCTTCATTCCATGAGCTGACTGAGGCAGCTCCGGGGAATAGTCGCTCAGCAGGCTCAGAATACGTGCAACTCTCTGCGGTTTTGCGTCGGTCAGAATCCGAATGGCCTGCTGCAGGGCCACTTCGCGAAAATCCGCGCCGGCAGAACTGGGCGGGGCACGATCGAGTCGATCGAGAAAGGCGGCGATGTCAAGCAGTTTTGCGCGATGCTCAAGGAAGTACGTGGCGACCACTTGTTCGCGATTTTGCGGGCATGTGTAACTGGCGATGGACACCGTCGCAGTCCTTTCCGTCTTGACGATTTCAAAAAATGTCAGGTGCCTGTCTGGCGCTGGCAGTCTGCTGATTGTCGTACACCACGATGATAGCGGAATTCCGGCGGTGCGCCCACGTATCAGCCCGTCAGTGTATTCTCAGCTGAGAACGGCACGGCGAGGCGGCTGGCTATGGACGTGTCCATAAGCAACTTTGTGTTTTGCGCTGACGAAATCTCCACCGCTGCAAAATCCCGTCGGCGGAGCGACGGGTGTACCGTACACCCGTCGCTCCGCCGACGGGATTGCTGCGTTCTCTCGCAACTGCACGCCAGACACATCCCGGAAGTCACCGATATATTGCTGTATGTAAAAAAAGGTGGCCGACATCTTTCGACATCGACCACCTTTGTGAATTACGAATCTAACTTTCCGCGGGTGAGCGGCGAAGTCAAATGAGCGACTGCTCAGGATTAGTAACGTCCGCCGCCGTAGCCACCTCGACCACCTCGTCCGCCGCCACCGCCACCACCACCGCCGCCGCCGCCGCTTTCGCGAGGACGAGCTTCGTTGACGACGATCTGACGTCCGTCAAGATCCGAACCGTTCAGGGCACGAATAGCTTCATCGCCACCCGTTTCCATTTCAACAAATCCGAAACCCTTTGATCGGCCCGTGTCCCGGTCAGTAATCACCTTTGCCGAGGTCACAACGCCGAACTGACTGAAAGCCTGTTCAAGACCTTCAGACGTGGTGGCCCATGCAAGGCTACCAACAAAAATATTCTTACTCATCACAAAACCCTGAGCTTCGCAGCTCCCCAAACACCAAATCGCTGCCCCAACGGCAGCTGTTAGAACACAAGTTGATAACGTTCGATCGCATGAGCAGATCCAACGTCATTCCATGGGCGGTCGCTGCAGAAGAACTCAAGTCCGGACGATACTGCGAAGGTACACGACTTCAACCGAGAACACTGTTGCTGACACCATTCGATTCTTCTCGACAAACCACGGTACGAAACTGAAATCGAACCATGGGAATTTATCGCCGGTTTTCAGGATTGGCAATACGGACGCGATACAACATGCGACTCCACAAAATTCCCTACCGGACCCCAAAATCCGTTTCGAATCTTACTTGACAAAATAAAAATGTGTCTGACGCATTCACGAAAAAAGCCCGGCTTCCAAAGAAGCCGGGCTTCGCATCAATCGATTCTTCTTTTGAAGTCCTACTTCATTGCGGCTTTGGCTTCTTTTTCCTTGCGGCGTTTTTCAAGAATTTCCGGCTGCAGGCTTCGAGGAACCTGTCGGTAGCACAGGAACTCCATGCTGAACGTTCCCTTGCCCTGTGTCATTGAACGCAGTTCATTTGCGTAGTCAAACATGGTGGACAGTGGAACTTCTGCGTTGATCACACAGACAGCGTCGCTGACTTCTGAAGATGTGACAAGACCGCGTTTGCTGGAAAGATGGCCAGTCACCTGTCCCTGATATTCTTCGGGAGTTTCGATTTCCAGTTTCATGATCGGTTCCTGAAGGGCCATTTCAGCCTTCTTCAGTGTTTCACGCATGCAGGCGAAGCCAGCGATTTTGAACGCCATTTCTGACGAGTCAACGTCGTGATAACTTCCATCCTGAAGTCGCATACGCACACCGACCACTTCATATTCGCCCAGTGGTCCCTTATCCAGACCCTGCTGAAACCCCTGGTTTGAAGGCTGAATATACTCACGGGGAATTCGGCCCCCGGAAACTTCATCCACAAACTCGTAGTGCTGTTCGGCATTGTCCGGCATTGGCTCCAGAATTCCAACAACGTGAGCATACTGACCAGAACCACCGCTCTGCTTCTTATGCTTGTAATTGAATTCCACAGCCTTGGTTGGAGTTTCCCGATAGGCAACTCGAGGCTCGCCGATGACACACTCACAGTTGTATTCACGTTTGATTCGCTCAACGTAAATGTCCAGATGCAGCTGACCCATTCCAGCGATCAGCGTCTGGCCTGTTTCTTCATCCGTCATGACCCGGAACGTCGGGTCTTCACGGCGGAAACGCTCAAGCGCTTTGCTCAGTTTGTCCGCATCGTCTCTCTTCTTTGGTTCGATGGACAACCGGATTACGGCGTCAGCGACAAAGATATTTTCCAGCGAGACGCGAACGCCTTCACCAAGGAATGTATCGCCCGAAGCGCAGTCCACACCAACCACGGCGATAATATCGCCGGCTTCGGCACCTTCAATTTCTTCACGTTCGTTGGCGTGCATGCGCACCAGTCGACCAAAACGTATCGCTCGATCTGTACGTGCATTTGTATAGGAATTGCCCTTAACGATTTTCCCCTGATACAGCCGCATGTATGTCAGCTGGCCGAAAGCTTCAACAACCGTCTTGAAGGCCATCGCCACCAGCGGATCGCCGGGGCTGTCGCTCAGCAGCACTTTGGGATGTTTCCCGTCGGCGCCAACCGGCTTGCTGTTATCCAGAGCGTATTTGTCACGGTCTGAAGGACAGGGCAGGTAGTAGGTGATGGCATCCAGAGCTTCCTGAACACCTTTGTTTTTGTAAGCACTTCCCATCAGAACGGGAGTAATCTGCTGAGCGAGAGTTGCCCGACGAATGATCGTGCGAATCTGCTCATTCGGAATCTCGGCTTCCTCCAGCAGAGCAGACATCAGATCGTCGTCATGCAGAGACAATTGCTCCAGCATGACCTGACGTCCTTCAATCGCCGCCTTCTGATATTCTTCAGGGATTTCCTTACGAACGACATCTTCCCCTTCGGGTCCTTCGAAGACAACAGCCTGCATCCCGATCAGATCGATCACTCCCTTGAAGCTCGACTCAAGCCCCATCGGAATCTGAAGAGGCACAGGAGTCGTCTTGAGTTTTTCCTGCATCTGCTGCATCACTCGAGTCGGATTCGCACCGATGCGGTCCATTTTATTGATGAAAGCAATTCGGGGAACACCGTATCGCTTCATCTGGCGGTCGACTGTCAGCGACTGGCTCTGCACACCACCAACGGAACACAGTACAAGAATGGCACCATCCAAAACGCGAAGGCTGCGTTCGACTTCGACGGTGAAGTCCACGTGTCCGGGAGTGTCAATAATATTGACGACATGATCAGCCCATTCAACTCGAGTGGCCGCTGAGGTGATCGTGATACCGCGTTCGCGTTCCAGATCCATGTGGTCCATGGTCGCGCCGCCGTCCCCGCCCTTCACATCCCGAATCTTGTGAATACGACCGCAGTAATACAACATACGCTCGGTCAGAGTCGTCTTTCCGGAGTCAATGTGAGCTGAAATACCAATGTTTCGGAGTCGGGCCAGGTCAGCCATTTTCGAACTGTCCTAAGTATGGAACGAGAGTACAAACAAGCGGCAAGCCGCACATTAACCAGGGAAATTCTCCGGCCTGGAATCCGACTTCCAGCCGAATTGTAAGGAAGCCAGCGCTGGGGTGTTCCCCGATAACAACAGGACACCCTTCAAAGAATTTTGTTCTTTGGAAGCATCCCAGAGGAACACACTCAGGCGACATCCAACAGCTGGCCATCGCAGATAACGACGGCCTACCGACATGGAAATCTGCATGCACGGGAAACTTTAAAGTGCTTCCGAATGCGCGCAGGATAACCGTTTTCGCTGTTCGCGAGAGAGAATGGTATCGACGGTCATGCCGTCGGAAAAGAGGAACAGATCGGAATTTGCCGACCAATTCCATGTTTTCTGAAGACGAGACACCAAAAAACGGCGGAAAAATCGCTTTTTTCAACCAAAGCCGGATCTGAGAATCCCGGCGTCATTCGATTTCCGCCTAACCTTCAGCCACTTCTTTCAGCGATCCGTCGGTCAGTCCCGCATCAGTTCCCGATATCGTCGCAGGCGATCCCGCCGTACCCGAATCCGGCAGAATCAGGCCGGTCGTTCCGTGCATGATCTTGGGGCCAGTCCGATTCTCCTCAATCACCCGATGCATATGTTCGGCTGACATCGTCTCCATCTCAATCAGATCGGCTGTCAGTTTGTCAAGAGTCTGTCGCTGAGCTGTCAGAGTCTCCATGGCCATTCGATAGCCTTCATCGACAAGTCGCTTCACTTCCTGATCGATCTCTCGGAGCGTGGCCTCACTGTGCACTGATTCAGTAATAATATTGCCGGAACCACCCAGAAACGGACTTCGCTGTGCCTCACTGTAGTACATTCGTCCCATTCGAGGACTCATACCAAATTCGGTAACCATCCGTCGCGACAGATCAGTCGCTCGCTGCAAATCGTTTTGAGCGCCGGTCGACGTTTCGTTGTAAACAATCTGCTCGGCCGATATCCCTCCAAGCAGCACCGCGATCCGACTTTGCAGTTCCGACTGAGTCAGAAGCTCCCGATCATCTTCAGGCAGCTGGAGCATGTAGCCAAGTGCTCCCATACCGCGAGGAATGATTGAAATCTTGTGTACCGGGTCTGTATGAGGCAAACTGGAAGCCACCAGTGCATGACCAATCTCATGACAGGCGACCCGACGCTTAACGTCCTCAACAATAATTCGGGATGTCTTTTCCAGACCGGCAATCACTCGTTCGATACCCGCTTCAAACGACTTCATCGTGACACGTTTGTCTTCTCTGCGTGCTGAAAGAAGGGCTGCTTCATTGACCAGATTGGCGAGGTCAGCACCGACGAATCCCGGAGTGAGCTTCGCGATCCGCTTCAGGTCCACATCCTTGTCCAGCTTCACCTTGCGAGCATGCACGTTCAAAATGGCTTCGCGACCTTTGATATCAGGACGATCCACCAGAACATGCCGGTCAAATCGTCCGGGACGCATCAGAGCCGGATCCAGAGTTTCCGGCCGATTTGTCGCACCCATCACAATCACGCTCTGGTCCGTACCAAATCCGTCCATCTCAACCAGAAGTGCATTCAGCGTCTGCTCACGCTCATCATGCCCGCCCGGAGCACCGCTTCCGCGGACTTTCCCCAATGCGTCAAGTTCATCAATGAAAATGATGGCAGGAGATCGCTGAAGAGCCTGCTGGAACATATCTCGCACGCGAGCTGCTCCCACTCCCACGTACATCTCCACAAAGTCTGAACCAGACAATCCAAAGAATGGCACTCCCGCTTCTCCGGCGACTGCCTTTGCAAGCATTGTCTTTCCGGTTCCCGGAGGCCCCACCAACAGAACTCCGCGAGGAATCCGGCCTCCCAGAGCCTGATACTTCTGAGGCGTCTTGAGAAACTCGACGATCTCCTTCAGCTCTTCAACCGCTTCTTCAATTCCTGCAACATCGCTGAATGTGACATTCACATCTTCCTGTGCATAAAGCCGACCACGACTGCGTCCGAATGACATCGCCGACCCTGCTCCGCCCAGGCGTCGCAGGATAAAGATGAATGCGAGTATAAACAGCGCGGTAATGATCAGCATGGGAATCATGGCCGCCCATTCTGATGGCGGCTCCGCGTATGCAAACTGTATGCCCTTTTGCCTCAGCAACGACTCCATCTGAGCCTGCTGCTGCTCACTGATTCGCAGAATGGGCACAAAGTAGCGTTTAAAGTCACTGCTGCGCGCTGCCAGAGCATCTTCCGCCGACTTGTTCTGCCAGACAATTGCCGATGTCCCAATCGTCAGCTCATGCACGTTCGCCGGAGTCAGCTTTTCCCGCGGCGTCACGTCCGGGAATTCCTGATCATCTTCCAGCCGATCCATAAACTCGCTGAACTTCATTCGTTCACCGGTTCGGCCACGATTCGTCACGGAAAGTATGACAGCCAGAACGATTCCAAGAACGAGCAGATACCAGACGGCATTGCCCCCCTGACCACGTTCCTTGCGAGGCGGACGCACTGGCTTCGGAGTACCGCCTGATCCATTTTCTGATGAATGTTCCGGACCACCTGACATATAACGAATGGCCTCTGCTGATCAGCGTTTGGGAATTTTTTCTTTGAGGGCCGGATTCATACCATCCGCCCAATCCGGATTATCGTGTCAATTCTTGAAGACGCATTTCTCAACTTTAGACCTGCACTGCGCATTGGTCAACCAGCGGAGTGCCCGCATCGGAAACGGGGAAAGAAATCGCTTTCAGATAACCGTCCCTCCCAGCAGAGCCCGTTCTCCATAAATCTTCATCGATCATAACAACATCATGATCGCCCCGATTCTCTCAAATGCCGGGAACACTCGAATTATGGCTTTTCCCGCGATTCACCGGAATTTGATGGTCCACTTCGCAGTTTGCGGCTTTCGTCACGCTCGAGAAGATAAAACGCACTGTCGGCTCGCAGATTCGCAGCAATCAGCTGTTCACATGCTCGCCCTTTGATGATCGGCGTTTCTTTGACAATCCGCAACCCAATGCTGTCCATCAGTTCACGGAAGTCGCGCATGGACATAAAATGAAGGTTGGGTGTCTCGTGCCACTCATAGGGAAGCGTTTTCGTAATTGGAGTCCGGCCCCGGCGAAGCACTTCATATCGTACCCGCCAGTGCCCAAAATTGGGCACAACAACCAGGGCACGCCGGGAAACTCGCAGCATTTCCAAAAGCAATAGCTTTGGTTTCTGTACCTGCTGCAGAGTCTGGCTCAGCACAGCATAGTCAAAACTGTCATCCGGAATATCGATCAGGCCCTGATTCAGGTCAGCCTCAATGGCTGGCAATCCCCGCGCGATGACAGCAAATATATTGGCATGCTCCACATCAACGCCCTGAACAACACACTTCATTTCGGTTTGAAGACGCAGCATCAGGCGTCCGTCCCCGCAGCCAAGGTCAATGACCCGGCTGCCGGGGCTGATATGCTGCATAATCAGTTCATCGGTCAGATGAACGGAAAGATCGGGAATCTGATAACGGGCAGGAACAGACATCAGTGGCATTTCGGACGCTTTTCATACTCTCAGAAAGATTCGCTGGCGATGCAGCCAGAACAGGAACAACCAGAAGACCAGAAACGTGGCGGTATTGTCGGTCAGCGGACCATACCACTGCGGGTCCAGTGCTTTCGGACCAAACACAGATTCTATGAAACCACTGAAGTGCATCCGCACCACGTTTCGAGTAGTCCATCCACGGATGGTCTGCCCAATCATATAAATCAGAATGGAGTTCATTCCCACCACAACCAGCGGAAATGCCAGAATCTGAAGAGGCAGCAGGTCAAACAGCAAATAAAACAGGGCAAGCAGTCCTATCACATAACCGCCGCTGAACAGAACCCATGAAGGCGTCCAGATTCGTTTGACAACCGGACAAATTGTCTGATGCATCAGCACTCCCAGTCCAAGACAGATGAGCGCAGCTGCAGCCAGAATTGCCAGTTTTCGCCATGAAGTAACCGCTGTGCTGATCAGCAGCTGCCCGCAAAGAATTCCCAGCAAAGCGGTTGCAATGGAAGGCACAAAATTCAGTGTTGCGTAGCCACCCCTGTTCGGTTCGTATTCTTCTGTGGTAGAAAAAAACCACTGCCGCAGCAGTCCTGGCTTTTGAGGAGCGGCCTCCGGCTCTCCCGGCACATTCGCCTCCGGGTTTGCCGCGGGCGGGCCTGTCTCCTCTTCTACCGAAGCAGCGGCAGGGGCAGGGGATTCCACTGGTGTTTCCGGTGTCGGCTGAGCAGGTTCGACAGGTTTCGGAGATCTCAGTTTGGGCAACAGCCACTGATCAAAGAAGAATGCGGCATTTCCGTTCTTGGACCATGGCGCATATTTGCCAGTATAAACTTCTCCATTTGCAGGGTCCGCGTGATATCTGGAAAAATCATGATTTGCCGGGGGCGGATTAAAGAAAAACAGGGCCCAATAGCCGACCAGCAAAACGACCAGAGCAGTCAGCTGCCCCGACAGTTTCTGATTGAGCAGTATCCAGGCGACAAAATAGCCAAGCCCGATCTGTGCCAGTACGTTGGGAAAGATCCAGTTTGTTCTGTCATGTCCCAGCGAATATAAGAAGACGCCCATGAGCACGAGCACAATCGATCGAATCAGGGCATGAAACCCCATTCCCAGCATCGAAGCGCCTTTGTTCGCGCGACTGGCATAGGACCATGGCATGGAGACTCCTACCATGAACATGAATGCCGGCTGGATCAGATCCCAGAACGAAACGCCGGCAAGTCCCGTGATGCTCTCCCATGCGGGATGATCGAAATGAACTGCCAGATTTTGCCACCAGCCGCGATTATGTGACTGCCAGACAGGCGACGATTCATCGATTTCGGAGAATTCCAGTATTCCAAATCCGTTTGCCGCGAGCATCGTCATGATAAAACCACGATAGGCATCCAGTGAGACAAGCCGTTCAGGTTTTGTACTGCGTTTGCGCGGACGGTCGACGCCTGCCGGGGTATCTGGCCGCAAGCTGGTATCCCGAGTATAGCTGTCGGCTGATTCTGCTGTTTTGCGCTTCTTTCCGGGATTCTCGGCCATGGCCATGATAGGTCTCCTGAGATCAATTGGGGGCTTCTCAGTTTACGCCAGAGACAATCCTGTTGTCATTGATGGAACACAATTACGTTCGGGTATCTTCGATTTCGTGAGAGAAAGCATCCGGGCCGCTGTCGGTTGGAACGACACCGGAGGCCGCCGCGATACCATCTCCGGTCTGTTCGGCCAGTGCTGCTTTCCGATATCTTCTTGCAGGAAGACTGACAACCCAAAGGAGACTGTTCATAAGGGAACGCAGAGATCCGGACTCGGAATCATTGAGAAACGTGAAGCCAAACAGCGTTATGGCTGCCGCCGCAAAAAGCAGCCAGCGTCGATGCCGCTCGTGAGAAGCCAGATGAAATACCGCTTCTGCAAACGCGGGCCGGACGACCTGTATTCGCGGCGACGGCTGACTTTCTTCCGCATCAGCCGCGGATTTCCGATCGCTGACGCCGCCGAACAACAGCTCTCGCGTTACGGGGACAATTTCCAGTCGCGATGAAACACCGGGCATGGACGCCTGAGCAAGCCGTCGGGCAAATTCCGGATCGCTTTCGAGGGCCGTGGCGACTCGTTCCAGATAGTCAACATTCTCTTCCAGCCGGACAAGCCTCACGGCGTTCTGAGAAAACTGCTCTCGAACACGAATCCATTCCGCCAGTTTTGGTGAAAGTGCAACCGCTGCATACAACACGGCTGCAACCATCAGTGACAGCCAGAACAGCAGTGAAACCACCCACGAGGCCGACCCATGCGCGTTTTGCGTGTCGACGGCCTGTGGGCTAAGTGTTTCTTCAGCACTGGACGCAAAAGATTCCATTTCGAAGGAGCCGACTGCGATCGCCCGCCAGTCCCGTCCAGCACTGCGAATTTGCAGCAGCCTTCAGAGACTGTCAGGTGACCGATGGAACCCCGGACGTCTGTCGAGGGTTCCGACTTCATCCGAGATCAGGAAATTGTTCCGCCAAAAACTGCCGTGTCACCAAGGATCTCTTCGATCCGAAGCAACTGGTTGTACTTACAGATTCGATCTGTACGACTTGCTGAACCTGTCTTGATCTGACCCGTGCGAAGTGCAACCGCCAGATCTGCGATGGTGGTATCTTCTGTTTCTCCGGAACGGTGGCTCATCACTGCCGTATATCCGTTCTGGAATGCCATCTGCACAGCCTGAATCGTCTCTGTCAGCGTGCCGATCTGGTTGACTTTGACGAGAATGCTGTTCGCAATCCCTTTGTCGATTCCTTCGCTCAGACGCTTTACATTGGTTACAAACAGGTCGTCACCCACCAGCTGCAGACTGTCACCCAGAGTATCGGTCAGTGCCTTCCAGCCCTTCCAGTCGTCTTCGGCACAACCATCCTCAATTGAGCAGATTGGGTACTTCTGGCTCCAACTGTCAAGCAGGGCTACCATACCGTCAGAGTCGATCGCGCGACCTTCCAGGGTATATTTTCCCGTAGCGGCGTCATAGAATTCGGTCGACGCACAGTCCAGAGCAATCTTAATCTGCTCATCCGGCCGATATCCGGCGTTCTCAATGGCTGTCAGAATTACCTGCAGGGCTTCTTCGTTGGTTTTCAGGTCTGGTGCAAATCCGCCTTCGTCCCCAACCGCTGTACTGAGACCACGGCTGCTGAGCACCTTTTTCAGATGATGAAAAACTTCAGTCCCGGCACGCAGCGCATCGCTGAACGTGTCAAAACCCAGCGGCATCACCATGAATTCCTGAATATCAATTCCATTGTTGGCGTGTGAGCCGCCATTAATGATGTTCATCATCGGCACTGGCAGGCGATTGGCACCGACTCCGCCGAGGTATCGAAACAGCGGCAGATAGCTGACCCTTGCCGCGGCGTGTGCAGCCGCAAGTGAGCATGCAAGAATCGCGTTTGCTCCGAGACGGCTCTTGTTTTCCGTGCCATCCAGATCAATCATGGCCTTGTCGATCGTGGCCTGATCAGTCACATCCAGATCAACCAGCACATCCGCCAGCTCTTCATTGACATTGGTCACGGCCTGCAGAACGCCCTTGCCCATATATCGCGACTTGTTGTCGCTGTCACGAAGTTCACACGCTTCATGTGCTCCGGTGCTGGCACCACTGGGAACGGCAGCTCGTCCGATTGTTCCGTCTTCCAGCTGGATATCCACTTCAACCGTTGGATTTCCGCGGCTGTCGAGAATCTCGCGTGCATGTACGGCAGAGATGGGTACGCTCATGAATTCTGTTCTCCCTGAATTTCTTCAATAACCTAAAAATGGTCCGAACTGCACGTTTGCCGTTCGATTCTGCAGGGCTTCATCCCTGCAGGTAAATTTCATTGGCCGCTGCGACACCTGCACCTGCCGTCGGACGAACTCCCTGCCGGTTCAAACACTGTTCGAGGGCCGCCAGAAACAGCAGAACATTGGATTTCTTTGCAGTTTCACCCATCAGTCCGATTCGCCAGGTTCGTCCCTTCATCGGACCAAGGCCGCCACCAATCTCAATTCCAAACTCGTTCAAAAGCTGCCCGCGAAGCAGAACGTCATCTACTCCGGCCGGAATCAGCACGGAATTCAGCATCGGCAGAGCATGCTCCGCCTTCACCGAATACTGAATCCCCATCGCTTCCAGACCGGCGCGAAGAGCACGATGCTGCAGCAGGTGACGAGCATATCGAGCTTCCAGGCCTTCTTCGACCACAAGCCTCAGAGCCTGATGCAGCGCGTAATTCATATTGATCGGTGCTGTATGATGGTATGCCCGATTGTTACCCCAGTAATTGCGAAGCAGCCCAATGTCCAGATACCAGCTGGAAACTTTTGTGCGGCGACGATCCATCGCTTCCAGAGCACGAGGACCAACGGTTACCGGCGCCAGCCCTGGCGGGCAACCAATACATTTTTGCGAACCACTGTAAGCCGCATCAATCTGCAGTCTGTCCACATCGACCGGTAATCCGGCCAGAGATGTCACACAGTCCACAAGCAGCAACGCTCCGGCATCATGAACAATTTTTGAAATCTCTTCCAGCCGTTGCCATGCGCCCGTGGATGTCTCCGCATGCACAATTCCAACGACTTTCGGCTTTACCCGGTCAACCGCTTCGGCGATTTCCTGTGCAGTGAACACTTCACCAAACGGTCGCTCCAGTGTTGTCACCTCCGCACCAGCACGTCCGGCGACATCCGCCATACGACCGCCGAAAACGCCAGCGGCACACACGATCATGCGATCGCCCGGCTCAATTAAATTGACAACGCAGGTTTCCATTCCCGCACTTCCCGTCCCGCTGATCGCCATCGTCATCATGTTGGACGTCTGAAAAACATGACGCAGCATTGACTGCACTTCGTCCATGACTTTCAGAAAATACGGATCAAGATGCCCAACCGTCGGGGCCGCCATGGCCGCCAGAACACTCGGATGTATTTCACTTGGACCCGGTCCCATCAGAATTCGGGTTGGTGGATTTAACGGGGGGCAGATTCCGGTCATACTTTTCATTCACAATACATGAAACACAGTTACGTGAAACAAACCTGACACAAAAATGCATCAACATCAGCCATTGTCATGGCGGAACATAACAATCTGAGGCGGCAACGCAATTTCCGCACCGAATCCCCCGCCACAAATTCATACAAACACCGCGAAAATCCTCAATTTTTTCCCGCGGTCAAATCGTTCCTGAATGAGCATTCGGTCATTCTGCTTGCCGCGGTTAACGCTGCCCGTCTCGCTCCCGCACAAGCCGACTGACAGCCCGGAAAACATCTGTTCCCGCCCTTTCGCACCATTCAAATACGACACTTTCGGCGGTCACAACGGCACAGCCAGCGTCCCGAAGCCTTTCCACCGCGTGCACATGATCAGACGCTCGACGACTTCCCATGGCATCGACGGCAACAAAAACCTTCAGGCCAGCCGCCAGCAAATCCATGGCCGTCTGCAGCACGCAAACATGAGCTTCAATACCACAAACAACAATCTGCTCCACATGGCTGAGCCGCGACTGTGCTGTAAGCCGGGATTCTGCGAGTTCCTCAGGACCGCCATGATTCGCGACCCCGACCTCCGCAGCGCTGCGCCCCGGTTCCAACTCCCGACCGACTTCCGGACGTTCAGGCAGAAACAGTCGGTCAGGAATCAGCTCCAGTATTCCGGCTGCCGCACTAAACGTCAGTTTCTCGAACGTGGAAACGGTTGCCGGATGTGACTGCAGGGCTCCAACCGTGGAACCAAGTCCCCGGGGATACTGTTCCGAAATCACAACCGGAACGCTGAGTACTTCCGCGGCGTCCATCAGAAAGCGGACGGAGCTCACAACGGCACTCTGATGTTCGATGACCGGAACGAGCCGCTCCTGCATATCAACCACCAGCAGGCATGAACGTGCCGCAGAGATCAGTTCAGCACTTCGCAGCATCGGGTCCCCTCCCTGTTACTTGATTTGCCCTGAGACATTCGTGTCGTGACATCACTTCACGCCGGGCCGAAGCGCATGAAGTGAGATACCTCGTTCACGTCACAGTCAATCGCTACATCGCAGTCAATCGCTACATCACTTCCGCGGTTTCAATCCCCAGCAGGGATAGCCCCGTATGAAGTGATCGAGCCATCAGATCACATAATACCAGCCGACTCTTTTGAAGCCCTTCCGTTTCAGCATCCTGGACAGAACAGCGATCATAGAATTTGCTGAATTTATCGGCTGTTTCAAAAAGCCATGCGGTCAGCAGATGAGGCCGGTATTCCGAGAGTACGCTCCGGATGGCGTCATCAAACTGCAGCAACTGCAGCGCCAGGGCTCGTTCTTCGCTGCATGATAAAATGACTGCACAACCACTGCGGACGGCCGTGCGTTCGATCTGAAGCTTGCGAAAAATCCCGCAGATTCTTGCATAGGCGTACTGCATGTAAGCTGCCGTATCACCCGTCGTTGCAAGCATCTTATCCCAGTCAAACGTATAGTCACTGTCGCGATTGTGATGCAGATCCGCGTACTTAATTCCACCAATGCCAACAATCTCCGCCACCCGAGCCCGCTGCTCTTCCGACAGTGCGGGAGATTCCCGCCGATTATCGTTTTCGTCAATAATTCGACGAGCACGACTGATGGCTTCATCAATCAGGCTCTCCAGCCCGACATTATCACCGGACCGAGTTTTGTAAGGCTTGCCATCAGCACCCATTACTGTTCCAAAACTGATATGCCGCATTCGCAGCTTTTCGAATCCCCAGTGCTGAGCTGTCTGAAACAGAAGCTGGAAGTGTTCAGACTGCCGATTGTCCACTACATACAGAAGTTCGTCCGCGTGGAGTGTTTCGTGTCGGTATCTGATGGTTGCCAGGTCCGTCGTCGCGTAGGTATAGGCACCGTCAGATTTCTGCACAATAAATGGCGCACGGTTACCCTCGATGAATACGCAGACCGCTCCATCGCTGACAGTAGACAGTTGTTTTGACTTCAGGCTTTCAACAACCTCAGGAAGCATCGGGTTATAAAAACTTTCCCCAAGGGACAGATCAAACTGAATTCCCAGCCGATCGTAAATTCTCTGCAGAGCCTGAAGGCAGGCCGGAAGGAATTCATCCCATAATTTCTGATTGTCAGCATCTCCCGCATGAAGTTTGGCCGTTTCTTCACGAGCCAGTCGGGCGATGTTCGGATGCGCGTCGGCGATCGCCAGCAAAGATGCGTCCGACTGAAGATTGGCCACGGTCGATTCGCAGGCCCTCAGTTCCGTTCGAGCAGACTCGGCCTGACGCTGCAGCTGGGCCAGCTGCTTCTGAGCTTTTTTGTCGCCCGCATCCAGCGTTGCCTGAAACTCCTGTACGCCCTTTTCCGCCTTTTCCAGAACCGTTTTCAGAACCGGGAGCTTCTGAACGGCGGTATGGTAGTCCGAAAGCTGATTCACAAGCTTGTAGAGCCGCGAAAGCTCGGCCACTGGTTCAGCCGCATAGGCGGCATCATTTCGGAAGTGACGGTATCCGTAAATGATCATGCCAAACTGAGTTCCCCAGTCTCCAATATGGTTGTCGCTGGTGACTCGATGGCCTGCGAATCGCAGCGTGCGACATATGGCATCACCAATCACGGTGCTGCGCAAATGTCCCACATGCATCGGTTTGGCAACGTTGGGCGAGGAAAAATCCACGATGACATGACGAGGGTTGTCAACAGGCGTTACGCCAAGTCTGTCGTCTCCCGCAATTTCAGTGATGCGTGCTGCAATAAACTCGCTTCTGAACTTCAGGTTGATAAACCCGGGTCCAGCAACCTCCGGAGCCTCACACAGATCATCGAGCTGCAGCCGCGAAACCACTTCGGCCGCAATTTCCCGAGGAGGTTTGCCCAGCTGCTTTGAAAGTGACATCGCAAAATTGGCCTGATAGTCACCAAATCGAGCATCCTGAGCAGGCCGAATCATTTCCAGCAGCGGACCCGTGTCGTCCGCCATTGACCGCAAAACAGAATCAAACCGGGACCGAAGAAGAGTAAGCAATGACATGAGAACAGCAACAGCCTGAAAAAAAAGTACGGACCTAAGAAAACAAAATTCAGTGCTTTGTTACGCTTTGAGTTTCGGGTCGCGGGCCTTGCTATAGGTCCTGCTGCCAGGGGATCTTTAGCAAGATCCACTACCTTCAGCCCAATCTCTTTATCCGGCCGGAGCATTAGCGGGGGTCGGAGGAAGCGTGGCAGGAAAATCCAAAGACGATACAGCAACAAATCTTCACGGTAAACTCATCTGGAACATGGTCGGGAGGAGCATGCGATGATCCCTTTCCATTTCTACCATCCTACCGACATGTTGGCTTCAATCACGCGCTGAGCCTCATGCAGGTCCGCCCCGGTGTCCAGCATATACAGTCGAATGGCATGAACTTTGTCGCCCGATGCTCTCGACAGGCAGTCCCGGGCCACATCGCACGGACGAAACTTGCCCTCGAGCCCCAGCAATCGCTTGGAAATCACCCAGATATCCCGAGGGCGTTTCGTAATGCGGACCACTTTCTCTTCGGGATAATACTTCTGTGCAATATGTTCAGCCTGTTCGAGACTGCTGGCCCACCCAATCATGATGTGCGATTCCGTTTCAATTTCGAACAGTGCCATCGCGGTTTCCCTGAGAACGTGAAAAATACATTGCCACCGGTATCCGCATGCTGACAATTGTCGAAGTCAAAATGAGTCGGATCAGGTGTACTGCAGATTGTGGACGTTCTTCGTAGCATAACAGGCTCTGATTCGAAATCGAATGTCAGCTGAACCGGCACTCGTCTGCTATGACCTGCGAATTCTCATTACAAATTCACGACTTTTTTGCGTGTGGCCGTTTTTTTTGCCGTTTCCGGGGAAACTGATCCGCCCCAAATGACTGGTGAAATAGCCCTGCGGCCAATACGATTCAGGGAATACCGTCAGTCAGGGTATACTGGCAATCAGAACATACCGTCCTGGATCAGTCGCGGCAGAACTGTTCGTGCCAGCACCGCTCTGAAGGAAACATCCAGGCAGAATTGAGGCACAATCCGCGCATCATCACTTCTGGTCACAGCGAGGTCGGCTGTAGTGCTCCGTCAGCATAAAGAGTTCAAGTAGGAGGTAGTGGATCTTGCTAAAGATCCTCTGGCTGCAGGACCTTTAGCAAGGTCCACTACACGGAATTCAACGACCCGAAATTCAAAGCCTGAAAAAGCCGTAGCAGTGATTTTTAAACATTCGGAGACAATATGAGATTTCTGCAAAACCACGTGGTGGCACTGATTATTGCCTGTGTTTGCGGCCTGTTTTCCAGCGCTGAAAGTGCAGAAAAGTCCTTTCCACTGACGGCGAAAAAAATTCTCTTCCTGGGCGATTCCAACACAAATGCTGGAGAATTCATCGCTCTGATTGAGACTCAGTTGCGATTGCAGGCAGTCTCGCCTCTGCCGGAAATCATCAATCTGGGCCTCAGCAGTGAAACGTGCAGCGGGCTTTCCGAACCCGATCATCCGTTTCCTCGTCCAAACGTTCACGAACGCCTGGGACGCGCACTCGACAAAATCAAACCGGACCTGGTTGTTGCCTGTTACGGAATGAATGACGCAATTTATCACCCTTTCAGTGACGCTCGGTTTGAGATCTTTCAAAAAGGCATCGGTCAGCTCATTGAAAAGGTGCATGCCTCCGGAGCCAGAATGGTACTGTTAACGCCGCCACCGTTTGATCCGCTAGTTCTCAAATCACAGGGAAAACTGCTGCCGGATGGTCAGGAAAAATACGCATGGTTCGCCCCCTATGCAAATTATGACGATGTCATCAGCAGGTATGCAAAATGGATCATGGAGCAACAGGATCGAGTGGACATGATTGTGGATCTTCATGGTCCACTGACGGAATACGTAATTCAGCAGAGAAAAGTGAAGCCTGACTATTCGATCGCGCCAGACGGAGTCCACTTCACTGGTGACGGTCATCGTATTGTCGCCAAAACCATCCTCAAAGCATGGGGAGTTGAAATGGTGTCGACGAGCGACGCTGAACTGCAGCGATTAGTGAGCTCCCGCAGCGGAATACTCCATGACGCATGGCTGAGCCATATTGGACACCTGCGCCCCGGCGTGAATCCAGGTCTCCCTTTGCCCGAAGCCTTGAAGCAAGCCAGCGAACTGGACCAGAAGATTCAGCAATTGCTTCAGAAAAACAAATAACTCATGCACAAAGAGTGCCACATCGCAGCGTCTCTGCGAGACGCCACGTAGCGGCGTCTCTCCGAGACGCCAGAATCGCGAGTCTCGGAGAGACTCGCCTACGTGGGAAAACCGCCTGCCTGCTTTCCCTTTCCCGATACTCGATTCCTGCTTTTCCGAAACGGTTTTGCGGGCTCGAAAATAAAGCATTTGGGTATACCGCATGCACATCCACTCGCGGATGAACCTGACTGCACACTTCTGCTGCAATCAGATGACCTTTCTGGAAAGTACGGGTGAGACGTCATGTGGGTAAAGCTGGAAAATCTGCCGTGTAGGCCACTCACTTTCCTCTGGAGTAACGTTACTCTGCGACAATCGGGAAGACAGGACATGTGCAAGTGAATCCCGAACCGCATCCGAACAAAGTTGAGGAGTGTGTTGAGATGGTAGCGGTTTTTTCCAGCAGCGACGGCGCCGCTGAAGGTACCGGATCAGTGGTCGCACGCTGCCGCGCGATTATGAACACTGCGGTTGATGCAATCATCACGATCACTGAGTATGGCATCATTGAGACAGTCAATCCCGCAACCTGTTCAATGTTTGGGTATGAATTACCCGAGCTGATTGGCCAGAACATTTCCATGTTGATGCCGGAGCCACACCGAACTCAGCACGATGGATACCTGCAGCGTTACCGCGAAACATCCATCCCGGCAATTATCGGCGTGGGCCGACGCGTTTCCGGTCATCGACGCGATGGAAGCCAGTTTCCAATTCATCTTGCCGTTACCGAGTTTGTGGTCGACGGTCGGCGACTCTTTGCCGGCATTATTCGAGATTTGTCAGAACTTGAACAAGTCCATCAGCAGTTGCTGCAGTCGGAACGGCTGGTGGCCATCGGGCAAATGGTAACGGGTTTGGCCCACGAAAGCCGTAATGCTCTGCAAAGAGCACAAGCCTGCCTGGATATGCTGTCGCTGGACCTTGCCGAACAGCCTGAACAGCTCGATCTTACTCGAAGAGCAGCGACCGCACTGCAGGATTTGTACCGTCTTTATGAAGAGGTTCGCAGCTATGCGGCCCCCATTCACCTCGAAATTCGCACCTGCGATCTCGCCACAATCTGGCGCAAAGAATGGGAAAACCTCTCCAGCGTTCGGGGCAAACATGTCATTTCACTGAAGGAAATCACTCCCGGGCAAACGGCAATTTGCGAAGTGGATGTGCACAGACTTGAACAGGTTTTTCGCAACGTTCTGGAGAACGCAATCCATGCGTGCGGGGATACCGGCACCGTTCTGGTCCAGACGGCCGGAACCATGCTGCATTCTCAGCCCGCCATAAAAATTATACTCGAAGACAACGGATGTGGCCTCACCGCTGCCGCCGCCAAACAGATCTTTGAACCATTCTTCACAACGAAACAGAAGGGTACGGGCCTCGGAATGGCCATCGTTCAGCGAGTAATTGCGGCCCATTCCGGTCTGATATCCGCAGAACCAGCCCCGGTCAAAGGCACCCGAATTACAATTGTACTGCCCGTCCATGCAGTGAATCGGAACGCGTTTCGCACTGTTGATGATTCTGGTGCACGTTCCTGATTCTACTCTCAACCTCAAAAACGTATTGCTGACTCCGAAATTCCTGGGTTTTCTCAGGTTCAGCCGGTAAAGCTCGCCTGACTCCCACGGAAACTCCACACACAAACCCTGTTCAAATTTGAATGTGCAGATGTGCGTGGGTGCACACATGTGTGCGATTTTGGTGTGGTTTCATTGGCAAAATCGGCAAATTTTGGGGAAGGTGCTCGAATCAGGGGAGAAGCACTTCAGAGACAGATCAAACAGCAGAGCGTTTCCTGTTGCCGTTTCTGAGATTGTGTTCACTGAAGGCTGCATGGGGCAGCTGATAATCGCCTGGCGGACGGTTGGATGTTCCGGCGGAGTTCTTTGAAATGGCTGCATTAACGCATCCGATCAATCTTCTGATAGTGGAAGACGATCCGGATTTTCGTGAAACATGTTCGCGCTGGATGACTCGCAAGGGCCACCATGTTGCTTCGGCCGGTAATGGGCAGGAGGCACTTGAGGTCATTGATCGTCAGGTGTTCGATGTGGCGATTGTCGACATGAACATGCCGGGACTGACGGGCCTGGAGCTTCTTGAACGCATGAAGTCTTCGCAGGTGGAGACCGAAGTCATCATTCTGACAGGACAGGGGACAATTGACAGTGCTGTCAATGCGATGAAGCTTGGAGCCTGCGACTATCTGACCAAGCCGTTTCCGCTTGATGAACTGGAACAGCGATGCATGCTGGCCTGGGAAAGAGGCCAGATCAATAAAGAAAACCGGCAGTTGAAAGCGATCATTGAGCGCTCCCAGCCTCCGTCAAAAATCATTGGTGAATCGTTCCGCATGAGGGAAGTCTTTCGCCTGATCGATCGAGTTGCCCCGACGGATAAGCCAGTGCTGATTCAGGGTGAAAGTGGTACCGGAAAGGAACTGGTGGCCCGTGCTCTGCAACAGCGGAGTCTGCGTGCGGATAAGCCGTTTGTCACCATTAACTGCGCAGCGCTTCCCGAACAACTCGTGGAAAGTGAATTGTTCGGCCATCGCAAAGGAGCTTTCACGGGTGCCAATGAGGATCGGCCCGGGCTGTTTGAAGTGGCCGACGGTGGCACCCTGTTCATCGATGAAATCGGCGAACTGCCTGGATCGCTTCAGCCAAAACTGCTGCGTGCGCTGGAAGATGGTTCGATTCGCAGAGTTGGCTCGCATAAGGAACGTCGAGTGAACGTTCGGCTGATTGCCGCGACAAACCGTACATTATCTGATGAAGTGGCGGCAGGCCGTTTTCGTGAAGATCTCTATTATCGTATCAATGTCATGTCGCTGGAACTGCCTCCCCTTCGTAAGCGCGAGGGTGACGTTTCCTTATTGATCAACCATCTTCTTGGCCGCGACTGGAAAATCACTGAAGAAGCTCGCCGCGCTCTCGAAGCCTATCATTGGCCCGGCAACGTGAGGCAGTTGAGGAATGCGGTTGAACGTGCTCAGATTCTGGCCAATGACTACTGCATTACGATCGATGATCTTCCCGTTGAAGTCTGTGACACCGGCGATCAGAGTCATACTGTTAGCCGCGAAAACGGGCATCCGCTGACAATTGCTTCCATCGGTCAGGCCAGAAACGCAACTCTGGAATCGCCCAGGCTGGAGGATCTGGAACGGTCACATATCGTGGATATTCTGAAACGGGAGAACGGCAATAAGGCCCGCGCCGCCAGAATCCTGGGTATCCACAGAAGAAAACTCTATCGATTGCTGGAACGTTACGGGATCACCGATACTGCGCAAAACTGAATCATCTGCCCGCTACCCAAATCAGTTCCTGGCAGCCAGTTTCCGGCACGCATTTTCCGCCAGGCAGTGTGACAGCGTCATCACCTGAAATCAGAGAAACCCG
This sequence comes from Fuerstiella sp., assembly GCA_022843805.1. Taxonomy (GTDB): domain Bacteria; phylum Planctomycetota; class Planctomycetia; order Planctomycetales; family Planctomycetaceae; genus F1-80-MAGs062. The sequence continues at coordinate 26,636 of JALHMY010000093.1, forward strand.
GAAATCACGTCAATGAGTTTTGGCCCGGTTGCCAGCATACTGTGTCCGTCGAGCACTCGCTGCGTCAGCCTTTTTCGGGCCGCGAGGGCCGCTGAAGCAATGTCCTCCGTCTGATGATTTCGCTGCTGGAGATAGCCGGTACATTGTTCAGTCAGAACTCGCTCAAGATCATCTTTGAGCACCGGTGAATACAGCACACCCGCACCGAGGTCTGCGATGCGTTCCGGAAATGAGCCGTGATCGGGCAATATCGACGGCACACCGCATAAAGCGGCTTCCAGTACGTACAACCCTTTAGGTTCCCTGTATTCTGTTGGCACACAAAGCATATCGAATGTCCGCAACAGCCTGAATTTCTCCTCACGACTTTCGGGACTGCCTGCCCAGTGCAGTCGAGCTTCGCCAACAATCGACTGCAGTCGCTGCAGATGACTTAGAAATGCTTTTCTGTGCTGCTCCGGAAGGAATCCGGCAATCACAATCCTGACGTCAGGCAACTGAGGCAGAATTGTCTCTGCAGCCTGCAGCAGACGAAACACACCCTTTTCCGGACAGATCCTCGCAAAATATCCAATCGTAACGGTACCTGTCGGAGCCACTGACGGTACGTTAATCTTATGGCTGCCCTGGCTGCTTGGCTTTTCGATCTCGATGCTCTGCTGAAATGAAGCCTGCTCTTCTGTGACTCGACGATCCACATCGACCGTCAGTGGTATCTGCCGAAACAACGACCGTGGAACATTCAGGTAGTGGCTCATAAAGTCTGAGTAGTAGTTACTGTGCGTCAGCACACCATCAAAACTCCGACAATTCTGACTCATCAGTGACAATGCACGCGTCCTGAATTCCGGAAGCAGCCCTTCCAGAAAAATGTCATCTCCCTGCAATAGTGTCAGGATCGGACCTTTAAACTCTCTTTTCAAAACCGGAACAATTCCTGACAACAGGGCATTGCTGAAAAGAATCACATCGGGCTGAAGTTCGCTGAGAAGAAAGGAAATCAGTTCCTGAATCTCACGCTGCTGGGGGCCATTTTCTCCCTTCAGCAGATCAAGCGTCAGTGAGCCCAGCTTCGACGCGTCCGTCGTTCCTCCCAGACGACTGAGCAGGCGAATGAGAGAAGGATGATTGAGCCATCGAGTCAGCCATGGAGGCAGTCGTTTCCAGCCGGGAATGGCGGAATCCAGATAGACGTTGATTCCGCCCAGAAACACTCGGCTGCTACTGACATTCTCTTCGTCAACTCGAATCGGAGTGTATGCCGGGACAAGCACAGCATCCATCCCGCCGAGCCGCAGAGTGCGTACGAGAGTGTTGTCCTGCATGCACGATCCGCAGAACATGCCAGCGCCACCTGCGGTAATCATCGCCAGCTTCATGCAGTTCCCTTTTTCATCCAGATGTACTCGCCGCAGCAGACCCGGCCATAATTCTCTCAGCGATGGCGGGTCTGCGGACTATAAACAGCAGCAAAGCCAATCTCTGTTTCCAAAGGTGTACTGGTATCAGAACGACGTGCTTCGATGCGAATTCCATACGTCTGGCGAACGGGAATTTTCAAACGAAGTGATTCGTTCCCAACCGACTCGCATTCAACTTCAGGAATTCCGGGCATCGGCGGCGAAAAAGGAACATGCAAACTGGCCCGGCGCTGCCCGGTTTCAAATCGTACCTGGATCGTTCCCTCGATCATCTCGCCACCATATTCATCGCGGGTTCGCTCGAACGTGAGCGAATCATCCGTCGTGGATGCCTCCTGCTCGGCGACTTCGGGCTCATCGTTCAGCAGAACTGGTTTGTATGCCGTACGCGACAATTCCTCCGAAACGTTCGGTGTTCTGAATCCAAAAGCCGCCGCGGGCCGACCATGGCCGTGAGCCCCCTTTAACTTCGGCAGCTCTGAAACACTGAGTTTGCTCTCGGGCTTCGCTGGCAATACAGGCAGAGGTGAATGTGCAGACGAGGCTGCCGTCCGGGCAGGCATTTCATCCAATGGCTTCGCTGAGTGACCAGCCGGTTTGGAAGTGACTACGTCTTTCTTTACCTCATCTTTCTTTGCCTCCTTTGCCTCATCATCCACGCCAGACCGTTGTGGCCTGGTTTCACGATCTCGATGAGCCTTCGCCGTTCCGGGCTGAACCGGGCGGATCCCGGTGCCGGAAAAAGGGTCCTGCCACGGATCTCTGGCTGTCCCCTTCCAGGCCGAAGGAGCTGAAACTGGTGACGTCGAATAGGGAACGACAAGATCGCGGGCCAGCGTTTCAGCCGACTGCAAATGATCAAAGCCGGTCGAAAAATCGGAAACCTTCAAACGGGCAAATAACGCGTCGGTCAATGGCTGCAGGTACGTGGATCGATCCCGAGGCACTGCAAACAACTCCTCCGGAACCGGACTCATCACAGCAATGACAGTCATCACAAAGACACCCAGAGTCAGCCATCCTCGCAGAGGTGAATCCGGCGGCATGATGCAAAACGAAATAATACATGGAGGAAGGAGCGCGATCCCGCCAGCAAAAAACAGAACAGGCGATTCTTCGGATGATCGCCGATTGGGCGAAAACAGCATCCATGCAAAAATACTGGAAAACGCCGCGTATGCGGAAAGCAATAATGCAATCGGTTCGGTCGTGACGCTGCGTATCGTGCCGTTCAGCCGACCATACCACAGGACCGCAGCCACGATCGTCAGGCCGCTCCATGTCAGAGTGGCAATCGCTCGCCGACTGCGAGATCCCTTCGATGTAATTACTGGTTCCTTCATGGCCTCATGCCTTCCTCGCCCCGTTCATGTTACCCCAATTCGATTTATTCAGGCATGGTAGACCAGGAAGGGCAGTCGGGGCAAGCTGGGAAACGAACCAGCTGCGGGATCTCGAAGCGAAATTGAGCTGAACGCTCCTGAGCCCACAGATCTGTCAGGCGGAACCAGTCTCTGCAAACTGCAAACTGAACAGATCGGCGTGCTGCAGTTCAACGAGAAGCCGCACGTGCTGACCCGACCATTCTGAAAAACCTGATCCGCCGTTCCATTGAACCGCTGTCGACAGCATATTGCCCGAAAAAGGTACACAATCCTTAACACCTCGCCCCGGAATCTCCTGGCCATTTTCATCCAGCAGTCCCACTCGAACGCTTCCGGCTTCTCGAGTCTCCGCATTGAGGAGAAGCTGCCGACCGGTGAGCAGAACGGGCGGAGTTTCGAATCTCCCGGGATCCCGGTCGGCTGTCGCAGAAACCAGCCTGTCTCGCCGCAATACCGCGCGGCTGAAGACTCTGCGATTTGCGGGATTTGCAAGTTTTGGCAAGTCCACTTCTTCGTGCCTGAGATTTGACCCACTGAAGTAAAACCACATTTCCTCGCCAGTCACCACGCAACCGCCATTTGCCATATACAACGATCCTCCATCGAAGTTTCCAGGATCACCGACTGGAAGAAACGCTTTTTCCCGTTCGGGCCAGGTCCATTGAATGCCATCGCGGCTGACCGCCAGGCGGATTTCCAAAGTATCCTCGCGATGCCGAAACAGGCTCGGGAACATCAGATAGAGACCTTTTGTGCCGGGATACGAAAGGCAGGCCGGGTTGTACAGATCACAATCGAGCGGATCATCGCAGGATGTTTCAAGCACTCGAGTCAGCGGGGCGAATGAATCAAAATCATTACTGACCGATCGGCCGATCGCTCTGCCTCCTCGGCCGGACACTCGACCAAAGATCACGAGCTTCTGATGTTCGTCCCGGAAAGCAGAATACTGACTGTCGGCAAAAACCGGACAAATGGGTTTCGGCAGACGTGTCCAGTGCAGCCCATCGGGTGACACCATTCCGGCGATTGAATGCGGACGGTCTCCACGGTCCTGGAAGATACCCTGCGACACACACTTGTAACGCTGATCGGCGGGTGCGATGGGATCAACAAAAATACAGCTTCCGTGCACACGGGACCGAGAACTTCCGTCACCAATTTGTCGAAACACAATGTTATTCTGAGTATTCCCTCGCCAGGGAAAAAGTCCCAGGTCGGGTCGCTTCCAGTGAATTCCGTCTTCTGATTCCGCATAGCACAGCGAAGTGTCATCAGCAGTTGGCCATCCATCGACGTCGTAACATTCGTACCACATTCGATACCGACCCTGATCTTCAATAATACTGAACCAGTTGAGTGTGGCGTTTTCCCAGGGTCGTTCACTTTCAAGAATCCGTTCGCCGGTTTTCACAGGCTGATGCAGCTTCAGCCGCACGCCATTCATGGCTGTCATATGTTGTCTGTCAACGAACAGTATCCTGTTCGAACTTGTCCGCTGACTCGGAACGTTGTTAGCGGACGATTGCTGAGCTGCAGCGGTGGGCAGAGCATTCGAAAGCAGGCAGGCAGTTCCGGCCGTAATCGTTTTTATGAACGCTCGTCTCGACTTTTGCGACTGGCGGACCGAGGCAGGCGAAAGCTTGTCAGGTGTGAGCTTCTGAGATGGTGTCATGACGTTCTCATTCTGTTCGGATACTCGATGCCGGCATAGCAACCTGCTTTGGGCAGCATCATGATTGCGTTTTTCTCCTGCGACGCAACCAGGGAACGCGGTTCAGGTCATGAAACATCCGCTATCGACAGGACGTCGCCAGCAGCAGCAACCGTTAAAGGAACGGGCGGTTCAACAGAACAGTTCTTCTGTTCCGTCCAGGTTTTTCTGCCCCAAAATAAGCCATTCTGTGAACACGGGTCTGCTCGCCCCCGGTCTCGGAACAGTCTTCTACCGGTTTGACAACAGACGATGCTCACGCGAATCGAGCGCGTCTTGAACGCAGACTAGTCGCAGGGTGATTTGGTCCGCGATTTCCTTCCGTGTGCTCCTGCCTTCCAGAGAAGAATTGGGCAGAAAAATTTCAGGGCAGAAAAATGAAACGCAGAAGAATCGCAGACGACCACGGGGCCGCTGCACTCAGCAACCCAGGGCATGCCGGGATTGCAGTCTTGTTTTCGGCCCAAAGGGCAACGATGTGAAGCGTTTTTTTTTCCAGTTTTTTCCTGGGGGGCGCCGTGTTGACGGCGACCCCAGACTTTGTACTACGACCCGTGTCGGGGTTAGAAAACCGACGTCGTCTGGCTAACAGCGATGCAGCCATGTTTGCTGATAGAAATACTTCACTGCGTTACCCGTTGGGCCGAAACACAGGGCCATTGTTCCAAAGGCCCGTTAGCTGCAATTGGCCAAGAGCTCTCCTTGAAAAATGCCCGGCCACTTTGGACTGCGGCAGCCTGCTGCCGCTTTCGTTCCGGCAGCCTGCTGCCGCTGTTTTTCGTTCCGGCAGCCTGCTGCCGGAACCAGCAGCCCTGAAGTTCGTTCAGGTTGAAAGCGGTTTTCCAAAGCAGGCTGCGGACTGGAAAGCCGCAGCAGGTTGCCGTAGTCCATGGGATTGATATGGTCATTGATAATGATTGACGCATGCACAACTGTCAGACTAAAGTCGCCTGTTCAATCCATATGTCGAACCTGCGATGAACCATCATCAATCACGCATGTACCGACGGAGACGTAGTCACACGGGTGCCCCGATGAAGCTTCGGATTTCGCGAACTGCCTTGTGGCTCTCCGGGCTGGTTTTTGTCGTCGGAATTTTCTTACTCCTTCCCGTCGTATCCGGCATACTTGAGCGACAGCGATATTACGCTTGTCAGCGGGAAATACGCTCAATGATCGACGCACTTGCGAATCGTCCACCCGCGGATGCTGAGCCGAAACGCTGGCAAAGGGCCGTGGAGTGGACATCAAATGTGATCGCCCAGGACTTCTTTGCACCAACACCGAAGGAACTTATTGGCGTTGAACAGCTTGCCAGCGAACTTAAGAAAGTGGTCCGGCAGCAAGTCGACTACAAAACCCTGCAGTGGATCTGGGATCAATGCGAAGAATACTGTGGTGGGCCGGAAAGTTACGCAATACGATTTCGCGACATTCCGCTGTTATCCGCTGATCTGTTAACTGATCAGACCCTGCCAAACGCATGGTCACTGGATCGCTGCCAGGGAATCGACCTGACCGGAACTCCTGTCACCGACGCATCAATCGCGGTTCTCAGAAAAAAAACGAACCTCCGCTGGATTATACTTTCAGGAACCAGGATTACTCAGTCGGGCGTTGAGGAACTGCAAGCAGCCTTGCCCGCGACAAAGGTCACATGGCCGTAGCGTTCAGATTGATTTCTCCCAATGCGTACCATGCCGAATCAATCTGACTGCTACATTTTTCTTACAACAACCCCGCCGCGACAGCAGCTTATATGAAGAATTCGATTCAGCCGAGTTGCCGTCTGCGGTTTCCTGCATGGCCAGTCTGTCCCGGTAACCGGATCCGGGTCGGGATGACACAAGCCGAGGTCGAGGAGTTGTTGGGTGGGCCGCCCGGCAACTATGGCGGGTTCGTCTGGTACGTCCTCCAGCTTGGAGGGTGGATGTCGATGGAGGGATACATGCGGCCGCCGGATTCGGTCGAGCGAATCTGGAACGATGACGATTCGCGGCTTGAGATCTACTTCAACGCCGAGGGACGAGTTACAGGCCACCACGAGCGGGCGAAATATCAGCAGGCACCGGACGGCTTCCTGAAGGATTTGTGGCCGCGAGCCTGGTATAAAGTCGGCCTCTGACCGGACAGAAAATTTAAACCCACGATCGATGCGTCGGCGAATCGCAGGACACATCGATCGCAATTTGTTATCTTGGAAAACTTCTATCCTCTCACTGCGGTCTTGACCTTATTCTGAAGGTTCGCGATATGAAGAGCACCGAGAAGAAAAAACTCATCACCACCAATCAGGATATTCGCACAATGTTGTGCCCCCTGAAAAGTATTGTTGTCGGCAACTCGCAATAGAATATCTGGCATAAAATGCCGCAGAACCAAGAAGCCGTTGTCTTCGTGAGAGCGCATGGCGGGCGTTGAGTGAGTACTTGCAAGGCGTGATGGTGATATGCCAACAGTACAAATGCGTAAACTGACAGTCATTATTGCATTCGCATCTCTGGTTGCGTCATGTGTCGCGGTGAGCCGTACGAACGTTTCCACCAGGACATGGCAGCTTCCACCAGGCACCGTCCACATTTTTCGCTTCAGCCCAACGGACCAGCATGCAGCATTCATTTTGCAGGAACCGCAGAGCCCCGCAGGAATACACCGACTCATTGTCGTTGCCCCCAATACTGGCAAAGTGCTTCTTGATGAGAATGGATACTTCGCAGGAAACTTCTGTTTCGACCTAAGCGGGAGGCGAATTGCTGTCCATTGGCTTGATCGGGTTCGCATTTACACGCTACCAGATGGGTCATGCATCCAGTCAATCGAAACATCAAAACGAACTGCTCTGTTTAATTGTATGGGCTTCACCGACGACGGTTCTGTGCTTGCAATTGCCAATAAGAAATCGCCGTCAGATTACGAGGCGTGGAATGTGTCCACCGCGAAGCTAGTGAGCACCCATGGGAAAATATCGTATTGGGCAGGGTCTGAAATTGCGGCTGATTTCTCAAAATCGCTCTCGCCTGCTGGTTGGGTAACTCCCGGTCCTTCTGTTGTCGACATCAATTTGGGCCGACGGATTACTCATTGCGTTCGATTGCCTCATCATATCTACGCCACCTTCACGCGCGACAGTCTTGAGATGCTGACAGTTCATAAAGATGGCGCGATTCTGTTATGGGAATTGCGTGACACGGTTCAGGACGCGACATCTCTTCTGCCTTCACAGAATGCGACAATTCTGGCTTCGCGCGTCGAAGCCGGGATCGAAACGGCAGTCGCGTTCGCCATCCTCCACAAGACGGACAAGCTGGGATTTATCAGCGCAGACAGGACTCTCCGGTACACTGATTTGCCCTTAGCTGATTCGATCGACAAATTGGGAAAAGTATTTGACGATGACTCAACGATCGCTTTGAATTGATTCACACTTGTCTGCGGGAGCCTTTTAAAAGTGACTGCGGCGCGACATAATTCCAGAATGCCTGCGCGGCAATCATCCGCCTTTTATTAACGGTGAACCGGACTGGATCAGATGAAACTCAAGTCAATCCTTTGTTGTACTTTGCTCGCCCTGACGACCACGAGCAGTCAGATGCTTCATGCGGATGAACGTTTGCCGCTGCGGACGCCCCTGGATGATTATATCGAGAAACCAGATGCCAGTTATACGTGGAAGGTTGTCAGCACCAAAAAAGTTGGTGACATGAATTCCGTTGTCGTGGATATGGTCTCGCAGACATGGCGGACGAAGGACGAAGTCGACCGACCAGAGTGGCAGCATTGGGTGACACTCGCCTTTCCTGAAAAAGTAACATCAGATATCGGGATGCTGTTTATTGGCGGTGGTCGCAACGGCGGTGAAGCACCTGCAGAAGCAAACGAACGAATTGTGCGGATAGCACAGGCGACGGGCAGTTGTGTGGCCGAGCTAAAGATGGTTCCTAACCAGCCGCTCATTTTCCACAACGATGGCAAACCTCGGTTTGAGGACGATCTGATCGGCTACACCTGGGACCAGTACATCAAAACCGGAGATCCCTCATGGCCGGCCCGCAATGCAATGATCAAGAGTGCGGTGAGGGCGATGGATACCATAACCGCCGTCATGGCGTCAGAGGCAGGCGGTGGACAGAAAGTTGACCGTTTTGTTGTTGCAGGCGGCTCAAAACGCGGATGGACGACATGGCTGACCGGGGCTCTGGACAAACGAGTGGTCGCCATCATACCGATCGTGATCGATGTTCTGAATACAAAGGCCTCAATGGAACACCACTTTGCGGCTTATGGTTTCTGGGCTCCGTCGGTTGGTGACTATATCACGCATGAGCTCATGCAGAGGATGGACCATCCTCGAGTGACGGAACTGTACCAGCTGGTTGATCCCTGGTATTACCGTCATCGGCTGACGATGCCGAAGTTTGTACTGAATGCTGCCGGCGACCAGTTCTTTCTTCCAGACTCTTCTCAGTTCTACTGGAATGATCTGCGAGGAGAAAAGTACCTGCGATATGTGCCGAACGGAGATCATGGTCTGGATGGAACTGATGCAATGGAAAGCCTGATCGCATTCTATTCCATGATTCTTGCCGACAAGGCACCGCCGCAATACTTATGGACTCAGGGAGATGACGGTTCACTGAGAGTAATGACCACGACCGTACCGAAGGAAGTTCGCCTGTGGCAGGCAACGAACCCCGAATCGCGAGACTTCCGACTGGAAACGCTGGGGCCAAAGTACACGAGCACAATTCTGACCGCCAATGACAGTGGTACCTACGTGGGAAATGTTGAGACTCCGAAAGAAGGCTGGACCGCTTATTTTGTGGAAATGACCTATGACACCGGAGGTCCTCTGCCATTTAAAGTAACAACGAATACTCGAGTGAAGCCGGAAACTCTGCCGTTCCGAGGCAAGAAGAGTGATTTGCCAACCTCGCTCACCGTGATCGGGGTTGCTCCGAACGAGGAAGCCGCTCAGGCGGCAATTAAGGAAGCCGAATCCTTCATTCAGCAGCAGGGCTTTGCGGCTGGCGACCTGTCATTCCACTGCGACGGAAAACGCTGCTATTTCAACTGGAAACCCAGCGGTGATTTTGAAGTGGGAGCAAAAACGATGACCCAGTGGATGGCGAAGAAGAAGTTCGAAAAATTCGCCTATCAGCTGGAATCCGGCCCGGAAATCACTCTTCCGCCAACTCTTGCTCCATAAAGCGTTCGTGGGAGCCTGCGCGACCAACTTGGACATTGAAGCGACCGCGGCTGACTTAAAGTCCGGCCAGACCCGGCAAACGATTTTCCCTGGACTGCGGCAGCCTGCTGCCGCTTTCGAGTCCACAGCCTGCTGTGGACTCCAGCTTTCAACCTGTACGCTCCTCAGGTTCCTGGATTCTGCATGGATGGAGATTGCCCCTTTCTAAAGCAGGATCACATTTACCGCCAGTCTTAAGTGCTAACGTAAGAGACTCCCCTAACGATGGGGATCCAATGTGTTTGTGTTTTTTCTTTGTATGCCCCAAACCCGTTCATCACTGGCCCACGGTCACCGGGGTCTCCGGCCCCAACCGACCCCGTGTCGGTTGAGCCAGGGTTTGAAAACTACAGACGACATCAACACGCCTGGCCCCCCGGCCCCAACCGACCCTGCGTCGGTTGAGCCAGGGTTTGAAAACTACAACTTGGTGGTTCCGGCATCTGAAGTCGTTGCGTTGAGCCGGGGGGTAGTAGTCTTCAAACCTGGGCTCCATCGGCACGAGGCCGATGGGGGCCACTGCGCTGGTGGCTGGTCTGCTTTGTAGTTTCCAAACCCGTTCACCGCTGGCACGAGGCCAGCGGGGTCTCCCGGCCCCAACCGACCCCGCGTCGGTTGAGCCCAGGTTTGGCAACTACAGGCGTAGCGCCAGCTTTCAAACCGCTTTGGGAAACGAACGAGAAGAGTAACCGGGTGCCAACAAACGACGCTTCACGGTATCCAGGCCGTTGAGCATTCCGGGTAACCCTCTGGTGATTCGCCGCTGTCATTAATGTGTATTGGCAAGTGACTGGATTGTAGGGTCATCCGGGTAACTCGCTTTGAGCAACGCCACAAGCTTCGGCCGACCGAAATCAATGTTGCCAGAAGAAACGTATTTATCATCACGGTAGACCATCAGAATATCGCATTCAAAGCAGAGCAGAAGGTCAATTTGATGGTCGCCGGACCGGAAGCTCAGTTTCACGCCAGGAGTGGCAATGCAGCTCTTGCTGTACTCCCACTCATAAGCGGCTGGGTCCAGGAGAATCGAGAGGAGGCCCGTAATCTGACGGCTCGGAAACGGTCCGAGTTCTTTAGTAACTGGGTAGTCACCCGCATTCGCCCCAACTTCAGTGGCACTCGTGGTCGCGATGTTTCCGTCGATCAGATAACCGCTGGCAGAATCTGCATCACGGATTGCATTAACGTTGTGCGAACCGATTACTGAAGTTTCCGGATTGCCAACCTTGCGCGATTCACAGCCAGGGATGCAAAGGAATGCAATTACAGCCATCATTGGGGTCTGAAAGCGTCGTCGCATCGAATTAATTCCCATGGTGGCAAACTGCGAATTGGGCTCTACGACTTGGGCACCGATGCCCCTGGACTGCGGCAGCCTGCTGCCGCTTTCGAGTCCACAGCCTGCTGTGGACTCCAGCTTCCAGCCTGAACGACCGTCACAGCCTCTGATCCGGCAGATCTGGACATTACCACTAACTAAAGAATGATCATATTCACCTGCCTCTTTAAGGTCAAAATTAACATCCCCCTCAACGATGGGGATCCGATGTGTTTGTGTTTTCTTCTGATCGTCAGAAGAGATTGCGTCGATCCGGTGTATCTGTCGTTGCCAAACCTGGGCTCAATACGTGACCAAAAACGACAGTCTTCACGCTCATCGGCGACTGATGGCTGCCATGGGAGTCGTCCTTTGGAAGTGATCGCTTCCAATTCATGCACTCGCGAGCGGCAATCCATCGACCGTCCTGATATCACCGGGCTTCCTGAACAAAGCCCTTTCGAGACCTTTCGGCCTGACGCGATCTTGAATGCAGCAGCGAACCATGATCACTGTACAGAATCATTCCACGCCCACACTCCGCCAGCGCTAAATCAAAGGCTTATTGGCTATTTTTCCGAACTGCAATAACGCACGAGCTGATCGGCGATTTGTTGGTAGTGCAAGGAGCTCGATAGTCCCTCTGCGCCCCACTCCAGGCACGCAGCCAGGCACTCCCTTCGGGCGACCGCTAATTGAGGCCAGAATTGAAACTGCCCGTCCAGGTCCAACAATATTTTGAATGCCATTGCACGAAGAGACATGATACATGGAACAGGTCTGGTCAGCGGCTTGGATGCGACGCGTACCAAATGGTCACTGACAAAGAGTGTATATCGCGGCAGGTAAACCTCAAACTGCCGCACGGACATGAACGCGATGATGCTATTTTCTCCATGGAAGTATCGCGCTGCAAGGTTGCGACAAAGTGCCTGGGCTTCTGAAGGTTCTTCTTGAATCCTCCGCCCCAACGCAAACAGCGATCCCTTCACTGCACGTTGGTGGTTGTCGTCCAGAAGCGTCTCGGTTGTGAATCGATCGAGTGCTGAGAACGCTCTCGTGACGATTTCATCGGTCACCGATGGCAAGTAGTATCTGTTGTCCGAGCGAGACCAGAGTTTGAGTAAATCGCCGGTGTCAGCGCGGTCAACCTCACGAACAAACTCTTCAGGGTCTTGCATCAACTGACGAATTAGACTGGAAAGGAAAGCGATTGACAATCACCAGTCGCAGGACGGTGCATCATGAAGGAGGAGAAATTGCAGGAACCGCCAAACCAATCAAAGCAAAAAGCCCTGAAAAACACGTGGGTTTTCAGGGCTCTTCGTATGATTTCGCGTTATTGCACGCTGGTAAAATGGGCGATGAGGGACTCGAACCCCCGACTTCATCCTTGTAAGGGATGCACTCTAGCCAACTGAGTTAATCGCCCGCTTTTTTGGTCCTGCGACGCGGGAAGTATGAGCGGAAT
>JALHMY010000094.1 GCA_022843805.1 Fuerstiella sp.
TGTTGAAATGGGGACGCTGGTGTTATTGGGACGGCGTTCAGTGCAACACCCGGCGAGCCCTCCCCCGGCCTTCGGCCGACCCCTCCCACTTCGCTTCGCTGCGCGGGAGGGGAGGTTAACACAACCTCCTCCCCCATCAAAGCTGGGGGAGGTCGAGCGAGCGATAGCAAGATCGGGAGGGGGCTGGTGAACAACGGGACGCAGGTGTTATTGGAACGGCGTTCAGTGCAACACCCGGCGAGCCCTCCCCCGGCCTGACGGCCGACCCCTCCCACTCCGCTTCGCTGCGCCGGAGGGGAGGTTAACACAACCTCCTCCCCCAGCAAAGCTGGGGGAGGTCGAGCGAGCGGCAGCGAGATCGGGAGGGGGCTGGTGAACAACGGGACGCAGGTGTTATTGGGACGGCGTTGAGTGCAACACGCGGCGAGCCCTCCCCCGGCCTTCGGCCGACCCCTCCCACTCCGCTTCGCTGCGCGGGAGGGGATGGTTATGGGAGGGAGTCGGTGAACAGCAGGCCGCCTCGCCTACCAGACATGATCCGGAATCACAATATCTCCACTGGAGAATGCTGTTCCAGGCGAACATTCCGGAAGACAGGCATCCGCTGAGACTGTCCCGTGAACTTCCGGCACGGGAAACAGCTGATCGGCCATCGGCACCGGTGGAACTGGCAGCAGCGGGGTTTCGGACTGCCATTCAGTTCCTCGGAAGTTCTGAACGTCGGTCCCCAGACAGCGTGGACCATTCAATGTTCCTGAATTCAGTATTCCTGAAGACTGGCATCCACCGCAGCCCACATTTCCGCAGGATCCGCACGATGTGCATCCACCACAGCCGCCACAGGACGACTGGCCGCAGCTTCCGCATGCTGAACCCGCAGACGTACAGTCCGAGACCGGTGCAATGTGAACACTGCTTTCGCAGCATCCGGCCCCGACAATCGCCGAATCACATCGATCTGTCTTCTGTTCACAGTTGGTAAACGAAGATCCTGCTGTGAACGCACAACAGTGCCCATTGTCTCCCGGTTTAAAATGCGAGGAGAATGAATACGACTGATCGAGTGCACCAATGGCAGCCCCGACATCCCGCAGCTCACCATCCACCGCCTGCTGCAAACATGTCAGTCCGGTGATCATTCCAACCACAAGCAGGGAACCCACAATTACAATTTCAGCCGACAGAATCACTCCATTTTCATCCTGCCGAAGTTGCCTCAGCAGCTGCAACATAATATTTCTCCAGAAACAAGAGAGGAAAACTGATCCGCAGCGAGCTGACCGATATCCGGCCCGTTGAGAAGTCCGCGGTGTGTCAGCAGACAAAATGGGTCTGCAAGCCAGTCCGATATTCAGAACGCTGCGGAACGCCGTGACTCGAATGCCTCGTCACATCTGCAGTCGTGTTTCAGTGCCTGTGAGAACCTGTTGTTGCCCGTAAAAGAATCCGGCAGTCAGCAGCGACTGGTGAGCGAAGAGGAACATCACCCGCTGCGAGTCGGGGGCACTGCACGCTGAACAACTGTCGGCTCGGCCTGCTCGTCTCTCACGCGAGCATGCAGAACCTGACAGCGTTGTAAGCGAGCAGCATGACCGCCCCTTCCCCGCCTCGGACGAACATCTCGAACAGGCTTAGCCTGTCCGACAGCGATTCAGGAAACCGCTGACTCCCTCTCTCGCTGCAAACTGAGCCGACGCATCTCGGCGGAATGGCTCTCTCGGAAAAACGACAAGTCGGCTCTTTGGAATTGCGACCAGCCGTTTTTCTCCCATTCCGCAGAATTGATGCAATCGTTCACGTCACAACATCAGGACTATCTGGCACAATCCGTACCAGTGTTAAAACCGATACAGACGGAATAATCTGACATTTGCCCTAAACCTTTGGCATTAAACAGTTTAAAGACCGCTGCAGCCATGGAGTCTCTCCGGATACAGCCGATCGTATGTTTTATTCCATTTACATCGATTGTAAGGATTGCGCAAAGTTTGCTGAACATCGCGGTTGCAGGGATTATGCCGGGCAGTATTCCAGCCGCCGAATTACTCAAAAGTCCGGCAAACTGTTTTCGGGCATGGCCTGCATTCGCTACGCTGGGAGTTGCCTGCTATCGTGCGTCGTTCAGGTCGGAGTGATGCGACTGTGCAGCTTGCGGCTTTCTTAAACTTGCGGCTTTCTTAAATCTGTCGACCGGAGAAGTGATTCCGACTCCGGCTGTCTGGGCAACTCAGGGAACACAACTTCATGGCCAGGTGTCTGGTTACCGGCGGTGCTGGTTTCATCGGAAGTCATTTGACGGAGCTGCTTCTGTCCAAAGGGCATACTGTCGTGGTGCTCGACAATCTTTCCACAGGTCGTGCCGACAACCTGGAAAACGTTCAGCACAACAGTCGACTGGAGATACGCCAGGGATCAATCACAGACCCGGTCGCTCTGAGCGAAGCGGTGCACGGCGTCGAACAAATTTATCACCTGGCTGCTGCTGTCGGTGTGAAGCTGGTGGCCGATGATCCGGTCAGAACCATTGAGACGAACATTTATCCGACCGAACAGCTGCTGCGACTGGCCGTACAGGGTTCGGTAAAGAAATTCTTTCTCGCATCGACCAGCGAGGTCTACGGAAAACATCCGGGTGAAGCGTGGGTCGAGGACGACGATTTGCATCTTGGCCCTACCAGTCGGCCTCGCTGGGCATACGGCTGTTCAAAAGCCATCGACGAGTTTCTTGCACTGGCTTACTTTCGCAAGTACGGACTTGGAGTAACGGTTGGCCGTTTCTTCAACGTGGTGGGCCCGCGTCAGGTGGGAAATTACGGCATGGTTGTTCCTCGTTTTGTCGAAGCGGCATTACGAGGAGGGCCAGTCATTGTTTACGACGACGGCTCGCAGGTCCGCTGCTTTGCTCACGCAAACGAAGTGATTCGCTGTGTCGCAAAGCTCATGGAAACGGACGGTGCCGAAGGCCGGGTATTCAATATCGGCAGCGATCAGCCGGTTTCGATCCTGCAGCTGGCACAGCGCGTTGTCGCGCTGACAGGATCCGCCGCCAACATTGAATTCCTGCCATACAATAAGGCATACAGTGACGATTTCGAAGACGTTCAGCGTCGAGTCCCCAATGTGGATCGTCTGTACAACACCATTGGCATGAAGCCCACAATGACGCTTGATGAGATCCTTCACGATATCATACTTTGGAAGCGGGAATCACTTCTCACATAGCCGATCGATCTTCAAGTCTGCTACACCCGTTCCGACTCTTCGTAGTCGAATTCATTTTCGTCGTCCGCATCATCGTGATGTTCATCACCGACCGCAGGACGTCGCCAGATCTCCCCGCGGACTGATTTGTCGACGCTACCCAGTTTTTCCCATTTGCTGTCGAGTTGTCGCGAGACCAGCAATTGATTGAATGCCGAGATTGCCGACCCCTCGCGGCACCATTCCCGTAGCAGATTCAGATCCCGTTCCCATTCGAGGGTTTCGGGCTCATCTTCATCCGGACCACTGTAATACTCCGGTGAAAAATCTTCGTCGACGAGAGCCAGAATTTGTTCCGGCAGCAGGCGTTTGTGAACCGCAACCGTTCTCCAGGCAACGGCCTCGAAATCAGCCTGAGCGATCCCGGAGTCTTTTCTCCATGAGCGAATCATTCGATCTGACAGAAACTGGCCGATTGCCAGACGCCATTGCTTCTGAACAGCGTCAATCTGCTCCTGTGTGCATTCCTGACCTCCCATGGATGAAATCCGCCGAATTTCTTCTTCCGTCGGGCCGCCCCGTTCGATTCTCCAGTTCATCTCGCGGGAATAAGCCGATTCGAAAGCCCTGACAAAGGTATCCGCGCCGGCTTTCAGGTAGCCCGTTGCTGGTGATGACTCAAGCAGCCTGTCCAATACCGTCTTCACAGATTCGCCCGGGAAGTGCTGAGAATTGCTGTGTGGAGGAGAGTCCATCCCGTGCTGCTTTCCGGTCGAGCAGGTCCATGACGTGTCATCGGCATATCGACGAACAACATCACACCAGCTGCCAGCGACAAAATGGTCGTAGATGACGCCATAAGCCTGATGATCATGGTGCTGAAAGGCACGAAGCTTCAAAGGCAGCTCTTCGACATCAAAGTCGCCGATGGCCGTAAATCCGGCACCGATCATGTCTTCCGTCAGCCGCCGCACATCATCAGAATGTGACCAGCCGGAATCGTCGCTGTCGTCTTCGTCGTCTTCCTCAGTCCGCGATAATGTAATTCGGAAAGGAGGAACACCGGAACTGGCCTCGTTCTTTACCTTGTCCATGATTCCGGCCATAAAGGACCGGAACTTCCAGCGAATGAAAAGGACGATGATCACAATCAGAATTACCAGAGCCACAAAGGCCGCAGCGACGATCTTCAGAAAGGCAAGCATAGTCGAAGAAACTCCCCTGGACTTAAAGCAGAAATGCTAAACTCGATCCGACGCAGCAGTCCCGGCCGCCATACTTCGTTCCAGCCGAAGGTCCCAGTATTTGAGATAGTGCTGGTACGCGGGATGCTGATCGGCTGACTGTTCAAGCATCTGACGAGCCGCTTCAGAAAGTTCCTTTTCCTCGTCCAGCGAAATGCGTCCCGTCAGTACCCGGCTGCGAAGGAATACAAAATAGGTATCCAGCACATCGCACCGGCAGTAATCGTTGATCCTGTCCGCATGCCCTTCATCAAAGAGCTGCTGCACCTGTGAACCGTCGATACCGGACTTTCCAGGTTTATCAATGAGGTTGGCCAGCAGATTCAATCCACCGCTCAGTCGCACCGCGCTGAAATTGGAAAAGAAATCCTGCAGATCGATATGGGCTTCAATATTGTAACGGTTGCGCGACTGTTCAAATGATCGGGATTCCACGTTGAACCAGGCGGGCACGCTGATGCCATAGCGAAACGCCCCCAGCTCCAGTACAGGAAGGTCATATCCGCGACCATTAAAAGTGACCAGGGTAGGCCGGCCATAGTGATTCCAGCCCTGCCAGAATCGCCGAACAATCTCATATGGACGAAATTCCGGAGCATCCAGAACAGTCACTTCCATCAGCCGAAAATCACTCGTAACTTTTCCTACTGCAACGGAAACAGGCAAAACAAAGGTCGGAGGCAGAACATCTCGCCCGGTGGATTCCAGCAGTTCCTGTCGATATCGTTCCAGTGCCGCTTTGGGAGCGGGCTGTTCATCCGGATAGCGAACTCTGCTGATCAGCTCTCCGTCACCGACGGTCTCGACATCGAAAATCAAATAACGCACTTCGCTCATGCACGAGTTCTCCTCTTCGAGGCGTTCGGATCACGGCTGAAAACGCTCGGCAAACAGCCGACTGAACTGACTCGGCAATGTGCCCTCGTCCGTTAATTTCAGCGTCCAGTTTCCCCCGACCGCTTTCAATTGCTGTTCGTCTGATGTTCAATGCTGACGACTAACACGCAGTCAGGCAAACCAGGACACCGTTTTTGTTTGCTTCGTCCCAAAACAATGTTTCGAAATACGTCCCGAAATCTAAAGTTCGGCTTCCAAAAATGACTATGGATGAACACGCTTCTCAATCCGGAGGCGACCGAGCCGGCGCCGAGCGCGCGGGCAGCGAACGCCCGTCTCCCACGCCTGATCAGCTGGAAGAACAGGCAATCCGGGGGTTAACAACCGCTTATCAGCGGATGCGACAGGAAATCGGCAAGGTAATCATCGGACAGGACGATGTGGTTGACCAGCTGCTGATCGCCATGTTTTCCAAAGGACACTGCCTTCTGGTGGGTGTTCCCGGTCTGGCAAAAACACTGCTGTGCAGCACGATCGCTTCGATTCTGCAGCTGTCGTTTCGACGAATTCAGTTTACTCCCGACCTGATGCCGTCAGACATTACCGGAACCGATGTGCTGCAGGACGATCCTCAAACGGGCCGTCGTGTTTTTCAGTTCATCAAGGGACCGCTGTTTACCAACGTGCTGCTGGCAGACGAAATCAATCGAACTCCCCCCAAGACGCAGGCCGCCCTCCTTGAAGCCATGCAGGAACACCACGTCACAGTCGGATCTCAAACATATCACCTGCCGGAACCGTTCTTTACGCTCGCGACCCAGAACCCGATCGAACAGGAAGGAACCTATCCGCTGCCGGAAGCCCAGCTGGACCGCTTCATGTTCAACGTGATCGTGACGTATCCCAGTGCGGCCGAAGAACTGCGAATTCTGAAACAAACGACCGGAACAGAGAAGCCGGAGGTCAATCCGATTCTGACAGGCCGGCAAATTCAGGCTCTGCAGGAAGTGGTGCGGCGAGTGCCCTGTGCGGAATACAACTTCATTTATGCCCGCGATCTTGTCCGGGCAACTCGGCCTGGCGAAATTGAATCGCCTCCGTTTATTAAGGAATTGATTTCCTGGGGAGCAGGACCACGAGCCGGACAATATCTCATTCTGGGTGCTCGTGCGCATGCCCTGCTTCAGGGCCGTTTCCATGTGACTGCCGACGATATCAGAGCCGTGGCCAAACCTGTCCTGCGTCATCGAATCATGACGACTTTTGCGGCCAACAGTCAGGGTGTCACACCCGATATTGTGATCGATCGGCTGCTCAAGTTTGTTCCCGTTGAACTGCACGAACGCGCAAAACGAAAAGTGCAGAACTAACCCTCCCCGCCAATTCCTCCCCTCCCGCGCAGCGAAGCGAAGTGGGAGGGGCCGGCCGACAGGCCGGGGGAGGGCCCGCCGCGGATTGCACTCAACGCCGTACCTGTAACACCCTCGCCCCGCGGTTCACCAGCCCCCTCCCGATCTTGCTTCGCTCGCTCGACCTCCCCCGTCTTCGCCGGGGGAGGAGGTTTCGATAACCTCCCCTCCCGCGCAGCGAAGCGAAGTGGGAGGGGTCGGCCGCCAGGCCGGGGGAGGGCCCGCCGCGTGTTGCACAGAACGCCGTCCCAATAACCCGCGGCCCCCTCCGTTCACCTGCCCCCTCCCGATCTTGCTTCGCTCGCTCGACCTCCCCCGGCTTCGCCGGGGGAGGAGGTTTCGATAACCTCCCCTCCCGCGCAGCGAAGCGAAGTGGGAGGGGTCGGCCGTGAGGCCGGGGGAGGGCCCGCCGCGTGTTGCACTCGACGCCGTCCCATCAACACGCTCGTCGCTCCGTTCACCAGCCCCCTCCCGATCTTGCTTCGCTCGCTCGACCTCCCCCGGCTTCGCCGGGAGAGGAGGGAGTAATAACAAAACGGGCGGGATGCTCCAGGCCGGTGAATTTAGCGGCGGACGAAGCGGTATCCGACGCCGCGGACTGTTTCGATCAGGTCACCCGTATTTCCCAGCTTCTTTCGCAGTGCCCGGACGTGCACATCGATCGTGCGTTCCAGAGAATTGGCGTCTTCGCCCCGGGACGTTTCCATAAGTTCATTTCTGGAGAACGGCCGACCCGGCTGGCTCATCAGAGTCCAGAGCATGCGAAACTCAGTGGGGGTCAGCTCAAGTTCCGACTCACCCACTCGCACTGCATGTTCAGTACGATTGATTTCGATGCCGTGCAGGGTGATGGCGTTGCCTGCGGTTTCCGCGGCTTCGCTGCGTCGGATGAGTGCCTTGATGCGATGGATCAGCGGAGTTACACGAAAAGGTTTTGTGACATAGTCATCGGCACCCATATTGAAACCGACAATTTCATCGGTTTCGGTACTGCGAGCCGTCAGCATCAGGATCAGAATATCGCGGGTGCGGCTGTCAGACTTGAGTTGTCGACAGATCTGCAGACCATCGATTCCGGGGAGCATCAGATCGAGCACGATCAGATCGGGTCGGGCTGTGAGTGCCTTTTGCAGGCCACTTCGTCCCTCTCGTTCCCAGAGGACGAAATAGCCTTCCTTCTGAAGGTTGTAGATGATGACATCGGCAATTGCCTGTTCATCTTCAATGACAAGAATCGTCTGTTGCTGCATATCAGGATCCATCAGGAATCAAGAAACGCCAGCAGTCCACCGGCATTGCGAGGCAGTCGGGGATGCCGAATAATGGCTCCCTCGACCATGTAGACCACGTCCTCTGCGATATTCGTTGCGTGGTCAGCAACTCGTTCCACATGTCGAATGACCGAAAACAAATGCATCGCCGGTTCTATGAGCTCTGGCTTTTGTTTCATCACGTCGACAACTTCACGGATCAGATGATCATTCAGCTGGTCCACCAGATCGTCTCGAGCACAAACCTCTCTGGCACGATTGGCATCCTGTTCAACAAAGGAATCAATACTGTCGTGCAGCATCGTCAGGGCCTCTTTGGCCATGTCTCCAAGCTGTCCGGGCATGGGGAAGTCGCCATAGCGGGAGATTGCCGAAGACCGTTCGGAAATACTGACAGCGAGGTCAGCGACCCGTTCAAGTTCTCCGGCAATTTTCATAACAACCATGACTCGTCGCAGGTCGTTGGCCACCGGATGATAGAGCGCCAGAATCTTAAGGCATTCCTCCTCAATCCGAATGTCCCAGACATCAACTTCCCGGTCTCGTCCGGAGAGTTCACTGGACAGTTCGGCGCGGCCCTGCCTCAGGCCGTCGAGCGCATCACAGATCAGCTCCTCAACGGTTGAACACATCGAAAGAATATCGCGATGAAGTCGTTCCATTTCACGAAAGAAATGAGCAGTCATTGAATCCAGGTTCCTCAGTCCGACGATGATTAAACTATTGCCGTGTGAAGTTTTTGCGAATATCGCCGGCGATGCGAAGACAATTTCATGTTTAAGAGAGAATCATTACGGGAGATCAGCCGAATCGCCCCGTGATGTAATCCTGGGTTTTCTTTTGTGCGGGGCTCGTGAAGATTCTTGTGGTTGGCCCAACTTCAATCAGTCGTCCTTCAAAAAAGAAGGCCGTTTGATGGCTCACACGAGATGCCTGCTGCATATTGTGAGTCACAATCACGATGGTGTACTGCGAACAGAGCTCGCCGATCAGGTCTTCAATTCTGGCGGTGCTGGCCGGGTCGAGTGCTGAGGCTGGCTCATCCATCAGGATAATCTGTGGGTTCGTGGCCAGGGTTCGTGCGATGCATAATCGCTGCTGCTGACCGCCGGACAGAGCCATTGCGGAATCATTCAGGCGATCGCGGACTTCCTCCCACAGTGCTGCTTTTCTCAGGCAGGATTCAACAAGTTCGGCAAGTACCGCACGATTCTTTTCGCCGGCGACTCGCGGACCATACGCCACATTTTCAAAGATTGATTTTGGAAAGGGAGTGGATTTCTGGAACACCATGCCGACGTGTTTCCGCAGCAGAACCACGTCCACGGAGGGATCCATAATGTTTTGACCCTGCACCAGCAATTCGCCCGTGCATCGAGTACCTTCAATCAGGTCATTCATGCGATTCAGAGTTCGCAGGAATGTGCTTTTGCCGCACCCTGACGGTCCGATCAGTGCGGTGACTGAGCGTTCCGGGACTGTGAGTGAAACATCGAACAGCACCTGGTTTTCGCCGTAGTAGAAATTCATGCGACGAGCGTTAATCGCGTCGGCATGAGACGACATGTCCTGATCTCTGTTGACTCCGGCAACGGCTGGCGGAACTCTCAGTACTGGACCGGCTGGTGTTGACATGGCATTCAGACTGGCTGAAGGACGAGAAATTTCACGAATTGCTACCATCGTACACCTCGACTTGCCCGGTAACGGATCCAAACTGCA
The DNA here is from genome assembly GCA_022843805.1 of Fuerstiella sp. Taxonomy (GTDB): domain Bacteria; phylum Planctomycetota; class Planctomycetia; order Planctomycetales; family Planctomycetaceae; genus F1-80-MAGs062. The sequence continues at coordinate 9,685 of JALHMY010000094.1, forward strand.
ATTCCGTTAAAGAGCAGCAGAACCATCAACAGGACAACAATTCCTGAGGCCGCAACCGGGCGGAAATCATCGCCCGGCTGTTTGGCCCAGTGGAAAATTTCGATGGGCATCGCTGTAAACTGGTCGAGGGGAGCCTGCAGTATACGATGTGGCTGAGTCAGCAGCTTCATGGGAGAATCAATTCCTGCCGGACAGAATCGGGCGACGGTCAGAGCACCGATCATGATCAGTGGAGCCGTTTCACCAATAGCTCGCGAAATTGCCAGAATGACACCTGTAACGATGCCGGGCAGGGCCGCTGGAAGCACCTGATGTCGAATCGTCTGCCAGCGAGTTGCCCCAAGAGCCAGTGATGCCATCCGAATCGAAGACGGTACCGCCCGCAGTGCTTCCTGCGACGCAATGATCACGATCGGCAGGATCACCAGAGTCATCGTCATGGCACCGGCCAGAACTTTGTCTCCCAGTGGCAGGGGAATTCGAATCAGCCCCGGCACACTAATGATCAGCGGTTTCTCAAACAGATCAAACATCCGCACAAAGACTGTCAGCCCCAGCATTCCATAAACAATGGATGGCACGCCCGCCAGATTGGACAGGTTCACCTTGATCAGCCGATTGAGAAAACTGTCGGCGGCATATTCCTCGAGATAAACGGCTGAACCAACTCCCAGTGGCACAGCCATCATTCCAGTCAGCGAGATCAGCCAGAACGTGCCCCAAAGACCTGCCAGAATTCCTGCCTCCTGCGGGTCAACGGAATTGACCGAGCGAACAAAATCCAGACTCAGTCGGCCCGCGCAGCTGATAAAGATGCTGGCCAGCAGAGCGACCAGCATTCCCAGCGCCGAATACGTCGCCAGACGGCAGGTCCATGCGAAAACCCGGGAGAACAAAAGCCGGCGACGCATCGCCGGACTGCTGCCGGAAATAAAGTTCACGCTGGCAGCTACCGACAATACTTCGTCGGAATTTGTCGGCAGAACCTCTGAAACGGAAGTGCTCACTGATAGACCTCCCGGAATCGTCGAAGCACCCACTGCGATGCGATGTTGATCACGAGCGTCATCGAAAACAGTGCCAGTCCAACCGCGTAGATACTCTTATATTGAATCGACGACGCTGAATTGTCTCCAAAGCTCTGGTGCACCATATAAGCGGTCATCGTCTGCACCTCAGCAAGCGGATTCGCCGTCAGCATGATTTTGTGACCTCCTGCGATGGTCACCGCCATGGTTTCACCTATCGCCCGGGAAAAGGCCAGCAGAAACGCTGCCAGTATCCCGGACAATGCGGCCGGAACGACAACTCTCATCGATACGTCAAATCGAGTGCTTCCCAGAGCATAAGCCGCCTCCCGAAGACTGCGGGGAACGGATCGCAGCACGTCTTCACTGAGCGATGCGATCATTGGAGTCACCATGATGCCAACGACAATTCCCGCGCTGGTGACATTGAATACGCCGATTTCAATGCCAAAGACATGTTTCAACACGGGCTGCAGGATCCATGGAGTAATAAAATGCAGTCCAAAAAAACCATACACCACGGTGGGAATGCCGGCGAGAATTTCGAGCACCGGCTTCAGCACATCTCGTTCTTTCGGACTGGCATACTCGCTCAGATAAATAGCGGCCCCAAGACCGATTGGCACGCCGACCATGGATCCCACCAGCGCTACCATCATCGTACCGCTTAACAAAGGCAGGATGCCAAAGTGTCCGGCTGGCTTGCCAGTGGCAGAGTCTGACAGTTCTGTTCCTGAATGTCGCTCAGCCGGTTTCCAGTGCGTGTCGGTGAAAAATTCCCAGACCGAGACTTCTTCAAAGAACGCGGTGCTCTTCCCCGGGGAATAAACCGCGTTTCCCAGTAACACCACAATGATCCCGACAGTGGTCAGAATGGAGATGAGCGCGCAGCTCAGCAGGCTGGCCCAGATCACCTTTTCGTGACCGTTGGCACTGCGACGCTGAAACAGAGACGCTGTTTTCCGGCTCAGAGGCATGGACATACCCTCAACAGGTTTCGCAGATTGCTATCTGGCCGCAGATTTCAGAGCGTCGTCGAACGACTGTTTTGTGGTGTTAAGATCGGCTTCGCTGATTGCGACGTAGCCAGCTTCGCTCACGCTGCTTTGTCCGGTTGTCAGACAAAATCGGACAAAGTCTTCAACCTCGGGACGCGCAAGGGATGCCTTTTTGACGTAGATAAACAGCGGACGCGAAAGAGGAACATACGTTCCTGATGTAATGCTTTCTGCCGTCGGAGCGACCGCGTCGTTCAGACTGTCTGTGTTTGAAATTGCCAGAGCTTTGAGCTTGCTGCTGTTCTTCTGATAGTAGGCATATCCGAAGAATCCCATGGCGTATTTATCGCCGGCAACGCCCGTTGCGATGACATTGTCATCCGCACTGGGGCTGTAGTTTTCTGTGATCGAGTCTTCTTTGCCCACGATCACTTCCGTGAAGTAATCGAACGTCCCGGATTCTTCTCCCGCGCCGTACAGCGAGATCTGATGGTCGGGCCAGCTGGGATCCAGATCTTTCCAGGTTTTGACCGTGCTGCCCGGTTCCCACAGCTTTTTCAGCTGGGCAACGGTCATGGCACTGACCCAGTCATTTTCCGGATGAACGGCAATCGTCAGACCGTCGATTCCAATTTTCAGTTCAATGGTCTCAATGCTGTTCTGTTCACATTCCGCTTTCTCTGAAGCTTTGATAGGGCGGGAGGCATTGGCAATATCTATGTGGCCTGCAATCATTTCGCGAAAGCCGGTTCCGGTTCCGGTGACCTTAACAGGCACCTGAACGTCGTTGTATTCCGCTTCAAAACGCTCGGCAATTCGAGAGACGATTGGTTCCACGGTGCTGGATCCGTCGATCATGATCCGCTTGATGCCGGAGTCCGAAACAGATACACCTTCCTGCGATTCCTCCACACTGCAGCCGCAACACAAGAAAATGCCTGCCAGGAGCACCAATGCAGGAGCGAAGAGTTTCATACGCATCTCTCAAATGGGATTGTTAAGATTTACCCGCCAGATGAATCACACGAACGAATTGAACGGACGAATTGTTAAGATTGTGTGAAGATCTGTTAAGGGACAGCGAATTTCCTCAGAAAATTTGCGTTGTGCCTGGTGAAAATGATCCCTGCGCGGCAGTTACTGATCATGGTACGAGCCGTTCAGGACGTCTGACGACCGCGTTTTGGCTTCGGTCAGAATAAGGAACAAAAGGCCCTAAGGGTCGTCACAGATGGGCGTCCCGACCGCCAATTCTATCGCGTGCGATTGATCGTCGGGATTCTGTACGGCGATTCTCTTCGTACTCGTACTCAGCGTTGCGGTACTCGTACTCGCTCTTATGCTTCCGCCGCTGAGCAGGTTTGCAGGATCTGCTGCATGATCACGCTTTTTTCGAGTACGAGTACGAGTACCGTTGCACTGAGTACGAGTACGATATTCCAGCCGAATGGCCTTTCATCTCTGATCCCTGGCCGGCCCGTTGCGTGTGATTGTTCATCGGGATTCTGTACGGCGATTCTCTTCGTACTCGTACTCAGCCTTGCGGTACTCGTACTCGCTCGACGCTTCGGCACTGCGTGGGTTCGCAGGACCTACTGCATGATCACGCTTTTTTCGAGTACGAGTACGAGTACCGTTGCACTGAGTACGAGTACGATCACTCAGAATGCGCTGAGCCAGGATTTATGTGTTCCCGGATCAGGCTGATCGTCGGATCCGCTACCAGAGATTCCAGCTCTGGGTCAGAAGAATATATGCACCAAGCAGTCCGTTGGTGATGGCGTGCATGACGATACAGGCCCACAGGTTTTCTGTTTTCTGGTACAGGCGATTGATCATCAGTCCCCAGACAATCGCTGCCAGAAGCTCAGGATGGGCCGATGCGAACGCCAGAGTCACAATCAGCATGCTGATCGGCGTGAACCTGCCATGGGGGACGTTCTGAAAGTCATCCGCGATCAGGTATCGCGACAGAAAGCCTCTCCAGAAGAACTCTTCCATCAGCGGCACAATGAGGGTCAGTTCGATCAGCCGAACCGCAACAAACGCGGCTCGTGCAGCCGTCAGACCACCATCTGCAAACGGATCAAAACCTGCGCGACTACCGTCGAACAGCCAGCCCGTCAGCTGTCGGATGATGGCGACTTCGTTTTGCAGTTTGTCCAGCAGCACCCAGGCAATCAGTCCAACGAACCCGGCGACAACTGCGATACCAAAGCCTTTTGTGGAAAATTTTGGATAATGGCTCCTCAGCATCCACATCGCGCCCGCTGACAAAACGCCTTTCAGAGTGCAAATGGCTTCATACGGGATCCCCAGCCAACCCTTCGTCTCAATCATGGTGGGGATAACGTACAGGAGGAACGGAGCCACGTAGGCGACCATCGGGCTGGAAAGTCGGCCGACTGATGTTGACGTCATTGGACTTCTAAGACCCTGATAGACTTTGGCTGCTGTATTGCATGTCCTGAAACCCCGCAAAGCTAAGACTGCTTTGGCGAGAATCAGTGTGCCTGCGGTCCCGTATTCTGAATACAGATTGAGCAGAAGGCAACAATAAGGCGAGCGGCAAAATCGTTTTTACAGGGAGGGCGAGGCTCCTGCCGAGCTTTTCTCGGCTCAGCAGGAGCTTCGCCCTCCCGTCTGCCGACCCGATGGGCCAGGCTATCAAAACGGATGGCCCGTTGGGCAACGCTGTGAAGCGTTTTTTCGAGTGAAAACAGTGCGATTCAACCCGGAACGGGTTTCACAACAAAGCCTGGGGTCGACGCAAAGCGGCGCACCCCAGGTTCGTGATGTTCGTTCGCTCTGAACCCTGAAAGGGTTCCACAAGGGAGCGATGGACAGTTAATCGTGTTGTGGAACCCCGTTGGGGTTCAATCGCATTTTCCTGTTTTTTCCTGGGGTGCGCCGTGTTCACGGCGACCCCAGGCTTTGTTGTGCAACCCCTGTCGGGGTTGGAAAAGCGGACATCGTCTGGCCACCAGAGAAGCCGCCATGTTTGCTGAGAGAAATGCTTCACAGCGTTGCCTGTTGGGCCGAAAACACAACTGCTCCGGCTGACCCTTATCACGAACATCGTAAATGGTCGAACTTTTGCCGTTCACAAAGATGTGTGGTGCGATGAGCCATCTGCCGCGGTGACTGGTATGTTTTCAACTGCTGGCCGCCTAGACGCCTATTTGCGAGGTCGGGGCGGGCGATCTTTTGTTTTGTCGGCCTTTGTCCTGCCGGATTTTTCAGCTTCCGACTTGATTGAACGAATCAGGTTCAGAATTCCACCGGGAACCTGGCGGCCTGCCTCATCTTTATTCGGCTGACTGACTCCCTGAATCAGCTGGAATACGGCCTGAGAAACTGCAGGCGGCTGGTCTGAGTGCTGTTCCGGAGCAATCCGCTTTGAAAGCTCGGTCAGCAGATCGGATCCCGCTGGTGCACCGAGCACCGGATTGGAGACTGTGCCTGTGACCGAAACTGTGACCGGTTCCTTCAGTAACTGCGTCAGCACGCCAACAATCGGACGGGCTGCAGCAGTTGGGGCTTCAACATGGGCTGCCACTTCGGCCGGGTTTGGCACTGGCAGACTAATCGCGAGCGACAGATCAAGGCTCTCATCCAGCTTGACTGTACCGCTGGACCGGACTGTCAGCTCAGAAGTAATCTCCGGAAGTAAAAAGGTCATTCCATCATGATAAATCCCGTCGGCACTGACGGAAAAATCGACGAATGATTCGCGAGCGATTTCAATGCGATCGGGAAGGGATGCGTTTGCCATCTGGCCCGTGATCATCATGATCTGTCGGACCCAGGCAGATTTCAGATGGGCTTCCAGCGAGTGAAATTCGGCACGACCGTGAATCGGAAACGGATTCAGCCGACCATCTTCCGGATCCAGCGGGATGCGAATACGATCGATCCGAACCGACGCGCTTCCTGAAATTTTTGCAGACTGCGACAACACCGGGGCGATCAGAGCCAGGTTTTGCTCCGCGTGTTTGTCGGAGAGCGTCATATGATCAAACACCTGGAACGGTTCAATGGTCAGAGTGCGCTGCCCTGTTTCATCGGCGGCGATACTCCCTGAAAGATCCAGGTGCCCGGCTTCGACGATCGGGATTTTTCTCCAGGGAACGTTGATCCTCAGGCTGGCATTTTCAATGCGAAAATCGAGATTGATCGGCGAACTGCCTGCCGGGGGTTCAAACGGCCAGGTCCCGTCCTCGTTGACGAATATCTCAATGCTCGGTTCCACCAGACGCAGTTCGCCGATATCGGTTCTTCCCTGAAGAAACCCGAGCAATCCCATCGAAGTTTGTATCTCTTTGATGCGGCCGATGACCCGACCCTGATTATCCTGAAGTTCCAGATCCTGAAATGACAAAGGATGCACCCAGCCTCCATCTGCGTCCTGGGCTGTTGCCGTCACCCCGAATCGATCAAACGTTGATACCAGCATCTGATTGCGGAGCGACGTGCGAGTCAGTACTGCAGGGGCAATTGTCAGCCCCGCCGCAACCAGTCCAAACAAAACTGATGAAGTGACCACAGCACGTCGCCACCGACGCCCGACGGGCGTCGAAGACTGAGCTGGTGATTGCATATCCTTGTGCATTCCGTTCACAATTCTCCCGCGATGAGCATTACCCCGAACGGCAGACTGCTCGTCGACATTCTGATTCTTATGATGCGGCAGTCCGCCCCTTTTCTGAACACACAATTCTACTCCATTGGGCTGGCAAGTCACTATGTCAAATGCCGGTACGCTTGATTCGCGGACCTGCGCCCATCATTCTACAGGTTCTTCACCACGATTAAGAAATTCGATTTAATTTTCGAATACCCGCCCAGAACCCGGAAATTACCTCTGAATCTCCAAATAAGGAGCGAGCAGTGTACAAGCATTTCTTCCGCCCGTTTTTCATGACACTGTCTGTGATTCTGACGTTTGCCACCCCCATTTGCGCTCAGGCCGACTCCAGTGTGGAGGTGAAACGGGGCGCGGCTGACACTCTGGAAATTCACATTGATGGCAAGCCGTTTGCCACATGGAATTATTCCAAAAGTTTACCAAAACCGTTCCTTCTGCCCGTTCGAACTGCTTCAGGAACGATCATTAATCGAGCACTGGACGATAAATCGGACGCAGATCATGTGCATCACAAGGGTCTGTGGGTGTCCATCGACGAAATCAACGAGCAGAAGCACTGGGCGGAAAAGTCACCCATCGTCAATGTCTCCGTCAGTCACCGACCAGCTCCGGGCGGCGCGATGATACTGGATACGGTCAACGAATGGCGGCACAGCGACAATCCATCTGTGGTCGTAACGGAGAAGACTCAGATTACCATTTTCCCGAATCGAGTTCTGGTCTACGACATTCAGTTTACCACGGGTCTGGATGAAGCGGTTTTTGGCGACACCAAAGAAGGGCTGCTTGGGTTTCGAGTGGCACCGTCCATGAAGGAAAAGAACGGCGGTCATGTGGTGAGCAGTGATGGTTCAAAAGGCACCAAAGACTGCTGGGGCAAAGCATTTGCGTGGGTGGATTATGTGGGTACGGTCGACGGAAAAACGGTTGGTGTAACTCTGATGGATCATCCGGAGAATTTTCGTCCGTCACGTTATCACGTGCGTGACTATGGTTTATTCTCAATCAGCCCGTTCGGTGAGAAAGCCTACACTAACGGTGCGGAAGAGGAGAAGCCTTTCCATCTGAAGAAAGGCGATACGCTTCGTCTTCGATATGGTGTTTACCTGCATGATGGCGATACAGAGACGGCCGGAGTTGCAGCTGCGTTCGATCAGTTTGTTAAGGCCGCCCAATAGACCGGTTGATCAAAGCGACAGACGACACATGAAATCGGGATTAACAACGGGGCATACGGGCGAACTGATCTGGATTGTCGACCCCACGATGACAATCACTCTGGGAGGAGATGCCCGTGCCACGGTCTTCTCGACTCCCAACATGATTCTGCTGATGGAACGCGCAGCTCGCGAGGCGCTTCGACCGTTTCTGGAAGATGGTGAAGAATCCGTCGGTGTTGAAGTTCAGATTGAACATCTTGGGCCAGCCGGGCTGGGTGATACCGTTCGCGGAGTTGCCCGGGTGACGGGCGTTGACGGTCGCCGCATTCGTTTTGATGTTCAGGCATTTTGTGGTGACAGAGAAATTGGCCGCGGCCAGCATTCCCGCGCGGCCGTGTCGGTCAGTCGTCTGATTGAGAATCTTGTCAAACATTCGGGTGATGGTGGAATTGCGATGAACCTGATGCCCAATCGGGGTGAGCGCCCTGCTTTTGAAACTCTGCTTGTCGAAATTTCTGATCGCATTGCCACCATCACTCTGAATCGGCCTCGATCGCTGAACGCTGTGAACATTAAGATGACTGAGGAGCTCGAACAGATTGTGGCATGGCTCGCCGGACATCCTGAAGAGGTGCGAGTCGTGCTGCTGACCGGATCGGGCGAAGCGTTCTCGGCAGGCGATGATGTGAAGGAACTTCAGGGCATGTCTGCCGCGGATGCTCGCACGCTGAGTCTGCGGCAGGCAAACGTTTATCTGGCCTTCGAACGTTTGCCGCAGCCTGTGATTGCTCTGGTGAACGGCACCGCTTTTGGCGGAGGCTGCGTGGCGGCTTACAGCGCTGACCTTCGCATCGCCTCGCATGCAGCCCGGTTCGCGATGCCTGAGATCAAACTGGGCTGGCCGCCCGGTTATGGAATCGCTCAGCTAACGGCTCTGGTGGGGAAGTCGCGGGCGCTGGAGCTCTGTCTGATGGGTGAGCCAATTTCCGCACAACAGGCTCTGGAATGGGGACTGGTCAACGAGCTGGCATCCGGAATGGCTCTGCTGAAACGAGGACGCCAGTTGGCCGAACGCATGTTGTCTCTTCCAGCGACCGCTCTTCGGGAAACCAAGCGACTCGTTCATCTGGATGAGGGCAATCTGCCCAAGGTGACTCATCGAGCTGACACGGAAGCTTATGTTCGCTGTCTGGAACTGCCTGATGCTCAGGAAGGAATTGCCGCCTTCGGACAAAAACGAAGTCCCCGGTTCACGGGACGCTGACTGTTCCTGGAGTGCTTCGAATGGTCAGCAGGTCATCAAACCCTGATTGAAGCCTGAATTCGCCGGTTGATCCGGTTTGTGTCACGGAGACTCCTTCAATGAAATCGTTATTGCTTCGCCTGTTGTTCCTTGCCACAGGCCTGTTTGCGGGTGTGTTGCCGTCCGGCCATCCCAGCAATCTTCTTGCCGAAGTCGACGGGACTGTTCAGGTGCTGTTACTTGGTGACAGCACGACGATTGGCAGTGTTTGTCGCGTCACAAATCCCGAGGGACCGCACCTGGAAGATGTGGTTCGGCTGCTGCTGGCAACGGAAAAGGATCTGCCAGCGGTCAACGTGATTAATCAGGGACGAGATGGTGAATTCATTCATGGCCTGCTGACAAATGGCCGTTACGACAAAGACATCGCGAAGCTCCCGGGAATTGACTACATCTTTATTCGTTATGGTCTGAATGACAACAGTCGCCGGGAAGACTTCGCAACAAACTTTCCTGCCGACTTTAAAGAACTGATCGGACGGCTGCGCAGAGATTTTCCGGAAGCCGTCATTCTTCCCACCACAATCATTCCGTATATCTCAGCGGAAGCCGATGCTCGCATCAATGGTCTCATACGTCAGGTGGCCGCCGATGAAAAGCTGACGCTGTTTGACGTGTATACCCGATATCAGAATGAACTGGCCGCAGGATCGAACATGCTGAACTATCGGCGTTATCCTCTGGAGAAGATTCCCGAACAGCATCGTGAATGGGTTGCTCCCTTTGTTCGCGGAACGTCTGTGGTGGTGATGGACAATCGGCTGGACGCTCATTTTGGAAATCTGCCTGGCTGGTACAGCGACCGGCATCCCAATCTTGCGGGCTATCATGTAATCGGCGACGAGACTGCCAGATTCCTGGCTCCGCTGATCCGGAATCGCAGGGCAGCAACCGCTGATGCGGGAACAACTCCCGAGCGACCAAACGTTGTGGTGGTCCTGTGCGATGACCTCGGTTTTGGCGACCTCGGAGTTCACGGCCATCCGCATATTAAGACTCCGAATATTGATCGACTGGCCAGTGAAGGAATTCGTTTTACAAATTTTTATTCGGCTGCTCCCGTTTGCTCGCCTTCGCGAGTAGGGCTGATGACGGGACGCAGTCCAAATCGGGCGGGCGTTTATGACTGGATTCCGCCTGCTGATGCAGCCCGGCCGCTGCAGAGAAAGGATGGGCGGGAGCTGGTGCATATGCGGCGGGAAGAGACCACCGTGGCTCAGCTGCTGAAGAAGGCGGGTTACGCGACGTGCATGGCGGGCAAGTGGCATTGTAACAGTATGTTCAATCAGGATGCTCAGCCGCAGCCAGGCGATGCCGGATTTGACCACTGGCTGGCAACCCAGAACAACGCGGCTCCTTCTCATGAGAACCCGGAGAACTATGTTCGAAACGGGAAACCGGCCGGGCCGATGACAGGTTTCAGCTGCCAGATCGCTGTGTCCGAAGCGATCGAATGGCTGGATAGTCACGTAGCGACTTCTGCCAGTCAGCCGTTTTTCGTTTATCTTCCCTTTCACGAACCACATGAGCCCGTCGCGTCACCGCCGGAACTGGTTGCTCTGTATCAATCTGTCGCACAGAACGCCGATCAGGCTCAGTACTTTGCGAATGTTCACAATGTGGATCTTGCAGTGGGGCGAATTGTGGAGGCTCTGGAAAAGCTGAAGGTGCGGGACAACACGCTGATTGTCTTTACAGCCGATAATGGGCCGGAGACTTTAAATCGATATCGCACGGCCAGTCGATCGTGGGGTATCACCGCCCATCTGCGGGGAATGAAACTGCATACTCACGATGGCGGATTTCATGTGGCCGGTATCATGAACTGGCCAAAGGTAATTCGACCGGGGCAGACTATTGATGATCCCGTATCGTCTCTTGACCTGCTGCCGACGCTGAGTGAACTGGCCGGACAGCCGCTGCCGACAGATCGTCCTCTGGATGGTATCAGTCTGGCAGGTTTGCTGCGTGGCGGACCCATGCCGGTGCGTTCACAGCCACTTGTCTGGGCCTATTACAACGCGATCAACGACGCTCGAGTTGCCATGCGTCACGGCCCGTGGAAGGTGCTGGCCCGACTGGGAGCCGGGATACCGCGGTTCGAGAATCTCACTGCGGAAACACTGCAGACGGTCCGGCAGGCTGAATTGACGGAATTCGAAATCTACAACGTTGAGCGGGATCCGGGGGAGACACAAAATCTTTCAGGCAGACAGTTGTCAGAGCAGGCCGAGCTGACGGCATTGCTGAAGGACCGTTACCGCGAACTTGCAGCCAGCTCACCGGCATGGGAAGCCCCGGTCAGCGACAGATGATGCCAGATCCAATACGACGTTCCGCGATGTGAATCCCTGCGGTCCAGTACTCCTCAGGACGCTGGCTGACAGGAGGGTCAGTCTGGGGCAGGCGTGGCAGTCCTCATCGAAATTTTTTCCGAATTTTTTTGGTGTCAGTTCTGACGTGCGCAAGGTGTTTCAGGGCAATAGTTTGCATCCCCCCCCCCCCCCATCGCTGCGCATCAGATATTGCAGAACGTGATTTGAAAATCGGATTGACAAGTTGCAGATCACGATTAGCATGGGTCGCGTGTGGTCACCCATCCGGGTGACTTTGGTTCACATGGAAATCCGGAGCCGTCAGTTCATTTGCCTTTAACGATTCTTGAAGGGAGTGTTTCGCATGACCAGGTGGCTGTCTTTAATCGTGCCGTGTGTGAACTGTTTAATTGCTGTGGTCATTTCGATGCCCACCGGATCTGGGAGTTCAGTGGAAGGAGGTGGCTGGTGTGAGAAGAGTGGCAGGACGCCCATTAATTGCGGGTCAAAAGGGGCCACAAACTGCACGAAGAATCGTCAAAAATGCAATTGTGCAGCGGGCATGACGAAGGAGTATGAATGCAAGGAAATGCAGGGGGGCGTGTCGGAAGAGTGCAAAAGTGACCCCATGAACTGCGTCGAGGAAAAACATGATAAGACAGTCGGTGGCTGCATGGGGGCGGGAGCGCCATGTCCATCCACTCCATAGAGTACACGTAAGAGTATTTTTCCTGGGCGGAGTCAACACAGTCTTCCTCCTTTAACTTCAATGTGGCCTTGCCGACGATGGATTTCCTTGTTGTATGACGAGGAGACGTCGGTATTGCAGTGTAGAGAGTCGTTTGCCGGCAGTCGCCTGCTGGCTGTCGGCGGACGATTTTTTCGCCTTCGGATTTCGGTGTTAGTCCCTGGATTTGGCATCTGATGTTTTGACATGTGCCGCATTGATGGCTCTTTGATACGGAGGCTGGCTGATGTCTCGTTGTGCGATGGATCGGCGAGTTGCCGTTGAATGGTGCAGAGCGGGTTGGCGAATGTTCCGGGTTGGTAAGGGTTTCGCTCATGCTCACGTTCTCGCCCTTATTTTAGTTGCCGTTTGTGTTCTGACACTTCGTGGCATATTGCGCGCTCAGGATCAGAATACTGCCGAAATCCGTGCTGTGCTGGCTCCTTATCAGTCTTCACTGCGTCGACTATCTTACGCCGAGCTGTCCGTGACGGCCGATTACGAAGCGCGCAGTGATGAATCCGTGAAATACGGAAAGGCTCGTGATGCTGTCATATATTCCGGCCAGGACCAGTACCTCTGTCGGAGGAAAGGCGACAATCTGTTGCTGTCATCCAAAGAAACACTTCGAGACAGTGTGCGCTCCACACTGTTGAACTCAGTGCTGGTTGACGGTGGTCACCTGTACGTGCAGCATCGGTCTGACGAGGCGGGTGAGCAACTGACCGATTTCAGCGATATGCCCGTTACGTATGAGGGCAAGGGCGTTGCCGGAGTGTCGGATGCCGTACCGGTGAATTTAGTATTGATGCGGATGGAAGACTCGGCCGTGATCTTCGGGCTTGTTGGTAATTATCATGTGGACAATTATCTTTCGGAGGGTTCGGAACAGCGGCTGCGTCGGGAAGACGGCCTTGATGTGGTGGAATCCCGTTCGCGTTTTGGCACCATGACTCTGTGGCTTGATCCGCAGCAGGGTTCACTTCCGCGTCGGATTTCCGTTTCGAAGAGTGGCACGGACCGGCATTCACCCAGCATTGAACTGGGAGAGCCTGACAGAGTGACCGGCGAAATTCAGATGAATGGAAGCGAATTTTGGCCGACAGGAGGCATTCGTCAGGTCAATTTCACGGTTGACTTTGGAGACTACACGGTTACCTCGGATGGGTTTCGCATTGCAAAGTCTATGAAGGTGACCAATGAATTGATTGCCCTGACCGGGAGTACAGCGACGACCACGACGGATGTGGCAGTGACGAGTTTACTGCTGAGCCCGGACTTCACTGAGGAGAGTTTTCGGCCGCTGCTGAAGATTCCCGAAGGCCATTCCGTTGCTGTGAGAGGTGCTTCTCATCTTCCTTTCAAGTATGTCAATCATCAGGTCGTACCTGGGCGTGGTATTGAGCCGCTGGAAACGCCACAGCCTTACGATTTCAATTCGCGGCGCACGTGGGTGATCGGCCTGAATGCGATCCTGTTCCTGGCAGGACTGGTGGTTCTCGCCTTTTGGATTGTCCTGCATCGGAAGTCTGCAGCGGGAGAAAAGAATGATTCGAAGGTCTGAACGACAACTGAAACGTATCAGTACGTTAGCGATAATGCTGACACTGATTGCAACGGACTATACCCCTGTCAATGCGGGCAATATTCAGGAGATTGCCAGCGGTTTGCATAAAAAATCGGACTCATTCCATGAGTCCATTGGGAACGGTCTGTGCGGTGCAATCAGTGTCTGTACTGCTCTGCATCTTTTGGGTAGCCATGCCACCGTCCAGGATTTCTATTCGGCTCGGTTCATCGGAAGCTGTCGTGGGAGCACGGCTGAGCAGATTGTTTCGATGTTGAAGCACTCAGGGGCCGCTGGCACATTGGTCAGCGGGATCGGCGGGTGGGAGCTCCGTTTTCTTTCTGGCCCACTGATCGCGAGCGTACGCTCTCGAGCTGCGTCACCGGAATTTGATCACTGGTGCGTGGTCATTCGGGATGAGCAGGGGATCATCATGTTTGCCGATGACGGCCGCCCGGTGAGAATGACGGTGGCCGAATTTCTCGGCCTCTGGTCGGGTGTGGGTGTTGTGGCTTCAATGAAGGATGATAACACACTTCTGCATTTCCAGGCGGCTCGGCTCATTCCGTTCAGTGCGTTCTTCCTGGTTGCGGCGATCGCTGGTCTGGTGCGACATTTTTGCAGACCGGAAACCGCGAGGATGAAGACGGCAGCACTTTCGGTTGTCCCTGTTTGTGCAGTTGTTTTAAGCGGCATGCTGTTCTTTGGAGATCCACTCAATCACTCCGCGGGGCTGCGCGCGGCCACAGCAGCATTCACAGGGAAGAGCATCCATGAGGTTCCCCTGTCCGAGTTTATCGATATTGTCGAATCGGGCACGCGGCTGTTAGTTGATGCCAGACGCCGGGTGGACTACGAAGACGGATCAATCAGCAATGCCGTATCGATCCCCATGAATCTGTCGGGAGTTGAACTTCGCTGGCTGCTGGACGGTGTTCCGAGAGATACTCCAATAGTAGTGTTTTGCCAGAGTCAGGCATGTCCTTATGATCGAATCGTTGCAGAACAACTGGACGCAATGTCGTTTGACGATGTTGTCGTGAGTGTTGCGGGCTACCGTGAGTACACCGGTTTTTTTGCCGGAGAACAAGAGGTCCACTGATTCACATCGTTTTCAGGTGACGAGATGCAGATTACAAAATTCGTTGTTTCTGGTGACGGACGGGCAACATCCCTTCGAGTACTGATGACAATTGCCGGACTGCTACTGCTGGGCAGTGGACTGACCCATGTATCCCAGCCCTACCTGTTTCTTTACAGTGTTGCCTCATATCAGATACTTCCACTCCAGGTTGTGGGGTTTATGGTATTGCTTCCTTACGCGCAAGTCATCGTCGGTTTTAATCTGTTGATCGACTGGGGTGCCCGCAAAAGCATGTGGATAGCCAGCGGGTTGTTTTCGGCGTTTGCTGCTGCACAGCTCATCGCAATTGTTCGAAACCAGCAGATTTCGTGTGGTTGTTTCGGCTTCTCGGAATCGAGTCTGGGGGTTGCTAGTTTGTTTTGGCCGGTCCTGGGATTGTCTGCCTGTGCCATGGGCATCTGGCTATTGCGTCGTCCGACTGTCTCGCATCAATAATCGATTCACAGGGTACGGGCTGCCAGGGTGAAAGCTTGCTCATTTCTGTTGCGAAATCGATGGCCTGCCTGCATCGTGCTGCTGCATCTGGCTGCGACGGCGTATATTGCCATCGTGCAGTCGCCGGTTTCGGATGAGCGTACTCGAATGGTCGCCGGAATTCTGCTCTGGAGAAGTCTGGATACCTACTTTAACCCGGGAAATCCTCCGCTCAACGACATGGTCGCCGCTGCTCCGGCGGCGGCTTTTGCCACCGCCGAGGATATCGATGGGCTCACAGGGTCAATCGGACGGAAGCTGTATACGCGACATATGATTGTCGCCGGTCGGTTCGCTCTGCTTCTGTTCTCTCTGCTGGGCGCCGTCGTCTGTTATGTCTGGACCCTTGAGCGATCTGGGAAACTGGCAGCGATGGGCGTGCTGATGCTCTGGTGCTCTGATCCGCTGATTTTGACGCATGGGGCTTTGAGTACCGGTGATATGTGTGCCACATCGGTGGGGGTCGCTGCCGTTTATTCATTCTGGAAATGGATGCAGCGACCGACGAAACTGCGGGCTGCAGTCTGCGGTACTGCTCTGGGATTTGCATTGCTGTCCAAATACGTCTGGGTACTGATGCCGCTGCTGTGGGCCGTATTGTGGGTGGTTCGACGAATGACAACACCCCGTCCGGAACGATGGCCGTTGCCGGGGCATATTGTCATCATGGCGACGTTATGCGTCTATGTGATCAACTCGGTTTACGGCTTCGAATCCACCTTCGAACCATGGAGAACATTTCGTTTTCAGCGTCCGCTGCTTCAGCGACTGGCAGTTAGTACCGGACAATCGGGTCTGGCGGGATCAGTACCGGTTCCGCTGCCGCGTCAGTACATCATGGGTATTGATGCGATTGCTGAGCATGTCAATCGGGCGAGCCCGCCCACCTGGATGCGCGGGGAATTCTACGAGGACAAGGACAAGGTCTGGTGGTTCTATCTTTATGGGCTGCTGGTCAAAATGCCTCTGGGAACATGGCTGTTACTGCTACTGGCCGCGTGCCTGCGGTGCCGGAATCTTGCGGCAACTCAGCGGGCTGATGCAACACAACAGGTAACTCACGGAATTGCAGAGGCACTTCCGGGCGAGGCTTCGAGTTCCTCGGATATGCGCGATATCATAGCAGAGCCCGGAGCCCGCAATATTCGTGCGGTCTGGTGGTTCGACGACCTTGTACTGTTACTGCCCGCCTTTCTGATTCTGGTCTTTGTGTCCTGGGTGACCCGCACGCAGTTGCTGCGCTATGTTCTGCCAGCGCTGCCGTTTATTTTTATCTGGATGGGGCAGGTTTTTGTCTGGGCTCAGCATGGGCGATGGTGGCGAAAAGGGATTGTGTGGGGTGCAGTCTGCTGGTCGGTGCTTAGCAGTCTCAGCGTGTATCCGCACAGTATGGCATATTGCAATGAGGCAGCTGGCGGGGCGGCAAACGGACACTATCATTTGTTGTGGTGCAGCTATGACTGGGGGCAGGATTTGTACTTTTTCCGCGACTGGGTCGCGGCAAATCCTCAGGCGACCCCATTGTATGTTCGCTGCCATGGACTGCAGGATTCTCAGCTGGCCGAGATTTCCGGTCTGCCGGTGCCGGAAGACGGACCGGAGCCGGGCTGGTATGCGATCAGTGCGGGCAGACTTCTGGAAACTCAGTGGTCCCGGCCAGCACGCGATTCAGCGAGCCCTGCAATTCATCCTCTGACTTACGTCAAATTGTTTCAGCAGCGTCAGCCGACAGATCGCGTCGCGTATTCCATCTTTATTTATCATCTGACGTGCGAGCAGTGCAACGCCATGCGGTCCGAACTGGGAATGGAACCGATTGAATGTGACTAAAGCGGTGCAATGAGTTCTCGAGTGCCCTGGCCGCCGGATTGAATAAAATCCCTGACCCAATTGACGCATCCTCATTCTCGCACTCATACACGATTGCTGGGCCGCTGACTTACCTGCCATCCCGTGTTCGTCGGTTTCTTCATTTTTCTGCCGTGAAATATTTCTGCTGACTTGTTCTTCCGAGTTCTGTCCGGCTTTAAGGATACTGAATTGCCTTGCCAGCTCCGACAGTGTTGGGATGGGTCTCTACGGTGCCGCTTCGGCCGGTGTCCAGTGAAGCGGCTGGCTGAGCACCCACTGCCGATGCTCCTGCGGAGAGCACTTTATACAGGTTCAGACTGGGTGCCATGATTTGATTTGTGGGGAGACAGGCTGTTGTCGGCGATGATGTGAGAACAGGGGGAAAGGTCATACAGGCCAGCTGCAGAGGGAATGTTTTGTCAGATACTTCGGCGACCGTTTTCACCTGCGTTCCGTTCAGGTACCACGCGTGAGAAGGAAACATCGAACCCACGCCATACAGTTTGACTTTGCCTTTGGCGAGGGTGACCAGTACTTCGCACCAGACCCACGGTACGTGGAATGGTGACTTCACCTTTTTCACGCCAATATCATCCGTATGTTTTCCCGCGCGAAACTTGATCAGACCGTTAATCAGAACGGTTTCATCAGCTGGCACGGATTTAATCGCCGAGTTTTTGTGTCGGGCCTGTGTGTTCACGACCGACAGCGGGCTGGCTTCGCCCTGATACCACTGATTACTGAGAATATCGGGATCCAGGGCCAGCGCTGTTCCGGGCCAGTTTCGCATGCTGAAGGGAGGAGTCCATCCGCCGTCGTGTACCGCGTCATGGACTTTAAATCCCGAAACCTCCCCGGTGGCGTCGTCGGCGTCGAAGCTGATGTGACAATAAGTCAGTGCGCGAAAGTCCTTTGATCCCTGAAATGTTTTGAAGTCAGTGATCGTTTTCGGCGGCGTGTTATTTTTCGTCGCCGCCAGTCCCAGATAAGTTTTGGGAATCCACGGAGGTTCCAGAACGGCGGTTTCTGCCGTGAGAGAAAGTGGATGGGTGGATGCGCTGATCCAGCTGACGGTACCAACTTTAATTTCGTGACGCATGGGCCGCAGATTTCAGAGAAGTGTTCCGGAGCGAAGGGAAAACATTTGTCTGAATCACTCGATGCACGGGCACTGCAAAACCGGACGAAATTTTCGGGAGAATTTCTGGCGGATGGCATGTGAAGGTGCATTCAAGTGGAATCCACGCACATCAACCCGTTGCATGCCAGCCAAACCGCACAGACTTAGAAACGGAGAGTTCTGTTAAATCAACACAGGAATTCTCAAAACAGGTTCTGTTTGTCCCTCGACAAACATCTGCAACGAAACCCTTGAGACCGGAAGGTCCCGGAAGTGTGCTGAGAAAAATACATCAAATACACCCGGTATCTCACAGGGAGTGATTTCAACCAATCCCTCCATCCCATCCAGTTTGCACTCAACGCGTCCAACCCATTCCGAGGGATAATAAAGCCTGCAGCGACCGACAACGGCGGAGTCATTACTCTTCGTCGTTAAGATTCGGCTGGGAATGGAGAATACCTGATCGTTTACCCTTGCCTTAAGGGCAATTTCCGCAGATTCGCGGGGCCGGCCTGCTCTTTCTATCGACGCAGAAATTACCGATTGAAAATTTCCATCGCGGCCGTGGGTCGAGACCTTTCCTTCCACAATCTTGAGCCCGCCGGGTGGCAGTACGAACTCGCCGGGACTGACCTGCGTACATCCGCACCCGGCATTTAGTCTTACGTCCTCAGCCCTCTTATCTGAGTTATTTACAACAGTGAACCGGAACGGTACAACCGTCCCAGCCGCAACTGAACCCAGGTCGATTGTTCCTGGGTCTATAGCGATTTCTGACGTGTTCTCTATTGTCGAGTTCACTGACACACTCGGTCCGCAACCCTGGAACAGGCCAACGGATATTCCAGCGAATAATGCGATGGCAGTCATGTTCACTGATGCGGCTTTCCTTCGGCGTCGGCGAAGAAACAGGGCAGTCAGCAGCAGAACCACAGCAGTCAGATTTGCAGCGACAATGATTCGTCGAAATGGACTGGAAACCTCAGTTGTTGAATCCGGCTTCGAGGCAACGGCTGAGCGACCAATACATGGTAACGATTCCAGTGTTCGCAAATCATCGATTCCCACGAGCACCTCGCACGTGGTTGTCAGATTGCCTTTGGAAGCAGATTCTTTCCCCGAATCAACGATTGTTGTTCCCGCGGGAACCGCGAGCTGCAGCACGACAGACTGATCATCGTCCAGAATTCGACAGGCAGATCGATCGAACTGAACATCGGAACGATGTGTTCCCACAGTTCCCTGAACCAATACAGACTCGCTCTGCCAAACTCCGGGAAACGGCACTTTGCCTGTGCCCAATTCGAAAAATTCGGACGCCACTGCCCGGAAGCTCAGCTCTTTATTCTCGGTAAAGTACTCAACCACGGGACACATGTAAGCTGAACCGACCTGCTCAATTCCCAATCGGGCCACCAACCGCTCCATATTCCCAGTGCCAGTCCAAACCGCAACAGTTCGCCGTTGCGGTGCAGACACACTTTCCCCATCACCTGCGGGCTCTTCGAACGAGTACCGATAGTTTTGTTTTGGATCACTTCCAGCGAACTGGATCGGCAGCCGACCAAACAGGACGGGCTCAGGAATTCCAGCAGCGACCGGAGACCTCGCCACGGCAGCCGTCCTGCTGCTGGCATCATAAAAGATCGACTCAGAGACCCGTTCGTCAATGGTGCGATAAAGAAGGCTGGTAGCAGTCGACCAGGAAGCGGTCCCTGTTTTCTTCACGCGGAACTCGCAGAGTCGATCTCCTCCAAAGATCGGTCCGGTTGTTCGCCAAACGCAGTTGAGTGATCGTTGTTTGTTCGCGATAATCTGTTCCCTCATGGCGGGCACACTCGATTCTCGCGCGGCACGAAGTCGATTGACAAAGTCTTCGTTGCCAGCATGTTCTTCTATCAGGCGATCGGTAATTTCCTGTATCCGCTTCACTTCAGACTCGATGATTTCCTCTGTTACGGGCGATTTGATGTTTGCATCCAGAGCGAGTTCCAGTGCATACTTCTGGAACTCCTGACTCTCTTTCGCTGCCGCTGCAATCAGCTCCGCCGCCGAAGGTGGTTCCTGTGCACCAGATGCGCTGGAAGCCATGACGAATACTAAGACAGCAAGAACACCACGGGCGGGTGAAGGCCCAGCGCAACTGCTCATGTGAACGCTCCTGAAACAGGCGAATAATCAAGCCGGTGTCGTTCTCGCAAGCACAAGTGAACGAGGGCCAGTCATGCTGCCTGGACCCAATAACGAATGCCTCGTTAATGCCAGGGATGCTGAACTAACAATTTGTTCCCCCTGGGATCGCGACTCTGGATGTCAAATCCTGCACGCACCCAATTCCATTGCAACCTCCAAAAGGCACGCCCAAATCGTTTGCGGCCCCATAGGTGACAAACAAATCGTTTGCGACCTGAACGCAGGACGACTGATTGGGAGGCCCAACGCATGCCTTCTGAGTCACAGTGATTACGACACCTCCAGTACACCATTGCGAATAATACGGCACGGGAACACCGGCCACCCAAATTGTCCTCCAGCCCCATGTGCATGCGATTGAACGGGAGAACGGGAGAACGGGAGAACGGGAGAACGGGAGAACGGATGGTAATACATAGTAATCAAATGTCAACACTTATTCCGGATGTATCGCGGGCGACGAAGGTTCTGCTCGCACTCGCATGCCGATTGAGTCGTCGCCCTTAGCGGCCATCGATGTTCGCGGCCTGGCGACGCGGAGCCAATCCCCCTCGCGTCGTTCTGTAGCCGTGGACCTCCTCCCGAGCTTGCGTCGCTTGTTCGGCCTCCCCCAGCTTTGCCTGGTGAGGAGATTTTTGCAGGCGAAGACGCAAGTGTATGTAAGGTGATGTATCAATGTCATCCAGGCAGCCAATGCAGCAAGGAGGTACTAACAACCTCCCGCAATGCTGCCATTAACCGCCCACGAAGTTACCTTTCACTCGTGGGTGCGCATCAAAAACCGGTTTGGACTCGTCGGGAGGACCATCGCGTGCTTTCTGAGTCAGAGTGATTGCGATGACTATATCACACTATAGCTTCGACAGGCGAATGGGGATTGCCCCATCGTTCGGCAAAGCCACCGGCGGGTAACGGGTCGACACGTACGAAGAAAAACTGCGTGTTCGCGGCGATTCATTTCTGAGTCCACAACTCAACGCGAAGTGATAACGTCGAACGACGACCTGTCTGGACTCTATCCGCTGCAGCTCTACGCTTCCGGTCAGGGTGATCTCAATGTCGGGCTCGTTCGCTGGCATTCTTTCCTGTCGTCGTGTTCCATCCATTTTACGAAATGCAACTTGCCAGAATTTTCAGAGACGTCAAAGTCGAGATCAATGGCATTTGCTCCGCGTGCATGAGGGTGTCTGATTTGAAGCGGGAGAAAACCCCATCAGATCTGCCCCCATCGGCCCCGTGCCGATGGAGCGCAGGTTTGGCAACTAAAGCAAAAATGACACAATCGCGTTGGCCCCCATCGGCCTCGTGCCGATGGAGCCCGGGTTTGGCAACTACACTTGTGCTGACAAAGAACTGACTTATGTGGCCTTCGGCGATGCGATCTCCGTCAGGTTCGTTCGCAGCCTTTAGTGCCGTGAAACACTCCTCATCCGGTACTCAGTAGTTGCCAAACCTGGGCTCAACCGGCGTGAAGCCGGTTGGGGCCGGGAATCGCACTGTGGCCCGTTGTAGTTTCCAAACCTGGGCTCCATCGGCACGAGGCCGATGGGGGCCGGGAATCGCGCCTTGGCGAGTTGTAGTTTTCAAACCTGGGCTCAACCGGCGTGAAGCCGGCTGGGGCCGGGAATCGCACTGTGGCCCGTTGTAGTTTTCAAACCTGGGCTCAACCGGCACGAGGCCGGTTGGGGCCGAGAATCGCGCTGTGGCCCGTTGTAGTTTTCAAACCTGGGCTCCATCGGCACGAGGCCGATGGGGGCCGAGAATTCCCCCTCGCCAGTTTGTAGTTTCCAAACCTGGGCTCAACCGGCGTGAAGCCGGCTGGGGCCGAAAGCAGGGTGTTAACATAGCAATTACAAAAAGGGTCAATACGTTAGTGAAAAAATAGGCGTAGGAGAGGGGTATGAACACAAACCACCCATAAAAAACAGAACGCTACGGCTGCAGTTGCTCAATCACATCGCAGGTTTTTGCGATGCCGTCATCACTCGTCAGCAGGCCGGCATACCTTTGACAGGCGGCGTTCACTTCCCTTGATGACAGCAGGCGTTCCAGCATGCTGGCCAGTCGTCGCCCTTTAAACTGATTTGGCCACAGGAAGTCGCCCACTCCGAGACTGCGAATGCGGCAGGCATTGTCAGGCTGATCATGAGCCATCGGCATGATGAGATGCGGAATTCCGGCAGCCAGTGCCTGGGATAGTGTGCCCACACCACCATGATAAACAAGTGCCGCACATCGGGGCAGAATTTCGCTGAATGGGGCGTAGGCAAAGTGACGCACTCCTTCGGGCAGATTTTTCGGAATCTGAGCCACATGCCGTGTCAGAAGCAGACCACGGCGCCCCGTTCGCTGACAGGCGTCGATCGCCGCGTTCCAGAAACTGGTGGCATGTGTATGCCCGGAGCCTGGAGTGAATGCAATCGGCGGATCGCCGGAAGAAAGGAACTGGTCCAGTTCAGGAGAAACCTCCGAAATGCCCTGCTCATCCCATCTCGGAAATCCGGTAAAAATCGTTTGGGGAGGCCAGTCGGGCTGCCGGGGCCCAAACCATTCGGGAAACATTGCACAGATTCTTTGCGGAGAATGCATCATGTCCCACGATGACCGTATGGCAGGCAGCCCCAGCTCTGCTCTGAGCGAATTGCATTCCCGCAGCAGATTGAGATCAAACATCATCCAGACACCAATTCGAAACTGCAGTGCTTTAAGCCATCTGGGAACATTGTTTCCCAGCAGACTGTGACGCGACAATCGAGGCGACTGATACACGCTCCAGAACATCGTTGGCTGCAGATGCAGTGTCACCAGAGGAATGTGAAACGCCTCATGAGCCAGGCGAGTGCCGAATCCGAGGCCTGACCCGACGATGACCGTGTTGCCCGGTTCGACCAACTGTCGGATGGCATCCAGCTGCAGACGCATTCCGGGAAGAATCACTTCGCGTGCGATCAGCCGACCCGCTTTTCTGGGGTTCCAGATGTCCGGATTATCCGTCAGTCGGCTGACCGCTTCACTCGATCCCACTTCGTGAAAGGGAATTCCACAGCGATCGGCAAGTTCTGCGAACAGTCCGCTTGTTGCAAGCACTACTTGATGGCCTCGCTGCTGCAGCCTCATAGCCACCCCTGTAAACGGATGCACGTCACCATGACTTCCGACGGGAAAGAGAAGGACTTTCATTCTGGTTCCTGGCTGTTACGGCAGTGGGTTCAATTGCGATTGCTCACAGATATACCGAATTCGACTTTTGTCATATACCGCGTTTTGCGGATTTCCATTCCGAGGGAGGCCTCCCGTATACTTTCCGAGAGGATTCAGCGAAAAAGGGGTGCATGCTCATGGGAACGCAATACAACACGACTCGGCCTGATCCGTGGTTCGTTTGTTTTCGATTCTGCGGCACTGTGCTCTGCCTTTTGAACTCTTTCGTGCAGGCCGATGAATTGCCTGTTTTCAGGAGTGTGCCCGTATCATTCGATTCACTCGGAGATCGGCTGCCCGAGAACGCAGTATTTCGATTTGGCACTCAGCGGTTTCGTCCTCCGACATCTGTGCTGGAAATGGCATTGTCGCCCGATGAAAAGTCACTGGTGACGCTGGGAAAAGAATGCATTGTCTGGGATGTGGAGACCGGTCGGCCTGTAGGGCGCAATCATAACGTACCGGGAAACTCGCTGCCGTCGGGACCAGTTTATGGAATGCGGGCCGTCTGTTTCACGCCGGACAGCCGCCGGATACTGACATTTACGAATGACGGGGAAGTCGTTGTTCGCGACATTGATTCGGGTGCCAGCGAAAACATCCGTATTCAGCACATCCGTCGACCTCAGCGGGCATTTCCTGCGACGAATGAATTTCCGCCACGTTCGATCGATGTCAGCCCCGATGGGCGGTTGCTTGCCGTCGGCGACAGAGCAGGGCTCACGGTCTGCGACTTCCGCGGACAGGTGCTGTTTGAAGATATAAATCAGCCCGAAAAGCCAGTCTCGCCGGATGATCAGCGACAGGATATGCTGCTGGCAGGCGGGCATTACAGCTATGGTCGATTCTCTCCGGATGGAAGAATTGTCGCATCGGTCACCAGCGATCATCCGCGTGAAGTGCGGCTGCTGGATACGGCTGATGGAAGTCTTCAGCGCCGCATTGAGCTCACCGGGAACATGGTGCGTCTGGAGTTTGATCCGACGGGAGCTCAGCTGGTCATCACTGAGCGCGACAGTGCTGTCCGGATGTATGACGTAAAAACGGGTGCTGTCGTCTGGTCCCGAGTGCTGATGCTGCAGGAAGCCGGGGAGACTTACACCAGTGATCCTGATTTTAGTCCGGACGGACAAAGTCTTGCGGTCGGGGCAGCAGACAATCGTATTTATCTGCTGGAAGCAGCAACCGGTAACATTCTGAAAGTGCTGTCGGGGCATGCGGGGTGTGCCTGGTCTGTCGAGTATTCCGGAGACGGAAAACTGCTGTATTCCGCAGGACTGGATGGTCCTATTCGAAGGTGGGATCTGTCGACGGGAGAAATGCTGGGCCCGCCGGCTGGAACCTGGGGTTCACCGACAATCGCGATATCGCCGGATGGGACTCTGGTGGCCTGCTCGGAAGATTCAGGAACCATCAATGTTTTCGAAATTTCGCAGGAAGCACTTTCTTCGAAACCTGCAGCTGTTGACGTGCCGGGGATCCCGAAGCATGGCACAGGCCAGACTGCTGATGTTGTTTTTCGGTTGCCTGTGGTCTTTCCATTGCCGGGCACTGAGAGTGTCCGCTGGTCGCATCTGACCTTTTCACCTGATGGAAAGTCTCTGGCCGCGGGTGGCTGCGACGAACAGCAGTTGCATGTTGTCATCTGGAATTATCGAACCGGGAAGCTGACGGCCAGATGGGCTCAGCCTCGCCAGCAGCGGTCTCAGGTGAGTGCTCTGAGCTTTGGTCCTGACGGTCAAATGCTTGCTGTGGCCGTCTTTCAAAAATCTGCCGCCTTTCTGATCGAGACAGCTACCGGAGAACTCGTTTCCGAGCTCCGGCATGGACAGATTCGAGCATTGTCATTCAGTGTCGATGGCAGACGACTGGCGACGGCTGGATGGGACCGCAGAATTCGGGTCTGGAATCCCGAGACTGGTCAGCTGCTGAGTGAAGTGGATGCGGCAGCGCAGATTCGTGAAGGGGATGAGGACCGTCGCATTGCTGCGATTCTGTATTCCCCGTTCGGCGATCGTCTGGCGACCTTCCATTTGGATGGATACGTTTCTCTGTGGAACCTTTCAGACATGACAGAGGGGTTACGATTTCGAGCAGCTGTTGTGCTGTCGAATGGAGTTGGATTTGCTTTTTCTGAGGATGGACGCTGGCTGGCGACCGGTGATCTCGCTGGGCATGTGGAAGTCTGGGACGCGGAAACTACTGAGCGAGTTGCTGAGATCGGGCACCACGACAGCTCCGTTTTGAACGTGGCATTCGGGGCTGAGAGTCGTCTGCTGGTCAGCGGTGGCGCGGATGGGGTCGGATACCTGTGGAATGCCAATCAGAGGCAGTCCGCTGACGCGGAGTCGCTCGAACAGCTTTGGTCGAGGTTTGCGACCGGAGATGCGACGGCTTCCTGGCAGGCTCGCTGGGGTCTGCTGAACTCGCCGACAGCTGCCGTGGAATGGATTGGCGGCCGACTGCGTCCTGTAAAAATTGTGATCGATCTGAAGGCCGCGTTAAGTGAAACCCGGCCCGATCAGACCGAACGGCGGAAGGCGATGATCATGCAGCTCGCTGAAAAAGAAGCTCAAACGGAACTGCTGCAGACCGTTCAGCGAAGCTTGTCGCTGCTGGTTGAAATTGGCAGTCCGGAGTCCCGTGCCCTTCTGGAAGAATTGTCGGGTCAGCAGGAAACTGTTATTGGAAGGCTGGCGGAAGAATCATTGTTACGATTGTCACATCAGCATCAACGGGATCAGGAAAACTGATATGGATCGCCGCGAATTTCTGCAGTCTTCCGCAATTCTTCCGGCCGCTGCTCCGGTATTCTGTTCTGTCGATGAAACGAAAGCGGCTTCCAAAACCGTGCTGGCCAGCGAACTGACCGTCCAGCAGCGAGTCGCACGGCTGACGGAGCGACTGAATCCTCAGATACAGCATGCTCGCGAAGTGGCTCTGGATATTCTGAAGCCATCGGCCAGCGAGCTGGAACGAGGCCTTCGAATTCATGCCGAATCGCTGGTGTTTGATTCCTACGGATTTTCTCCCCGATCGGCTACTGATGGTGCAGCTATGTCGGAGGCGATCAGTGCGGGTGCGTCTGAGCAGGAGGTTGAAGATCTGCAGGAGGAGCTGACGATGACTCGCTGTGTCACGGACGATGTCGAGCAGCAGGAGTATCGGGCAGCATGGGCCGCGTCCGGAGTTACCAGTGTTTATCAGAACGCCGGTCAGGAATGCCAGGACCCGCTGAGGCTTCTGAAGCGGCTGGCCCGGTTTACCTTTGTCACCGACATTCTTCGCGAGTTTGTAAGCAAGGCGGCTGTGCCTGATGATATTGAAGCGGCCAAAGCGGCGGGCCGCCATTGTTTGTACATGACGGGTAATGGAATTCCACTGACACAACAGTGGGTATCGAAGGACGATGAACTTCGTTATGTGCGGATCTTTTTTCAGCTTGGTATTCGGATGATGCATCTGACATATCAGCGACGCAATATGATCGGGGATGGCTGCGGGGAGACCAGCAATGCCGGACTCAGCGATTTTGGCCGGACGGCAATTGCGGAAATGAACCGCGTGGGCATTCTGCCGGATTGTGCACACTCCGGGTGGCAGACAAGTCTGGAGGCGGCGAAGGTATCGGGTAAGCCGGTCGTGGCCAGCCATTCGACATGCGGAGCGATCCATCCGCATATTCGAAGCAAGCCGGATGACGTGATCAGAGCCATTGTGGACTCCGGTGGCTACATCGGGATCTGTTGTATTCCAAAGTTCCTTCGAGGCACTGGTGACATCCAGGCACTGCTCAATCACATTCAATATGTGACCCAAAAATTCGGAGTGGATTCTGTCGCCATTGGTACAGATGTTGCGTATTCATCGCAGAACTCGGCAGCGGAGAGTCGCAAAGTTGTCCGACGTCCAAAATCGCGCGAGCCTTTTCGTTCACTGTGGCCGCAGGACGATTTTGAAGTCACGTCGCGAATGACAGACAGTGTGGCATGGACAAACTGGCCGCTGTTTACGGTGGGACTTGTCCAGCGAGGATACTCGGATGACGAGATTCGCAGGATCATTGGAGGCAACGTCATGCGAGTTGCCCGGGATGTATTGGTTCAGCCTAACTTGTGAAATCGGTGAACGAGAATAGCACAGACGTGTCGTGAAGCGGACAGAGGACGGATTGAATGTTGGTTTGGTCATTGCCTGGGGCCAGCCTCAAAACGCCAGGATTGAACCCACACGCCATTAATGTCTCATGAGTTTCAATGGATGAACCATTGCAACCTGCCCCAACGGGGCTCAGTGTGAAAGCCTGGGGCAACGCCCCAGGAATTGCACACAACAATGACGAAGGCCCTGAAAGGGCCTAATGAACCACGCGCCCATCCCGCCCCTTTGGGGCTTTTATCGTTTATGATCCACGTTCCCAGGGCGTTGCCCTGGGCTTTCACCTTCCGGACCTTCGGCCCCGAGTTCTGACGTGCCGCCCATTTTTTATCGTAGAAATGATGTGTGGTACGATGAGGGCATTGCCCCAGGAATCGTATAAAACACAAATCGCAGCCCGGAAAGGGCGTTACAACCACTCGCCTGCGACGACAACGACAACCAGGCCACAATCTCGCGGTAAGAACCCCAGTCTGTAACGCTCCTTCAGGGCTTGTGCAGAATCGCAGGTCCCCCACCCGGGGGCGATGCCCCGGGCTCTCATGTCGATGGCCCGAAGGGCCGGAAACGCATTGGCCAGTCCACAGCGAGCTGAGTCTGCAAGAGAGGTTTTCCCTTCATCTGCTCTCCTGCAAACGGCAGGCTTTTTCCTGACAAAAATCTTTATCGGCATTGCCGACAGGGGTTGTTGTGGAAACCCGTTCCGGGTTGATTTCAAAACCGTCCCGACGGCCAATTCTATTGCGTGCGATTGCTCGTCAGGCTTCTGTACGGCGGTCTTCTTCGTACTCGTACTCAGCTTTTGCGGTACTCGTACTCGCTCTCACGCTTCCGGCACTGAGCAGTTTCGCAGGATCGACCGCATCATCACGCTTTTTTAGTGGGTAAGGTGGAGGCTGGAGGGAATTCCAGCCACCACCTCCCCGTTGTCGCAATGAGGTTAATTCCTCATATTCACCGGCGTGCAGCTTTCCAGCACCGGGCGACCCCCAGTTCATTGCCTCCTCGCGTGCCGAGGCTCCGAGCCCCGGTGCGAGTTATCGAGAGGAGTCACTCACCAGCTTGCCATGGCCTA
>JALHMY010000095.1 GCA_022843805.1 Fuerstiella sp.
GAACAGATGGTCGAAATGGCCGTCCATGAACGAATGGCCGGACAGCAGCCTCTCCATCAGGTCATGTTTGTGCTGCTCGAACAGGGACAGCCTCTCATGACACTCGGACAGGCAACCGCCCGGCCTGTCTCCATCGACACCGCAACCAGAAAATGCGATCTCACACTCAGCATGACCTGTGTTGATGATCACTGGAGCGGACTCTGGGAATACGACACCGATCTGTTCCTGCCCGAAACCGCCGCTCGAATGGCCGAACACTGGACACAGCTGCTCCAGTCCATCACACACAACCCCGATCAGAACGTCGAACTGCTCGAACTCATCACACCGGCCGAAAGACATCGGCTGCTCGTGGAATGGAACCAGACCGAACAGCCCTATCCACGCGATCTGTGCATTCACGAGTTATTTGAAGAACAGGCAAACCTTCATCCGGGTGCTACTGCTGTTCTGTTTGACGAACAGCGCATGTCCTACGCAGAATTGAATGCGGCGGCCAGCACGGTCGCTGATTACCTGCAACGCAACGGAGTTGGTCCAGGAGTCCTCGTCGGGCTTTCAATTGATCGTTCAATTGAGTTGATTGTCTCCCTTGTCGGGATTTTGAAGGCTGGAGGTGCGTATGTGCCTCTTGATCCAGGACTTCCTGAATCAAGACTTCAATTCATTGTCAGGGACACTGGGCTGGCGATCCTGCTGACTTCGGATAAATGGCTAAGCCATTGGCAGCATCTGCTTTCCAGAAAGAGTGTGGCCGACGAAACAGTCGGAACATCGGATTGTCACGTGGTCGTAATCGCTCATGGTTCGATTCCACAGGATCCCATGATTCGTGCGGCGAATAGTGGTAACTCAAGAATTCCGTGTTCGGAAATTTCAGCGACCCACTGTACTCTGACAGAAAGCGAGGAAAGTCGAACGACACCGCGGAGACTCCCGAGGCCTGATTGTCCTGCGTACGTCAACTATACGTCTGGCTCAACAGGCGATCCGAAAGGCGTACTGATCCCGCATCGAGGCGTTGTCCGGCTGCTAAAATCGGTTAGCTACGTATCACTAACATCGGCCGAAACGGTACTTCATTTGAGCACGATGTCGTTTGATGCAGCCACCTTCGAAATCTGGGGCGCACTTCTGAACGGCGGCCAACTGGCCCTTATGCCAGTCGGTCCATTCTCACCTGTCGATATCGGGAATGCGATTCGAAAATACAACGTCACCACCGTTCTGCTGACCACCGGCATGTTCAATCTGATGGTGGATGAGCGACCGCAGGATCTTCGTCCGCTGCGACAGCTCCTTACCGGAGGTGACGTTATGTGCAGAGATCACGCGATTCGAGCATTGCGGGCTTTGCCGGATTGTAGAATCATCAATGCCTACGGTCCAACGGAAAACACCGTAATCACCTGTTCTTTTCCGGTGCAGAATGAGGCCGATCTGTTTCCCTCAGTCCCTGTTGGAAGACCCATTAGCAATACTCAGGTGTACCTGCTGGATAGCTCGCTGCATCCGGTGCCAGTCGGTGTTGTGGGTGAACTCTTTGCAGGCGGTGACGGACTGGCTTCCGAATATCTGAATGCACCCGAAACTACGGCTAAACGTTTCATTTTCAACCGGTTCAGTTCTGTTCACGGCTCACGTCTATACCGAACAGGAGATATGGCCCGTTTTCGGCCCGACGGAAATATCGAATTTGTCGGTCGTCGTGACCATCAGGTCAAGATTCGTGGCTTCCGTATTGAACTGGGAGAAATTGAAGCAGCTCTGCGAGCCATCCCAGGAATTCACAATGCGGTCGTGCTGGTGCAGGAGTTCTCCGCCAGCGACAAACGGCTCATCGCCTTTCTCATCCCGCAGGAAATCGCAGACGGATCCTCGTCCGTACCCGAGACTGACGCACGAACGGCGGAACTCAGAAGTCAGCTGAAGCAGTCGCTGCCCGATTATATGATTCCCGCAGCATTCCTGAAGATTGACGAACTGCCGCTGACCCCCAACGGCAAGCTGGATCGAAAAGCTCTGCTCGCTCTCGCGACTGCCAGAACGGAAAACATCGACGTCACGCCCCATAAAGAGCCGACGTCCGAACTCGAAAAACAGCTGGCAGAACTCTGGAAACAGGCGCTGCAGAAAGGTTCCATCGGTATTCATGACAATTTCTTTGAGCTGGGTGGTCATTCGCTGCTGGCCGTGATGATCACGTCACGACTGGCTCAGCAGACTGGAATGCAGGTTCCCCTGCGCATGCTGTTCGAATATCCCACCATCGCAGAACTCGCTCTGCAGCTCGAAGGTGCGGGAGACGATCATGCCACTCTGGCCATCACTCCGGCAGATCGAAGTCAGCCGCTTCCCGCCACGCATGGACAGCAGCGGATGTGGCTGCTCCATCAGATGCTCCCCGATCCTGCAACGTACAACATGCCGGTTGCATGGAGTATCTCCGGTCACATTGATATTCCTCGTCTGAAAGACTGCCTCATGCTGCTCGCCCGGCGCCATGAGGCTCTGCGAACAGCCTTCCGGCAGAACAGCGACGGACAGATCACGCAGGTCATCACTCCTCCCGAGCAAGTCCAGCTGCCATGGATGCTGCTCACCAGGGAGGAACTCGAAGGTCTCGAAGTCTCGTCACAGGACGATGCAGCAGACAGCCCCGACGACGACGTGAATAACGAATCGGAAAACGGCTCGAGTGCAGACGAGCTGCAGTTGCTGCTCAGCAATCTCAGCCGACAACCATTTGATCTGGAAAAGCCGCCACTCTGGCGAGCTCACCTGATTGAACAGAGCAACAGCCAGGCCGGTAACGGCCACTCAGGGGGCAGGCAAAGCGGCACAGTCCAGTATGTCCTGCTGCTCACGTTCCACCACAGTCTTGCTGATGAATGGTCGCTTCGGGTGCTCGCACTCGAACTGCAGCAGCTGTACTCCGCACATGGAACTCCCGATGTCAGCCGGCTGACACCCGTCGATATTCAGTACGCCGACTTTGCCGCATGGGAAGCACGACAAAACGACACGCCTCGCATGCAGGTCCACCGGGACTACTGGAAAAATCAGCTCAGCAATCTCCCCGAACCGCTCGAACTGCCCACCGATCGCATCCGATCACAGCAGCCCGACGGTCGTGGCGCCATCCACGAATTTCCTCTCGCAGATAGCCTCGTCAACGCTTTCAAAGAACTCGCACGACAGGAAGACACCACTCTCTTCACCGTGCTGCTCGCCGCATGGCACGTCTGGCTCGCCCGATACACCGGACAGCCCGATGTCATTGTCGGTACTCCCATGACGCTTCGGAACCGGCCTGAACTGCAGAACGTCTTCGGTTTCCTGCTCAATACTCTGCCGATCAGAGCACGCATTGAACCGAAAACCACCTTCCGGGAAATTGTCCGGCAGGTCAGAAACACTCTGATCGATGCCTATTCTCATGCCGACCTGCCATTCGAACAGATGGTCGAAATGGCCGTCCATGAACGAATGGCCGGACAGCAGCCTCTCCATCAGGTCATGTTTGTGCTGCTCGAACAGGGACAGCCTCTCATGACACTCGGACAGGCAACCGCTCGGCCTGTCTCCATCGACACCGCAACCAGCAAATGTGATCTCACGCTCAGCATGACCTGTGTTGATGAGCACTGGAGCGGACTCTGGGAATACGACACCGACCTGTTCCTCCCCGAAACCGCAGCTCGAATGGCCGAACACTGGACACAGCTGCTCCAGTCCATCACACACAACCCCGATCAGAACGTCGAACTTCTCGAACTCATCACACCGGCCGAAAGACACCGACTGCTGGTGGAGTGGAATCAGACCGAACAGCCCTATCCACGCGACCTGTGTGTGCACCATCTGTTCGAACAGCAGGTGCTGCAGACACCTCACGCCACCGCGGTGGTCTTTGAAGACCAGACACTCACTTATCAGCAGCTCAGCCAGAGGGCAAATCTTCTGGCCTGTCATCTGATTGATCAGGGTGTCAAACCCGAAGCGCTCGTCGGACTCTGTCTCGAACGATCGCCAGAAATGATCGTCGCACTGCTCGCCATACTCAAAGCCGGGGCCGCATATGTGCCGCTCGATCCCAATTATCCGGTCGATCGAATTCGGTTCATTATTCAGGATTCAGGACTTCAGGTGCTGGTGAGTCAGCGCATCACACTGTCCGAGATTCTGGAGGATGCAATTCCCGTCGTCTGGCTGGAAGACTTTAACTGGCAGCCGGGAAGTGACATACAGAATACCGCGGACAATCGTATTTTGGCGGTCAATAGCGGACAGTCGTCTCGCACACTGGCCTATACGATCTATACGTCGGGATCTACCGGACAGCCCAAAGGAGTGGAAATTGAACATCAGGCACTCGTCAACTGCGTGATCCATTTCCGCAATCAGCTGAATATCCGGCAGAGCGATGTCTGGCTGGCCATCACGACATTGTGTTTTGATATTTCCGCCCTGGAGGTCTGGCTGCCCCTGCTGACAGGAGCCCGCTGCGTGATCGCCTCCGCGGAAACCGCGATGGACGGGCGGCTTCTGGCTGAGGCTGTTGAACATTATGGAGTAACCGTTCTGCAGGCCACTCCCGCCACATGGAAGCTGCTGCTGTTTTCCGAATGGAAGGGCAATCAAAAGCTGCAATTGCTCTGTGGAGGAGAAGGACTGCCTCAGGATCTCGCCGATCAGCTGGCCACTCTCGGATCGATTGCATGGAACGTCTATGGACCCACCGAAGCCACGATCTGGGCATCCGCCACTCGTATCGAAGCTC
Source organism: Fuerstiella sp. (assembly GCA_022843805.1). Lineage (GTDB taxonomy): Bacteria > Planctomycetota > Planctomycetia > Planctomycetales > Planctomycetaceae > F1-80-MAGs062. The sequence goes on from JALHMY010000095.1 coordinate 4,787, forward strand.
ATCAGCCCGTCACCATTGGGACGCCCATCGCCAATACCCGCATGTACATTCTGGACGAGTACAATCGCCCGGTTCCTGCCGGTCTCCGGGGAGAACTGCTGATCGGGGGTGATTGCCTGGCTCGAGGTTACCACAACCGACCGGAACTCACTGAGTCACGCTTTATTCCCAACCCGTTTTTTGTTCCCGACCTGGTGCTCCGTCAGGATAAAGAGTTCGGTTTGGAGGTAATGGATCCTGCTGAAGAGCCTCTGGCTGCAGGACCTTTAGCAAAGTCCACTACACAAAATTCAGTGCCTGACAAAGCACAAGTAGTGGATCTTGCCAAAGATCCCCTTGCTGCAGGACCTTTAGCAAGGTCCACTACACAAAATTCAGTGCCTGACAAAGCACAAGTTGATATTCAGCAGGCTGACAATTCTCAGATGAGAGGCCCCCAGACCGCCTGCCCGCAGGACGCCCGACTTTACCGAACAGGAGACGTCGCTCGCTATCGGCACGACGGGACGATCGAGTGCCTGGGACGAGTTGACTTCCAGGTCAAGATTCGTGGCTTCCGCATTGAACTGGGGGAAATTGAAGCGGCTCTGCGAGCCATTCCCGGAATTCACAATGCGGTGGTACTGGTACAGGAGTTCTCGGCCAGCGACAGACGGCTCATCGCTTTTCTCATCCCGCAGGAGACCGCAATCCCGCAGGTGACCGCAGACCGATCCTCGCCTTCACTGGATACAGACGCACGAGCGGCGGAACTCAGGAATCAGCTGAAGCAGTCGCTGCCTGACTATATGATTCCGGCAAGATTCCTGACAATTGACGAACTGCCGCTGACCCCCAACGGCAAGCTGGATCGAAAAGCACTGCTCACTCTCGCGACTGCCAGAACGGAAAGCATCGACGTCACGCCCCATGAAGAGCCGACGTCCGAACTCGAAAAACAGCTGGCAGAACTCTGGAAACAGGCGCTGCAGAAGTGTTCCATCGGTATCCATGACAACTTCTTCGAACTGGGTGGGCATTCACTGCTGGCCGTGATGATCACGTCACGACTGGCTCAGCAGACTGGAATGCAGGTTCCCCTGCGTATGCTGTTCGAATATCCCACTATCGCAGAACTCGCTCTGCAGCTCGAAGGTGCGGGAGACGATCTTGCCGCCCTGGCCATCACTCCGGCAGATCGAAGTCAGCCACTTCCTGCCACGCATGGACAGCAGCGGATGTGGCTGCTCCATCAGATGCTCCCCGATCCCGCAACGTACAACGTGCCGGTCGCGTGGAGTATCTCAGGGAATCTTGATGTTCCCCGCCTGAAAGACTGCCTGATGCTGCTCGCCCGGCGCCATGAGGCTCTGCGGACAGCCTTCCGGCAGAACAGCGACGGACAGATCACTCAGGTCATCACCCCTCCCGAGCAAGTCCAGTTGCCATGGATGCTGCTCACCAGGGAGGAACTCGAACGTCTCGAAGTCTCGTCACAGGACGATGCAGCAGACAGCCCCGACGACGACATGAATAACGAATCGGAAAACGGCTCGAGTGCAGACGATCTGCAGAGGCTGCTCAGCACTCTCAGCCGACAACCATTCGATCTGGAAAAGCCGCCACTCTGGCGAGCTCACGTCATCGAGCTGAACTCGGCCGATCCAGCCAGCCACCAGCATGTCCTGCTTCTCACGTTCCACCACAGTCTTGCCGATGAATGGTCGCTTCGGGTGCTCGCACTCGAACTGCAGCAGCTGTACTCCGCACAAGGGACTCCCGACGTCAGTCGGCTGATACCCGTCGATATTCAGTACGCCGACTTTGCCGCATGGGAAGCACGACAAGACGACACGCCACGCATGCAGGTCCACCGGGACTACTGGAAAAATCAGCTCAGCAATCTCCCCGAACCGCTCGAACTGCCCACCGATCGCATCCGATCACAGCAGCCCGACGGACGAGGCGCCATCCACGAGTTTCCTCTCGCAGATAGCATCGTCAGCGATTTCAAAGAACTCGCACGACAGGAAGACACCACCCTCTTCACCGTGCTGCTCGCCGCATGGCACGTCTGGCTCGCCCGATACACCGGACAGCCCGATGTCATTGTCGGGACTCCCATGACACTCCGGAACAGGCCTGAACTGCAGAACGTCTTCGGTTTTCTGCTCAATACCCTGCCGGTCAGAGCACGCATTGAACCGAAAACTTCCTTCCGGCAAATTGTCCGGCAGGTCAGAAACACACTGATCGATGCCTATTCTCATGCCGACCTGCCATTCGAACAGATGGTCGAAATGGCCGTCCATGAACGAATGGCCGGACAGCAGCCTCTCCATCAGGTCATGTTTGTGCTGCTCGAACAGGGACAGCCTCTCATGACACTCGGACAGGCAACCGCCCGGCCTGTCTCCATCGACACCGCAACCAGAAAATGCGATCTCACACTCAGCATGACCTGTGTTGATGATCACTGGAGCGGACTCTGGGAATACGACACCGATCTGTTCCTGCCCGAAACCGCCGCTCGAATGGCCGAACACTGGACACAGCTGCTCCAGTCCATCACACACAACCCCGATCAGAACGTCGAACTGCTCGAACTCATCACACCGGCCGAAAGACATCGGCTGCTCGTGGAGTGGAACCAGACCGAACAGCCCTATCCACGCGATCTGTGTGTTCATCATCTGTTTGAACTTCAGGCGCAGCAGACACCCAACGCCACTGCAGTGATCTTTGAAGACCAGACACTCACTTATCAGCAGCTCAGCCAGAGGGCAAATCTCCTGGCCTGTCATCTGATTGACCAGGGTGTCAAACCCGAAGCGCTCGTCGGACTCTGTCTCGAACGATCGCCAGAAATGATCGTCGCACTGCTCGCCATACTCAAAGCCGGAGCCGCATATGTGCCGCTCGATCCGCAGCTGCCGGATTCCCGGCTTGTGTTCCATATTGATGATGCCGTCCTTCCCACGGTCCTGACGTCAGCGCAGCATGCCGAAAGACTTCAGAACCTGCTGAATCAGGAAAACTCACCAACGGCAAAAAGCTGTCAGATCGTCTGCCTGGAAGATGCTTCAGAACAGAGATCCGCAGAGCAGAGCACTGACCGTCAGCAGACGGTCGAACTGGCGCCGACGATTCACGCAATGTCGCCGGTGTATGTCAATTACACGTCGGGATCCACAGGGCAGCCCAAAGGTGTTCTCATTCCCCATCGAGCAGTCGTGCGGCTGGTCAAATCACCCAATGTGATGACCATCACGCCGAGCGACACGCTGCTGCACCTGTCGACTCTGTCGTTCGATGCATCGACGTTTGAAATCTGGGGAGCGCTACTGAATGGAGCCCGACTGGTTCTGATGCCACCGGGCCCTCCGTCGCTTGCGGAAATTGGGCTTGCCATTCGAAGTCATCAGGTCACCACGCTGTGGCTGACCGCCGGACTCTTTCACCTGATGATCGATGAACGCCCAGAGGAATTGCGACCGCTCAGACAGCTTCTGGCAGGAGGTGATGTTCTGTCGGTGGACCATGTCAGCCGCGCGAAGCGTCTGTTGCCGGACTGCCAGCTGATCAATGGCTATGGCCCGACAGAAAACACCACCTTTACCTGCTGCTATGCGATCGACGAACACTCGGTGCTGCTGCCTTCGGTCCCAATTGGCAGACCAGTCAGTAATACTCAGGTGTATCTGCTGGATGATTCACGGCGTCCGGTTCCACCTGGCGTTACAGGCGAGCTCTATACCGGAGGAGACGGACTGGCCAGCGGATACCTGAACGACCAGAACCTGACCGAAGAACGATTTATTGCCAGCCCATTCAGTGCTGACTCCCGTTCACATCTTTATCGAACTGGTGATCTGGCTCGTTATCGACCGGACGGAAACATCGAATTCATTGGTCGTCGGGATCAGCAGGTTAAAATCCGTGGCTTCCGTGTTGAACTGGGAGAAATTGAAGCAGCCCTGCGAACCATCTCAGGAGTTCAAAATGCCGCGGTGCTGGTGCAGCAGTATTCGGCGAACGAAAAACGGCTCGTCGCATTTCTCATCCTACAGGAACCCACTGAAGTTTTCTCACCAGTACACGATACAAACGCACGCGCAGCCCATTTCAGAAATCTGCTGAAGAAGTCACTTCCTGACTACATGATTCCCGCAAAGTTCCTGACAATTGCGGAGTTGCCCCTCACAGGCAGCGGCAAGGTTGATCGAAAAGCGTTGCTGGCTTTGGCAACCGGACGAGCCGACACCATTGATGTCTCGGCTATTGAAGAACCTGAGACCGAACTTGAAAAACAACTGTCAGAGATCTGGAAACACCTGTTTCAGAGAGAATCAATCGGTCGCCATGAGGATTTCTTCAGCATCGGCGGTCACTCCCTGCTGGCAGCGCGACTGGTGTCGGAAATTGATAAGCGTCTCGGAATCCGAATTTCCATTTCGAAGGTGCTGCAGGCTCCAACTATTGCGTCTCTTGCACAGCAGATCGAGCTGCAAAACGCAACAGCTCCGTGGACTTCACTGGTCTGCCTGCAACCTTCGGGAGACAAATACCCGCTGTTTTGTACGCACGGGTGGGGCGGCGGCGTCTATGGATTTTTGGAACTGGCCAGACGCCTCGCGCCGGACCGCCCGGTTTACGGTCTTCAGGCCGTTGGTCTGGACGGAAAATCAGCTCGCCACAAGTCTCTGGAAGAAATGGCGCGGCACTACGTCAGTGAAATCCGCACTGTACAGCCACACGGCCCTTATCATCTGACGGGCCATTCACTGGGAGGCTGGGTCGCATTTGCCGTCGCCCAGGAATTGTTGTCTCAGGGCGAAAAAGTGGCATTCCTGGCAATGCTGGATACGCAGTCAACCGTCAACGTCGGCTGGAAGGTCTATCTGTCGTGCGTACTGCCATCTTTTATGGCGCCCGCCATTCGACACCTGAAAAAGCTCATTAAACTGCCCGCCGGCAAGCGTCGTCAGCATGTGATGAATCGACTGAAGTGGCTAAAAATGCATCTTCCGGGAGTTCGCCGTGAGCTGCCGGAAACCCCCACGGAAACGCTGTCGGTCTCCAGTGTCAGCGAAGGACGGCTGATTGACTATTATGATGCCGTGGCCGTCCATTACAAACCTCAGCCATTCAAAGGCGACGCAATACTGTTCGCGGGTGCCGATGCGATGGATTTCCCGCATGTTAAATTCTGGAAGAATTTTATCAGTGGAGAAATCAAATTCCATCAGGTCCCGGGCGTCCATCATTCACTGATCGGCCGCAGGTACGCCGCTGATTTTGCCGTCCTGTTTCGACAACTTCTGGATGAAGCCAGTCCTCATTCATCCGAAAGCTGACTGAGAACTGGATTCATCCGATGCGGCCCGTCAAACCAAAACTGTTGAACTGGCACACGACACAAAACATCCGGCAGCCGAGTACTCCGCCCAGGCATGCGAAGGAGTCTCCGGATGTGTGGCTGGCCAGTATCGGGGACGGTCTGGGACAGGCTCTGCCAATCAGCCAGATCCTGCACGACGATGAAATACAGCGTCGGGACCGCTTTGTCCGACTGGCCGATCAGCAGCGATTTGTGCAGAGTCGAGTGTGGCTGCGAATTTTGCTTGGCGGCTATCTGCAGGCGAAACCGGAAGAGATTTCCTTCGGATATGGACCGTACGGGAAACCATTTCTCAGCGGTGACGCACGAGGGTCGATCTTTTTCAACATCTCACACTCCGGCGACTTCATTGTGCTGGCGTTTCACGCAGCATGCGAAGTGGGAGTGGACATTGAACTGGCGACGGAGCTGCCGGAAATTGCCGGCGTTGCCCGGGAAATTTTCACTGCCGACCAGTTAAAGAGATGGTCGGCCCTCAGCCCGGACCGGCGGCAGTACTCATTCTTTGAGCAATGGACAAAGCGGGAAGCGAGTCTCAAAGCATTAGGCATCGGCTTTGGTGCCACCCCGCCTGAGCAATCCGAAACCCAAATCAGCACCCGCCGCCTCGAGCTACCCCCCGGCTACAGCGGAACCGTCGCATGGCAGCATGGGTAAGGGCTGGGCGGACGATGGCCCCAATAGCATGGCAAATTGAACCGGATAACCACCTGGGCGGAAATTGCCAGCGGGCGGCATTGCCGAACTGATCGTCATTGCTGGACGAATGCTGGCATTACCATGTGGAAGAACACTTCACAACAGCCCGCATTCGCCCCAATCCGGCTTTATGCCGGTTGAGCGCAGGTTTGGAAACTAAAAACACGCCACATAAAAAACGTCCCCGCCCGGCTTCACGCCGGGGGAACGAGGGTTTGAAAACTCGCCTGGCCCACTTCTTAAGCGCTGTCAGACAATAAGTGTCGCCTTTTGCTCCGCAAAAGACTGCTCTTTCGCGGAGCGAAAGGCGACTATGGCGGTAACTTATTGTTTTACAGGTCCTTATGTCCGTTTGCAATTTTCAAACATGGCTCTTCCGGCACAGGGGCGGGAAGTGCTCAATCGCAGTCAATCCGTCATCAACCACGCCTTCCAACCGTTCGATTTTGATCCATGGCCAACTCGAAAAACAAGCTTCACTGCGATTTTCTGAGCCCGATGGGCCAGGCGATTGGAACGAATGGCACCCTGGGCCGAAAACACGGATTCGACAAGACGAATACCGGCGACCGAAAACCCCATCCCGGCCGAAACGCGTGCGATTCGGCGTCCGTTTTCCAACCCCGACAGGGGTTGCACAACAAAGCCTGGGGTCGCCGTGAACACGGCGCACCCCAGGAAAAAAACAGGAAAATGCGATTGAACCCCAACGGGGTTCCACAAACCGATTAACGATCGATCGCTGCCTTGTGGAACCCTTTCAGGGTTCGGAGCAAACGAACATCACGAACCTGGGGTGCGCCGCTTCGCGTCGACCCCAGGCTTTGTTGTGAAACCCGTACCGGGTTAAATCGCACTGTTTACACTCAAAGAAACGCTTCAAAGCGTTGCCACCTGGTCAAAAACACTTCCGAACAATCGATCGATTGAATCATCCGATCCTGCCCTACAAATCCGCCAGCGCCCCTGCATCAAATCTCCACAACACCCGTCGAATCGCTAAAGCTGTCCAGTTCAGCACCCATTGCCTGAGCAACACTCAGCAGCACATTGGAAAGTGGCGGCGACTTCTCAACAGCATATGACTGATGCTGCCCATGCCGGAAACCAAACTGCCTGCCACCCGCAACCAGCAGAGGCAGATTCCTGGGCGAATGCTCTCCGCCTTTTCCGCTATTCATCCCGGAACCATACATCACAATCGTATGATCCAGCATCGTAGAATCGCCGTCGCTCGTCGCCTTTAATAAGCTCAGAAACCGAGCAAGGCGATCGACATGAAAACGATCAATCTTCGCCAGCGTACCAAGCATCTCGGCGTCGCCGCCATGGTGAGACAACTCATGATGGTTTTCTCCGTTTCCACCCGATCCGCCTGCCTCACGCGACCATTCAAAAGTAATCACCCGAGTCGTGTCCGTCAGAAACGACAGGTAGGACAGCTCCAGCATCACATCAATCCACTTCGGCCGATCGTGTGCATTACCCGGCAGACTGGCTAGCTGAAGTTTGGAAGGGTTCACTTCGGGCTTTGGAACATCAATCCAGCCCTGCAGTTTCCCCACTCGCACTTCAACGTCTCGAACACTGCTTAGATACTGATCCAGCTTCTGCTGATCCTGAGAGTTCAGCTGGCTATGAAGTTTCCTGGCGTCACGAGCCACACTGTCCAGAATTGATTTTTTTTCACTCAGCTGCTTTAGTCGAGCTCTGCGGTCCCGGGTTGAATCCGGTACAAAAAGCCGATCAAAAATTCGACGAGGTGAATTCTCTGACGGCAGCGGTGTCCCCGCTCTATTGAAGGCCAGAGTATGAGAATGCCCGGCCGGACCTGTGCCGCTCGAATCCGCAAACTGCAGGGACTCAAAGCGTGTCTCGGTCCCTAAACGGGACGCAATCACCTGATCGATCGAAACACTATTCGTATAGTCCTGACCCGGAACCGCGCCAAGATCGGCGCCGGTTAACCATGTGTCCGCTCCCGAATGCCCACCTATTGCCCGAGGATGCCCCAACCCGGATAAAACTGTCAGATCGCCCTGATGATCGGCGAGTGCAGAAAGCGTTGGAGACAATTCATAGTTTTCGCCGGCGTTTTCGGGGATCCAGTCGAAAACGTTCACGCCATTGGGTACGTAACAGAAAATGGCTCTCGGATGAACCCCCACTGATGACGCAAGCGGCGCGAAACCGGCCTGCTGGGCCGTCGCCCGACTGGTGACAGACGGCAGCATGGCATCCAGAAAAGGCAGGGCAATCGAAGCGCCCGCCGCTCGCAGTACAGTCCGTCGTGACAGGCAGGATCTGGATGACATGTTTGTTTACCGGGTAAGAAAGAGTTTCGAAGCAGCGATCGCTCGTATCAGTTCCTTCAGAGTTGGATCGCTGGAGTTCACACTCTTAATGGTCAGTTCCACAGTTGCCGCATCACTCAATGACAGCTCCCGTCCCAGTGAATACGTAAACAACTTCTCGGTCAGACAGCGAATAAACAGTGAACTCTTGTCTCGAAGTGCTTTCCTGAGCCCTGAAAGTCCAATAATTGTTTGGCCATCCGGCATTCGGCTGGACGCATCAATATCCGGATCATTATTGTCAATCCGTCCCTTATAACCAAATCCTTCTTTTTCCCGCCATGCTCCCGAGGCATCAAAGTTCTCCAATGCAAATCCCAGCGGATCGATCTTGTTATGACACCGGGCACACTGAGCCAGTTCACGATGAATTTCCAGCCGCTGCCGCACCGTCGCTTTGCCAATACCCGGCACACTGGGTGCAATCTCTCCCGCATTCGCGACCGGCAGCCCGGGGTCGGTTCCCAAAATGTTCTTCAGCACCCACGTTCCGCGCTTTACCGGAGATGTCCGGGTACCGTTCGATGTCAGCATCAGCACCGATGCCTGAGACATCACACCGCCCCGAACCACTCCAGACGGAACAGGAACTCGACGAAAATGGTCGCCTCGAACTCCGTCAATCCCGTAAAACCGAGCCAGCCGTTCATTAATCACAACGAAATCGGAGTCAATAAAGTTCAGCACTCCAAGATCACTGTGCAGCACCTCTCTGAAAAATGCCACAGATTCACCGATACTCGAAGTCTCCAGATGACGGTCATATTGAGGATATAGATCTGCCGCCGGAGGGTTTGCTCCAAACTCTGACAGTCCAAGCCACTGACCTGCAAAGTTCTCGACAAACTGTTCGCTCTTCGGATCTGCCAGCATGCGATCGATCTGCGAAATCAGAACGCTGTGATCATGCAACCGACTCTCCGCAGCCAGCTTCATTAATTCCTGATCCGGCTGACTGCTCCAAAGAAAGAACGACAGGCGACTTGCCAGTTCAAAATCATTCAGAGATGAACCTGGCGCGGTGGTTTCTGACAGAAACAAAAACTGTGGAGACATCAGGACCGCGACAAGAGGCTCGGTGATTGCCTTCTCAAAACTCGCTGATGTCGGCACTGCCGCATCAAACAGGGCAAGCTTTTCCTTCAGCTCATCTTCCGTGATCGGGCGCCGATAAGCCGACCGCATGAAAGTTCTCAGGACTTTCTCAGCATGCATTCGGTCACCGACCGGATGTCGATCATCTCCCAGCATCAGCCGAGTGTACTGCTCAGGCGGCCATTTTTCGTTGATTGGACCTTCCAGGGTAATCCGGTCAATCCACGCTTCCGGCCGGGCAAACTCTTCTGAATTTTGAATCGCGAAATTCTCGAGTACCTTTGGAATGCTGTAGGCGTACTCGATTTTGATTCCGGCCTTTTCCGTGGTGAAACTAATTTCAAAATCATAGTCTTTTCGGGCATCAAAATCGGCGGTGATATCGGTTTCGCCCACCACCACGGGTTGCCCTCCAAGAATTCTTGTCACACGGATCCGAGGAGGACCGTAGTCGTACATTCGGTCTGTCTTTAAGTGAACAATATTTTTCTCGTACATCCTCTTAAGATCGGCAGCGTCTTTTGAACTCTGCAGAAGGTGGTTATCCATGTTCTCTTTCAATAGTTTTTCAGCCCTCACAACAACTTCAGCTCTTGCCGGCACCTTTGCCCCTGCAAGAATCCGCAGCCGATAGGTCCCCGGGTAGGGCAAAATAAATTCACGAACGGTGATTGCTTTGTTCCACTCCGAACTACGAAGCACTCGACATCCATCCTGAACGGCACTCTCCCCCCCATTGACAATCGGCTTTTGACCGGCAAAGGCCACACGATTGCGGTCGTTGTCACCCGACTCTGGTTCGATAAGCCATGTCACTGGTCTGGGACGCGGGCCTCGCTGCAGCGCATTAACTATGATGCGCCTTGCGGTCTCGTAGTAGAGGTCGATCTGCGAGGAAGACAGATTCAGCGCGGAGCCATTCGTGTCAAAACCACCGGCGAGAGGATCATTGGGGAAGATCGAAACATCCACATCCACGCCCAACAGGTCGCGAATGCAGTTGCGATATTCATTGCGATTCAGACGTCGAAGAACTGGGGTGGAGAGGCGACGGAATTGTTCCGCTAATGCGGCCTGCTGAGTTACCCAGTCAACAATCCCGGCAACCTCGCCGGGTTCCGGCTGAGGCTCTTTTTCGGGCGGCATTTCATGAGCATTCAGTACGTCAACAACTTCGCTCCATTTGCCTTTCGTCGCGGCGTCTGTGAAATTGAGAGTCAAATCGCGGTCCGTACGAAACTCTCCCTGCGGATCCTTTGGCCCGTGACATCGCAGACAGTGCTTTGCGAGAAACGGGGCAACGATCCGCTGGAATCCAGCAGCATCGGCCTGGAACTCCTGAGCCTCATCTGCGGGAAGTTTCACCGCAAAGAGCAGAATGAATAAAATGAACGCGTACCGACTCATGATAAAGTACACTAAACGAGCGTTAGTCGAAACACCGCAAATCCCACTTTAAATTATCAAGGTTCCAACATACTAAAGCTGGGTCCGTCTGACAATTCCGTTCGTATGTTTCATGCTTTGTAAATCTTTTCATGCCCACCCGAGACTTTGCTGGTCGCGTTGCGCGTATCGAGAATCATCGGGGCGTGACGGACGATCAATTCATAATCGAATGCCGTGTGATTTGTCGCAATCAACACACAATCCTGACTCTCCAGGAACTCGGGAGTCAGTGCAACACTCTTCATCGCTGGCAGCGAATGACTGCGTGATGCTCGCAGCTCCGGAATATGAGGATCGCTGTATGTCAGCTTCGCCCCTCGCTTTAACAGCATCTCTGCCAGCTCAAAGGCCGGACTCTCCCTCGCATCATCCACATCCTTCTTGTAGGCCATGCCCAGCAGACAAATGCTGCTCCCTTTGATCGGCTTGCCCTTCTCGTTCAAAAACTCTCCCAGCCGGTCAATCACATAGTGCGGCATTCGCGTATTGATTTCGCCGGCAAGCTCGATAAATCGAGTCGTCATTCCCTGTCGACGAGCCAGCCAGCTAAGATAAAACGGATCGATGGGAATGCAGTGTCCCCCCAGCCCCGGCCCTGGATAAAACGCCTGAAAACCAAACGGCTTAGTACTGGCAGCGTTGACGACATCCCACACGTCAATACCCATCCGATCGAACAACATCTTCAACTCATTCACCAGAGCAATGTTCACACAGCGATAGGTGTTCTCCAGAATCTTGCAGGCTTCGGCAATCTCTGCAGAGGCGACCGGTATGATCTTCACAATCGCCTGTGAATAAAGCGCACAGGCCAGTTCCAGACTTATGGCATCAACGCCTCCAACCACCTTCGGAATTCCAGCAGCCGTATAGTCAGGATTGCCGGGATCTTCCCGCTCCGGACTATAAGCCACAAAATAGTCGGTTCCACTCTTCAAACCCGCCGGATTCTTTTCCAGAATCGGCAGCATGACGTCGCGAGTGGTCGTGGGATACGTCGTGCTCTCCAGTACCACAAGCTGCCCGGGGCGCAGAACGGCAGCAATCGATCTGGCTGTCTCTTCAATATAAATCAGATCCGGATCCCGGCTGGCATTCAGCGGAGTCGGCACGCAGATCAGCAATGCATCCGCTTCGTTCAGCCGAGTCATATCGGCGGTGGGTATCAGCTGTTTTCCACTGATCCAGCCAGCGACCGTCTCCGACGATATATGTTTGATATAACTGCGTCCCGCCTGCAATGACTGCACCTTGACAGGGTCGACATCGTAACCGATGCACTGATACCCCGCCTTTGTAAATGCACTGATCAGCGGCAGCCCAACATAACCAAGACCAATTATTCCCACTTTTGCAGTCCGACTGCCGATCTTCTGATTCAGTTCTGCAGCCACACCACTTTGAATTTCAGATACCACCCGTTGCATTTGTATCAGTTCTCTCTGTTCCTGGAATGATTGTCTACTGCACTGCTCATTGCCAAAATCTATTGCGATACCGCATTAAATCCACCTGCCTGCTCCGCATTCGTCATTTCGGTTGCTCGACGCTTCCCGAAAAGCAGACACCGACGCTGATATTTTCTTACGAACCGTCGAAAATCCGCATCAGGATACTGCGGAACCCTGCCGATCCATGCTTTCAGATATCCCCACCACATACAAAGCCCACCCAAAATGATCGGCCGCTTCTTCATACGAAAAATGGCGCTGGCGAGCATGTAAAATGGGCCCGTTCCCATAAAATATTGGCCAAATCCCCATCTGATTCGCCCGGTATAGATACTTTGCTGGCTGGATCCCATGGGACGCAGATGAATAAATCGAATCTCCGGGTCATCCCACGAACAGGGAATCCATCCCAGCATGCGACAGCGATGACAGTCGATGCCGTCCCACATCACCTGACGCACAAATCCACCAATCTGCTGAAAGCACGTCACGCGGTAGAACTTCGATGCACCAATACTTGTCTCGTCTCCACATCCTTCACTGATCAGGCTCCCTGTCGCTTCGTCCACATAGTAGGGTTTACCCGAGCAGGTACCCAGCCTTGGATTTGCATCCATGCGTTCCATCAGGATCTCAAAGTACTTCGTCGGCAAATCCAGATCCAGATCCAGCTTGCAGACGAAGTCATACTGATCGATGTCAATCGTCTCAAGGCCCGCATAAAACGCTTCGATCACTCCCGGTCCCACCGCCCGCTTGCCGCGATCTTCACGACGGACAATTCGGATAAAGTCATGCCGAGCTGCATATTCAGCCAGAATCGCAGGCGTCTCGTCCGACGAGCCATCATCGACGATGACCCACAATGCCGGTTTCACCGATTGCGCAATCACCGAATCCAGTGTCCGCCGAGCATACTCAGCCTCATTCCGACACGGAGTTATCAACACGTATCGTCGCTGCATTTCGCCTCTGTCCTGTTCCTGAACATCAACCATGAACGAACCCTGTCCTTGTCCTGGTCCAATGAACCAGGCGATTGAAACTGATGGCCCGCTGGGCCGAAAATACAAACTCGGTGCAGTTCACCATCAAATGCCGCTCCGCGGCAAATCGCAAATTCGGATCGGAACCGACGGGTTTCGCCAAATCCCCGCCCCACAGACCCAATGACGACCTCCTCGCGGAGCGAGGTTTGATGGTAGCCGGGGGATTCAACCCCCGGAAAACCGCAGAGGCGGCAACGGCGTCGCGGAGCGACGATTGAGTCATTACCGAACCGTGCGTCACCCTGTGGCCAGCCAGTGGCCAGCCAGTCAATTGTCGCTCCGCGACACGGTCAATTGTGGGCGTCCAATCCCGGCCTTGAAAGGCCGGGCTACCATCAAATGCCGCTCCGCGGCAAATCGCAAATTCGGATCGGAACCATCGGGTAACGCCTCATCCCTGCCCCATAGACCGAATGCCGCCCTCCTCGCGGAGCGAGGTCTGATGGTGGACAGGGGTTTTCACCCCCCGGAAAACTATAAGGCCAACAACGCCCATTCACAGAGGCCCCCATCGGCTTCACGCCGATGGAGCCCCGGTTTGGCAACTACCATCGGCGTCCCGACCCAGACCCCCGGTAAAATCACAACTGCCCGCCGGCCATCGGATCGGACCCCGGCAAAATCCCGTGCTCCCCCAGCCAGGTTTGAATCACCGGTTCAATAATCCTTCGAAGTTCCTCATTCGCATAACCACACCAGTGCACCGGCTGATCCACGCAATACACAGCATTCAGCGGACGGCCGAATCCGTCCGTCATAATCACACCCGCCTGCTCAGCAACCAGCAGACCAGCGGCGTCATACGGGTGACAAACAAGCTCCGGCACTTCCCGAAAACTGTCCTGTTCCAGAATCTCAAAGAACAGCGGCCGCAGGTCACAGCAGAATCGATCATGCCCGTTGATCAGTTCCACCATCTGGCCGCCCGTGCAAATGTACTGGTCGTCCAGCACCGCCTCCCGGGAAGTCTTTCCGAAGGGCACAACAACCCGACAGATCGACTCCATCAGGTCAGCAGCCAGTCCCTTTGTCCCCTGGAAAAAGCTGCTCACCTGAGCGAACCCGCCTGCCAGAGTTGTACTGCGAGCAGGACTGGGAGGTCGAACCTGGGCATGGGCACCGCCTACCTGAGTTCGCCATCCCCGAGTTGCCTGACCTCGCACCGCCGCGAACGCATCGCACAGTATTTGCTTGCTGGTCGGAAGCTCGACCAGCACGGACGCAAAGGAATCCTGCAGGCTGGTGGTTTCACCAAGATCCCGGGCAACGGTGGCCAGAAACCACGCCGACCGTTTGTCGTACATCAGCCCGCGAGTTCCATCAATCGGATCGATCAGCACGCGGTATTTACAGGGCAGGGCAGGGTCACCAAAACGACGGCGTCCATCTGCTCCCATGCCTTCCGCGATCAGCAGCAGAGGAAAACATTCCTGCGGCCAGAGAGCAATCTGCTCCTCCAGAAGCGGCTCCACTCGCCGATCAATCGCATAGATCGTATCGCCACCTTCCTCAGCCACCGGCGCTGCAAGTCCCTGCTCATCCGATGTCAGCATCCCATACACACGAGTTTGGATCTGAAACCCAAGCTGCAGCAATCGATCAACCCACAGCCAGTCCCCACATCCCTGTTCATCCATTGTGTAGTTCCAAAGTCCTCAAATGGACCGATCAGGCTCTGCCTTCATAATGAAGTCGCCCTGTTTTGCGTACACATAAATCGTTTAACCCGTGGCCGACAGGCCAGGCTGCAAGGAAGTCCTGGCCTGTCGGCCACGGGTTAAACATTCGCATCACGCCCCGGACTCGGCTGTTTCCGGCAGCTCCATGAAGGCATAACACAACATGTGATAAACGGTCATCTGAGCATCCTCAACCCGGCCATAATGAGTATCCCCAATCACCAGCAGATGATCAGCGTACTCGGCCATCCTGCCGCGCTTCGCACCGATCACGGCCACCGTCGTCATCTGATTTTCCTGAGCCCACGCGAGCGCACGAACTAAGTTTTCTGAGCTGCCACTCACACTCGATGAAATAATCACATCGCCCGGGCGAGCGTAATTCCTGAGCTGACGTACAAACACGTCCGCGAAGGAATAATCGTTTCCTATCGCACTCAGCCATGGCACATTGTCATTGAGCGACATGACTCGGAAGGGCATATTCAGCATATCCGAAGCACCCTTGCCCAGGTCCGTGGCAAAGTGCGAAGCACTCGCCGCATTCCCGCCGTTGCCAAATACAAATACCTGCCGGCCTTCGCGGTGAGCGTCTCGCAACACCCCAACAATCGCCTCAACAACATCCAGATCAATTGTGGACAGCAAAGCCTGCTGACGCGCCACATAATCCGTCATCCATCCGGAAACATTCATAGTCTGATTTTCCATTTTTCCTGTCATTTGGACAAAATCGCAACGCCGGCCAACACCAGTGCCGTTCCAATGAACTTCCACAAAGTGAAATGTTCATCAAACAACATATGTGAGAGGAACGCTACCATAACTACAACTGAGCACGTCATGATTGGATAGGCAACACTAAGTTGCAGGAACCGCAGACTCATCGTGTAGAACACCATCGCAGTGGCCAGGCACACAATACCGGAAATCAGGTAGGGATTAAACGCCGTCTTCTTCAGGAATCCTACCGCGGTTGCCGCATCACTGTGATTGATGCTGGCCGCATATTTTAACAGCACATTCGCGCAAGCGGTGAGCAGGACTGCCAACGAAAGGAACAGCCATTTCATTCGTTTACTCTTTCTGAGTGGTCTGCATCTGGTCACCGCGATCGATGCGATCGAATCAAAAATAAAGTGATCGACATTCCACCGCAAAACATACTGTTCCGCAGCGGTGCAACTTTGCGAGAAGCATCATACAGCCAGAAGCACAAGAACGGCTGTCATGAGACCGATCACATAAGTGTGACGATCTTTCACAGCGAACACCAGAGGATCGTCGCTGAGTTCTCCTCTGTGCGCCAGAAACCAGATCCTGGTAATCCAGTAAAGAAACAGTGGCCCGACAAACCAAAGAAAAGTTGGCCGACTGTAAAGCGTTGTTGCCGTATCTCCTGCAATGTACAAAAGAAACACTAAACAGGCGAGATAACCACACGTTGGGCCGAGATTGCCCAACAGATCCAGATCTTCCGGACGATAGCCGCGCCTGGAGTTTACCTCGCCGCGGGCTGCGGATAGTTCGGTAAATCGCTTGGACAGTGCTAACGACAAGAACAGAAACACAGAAAACGCAAGAAGCCAGTGCGAAAGTGATATCCCGGCGACCAGGCCTCCGGCGAGAATTCGATAGGTATACAGCCCCGCCAGCATCAGCACATCAACAAACAACTTGTTTTTCAGGACATAGGAATAGGTCAGAGTCGCCAGAATGTACCCCACCAGCAGACATGGCAGAACGACAGGTGCACATATTGCAGTCAATCCCACTGCGCCGAGCATCAGCCCTCCCGACATGACCAGCGCGGCAGGAATCGATACTGTTCCGGCCGCCAGGGGACGACGATATTTTCGCGGATGCCGACGGTCCGAATTGATGTCGGTCAGGTCATTGATAATGTATGTGCCCGAAGCACACGCACTTAGCCCCAAAAATGCTATGAGAACTGTAAGCCATTTATCGAAGTCCAGCTCGTGTGCCATTAACAGTGGCACAAAAAGCAAAAGATTTTTAGCCCATTGAACCGGGCGCAGAAGGCGAATCATCGCCCGAAATCCACCCGCCTTACGAGGAAACACTCGAATCGGTTGACATACATTTCTTGCCTTTGACAGAACGCTGGAAGATGCGTTAACCACGTAGCTTTCATTGGCTGCCTCCCAAAGCGGCAGATCAGCGGACGAGTTACCGATGTAGTCAAACCGTCCGCGGCACACTTTCTGAATCCGAGACAGTTTTCCCGCCCCCGCACAATTCAATCCAGCCTCTGTGGCAATCACGTCATCGAATAACTCAAGGTGGTCTGCTACGGCCTGTGCAAACCGTCGATCACTGGCTGTCGCAAGTATCAACCGCCGTCCATCACGTCGCAACTCTCTTAAAAACTCCAGCAACTCTGGGTGATACGGCAAAGTATCCGCCTGAATTTTGATGTGGTTTGCTACTTCCTCCTTAAAGGCCGCTTTTCCACGTAATAGCCAGAACGGGATCTGCCAGACCAGGATTGGCTGCTGCCCCAGCAGCAGAAACAACGCTTCCCACAATAAATCGCCGGTAATCAGCGTCCCATCCAGATCAACGCAAACTGGAACCTGTGATACGTGGGGTTCAGTCATAGTCAAATTAATTCTCGTTCGAATTGTATTGGTTCAATGCAACTTCTGAGACGGTCGTCGCGTTCCAGCTGATCAGCTGCGGGACTTCGGCTCGCAGATTACTCCACAGCTGGGCACTGGCTCGCAGCACGAAAAATTCCGGGTTTCAATCTGGGGAGCAGGTAACCGTGTGACAACGTCTCAGACGCGACCTGTTTGTTCTCCTTCAGTCGCGTTCGAAACCGGCTACCCTCCTTCAGGTTTCCGGAGCATTCGTCCTAACTACCTTCGCGTCATCCGTCAATTAAATAGTTTGCGGCATATCCTGCAACAACACGCACTCGGGGATCATTAATCAGAGACGACCTGGCAAGCTGCGTATCTGGTATCATCGAGCAATAGTGTCATGCCACGGAAAGCGAAATGACACTGATGCTGCAGTAAACTCCTTCGATTCACAGTCATCTATGGTGCAGTGCTCGAAACGCGACCGTATCGGAATTTCCCGCTTAGAACCGCATCAACAGCAAGTCCGGCCAAAGCCGCTATAAAGGGAATGGACGGGAAATGATAGCGATCCCCGATGACGATTACCGCATGTACCGCCGCAAAATAGCCCCACAACACAACTGCCGGATGCAGGACGACATTCCACCATCCCTGGCGTCGCCACAATACACCCACGCCGACTAACGCAAGCAGCAGCATTAACAGCCAGTACGCCGCACTGGCTGCCTTCATTGGTGTCAGCACAGACTGCCCGAATTTCTGCTCCAGCCCTTTTCGGTTCCAATGCACGCCGATCGTCTCGCTTGAATGCAGAAAAATCAGTTTGCGAAGGGTACGCACAACAAATGCGGCTGGTTCATCGCGAATATACTCTATGGCACGTTGTTTCAGGAGCCGATCTCCTTCCACCTCGCCCGCTGGAAGGTCCACTGGTCGCACCGTGTAAGTTCCCGCCGGATTCTGCGGATTGTTTCCCATCCAAAAATTCGATCCACTATTGGTTGAGATCAGCACGAAATGGCCGAATACATGATGATTGCGGACCGTCCATGGTAAAATACAGGCGACCATCACTGTCACAGCGATGGCTGCTTCTGTAAAAGCGAAGCGAAGTTGCGTCCTGCTGAATCCGGTGGAACATGCGCGGATGACAGCCAGAATCAATGGAATTAGCAAGGCAATCGGGCGAAGGTAGCTGGCAACTGCCCATACGATACCCAAAATGAATGACCGTGTTAGCGATGCGGATGTACCAGAGATCCATACGGAAAGACCGGCAAGGACAAAGACATTAAACAGCAGCTCGCTGGCCAGCACGGTCGTAAATTGCACCTGGGACGGCCAAACCGCCAGCAGTAACCCAGCAAAAGTGGCTGGAAGCTCTCCAAACCAGTGATGCGTGAGCCACATCGTCAGAAATACGGTAGCAACACCCAGAACAATGTTGAGCACGACGATTGGGGTATAACTAACGCCAAAAACTGAATACAGCGCGGCATAAACCGCCGGTGTACCGACCGCCCAAAAAGCAGTCGGATCACCTGGTTTCCAGCAAAACCCGTCCCCTGCTGCAATATTTCTGGCGAACGTATCATATGCATGTGAGTCGGACGTCGGGATGACTGGAATGACAAGAGCCCACGCGATTCTCGTTATCATGGCAAGGGCAATGACTGCAACCCATGTTCTCATTTGGAGCCTTTCAGGCATGTGCGGCGAATCTCAGAAGGTTATCGGTATATCGCATTCCTCACCAGATACGCCAGCGTGATGCGAAAGACAATGAATTATATGAACAGGATCGGAAGTAGCCCCTGGCTCGCAAATGAATGTTAAGGCGCCCCCCGGCGATACATTGCCTAACCATTCTCCAGGAAGTCTGAACTATTGAAAGGTCAAACAAATCCCGGGGAATGGAACTGTCACATCGTCCCAATAGCTTTCAACAAGTAGAACATTCCGAGAAACCGTCAGATCGCAGATCAACGGCTGAATCTATCCGAAACAGACCCTGCTGTTCAGACACACTTGAGTCACTATAGAATTACTCGGACGGCGTCTTAGTGCCGATTCTTCTGATAAGGTCCGGCATTGATGGGTCCAAACAATAACAACTTCCTTATCAGATAGGGATAAGGCTCTGAAAGTGCTGGTTCGGTGGCCGCGTTGGACACGATAACCTCCTGATTTCCCCGCATGAAGCGAACCGACATATTCGCTCGGCGATCCGGCGGCATTGAACTCACCATTTTCCGAAGATTAAAAAAGGGCATCATGGCCTGCGATTCAGCCATCTTCTGCAACTCAGAGTCGGAACTTTCAAGGAGCTGTACCATGTCTGTTTGAAATTCGAATATCTGAGAGCCTGCAGGAACGAACAAATGGTTGGTCGTCCCATTCTCGGTTCTAAGGTTGCTGAACATTGCAAACACGCTGCGAGTCTTAAGGCCCAGATAAGGACAAGCACCGTTCAGCACCACCAGCCCGACAAGCACCCAGGATGCAACGTTGGCTGGCCATACAAACTGTCGGAAAGTCGTATCGGCCAATGAATCGTCAGCTTTATGCCGGCTACCGTAAAAGAAAACAAAGATTAGACCAAAGGACCAGATCATCCAGAGGATCTTGAAAACCCGAAAAGAATGTTCTACTTCCCCATCTTCGATCGTCAGGTTTGCAGCTGTAACAATGAGCAGAATGCTTAGCCAAATGCTGCCAGGCGCGAACCGCAACGGCCAGGCAAACAGTTTTCGAAGAGCTGTCACACCTTGTTCGATTCCGACGATATATGATACCGGCAGGAACAAAAACACCCCTGCATACATCAGCGAGGTAAAATCGTAGTAGTCCTCAATGCCAAGAACAAAATGGAACACCACCGCCACGAGGACGCCCACTATTCTCGTCCGAGGGATCAGCAGTAGAATTGGAATCGCGGCCTCCACCAACAGAGTTCCCCAAATCGCTGAACCTGCTGTGAATGAGTTCACGGGAATCGGTGGCAGATGTAACTTTCGCAGCGTAAGCGACAGATTCTCCAGATGCTCAACCGCTGCGCTCCATTCAGGAATAAAAAAATCGCGATTAAGCTTGTGAAAGACCACCCAAAAATAGAGCAGTAATACCTGCATCCTCACCGCAGGGGCGAAGATCTGAATAAAGCGATGCTGATCCATATTCGATGATTTACGATCAGTAGCAGCAACCATCGCCATGAGCATTGTCGTCGCCGCAATCGCGGCAAGAACCGGATGATTGGTGACATTAGGCAGTCGCACACAGAATGCCGTGACCTGTGCCATCAGCAACATGGCAAATGCATTGATGTTTCCCCGGGAAAACAAAACTGCGACAGCTGCCCCAGTAGTCAACAGGTCACAGGGAATCACAGCCCAGTCGTTGGTCTTGCCATTGTGGAACAGCACTGACCATGCCCACAAATACATAAACCATTGCAGCCAGCGAATTACAGGCTCTGAATTATCTCCTGAGCGTTCTATAGTTAGCGACGCAGTATTCAAGATGCTGACCTCACTTAAAATGAACGGATCCGGTGACGTTCTGACTAATCCTCTTTCAGAAGAAACGCAACGATGTCTCTTCGCTGGTCATCGGTCAGTCCGGGAGAGAAACGCGGCATTTTTGCATAGAGGTTATCAAATCGGGGTTCAATCAGATGATACCAAATCCAGATTTTGATCCGATCTTGCCCCTTAGTTTTCTGAACTTCCTCCAGAAACCCACGTTGTTCCTTCATAAATGGATTCTGCGACGCCAGAAGTCGGGCCAATTCAGACTCGTATGCCTGAGAATTCAGCCGCAGATCCAAATTCTTAATCACGTGGGTCAACTCGGGGCCCTCATGCCCGCCATTCCCCTCTATCCGATGGCAGGCGCGGCAGAACTGGCTGAAAAGGATCTGCCCGCGCTCGCTGCTCGACAAACTGGCCATCTCAACCTCCGAGGTATCCGGAAGCCCCAATGTCGCCTTCGACGGCATCAGTTTCCAAACGCCCCCAGTTCCAGTTGCGTCCAGGCCGCTCGTGGCCTCTCCAAAAAAGTCCGTGAAGTAAATGCCATCAGGACCTTCGGCAAGCCCAAGAATTGTGGTGGCGAGTTCGCCCTGATACTGAACCACTGGCTCCGGACTCCGAATCAATGCGGGTAACTGCGGATGCATAATGCATTGCAGTATTGATTTGCCATAATTCTGTCCCAGTTCTGCAGCAGGTCCGTATGTAGCGATGTAGCAATGGCCTGCACTTCCTTCCCCCATGACTCCGTTGCGGAGAAACGTCATCCCGACCGGCGCTGTATTTCCCACCGGCCCCCATGTATACAAAGAGTTCGTGCGGATGCTGTCCGGAACTCCATCCCAGCCATAGCTGGATCCAGGCTGAACATGAAAGAGTCGATCCAGGTTCTTTCCGTTGTCCACAGCAAAAAGTTGTCCGGAGGCCGAAGAAAAGTCCATGTCAAAGGCGTTGCGGATGCCATAAGCAAACACGTAGCTCTCGGGCGAATCAGGAAGGCTGGCCACATAAAATGGATTGTCTTCACAAGCGGTGCCGTCCAGATTCAACCGAAGTATCTTGCCTCCAAACTTCGTGCGATCCAGACTTAACTTGTGGTTCTCCGCATCACCCACTGAAACGTAAAGCTTTTCGTCAGGCCCAATCACGACCTGTTGAATCTGATTTGAAGGAGACGTAAATTCCTTAAGATCCAGAATGACCGACTGACTCGCCATTCTTCGTCCACCCGGTTCACTTGTGAGTCTCAGAATATGATTGCTGAGTAATCCGCTTTCACTGTCCGTATAACTGCCAGTAACGATCAGGTCTTCGGTGCCAGGAAGAACAAGCATCCCCGACAGCCCCATCTCATCACTTTTCTCGATGGGAAATGGTTCGAAGTTATTCAAGTTCTCCGCATAAATGTGTATCGATCCGTCTCGCGCCACATACTTAATTGTACCGTGCAATTCATTTACATAAAACAGCGGCGCGTCTTCGCCATCTGCTTGTCCCTCGTAGAATGAAATATTGACAGGAAATGTAAAGCCTTTTTTAACCAGCTGCACATCATATCCGCGGCGAACTTTCCATATCGGAGATGTCGGTGAAGTAACACCAGGCCAGTCACTGGCTTTATAGGCATCAAACCGCTGTGTGAACTTTCCCCAGTATGATTCAAATCCAAGCCGACGCTTCACACTGTCAATGCGTGAAACTGCGGGCTTCGTATAGAACGCCAGTACTCCCGCTGTAACTCCGATGGCTACTCCGGAGAACAGTATCAAGAGCGGTTTAAAGTATCTGCGAAAACCAGTCATCGAACATTCTTTCCTTGGGCAAATTTCAGGAACCAGAACTTAACAGGATACTAAAAAGGCAACCGAAAATGAAGCTGGTTTTTCCGAGTTGGCCGCGGATCAAAATCGAAGGATTGCAAGGAGTCGTTGATCCTGGAACGACTGCGATTTGGCCCCGGCCCCAACTGACCTTGCGTCGGTTGAGCCAGGCTTTGAAAACTAAAGCAACGTCACCACGCCGCCCCCGGTCCCAACCGACCCCGTGTCGGTTGAGCCCAGGTTTGGCAACTACAAACGTCGGCCATTGAGAACCCCCTCCAACCGCCCGCACTTCATCTGAGGCACCGTCCTCGTCCATGCAGGCACCAGCCCCCGCACCACAGATTAGTAATTCTCACAGTTCAGCTCCGCACCCAGCCACGAACCCAGCCGACACAAATCTTCATCAAAAACCGCCCTGAGTTTCTCTGTCTGCTGCGAATTCAGCTTCGGCTTCTCTTTCATCGTCCATAGGCTTTTTACCCACTCTCTTGCTGATTTCGGAATCAGCTTTCGCCGAATCTCACGCAATACCGGAGCATCCACAATCGCATCACGCCATCGACTCTTTCGCATTCGTTCGCTGTAAACATTCTGAGCTTCCCGATCAACCTTCCACTCGGGAGCCCCATCATAGCCAGGAAACTGACATATTCGTTCCAGCTCAAGCTGAGGTTCTGCCAGCATCCGTTCAAAAAATACCGGCAGGATTTTATCCGCTCCAGAAGTCTCAAAGAGCGAAATCAGCTGGTCCGTGAACAGACTCTCAGCCGTCGGCTCCGAATGAATTCCACCGCCTGTTTAAGTCTCGCATCCACCAGGAATGCCGACTGATAACAGGCCAAACGAACTGCCTCCGTTGTCCGACTGTCGTGCACATCCAATGTACGGTACTCATAAAACGCAAAAATGGCTGGCTAGGCGTCTCACGCCCTTAGCTCCCGCCTGCATGCGGAGGCCTGTCTGTATCATGCAAATACACCCAATTGTCGATCCACTCTCGATCGCACGAAGTTCGACGACGGCCCATGAGTTCGCGAGTAAATCCAATCATTCTGCCGAGGCACCAGCCAAGATTGGCCGCAACCATTCCTGCAATGCCATGCCATTTCCGTAAATAGCGCGCACGAGCGGCATAGTAATAAGCCGGGCGTCGCTTCACAGCAGCATTCAGTTCGGTCAGACCCGAACTCTGTCCATGCAGATGCACAATGTGGGCATCCGGACAACATGCCAGGTCCCAGCCTGCACTCACCGCCCGGCGGCAATAGTCAACATCTTCAAAATACATAAAGAATCCGTCGTCCATCATCCCCACTTTGTCCAGCACCTCCCCGCGAATCAGCACCGCAGCAAAACTGAGCCATTCTGGTTCTGCATCACAATCGCTCACCGGGATCGGCACATTCCATTTTCTGAGAATTCGGGTCACCGGGCCTGTGCACGCACCGCGGATGACTTCGCTGAAGAATGAGGGAAAGCGAAAACAACTGACCTGTGCCGTACCATCCGGGAACTCAAGTCGAGGTCCAATCAATCCGGCCCGGGGATTTCGATGGAACTCTTCGATCAGTTTCACAACCGCTCCCGGCCGAACGATGGTATCGCTGTTCAGCAGCAAATATCCACCTGCCTTCAACGACTGCATACCCAAATTGTTCCCCGCGGAAAAGCCTCCGTTCACAGGAGACCGCAGTACCTGAACCCATTCGGACCAGTCATGATCACTGATTGCCTGACAGATTTGATCGGGAGAATCATCTCCGGACGCATTATCAACAACAACAACCTTGAAATGACATACGCTGCGTTCCGTGACCAGCGACGCAAGACAATCAATTACGAGGCCAGCCGTACGATAATTGACAATAACGATTGCCAGGTCAGGCATATCCTGTGGCTTCTCCATTTCACAGCATTTCACGGTATAACCGCATTTCGGATCTTCGGCAGTTCTGGTGCACGTCGAGTCGCCTGAAGCGATAGTCAGTAGTGGAATCCGCAGATCCCGGCGAGCGTTCCGGATTGCATTTCGGCCATACGCAAATCACCAGGCATGCTCTTAGAGCATTCCTGGTGTCCATGGCGGCCGGTTTTCGACAAACCCGGTTCAGGTTTAAAGTTCCGCTGTGACGGGCATCACACCAGAAAGTACTTTGTCAATCAAATCAGCATCCTGCTCTGTCATCAGAGCGTCCAGCGACCATGAACTCCCTTTGGGCTGTTTTTCGCTCGCACCAGACGGGGGGGAATACATATCACCATCTCCTTCCCAGCGAACCATTTCCCTTGCCGCCTGTCGTTCGGGCCTGGTGTTAATTAGCTCCCAGTCCTCGGAGAAGCGTTGCCCGGCCAACGCAACGGCAACAGGCTGCAGAACGGAAGAACCGTCGGCGAACAAATCGCCGTCATCGGTGATCCTGGAATCTGCCAGGGTAAACGTAAACATATCGGACCAGATTCCGGAGTTATTATCGCGACTGTCGACTGCCTTGATCCAGGCGCGATATTGTCCGCCGACCAGTGTCGCGGGGCTGGCATAACTGGTGGCGGTCAGATCATCCTGACAAATCACCACGCCGAAGCCACTCCGCTCCAGATGGAGAATATAGCGGCCCGCACCGGTGACCGCCTGCCAGGAGAACGTGACACTCGCCGGAAGTTCATTGCCCCCGCGTTCAGCCCCAAGAAACGTCGATTTTCCGCCGACGTAAGACGTTGCCTTTGCACTCCACGATCTGGCTGAACCATTTGCAGCCCAGGGACGCACCCACCATGACAGATTTCCAACAGGAAGCTCGACTGAGGGTGTCCATGAACTGGAAACAAGACCCACTGGGTTAAGAACAGTACCATTGCTGTTGATGTACAGTTCGTATGTGCCGACACCGGCAATATCACCCCAGGAAAAAGTCGGTTGTCGGTCGAACGTGGGCTGCACCGGAGAAACGGGAAGCGGGCCATTCACAGCCATGGAAGTAGGCGACCATGCACTTGGAATTCCTAAATCATCAATTCCACGCACCCAAACTCGATACTGGCCAAAGGGAACATCGAATCCGGGTACGAATGTCGGCGCTGTGACACTGGAATCAGAGATGGCTTTGGTTGTGCCAGTTGTCAGGTTGTCAGCCCACAATTCGTAGCGAACGGTACCGGGGAGCGGATCCCATTCGAAACTGGACGGACCGTTCAGACCATCGAACGCAATCCGTTCGAGTTCGGTGGAAACGCCGACGCGAGAATAGTCGACGGGCTGAGACCAGTTTCCCGGCACATTTGCGGCATCAAGGGCGCGTACCCAGAATCGGTCGTGAGCAAACCCAAGGTCGGACGATGGGGTGTAGGAAGTGGTCGTAAGGTTTCCGGAATGGAAGACCTTACTGTTCTTCGTTGTCAGATTATCGGCCCAGACTTCATAGCGAACTGCGCCGGGTACAGCATTCCATGTCAGCTGGGGTCTGGCATTTTTTCGGTCATTGGGAACGACACTAACAGCTGGCGGCGTGCTCACCTGGACAGTTACAAAGGCGTTCCACGGCGACGGAGCGCCGTATTTTTGAGTTGCTCTCACCCAGATGCGGTATCGGCCGATGGGCAGATCAGAGGTTGGAGAAGAGCTGTTGGACGATGTTGAGTCGACTCGGACAGGATTTTGACCGGTTGACAAATTCATATACCAGACTTCGTAACCATCCGCCCCATCAACTGGGTTCCATTGGACTGTTGGCCGCGGACTGGAAGTCTTTGAGTTGGCCGGAGTCGTGAACACAGGCGCGGTCAGCACTTCTTCTCAGTCAACCTCAATGAGTTCAGTCTCTGCACGCTTCCCAAATAGTCGGTGAATTCCCTGCACAAATCGGATCAAGCAAACGATTGGCCAACTACTTCGGTTATTGCAGATAATCCAGTTATTGACCTTTCTCGTAAATTGAGTGTGAAAGAAGGGATACTTGATACCGGCAACAGGCAATCCACGAATCCGTCGAAGTATCCAGGGAGTGTATGTACGAAATACACTTCCACAATTAGGAAATCTGATATCCTGATGACTATGACACCACTCGATTCGTTTTCGGATTTCACTGCTTTCAAGTGGGCGAGACGGGAACTTGACGATCCCGCTAATAATTAAACGATCATGAACCCCGGTAAACATCGTCTTACGGTGAGCCCTCTCCAAATCCTCACATCGAACAGTCAAAATCCTGCCGTCTTCTATGTATGTGACAGACTCGACGAAGTCATAAATTGTCCCACCGACGCCGAGCCCGGCGTTCATCGCAAGCGCACCTCCGAAAGTTGCAGGAACGGATGCGAGATAGTAAAAGGAATCCAGATTACTTGCTTCACAATGCTTTAGAATCCTCATCACCGGTAGTGACGATGAGCATTCCAGACGCCCTTCGCCGAGATCATTCATCCAGGCATCTAAACGGTTCTTAAGGATCAGCGTCCGGATCCTGCGCCGGGTGTACAGCGTATTCGATCCATTTCCGAGTATGTATAACCGATGGCTGTTTGCTGAGGCCCAGCGCTGAAATTCTAGAAACTCTTCAACCGTCTGAAATTCACCGTAAAATTGAAAATCATGTTGGGTCCGAAATGTAGAAAGTCTTTCTGATTGAATCGCCCTGATGTCAGCCATAAATCGCTTCCTTCAGGAACTCACGAGAATCCGCCAATGCCGACTCGATGGACGACTCGTATTGCGAATAGTCGAGATGTAAAAGCTCGTCGGAAAAAACATAGTCATCTCCCGACTTGGCAGCGAGACGGGACTGAAGGCCGAAATGATCCAAGAGATCCTGAAGCTTTGTTCTGCGGCCAGCGCAATCGAGTGAAATAAAAGGACGACGATACTTCAGTGCCAGCGCGGAACCATGGAAAAGCGATGTCACCACGAAATGGGCATTGGCGATCAGGCTCAGCCATTCCTCAGGACTCACAAACCTTTTCTCGATGTGTGCCGCGGTACACCGGGTACCTGCGGCAATGATACGAAGCCTAAGCGCTGCCGCGACTTCTCGAACCAGCCGGACAGATGCATCGTCAAGTCCGCCCACCACAGCAAGATACGGCGTGTTGTCCGAGCGTTTACGCAGAATACTCGAAAAGTCAGCCAGCAAAGTCGGATCAACCACACGTTTCACGTTCCTCAGCCCGAGGCGATGCAATACTTCCATCGAATTGCCATCTCGTACGGAGAGACGATAAAAACGATTAAAGCAGTCCATTGCATTTGCCGAGTGTTCCCCGTAGCCCGTCATATCCCCGCAACTCGGAGCATATGAAATGCGACGAACTCCAGAAGGCACATTAAAACCAAGATAGTATACCGGATCAAATCCCAATCGATGATCCTTCTTCCAAATCTGATCACTGCCACACGCCAGTACATCAAAACCCGCTCTCGATACATAGTCCTCCACATCCTTCAGGGAGTAAAGGACTTTCGATAACGGGACGTTTTTTCGAACAAACCTCTTCTGCCTGGCGGCACCTATTGACGGAACAAGCGCCTTGAAGCCGTGCCGCTTAAACATTGCTTCATTTCCAGGTGCCCTATAGTCAAGTATTTCCACGTCTGCGCCAAGTTCGCGAAGATTATAAGCCATCGACCACGCCTGTAGCACCGCACCAAAATTCGGAACACGATGAAACGTTACAACACCCACCCTCATTTAATCCACACACCTTCCATAATAGTGAACTCGCATGAAATTTATGTTATTGTCTACCAGCAAAAGCAAGACACCAGCCGTCCCAAGTCCTGCATCTCCATCATATCGTTCAACGAATAAGCGATTGCAAAAGAAGCAGCCAGTTAAACACAGCCTCCGAGACACCCAAGCAAAGCTGGTCCATCCGGGATTATTGTGGGTCGAGGCTGAGGCCTCCGCCGTAGAAGAAGATGGCGGTTTTGAAATTTTGTCTGTTTCGGAATCCACCGACACGTCGTTTGATGGACATGATTTTGCTGTTCATGCCTTCGGCGACGGCATTGGTGATTTGGTGAGTGCAATAGCTGACGACATTCGGCAGACGTTCCTTGATCGATCTCGCGACAGTCTTCATCGGCTTGAGCTTTGTGTGAATCACTCGCCTGTACCAGTCGTTGAAGTACGTTGTTGCTGAGGCAGCGCTGGTTTGGCTCCAGAGGTCGCGAAGCATTTCCTTATAAGCCCACGCCTTCCCGGTCTGGAGCTGCAGGTCGTAGGTCGCTTCAAAGACTGTCTGCTGTTTCTCAGAGAGATTCTCAAAGCTCGTCAGCCAGATGTACTTTGTTTTGCTCAGACGATCATCGCCGTCGTTCATCAGTTGCCGATGCTCTCCGTGCCGCACTTTATCGACGGCCTTTGTCGCCATCTGCATGACGTGAAATCGATCGTGCACAATCTTGTTTTCCGCCAGAGGAATGACCTGCTTCGCGGCTTTGACATACGCCCCACTCATGTCCATCGCGATCGCTTCGACCGATTGAATCTGAACGTCAGAAAGCTGAGAAAGGCAGGCAATTCCGCTGTCTGCGTCGTTTCCGTCACTGATGGCTTCGACAGTGCTGTTGTCAAGATCATAAACCAGCGTGATGTAGTTTTGGCCCTTGAGGAATGCCTTCTCGTCGATCCCGAGGCGAGGCATCGCCTTCGCTTCCTTGCGAGCCTTGCCGCGCGCAACAGCACGCTCCACAATCGACCACGTCTGATCCCACTTTGTTCGCAGAATACTCATTGCGCCTTTGACGTTTTGAGTCTTCAGCAGCACCTGAATCGCGAATCGCTCAAAGAGAATTGTGAACCGACTGCCTTTCTCGGCCCATGGCACCTGGACCTGTTTCACGCCATGCTCTGGACAATGGACTCGTGGAATACTCGCATGCAGGATTGTCTTGAGCTGACAAGTGTCAAGGTGCCGCCATTGACGTTCCGGAGTATGGTCGTAACACGGCAACGATTCAGAGCACTCAGGACAACAAAACTTTGTGCCAGTCGGATGCTCAACAAACACATCTACCTGCTCCTGTTCCAAATCCAGGGCCACCTGCGAAACCGACCACGGACTCTTCAATCCAAGGATCTCCTGGTACAACTCTCGGTCCTGCATGGACGCCCCCCTTCCAAAAACCGAAATTATACCAAATCCACACAAAAACTGGATGGACCGCAAAGCTCTGCCACTGAGGGATTCATATATCGTCCGCTTGGGCATAGGACACACACGCTAAGCTTTATTAGTAACTAGCAACCTAATGTGACTTTGGAAACATGTAACTTTAACACGGATATTCCGTTCCAGCGACTGCTTTTAAACCGGAACAGCGAGTGCCGAAACAACACGAGAGGTTGACATCAGGAATTACCGGTACGGTGCTATAAGCTCCGAGACTATTAAGTCAGATCATCATTATCGGCTGTGGATGCCCAAATAGTCTCGTTCCCTCGGCTGCATCCACTGAATTCCCTTTCCCTCAATGCTCTTGGGAAGAACCCGCGCGAGCAGTCGATCGGCGCAGCACTGCCATGACAGGACAGAGGTAGCCCGATGGAATGCAAACTGTTTCATTCGAGATGCCAGTTCGCGGTCCGCAATCACGCGGTAAAGCGCATCACACAGAGCTTCAGCATCATGCTTCTTGACGAGAAATCCGGTAACGCCGTCTTCAACGATATCTGGTAACGACCATGCATCAAATGACACTACAGGCGCCCCGAAAATCATTGCTTCCACGAACACCAATCCCCATGGTTCACAAAGCGTTGGCATGCAAAAAGCTGATGCCTTTTGAAATTCACTGCGAAGTCGCTCCAGACCTGCTCGTGACGTCTTGTCCAAAAATCCGATAAACTGGACCCCAGGCTCGGCCACAGGTTGTACAGTAGGCCCGATGATGGTCAAGGTGACATTGGGTATCCGCTGTCGCAGTAGCTGCCATGCCTTATGAACCATCGGGCCGCCTTTACGATTCCAATCCCTTCCGACGAATAAAACGTTTGGAACTGCGGCGCCGTCACAAGCTACTTCAGAAATCCTTTCCGGCAATGCAGCACCACAGCCAAATGCTGTAATCTTCTCGCGCGGGAAATCGAAATCTCTGGAAATTGAATCCGCAGCAAATGTTGAAGGAGTTAAGACTCCGTCCACCTGCGAAAGCATCTCCCGCTGATGCTGGCAAAGCAAATCGAACTCCTGATCCGAGAGTTCTCCGATGCCAAACGCCTGAGCGCGTCGCCCCTCATACGCAGAGAGATCAAGAAACAAATATCTCTTCACATTGAATTTTTCCGCGACTCTTGGCATATCAAACACATATACAACAGCCGACCCCGGTGGAAGCGATTTCAACGCGCGTCCAAGACTCCCGTCTGATTCGCAATCCCAACATTCATCCCTCGGGAATACCCAAGGAACCCTGTCTTTCAGTTTGAAGAGAAACTCCATTCCTAAAATCGGTTTCTGGGAAAACGTTCTGGAAATAAAGTCGGGAGCCAGCGCGCCGTGCAAAACAGATCTCTTCTTTAGTTCAACACATAGAGCCTGTGAGCCTCCCGAATAGACCCAGCGGGACCATGGCGGCTGCTTATTTACCCAAAGTATCTTCCCGGACATTTTTTTAAACTTCACTGCAACGACGACGACAAAACCAACCTTGACGAAATCGCCTAATACCATCAGCGACAAGTCTCGGATGAATCAAAGTCCACACCGCCACGCCAAGGACCGCCGCAATAATCTCGACCGATGCCCTAAAATTGCCTAACGGAATTTCCTGCAACAGCAAATACGACGCTGCACAAATGCATGTCAACAGCAGCGTCTCGCAAAACTGGACACCGAATACTCTCAGTCCGTATTGGTTAGCAGCAAAACAGGCTATTAACCATTGCGGAATCACGGTCGCCGAAATAATGCAAATGCCCCATTCTGGACCGAGAAGTACGCAAGCCGCCCACCCAACAGGAAATAACAGTATCACGCGCGACAGTGTCGCTATCGCTCCCCAGCGGCTATTTCCAAAGACTAATGGGACGGTACTAGCAAGTCCGTTTAGTGAAGAAAACCATTGAGTGATGATTAGAGGCAAAAACATCCACGCCGCCGCATCATATCTTGAGTCATACATTACTTGAATCAGGCGTGGGCCGAGACAAAGCCCAGCAATCACTATTGAGCCAGTTAACACCATAATGATTTCAGAGACTTTTTCATAGGCTGTTCGAAATCGCTCGGCATCACCTGAAACACGCGCGAGCGATGGAAACAGTATACGTTGGCTGATTGCAGAAAAAATCGCATCCGGAATTGACGCTAGCGAGACGGCAACAGAGTACACTCCGAGCAGATTTAACGGCAAAAATTTTCCCAGCAGTAATCGATCTCCATGAGAGGCAAGAAAGGTCAACGCCGTGCTTAGGAAAATCCAGCGGCCAAAACGGTATAGCTCCTCTACTGCTGCTTTCTCCCAACGTAGGCGATTTACAGGTCCGCTTAGAAGAAACTGCGTCATCAATGACTTTACCACTGTCCCCACGATATTCCCAATTACGAGAGACCATACTGAACGCATAAAAAATGCCAAAGCGACTAACACGCTCAGCGTTAACACCTGGGAAGTGAGTTCGATTAGTGTGACACTCGCAACAGCCAGATGGCGTCTGGCCGTGAAAAACTTTGTTGAAGTGAAACACAGCCCGATCGCCGAAAGACTGGCCCAAGGAAGCATCTCCAGCAACATCGGTTCTTCAAAGAATAGAGCTGCAGGGCGACTTGCAAGCGTGACCACTCCGCACATGAAGAACCCGCGAACAACCTGAATGGTCCAGGCAGTGTTTAGAAAATCGGGGTCATCACCACGTTTGCTCCGCACGATTGATGGACCAATTCCGATGTCCGAAAACATTCCAATTCCCTGCATTACCACCTGTACCAGAGACATCAGCCCAAAAGCCTCGGGAAACAACAGCCTCGACAGTATTAAATTTGAAATCAGCCGCAATCCCTGACCCAGTCCGTATCCGCCAATTGTCCATAAGGATCCAAGAAATGCCTTCGTGCCAAGGGACTCACTGTTGCGTGCCACCAACAACGATCCTGCAACTTCCCTGACAGAAGATGGCTTTTTCTGCGGATCCTGCTCCGGAGAAAGTGGTTTCATCATAACTCTTCTGCCAAGCTGCTCGTCATTGAATAACTGGTTCGTATCAATATGTTGTTGAGTGTGACCGCACTTGCGGAGCTCAGGCATTAATCGGAGTGGGGTTGAGGAACTGTTTTTGGAAGTCATCCCATGCGTTGGAAGCTTTCAGACATCTAAGACTGAGCATGGCCTGAGCGCCGCCGGTTGACCATCGCACGCCGGTTCGTTCGAGTCGGTCTTTCACAAGATGGCGGCAGGCTCCTTCGATCACGCCCGTTGCGATCGGCAGACCGGCTGCCAGATATTCGAGATACTTCATTCGATCCGCGTGGGCCGCGAAGTAACCGCACGTCGTATCAACAGCAGCCCGTTTTTCTTTTGACAATTCCTGAACCGTCGCCATTCGACGCAGGCCCCGAACAACACCATGAACGTCGCCCTTCAGAATCCGCAGCAGGCGATCTCGAATGAACTCCTCCTGAGCCGATTCTCCCCGAACCAG
>JALHMY010000096.1:0-1274 GCA_022843805.1 Fuerstiella sp.
CGCGACTGATGGAGAAGCTGGGCTGGATCGCTGAGTTCACCGCTGACATCCAACACTGGCAACAGCTCCGTGAAATGACAGGCGTCGTGTTGCGTCAATCCAATGAGGATGGCGTCTGGGTCGGTGCGACGGAGCAACTGCGTGAGGACCTGATGGCGATGCCCGCATCGACTGACTGGGCTGTCCGAATGCGGGAGCGTTTGATCGAGATCGTGGCATCGAACGAGAGACAGCTGGAGTCATTGAAAATCGAAGGGCTTCGTCTTCCCTGTAGTACGGAAGTGCTGGAGTCAGCATTTGGTTCATTCAAGGCAATCCAGCGTCATCACAATCGCGGAACATTCACGACGCTGCGGGCAACATTTCCGACGTTGTTTGACGACTGCACTCCCGCAAAGATTCGGGAGCGACTGTTGCGGGTGCGAAACAAAGACCTCGCCGAATGGGTGAAGGCCGCCGGACTGTCCGACTCGACCCAGGCACGAAGAATGAAAGCCAGGCCACCAGGCTCATGAAAAACAAGATTTTTCAAGGTTTAACACCGTTTCACCATCCCAGCCTCGCCCTCCCGCCGAGCCGATCACGCACAACTTTTTGCTCCTGGGAAACGATGGGCGTTCCCGCGAAACGAGGGGGCGTTCGATGTTGATGTGCGTCCACGGCTCGGCAGGAGCCTCGCCCTCCCGCCGAGCCGATCACGCGCAATTTTTTGCTCCCGGGAAACAATGGGTGTTGCCGCAAAACGAGGGGGCGTTCGATGTTGATGTGCGTCCACGGCTCGGCAGGAGCCTCGCCCTCCCGCCGAGCCGATCACTCGCAATTTTTTGCTCCCGGGAAACAATGGGCGTTCCCGTAGAACGAGGGGGCGTTCGATGGTGATGTGCGACCACGGCTCGGCAGGAGCCTCGCCCTCCCGCCGAGCCGATCGCGATCTTTTGCTCCTGGGAAACGATGGGCGTTTCCGCAAAACGAGGGGGCGTTCGATGGTGATGTGCGTCCACGGCTCGGCGGGTGCCTCGCCCTCCCGCCGAGCCGCTCGCGCACAACTTTTTGCTTCCGGGAAACAATGGGCGTTCCCGTAGAACGAGGGGGCGTTCGATGTTGATGTGCGTCCACGGCTCGGCAGGAGCCTCGCCCTCCCGCCGAGCCGATCACTCGCAATTTTTTGCTCCTGGGAAACGATGGGCGTTCTCGCGAAACGAGGGGGCGTTCGATGTTGATGTGCGTCCACGGCTCGGCAGGAGCCTCGCCCTCCCGCCGAGCCGATCACTCGC
>JALHMY010000096.1:1284-37535 GCA_022843805.1 Fuerstiella sp.
TCGCAATTTTTTGCTCCTGGGAAACGATGGGCGTTCTCGCGAAACGAGGGGGCGTTCGATGTTGATGTGCGTCCACGGCTCGGCAGGAGCCTCGCCCTCCCGCCGAGCCGATCACTCGCAATTTTTTGCTCCTGGGAAACGATGGGCGTTCTCGCGAAACGAGGGGGCGTTCGATGTTGATGTGCGTCCACGGCTCGGCAGGAGCCTCGCCCTCCCGCCGAGCCGATCACTCGCGATCTTTTGCTCCCGGGAAACAATGGGCGTTCCCGTAGAACGAGGGGGCGTTCGATGGTGATGTGCGTCCACGGCTCGGCGGGAGCCTCGCCCTCCCGGGTGATGTATTGCGATTCCTGTCAGACCGACGCTTTCGCGCCGGGCCAGTTGCTCCACCAGTTGCGAAACAGTTTCCACTGAGTGCGGATGAATTCCTGCTGGCTGGGGCTGAGGCAATCTTCGGCGTTGAAGTGGTAAGCGTATTCGGGACACCCTTCAAGCACCAGCAGATACTTGTAGTAGAGCACCAGATCAGGGCCTTCGTCATACGTTGACAGTACGATCAGTGCCTCATTCAGTTCCTGGGCGAGTCGGCGGGATTCTGAACATCCGGCGGCTGCTTTTTCACAAAGTTCGATCAGCCGAAGGACTTCTTTGGGCAATGCGTTTCCGACTCCTGTAATCGCACCCACAGCGCCGCAGTGCACGAAGCCGTGATAAACCTGAGTGTCAACGCCGACCATCAGGGTCAGATTCGGGTCGCGGCTTGTAATATGTTCGGCTGCGTAGCTGAGAGACGCGGCTCCGCCAAATTCTTTGAAGCCTACAAGGTTGGAGAATTCCCGCTGCAGATCAAAGAACAGCTCGGCTCGGGTTTCGAATCCATAATACGGGCTGTTGTAAATTACGGCCGGCAAACTGCTGGCGGCTTTGAGTACTCCTGCGAAGTGATGACGCTGAGCGGCTGCCGACGTGCCACGTGAGAGCAGTCGCGGGATTACCATAAGGCCAGCCGCACCGACCTGCTGTGCATGTGCCGCGTGCGCTGCGGCAAGTTTCGGATTTTGGGCGCCGGTTCCGACAACAACCGGTATTCCAGCCCGGACAAGTCTCTGCACACCTTCCTGTCGCTGCTGGTCAGTCAGCAGAGGCCAGTCGCCCATGGATCCACAATAGACGACAGCTCGCATGCCAGCACGAATCAGCTCCGTCGCCTTTGCGACGAGCGCATCGAAGTCCGGTTTTCCGTCCGGAGAACAGGGCGTCATTAGGGCGGGAATGCATCCCCGGAACACATTGGTTTCAGATGGCATCATCAAATCCAGTCGAGTGTGTCAGAAGGACAGGGAACTACAAAAGACGGAGTTTAGGACTGAAAGCGGGGAGTCATCGCATCAGAGCTGTCAGACCTGTTGTGCAGGCCTTTAACTGTTCAGAAGCAGTTTTTCGGCCACGAGTTTTCCAATATTTAAGGACGCAGTTGCAGCGGGTGAAGGAGCATTACAGACGTTAAGCACTCGCTCATGTCTGACGATGAGGAAGTCGTCGACCAGTTTTCCATCGATCCCAAGGGCCTGCGCACGAACGCCGGCCGGAGCGGGATCGATATGCTCAGAGCGAATTTCCGGAACGAGGTGCTGAAGTGATCGGACAAACGCCTGCCGGGAAAGAGATCGCCACATTTCGGTGAGCCCCATTTTCCAGTAGCGCGCAGCCATTCTCAGAAAACCCGGATAGGTCAGCGATTCAAACAGATCGCGCGGGCTGATAACGCCCCAGTGGTAACCTTCGCGAGCCAGTGCCAGTACGGCATTCGGTCCGCATTCGACTCCGCCGTGGATCATTCGAGTGAAGTGCACTCCGAGGAAGGGGAATCGAGTGTCAGGTACGGGATAGATCAGTGTCTGGCAGAAGTGTTCGGCGGCTGGCTTTAGAACATAGTACTCACCGCGAAACGGAACGATTCGTTCACGCAGTGGCTGTCCGCTGAGTCGGGCAATACGATCGCTGAACAGTCCTGTACAGTTCACTGCCTGCTGAGCTTCAAAATTGCCGGCCGTTGTTTGGACGGCAACACAATCTGTTGACTGACGGATTGCGGTGATTCTGGCGCCATAGGTGATTTGGCCACCTGCAGCGGTAATCAGTTCGCCCAGTCGCTGGCAGACCCCTGGATAGTCGACGATTCCGGCTTCAGGAACATGGATTGCCTGTATTCCGGCGCAATGGGGTTCAAGTTCCAGCAGTCTGGGCCGATCAATAATTTCGCAGAGCACACCGTTCTGCTGACCGCGTTCATAAATTGACTTGAGCGACGGAAGCTGTTCGGTGGATGTGGCAACAATGACTTTTCCCGTCCGCTTCCATGCCACACCATGCTCCGAGCAGAACTGCTCAAGCGCCAGTTTTCCATCGCGGCAGTTCTGAGCTCGCAGGGAGCCCGGTTTGTAATAGATTCCCGAATGGATTACCCCGGAGTTTCTTCCGGTCTGATGGGCAGCCAGGGTCTGTTCCTTTTCGAGCAGGCGCAGCCGCAGACCGGGTCGCTTCTGCAGCAGTTGCCAGGCTGTTGCCAGCCCGACAATCCCGCCGCCCATCACGATGACATCTTCTCGACGACTAGCCCCTGAATCCGGCATTCAAATCTGCTCGATGCTGCGTAATTTTATCATTTAAATCTTTATTCACATCAGACACGAAGATGTTCGAAAGCTTCTTTGGCCCCCATGATATAACTGACGTAAAATGGACCAAATTCCGCATATCCGGCTGAGGCTCGGTCGAAACGCATCTGGTAAACGATTTCCTTGATATGTTCGGGTGCCCTGCCCCAAAGCGTTACTCCCCATTCCCAGTCGTCAAAGCCCGTTGAGGCGGTAATCAGCTGGGAGACTCGCCCGGCAAACTTAATCCCGGACGTTGCATGTTCGGCCATCATTTCACTACGAACGCTGAAGGGTTCGAGGAACCAGTTTGCCGCCGGATTTCGCGATTTATTCATTGGATAAAAGGTCATCACCGGAAACGGGGGAAATTCCGGATAAAGCCGCTGCTGATTCATGGCCGGCAGCCGCTGTTTGTAGGCATTCAGTTTGGCCTGGAAGGCCGGGTCTTCAGGTGTCGAGCCTTCTCGCTGGAGTCGTTCGGCGTATTGTTCGACCGTCGGAACGTATTCGCTGACTTCGGTAATGGAAACGAACGAATACGACGGGATAAGCACTGTTCCGAGGCGACTGGCCCGAATTCGCTGAGTAACAGCATCAATTTTCAGAGGATCTGCGTCCATCATCATCAGTCCCAGATCGGCCCGATGCCCGGTCGCAACTGAGGTTTGAATTCGGGCAGGGACGTAATCACCCTGAGGATTCAGGATTTCGATCACTTCGGCACGGCCCATGGCCCGATCGGTCGGATCAAGAGCCATCAGCGCTTTCTGGTCGACTTTGTAATAAATGTGCAAACAGTGCCATCCTTCCGACATACAGACGGTTGGTTCAGGCAGCGCGGCAGAATGTCCGGTTGGTCGATTCACAACAATCGCTTTCCAGTCAGAGGCCCGACGAAGTCGCCCGGTTTGTCAGGCGGGGCCTGAATTTGGCCAGAATGAGTAGAACAAATTCTCTGTTCAGACGACCCGGACACTATAAACCTCAGCAGGCACTTTTCCAATTCAACATCCGCATTGCTCACGGCATTATCATTCTGACATAAAACCTGGGATTGCTGTGAGCACCGTTTTGAGCCTTGAAAGTGCACGAATGTAGCGATCACTGGCCGCCTGTTCGGAAATACCGAGGATTTGAGCGGTTTCACGATTGGTGAGTTGTTCGAAATGGCGGAGAGCGAGAACTTCCCGATCGATTTCATTCATCGATTCGAGGGCGGTTCGCAGGGTTGCGGACAGTTCATCTCGAAGAGCTGCCTGGCTGGGGGATGTCAGATGGCCGAGCAGATGGTGAGAGAGGGAAAACGACGTGGATGATGAAGCCCATCCGCCGCTGATGGAAAATTCGGCTGCAGCATTTCGTTTTTGGGTACCCAGGTGGCGGCGATGGATATCGATGAGGGTCTGCGAAGTAATCAGCCGAAACCAGACGAAGATAGAACGGGATGCGTCAGTCAGAAAATGGTCGATTCTTTGTACGACGGAAAGCCACGCTTCCTGGATCACATCATCGGCGTCGACTCTGCCGTGCAGCCGGGGATCCATTCGGAAATTGACCATACGCCACAGACGATCTCTGTGCTGAGAAAACAGCTCCGCCAGGGCGTTATGATCGCCCTGCACGACACGATCGACGAGTGCGGATTCTTCGCTGTGATGAGTCAAAGGGAGTACCCCGGTGCTTTTTTTCCGGATCGATTTTGACGAATGCCCGTTCGACAGTTTAGCACCTCGAAATGCATGACTGAACTGACAGCCGGTCGCCGCAACATTGGAATCGTGGAAACCGTCTCGGCAGACCGCCGGGCGAGGCCTCAATGACTTGGACTTAAAGTCGCCTTTCGCTCCGCGAAAGCAGCGTTTTCACGTTCTTTCGCGGAGCGAAAGACGACTATGGAAGTCCGCAGGATGCTTAAGCCAACGGCATTGAGGACGAGGCCGCCGGGTATTCCTCAACATTTCTCCCGCGAATTTGTCTCTGCGGACGTAAACCAGCTGTCGCGATTACGACGTTGCAAAAGTCCGGATTTGGCAAAAGATCGGGAAAGATATTCGCAAATTGTTGCTGATACGGAAATTCTGCTGTGAAATGCGTGTCATAACGATCGATTCCTCCTGCCAAACGACAGATCTGTGAAATTGCTGCTCCACCACCATCGTTTTACCCTGTTTCTGCTTTTCGCCGGTATTTTTACCGTCGGTTTGACAGAGGTGCCTGGTCTTTCTGATGTCGCCAGCGGGGCTGAATTCACATCGGTTCGCCTGGCTTTTCGAGGACAGGGACGGGTTGGTCATGCATTGCCTGTCATCGTGGAAGCGTCTGGCCTGGAGGTCGGACGGAATGTACAGTTGCAGGTACGCGGTCCGGATCCCCGCGGGAATTTGGTGACAGACCTGATTTCAGCAGGAAGATCGGACGGAAACGGAGCGATTCGTCTGGAAGGCACGTTTCGCGTGGGTCGGCTGGACGGTCAGCTGCAGATCTCGTTGGTGGATGCTGAATCAAAAACGGTTCTTGCCGATCGCGGTGTACCGATTTCCCGCCGTGAGCTGACTGATTCGTCCGAACCCTTAAAGGATTCTGCCGGCCAGGCTGACGATGACGTCAGTCTGAAAATGCTGCTGCATACATCTCAGTGCCTGCTGACTGTCGGATCGCCAGCCGGGGTCAGTGAGATGGAGCAGGCGATACAGAGACAGTCGGGCCGTGATATTCGGTTTACGGTGTTGCGTGTTCCGTCAGTCAGGGATCTGCCAGTCTCCCCGGATGCGCTGGAGAGCGTGGACTGGTTGTTGCTGACTGATGACTTTTCCTGCTCACAGGAGCAGGTTGTTCTGATTCGGGACTGGGTATCGACGGGTGGCAACCTTCTTGTCAGTTCGGGAGCGTCGGTGGCAACTCTGCTGGAGTCGCCGGTCGGCCGCTGGCTGCAGCCATACTTTGAAATTGCATCCACGCCTGGCAGCATCCGCGAACTCACCGTTCTGCAAAATTATGTGACGGGTGCAAAACAGCTTCAGACATTATCGCGGCCCGTGGCCATGTCGTATATCCGTTCGCCTCAGGTTCGTGTTGTCGTTAATTCTCTGGAAGGTCCTCTGGTTGGGAGGCGTGCCGTCGGTGGAGGCACAATAACCTTCGTTGCGCTTGATGTGAATCAGAGACCACTCAGTGGCTGGGCTTCGCTTGATAAGTTTTTTACCACGCTGGTTTATGATCGATCGATGGAGAGTGCTACTGTTGCCGTCCGGCAGGGGTCACGAATTTCGTCGTCGGGAATCAGTGATCTGTCGACACAGCTGGCAAATGCTCATGATGCTATTCCTGCCTCTGACCGCTGGTCTGCATGGCAGATTATGTCGTTCATTGCGATTTACCTGATTATTGTGGGACCACTGGATTATGTGCTGGTTGTGCATTTCCTTAAGACGCCGCACCTTACATGGGTGACTTTTCCTGTTTTTGTGGGTCTGGGATGTGCATTTGCGTGGTGGCAGTATGACAGCAACTCACCGGCGATATCGCAGCGACAAATCCACCTGCTGGATGTTTCGTCCGTCAATGAAGGTCAGGTGCTTGTTGCTCGCAGCTGGACCAGCGTGTCCACTCAGGAGACTCGGCGTGCGGATGTCGACTCGGTCGCACTGGACGGATTCGTTCCGAAAGGTGTTGTGCCAGCAGCTCCGCGGCTTCACTGGGCGGGACGTGCCGAAGATGTCTACGGTGGCATGTATCGTGAAGGAGGTGCCGGGATTGGACGACAGTCCTATGTTCGGACCGAACTTTCCCCTGATGAGCCAGTCCGTTTGACAGGTGTGCCGATGCTGGCTGGCGGTTCTCAGGCTTTTTCTGCCTCCTCGATTCTGACTGTGCCGGGAGCACCGCTGGTGGAGTCGCAGCTGACCGTTTCCGGCTCGGGTTTGCTGGAAGGCGATGTGATCACTCGATTTCCGTATGAGATTCGCAACTGGACCGTGCTGTTTGGATCGCGAGTCTATCAGCCATCATTGACGGCGACCGACGAAGAACGAATCATTCATCCCGGACAGACGTGGAATCGTCGTGAAAGTTTTGTCCGCGCTTCAGATCTGAAATCATGGCTGAATGGAACCCGGATAATACAGACTGGAAAGCTTGGAAAGAATGGCGTCAGGGCGGACTCGATTCAGGTAACGACTCCGTATAATCCACGTGGCACCGACCCGCTGGATATTTTTACAATGGCGTCGATGTACGAATTTGCCGGCGGTCATGCATTTGTCGGGCTCAGCAATGACAGCCTGAGGCATCTGGAAGTCAGCGAAACGATTCGCCTGAATTCCGCGCTGCTCATGGGAGTCATTGAACCACCGCTCGCTGATTTCCGCATTGATGGCCAGTCGCTCGCCCCCATCGCAACTCAGACCGTTATTCGTGTTCTACTGCCGGTGGTTCGACTGAGAGCAGCACCAGCCGCCGACACACGGATCGACAACAACTCACCAGCACCTGACGAGGTGCCTACAGAAGAAAAAACGCAGGAATCCGGAGCGGCCTCCGCGCCGGCTGTGACCAAGCCATGATTGAAACCAGAAATCTTACGAAGCGTTACGGTAACCTGATTGCAGCCAACGACATTAATCTCAAGCTGCAGGAAGGCGATGTCTTTGGGTTTATCGGCCCCAACGGCTCCGGCAAAACCACGACC
Source organism: Fuerstiella sp. (assembly GCA_022843805.1). Lineage (GTDB taxonomy): Bacteria > Planctomycetota > Planctomycetia > Planctomycetales > Planctomycetaceae > F1-80-MAGs062. The sequence goes on from JALHMY010000096.1 coordinate 8,632, forward strand.
ATGCGGATGATCGCAACTTTGCTGAATCCCGATCATGGGGAAGCCTATGTGTGCGGGAAGTCCATCTACACCGAACAGACCGAGATTCGCCGACTCGTCGGATTCATGCCGGACTTCTTTGGTGTGTATGATGACATGACGGTGATTGAGTACCTTGAATTCTTCGCAGCCTCTTATCGAATCAACGGACCGGCTCGCCGTCGTGTCTGCGAAGAGAAGCTTGAACTTGTCGATATGTCCTTCAAGCGGGACGCGATGGTCAATGAGCTTTCACGTGGCCAGACTCAGCGAATTGGTCTGGCAAGAACTCTGATTCACGATCCTCAGGTGCTGCTGCTGGATGAACCCGCCAGCGGACTCGACCCACGCGCGCGAATCGAAATTCGCAATCTTTTAAAGCGGCTGGGGGAGATGAAGAAGACGGTCATTGTCAGCAGTCATATTCTCCCTGAACTCGCTGATGTGTGTACTCGTGTGGGTATGATCGAAAAAGGCCATATGATCGTCGATGGAGACGTTGCCGAGGTGATGCGAAAGGCTCGTCAGCGAATTCTGCTGAACATCGCCGTGAAGGCTCGAACCGACGATGCGGCCCGGCTGCTGGAACAGTGTGACAGTGTGGAGGCTGTGAAGATCGGGAAGAATCAGTTGCTTGAGGTGATGCTGAAGCCCCAGATCGAAGATTACAGTGATTTGCCAACCGCATTGGTTGAGGGCGGTTTTGCCGTCAAACTGTTCCGTGAAGAAGAAGTGAATCTGGAAACCGCATTCCTTCAGCTCACCAAAGGACTTGTTCAGTAGATCGTCTTTAGCAGGCGAATGCTGCCGCTGTGGACGGGCGAATTTCTGCGAATCAGCTGGTCAGTCTGATGAATTGCTGTCTGCCCCGCCGTGGCTCGCCAAATCCCCGGGGGGCGGATATGCTGCCGCTACCGGGGTCTGGCACGGACGATCCAATGCCCGAATGACAGAGTCCTGGGTCTAAGCAGTTCAGCAGATGCTGAAGCAAAGAATGATCAGAATGACTTGTCACGAATGCCCGGCTGAGTCAACGCCGGGGATACCATGTCTCCAGCGGATGGAACGATGACCGACGAAGTAAAGAACGAAATCAGACAACTGAGCAGGATTCAGCGACGCATTCTGGGTGTTCTGATGGAAAAGGCGTTCACTACTCCCGAACAGTATCCTCTGACATTAAAGGCCACGACCACCGGCTGCAATCAAAAGAATAATCGCGATCCACTGAGTGATTATACAGAGGATCAGGTTGCCGACACGCTGGAACAGCTACAGCAGCTGGGACTGATTGCGGAAGTCTACACTGACGGCGGCCGGGCACCCCGATATCGTCACTACATGCGGCACAAGTTCGATTTTACCGAGACACAGTTTGCGGTCATCGCTGAACTGCTGCTTCGTGGACGGCAGCAGCCCGGCGAGCTTCGGACTCGTGCAAGTCGCATGGTGAAAATTGACAGCCAGGACCATTTGAAGACGGACCTGCAGTCGCTTCAGGAAAAAGGCTTCATTCAGGCAAACGGACCGCTGGAACGCCGAGGTGTGGATGTTGACCACACGTTTTATGCACCTCGCGAAGGTCACACGATGCAGCCTGCCGTACTGGAGCCGGAAGCAGAAGCAGCCTCGTCCGATCGGGAACCAGCGTCCGTCAGTCCCTCGGCAACAATACAGAAAAGTTCGTCCACTGCAACAGCCTCATCGGGAACGGCGACTGCCGGTTCTTCGGCTTCGTTGTCAGAAGCCGCATCGGCTGCTCTGGCGGCGATGAATCACCGAATTGCGGAACTGATCCAGCAGGTGAATGGACTGCAGTCGACCGTGGATTCTCTGCAGGATCGGCTGGCTCGAATCGAACGTGACCTTGGAGTCTGAATCGGCTGCGTTTATAACGAGTCAGGATTCCGGGAGGTCTTAGAGTCATCGAAAACTCCCGCTGATGTAAGAGGATGCCGAACTTCAATCGGCGCTGCCGGGATCCTGAACCAGCTGAAATGCGCCGGAGACCTCCAAGGGGACCCGGCAGATCTGGTGCGTTGCGAATTTTACAAAGGCCCAGTTCGTTGCTGCCGTTGCCAGCTGTTTGCCGTCTGAAGTTCGAATAATTTCATACTTTCGAAGTGATGTGACACGTTTCATGTCGGCCACCCAGGTGCGTACGACCACCTTATCGTTGACAAAGGCGGGCAGCAAATACTCAATAAAATGCGATCTCACGACCCAGCCATGTCCCAGCTGGTGATACGCCTCAGGCGGCCAGCCCTGAGCGGTGGAATGAGCGACCGCTGCTGACTGCAGCCATCGAACATATTCCAGATTGTTAACATGGCCGACACCGTCGATTTCATCCGGTCGCACGATGTGCGGATACTCGAATACTGCAGGCATAATTCAGAACGCCCCACAATGACAGGTCCCTGCGAATCTTAACCGGTACGCCTCACCATCCAGGCCCCTGACACAACGAACTTACAGAATATTTGCCGTGATCATGGCTCGTCGGGGACCAGGATAACCTTCGATCGTTCGTTTCTGATTCGAAGGATCCAGAAAATCGGGTAAGGAATCAAACGTCATCCACTCCGTCTTTCGCTGTTCCTCAGGAGTTGTTTCCGTCACATCGATGACTTCGCAGTTACGGAATCCCGTGCGTTGCAGCCATTTCAGCAGCATCGAAATCGAGGGAATAAACCAGACGTTTCTCATCATGGCGTACCGATCATGCGGTACCAGAACGGATTCTTCCTTCTGATCAATAATCAGAGTTTCCAGGATAAGCTGGCCGCCTGGCCGCAGAGCAGACCGCAGCGACAGAAGATGATCGACCGGGCTGGTCCGATGATAGAGAACTCCCATAGAGACGACCGTATCGAACAGGCGAAGTCGTTCGGGCAGCACATTGTCGCCGACGGGCAATATGTAGTGCTGATTGTGGGTATCGGCAAATCTCCGAATCACCTCATACTGCATAACGTAAAGTAAAAACGGATCCAGCCCACAGACCAGCCGGGCTCCGGCATGTTGTATGCGCCATCCGTAGTAACCGTTACCGCAGCCAACATCAAGAACCCGGCGGTCTCGAAAGCTGACGTGCGGAATCAGTCGATTCCACTTCCAGTCGGATCGCCATTCGGTGTCAATTTCCACATCAAAAATATGGAACGGTCCTTTGCGCCAGGGATGAAACTTCATCAGAGTCGCGGTTAGCTGTTCCCGATCGGCCAGGGGCGATGTGTCCGGGTTTGCCGAGCGCACCGTGACGTGTGAGGATGAGGCATCAACGATCGTTCCTTCGCCGGAGGGCAGCTGACTCCATACGGTTTTCCATGCCTCCAGGTTTCCATGTCGGTCATTCCGGAAAGTCTCTTCAGCGATTGTTCGAAGGCGACCAGCCCATTCTCCTGCACCCAGATCTTCCAGCTGATCGTAGAGGCCTTCCCGGTCAAACAGAGTCACGAGTGTGCACTCCGCTCGAAATCCACCTGATGTTTGTCAGCTTGTTCCTTCGGTGCTGTGGACACTCCCTCAGAATGTGCCTTGGCCTGGCTGTTTGCGTGGACGCCCTTTACCGCCAGAATTGAGACGAAGTTGAAACACTGAAACCAGGGTGTGGCAGTCGAAAAGCCGATTGCATGAAGGCGGCTGATATGAGTTTGCAGAGTTTCCGGTAACAGACGGTTTTCAATCGATGTTCGTTTCTGGGCAATTTCAAGATCGCTGTAACCGTGTGCTCGCTTGAAGTCGTGGTGCAGTTCTGTCATCAGAGTCTGTTCTCCCGGGTCGGGAAAACAGATTTTTTCGGACAGCAACAATGCGCCTCCTGGCAATAACCCGGAGAAGATTCGTGCGAGAACGCCGGCCCGTTCCTCGGGCGGAATGAATTGAAGTGTCAGATTCAGCACGACAAACGAAGCATTAAAAATGTTTACGTCCCGCAGGTCACACTGCAGAACCTCGACCGCACAACCTCCTTCCCTGTCTTCATCCAGCAACTGTTTCAGTCGAATGACCATTGCTTCTGAACTGTCAACCGCATAGATCACGCAGGATTGAGGTGCATTTCGGCGGATCAGGCGAGTTCCGGCTCCCAGTGAACAGCCGAGATCGTAAACATGACTGCCGGAAGTGACATAGCGGCCTGCCAGCTGTTCGATCATGGACAAAATGGAACCGTAACCGGGTACAGATCGTGCAATCATGTCCGGAAAGACCTGCACAACCTTTTCATCAAATTCAAAATCGCCGACATGATGCATTGGCAGCGAGTAGATCTGGTCGCGATTCATTGGCGAATCTTCAGGACCTGTGTACCGGGAAACCTGTCGTTCGGCACCAGGCTGGGCGGATGGCCATGTCGGCCAGCCCGCTGCTGAACGTTATTCTGGGATATCATTCGGGAGACTGATCCGGGCGAGATCTGCGGCGTCGAGCTGGTTTTTCGGGAGGATCGACGGGCGTCTGAGTCGCTTCAGGCTCAGGGGCTTCGTCCCTGGGGGGCGTACGCATTTCTGATTCCAATGCAGCGATTTCGTCGCGAATTTTTGCGGCCGATTCATAATCCTCACATTCCACCGCGTCCTGCAGATTTTTGCGCAGCTGAATCATCCGGGAATAGCCGGAATCAGAGACAGATTTGCTGCGAGGACGCTTTCCGATGTGGGTCGAGTCTTCATGAATGTTTTCCAGCAGTGGCAGAATCTGAGCCATGAATTCGGAATAGTCGCCGGGACAACCGAATCGGCCGGTTTCGCGAAATTCGCTGAACGTAATTCCACAGTTTGGGCATGACAGGCCGGCCAGTGATTCGTCTGACCCTTCGCGTGTCAGTTCTTCCAGTTTTGAAGTGACATCCGAAGTGGATGCAGCCGGAGACTCTTCTGATGAGCTTTCCAGATACTCGCGAGCACAGGTGTCACAAAGGTGAATGGCCGTTGCCTTACCTTCACGAATCTCCGTAATGTGCATTGTGGCGGGTTTTGAACATCGTCGACATTTTTTCATGTCGCAGTCTTCCTCAGGTTCCAGTGCGGCATCTGATTTCTCAGGATTAGAGCATCCCTGCATTCTGGGGTATCGTCTCGCAATCAGCATTCGTTTGCAAGGTCGGTCAGCCAGAGAGGACGTTTGGCAGCGTTCGCTCCGACAGCGATTTTTCAAAAAGCGGAACTTTCTGCCAAACTGCATCGAATCAAAATGAGTCAGGCCGAAATTGGGGCAGGAGATGGCTGAAATACGAGAAGCTTTGGACCGCGGGTGGGGAAGTCGGAGCAAGTTTTGAGCTGTTCTTTGCGGTTATCGTTCCTGACTCTATACTTCGCGGGTCGCAAACGACTGTCGAGCCGTTCGGACGACGTGTTTTCTTCTCCCGGATCAGCCGCTGCAGACGCTCCGTCTGGTTTAAGCTCTGCTGGTCTTTCCTGAACTCAGTAATCTTCGGATCTCATTCAGTGCACAGAACACATCATTGCGGAGAACTTCGCCGATCCCATGTTGGACAAACGGTAACGCTCGGCGGCTGGGTGAACAGCTATCGTGATCACGGTGAAAACCTGGTATTCGTGGACCTGCGAGACAGGTATGGGAAAACTCAGATTGTTTTCAATACCGAAGACAACAGTGATATCGATGGACTTGCCAGAAAGTTGCGTCGTGAGGACGTTGTGAAAGTCACAGGGGAGGTCCGTTATCGCGGCGACAGTCTTGTGAACCCCAAACTGACGACCGGGGAAATTGAACTTCGAGTTCACGAACTGGTTGTTCTCAGCAGAAGTAAAACGCCTCCGTTTGAAGTGGAGGGTGGCGACCTTCCCAATGAAGAGCTTCGGCTGAAGTACCGTTTCATAGACCTGCGCCGGCCGGAACTTCAAAAGAGCATCATTTTGCGACATCACCTGACTCAGGCGGTGCGTGAATATTTTAACGGACTGCAGTTTCTGGAAATCGAAACTCCAATGCTGGGACGCAGCACTCCTGAAGGGGCACGCGACTATCTGGTACCAAGCCGAGTTCACCCGGGCAGCTTTTATGCTCTGCCGCAGTCTCCTCAAATCTATAAACAGATTCTGATGGTTGCCGGCTTCGACCGCTATTATCAGATTGCCCGTTGTTTTCGCGATGAAGACCTGCGAGCGGACCGTCAGCCGGAGTTTACTCAAATTGACGTGGAGATGGCGTTTGTTGAACGCAATGACATCCTGGCCATGATCGATGGTCTGGTGGCATTTGTGATGAAAGCGGTACGTGGCGTGGAAATTAAGACTCCCCTGCCCCGCTATACTTACGCAGATATGATGGAGCGATTTGGTTCTGACAAACCGGACCTGCGATTCGGAATGGAACTGATTGATATTGGAGAAATTGCACAGAAAAGCGACTTCGGAGTGTTTCGAACCGTGATGAGTTCGGGCGGTCGAGTTCGCGGGATTAATGCAAAAGGCGCTGCCGACAAATACAGTCGACGACTTCTGGATGTCGATCTGAAGAACTTCGTCAGCGACTTCGGGGCTAAGGGACTTGCCTATATGAAGGTCGCTGACGGGAAACTGGAATCGACCATCGCCAAGTTCTTTTCGGAAGAGCTTCAACAGCAGATCATCAGCCGCATGAACGGCGAAAACGGCGACCTGCTGCTGTTTGTCGCGGACCAGCCAAAGGTCACCTCCTCAGCCCTGTCTGCTCTGCGAAATCGCCTGGCCCGGGAATTGAAACTGTTTGATCCGTCCGAGTTCAGCTGTCAGTGGGTTGTCGACTTTCCTCTGGTGACATGGAATGCTGACGAACAGCGTTTTGATGCGGAACATCACCCGTTTTGCCAGCCGAATCCGGAAGATGTGGAACTGATGAACACCGATCCGGGCAAAGTTCGGGCCGATTCCTATGACCTGGTTGTCAACGGGTATGAAGCCGCAAGCGGTAGTGTTCGTATTCATGATTCGGCAGTGCAGCAGCAGGTGTTTGATCTTCTGAAGATCCATCCGGAAGAAGCTGAACGACGATTTGGCTTTCTGCTGGAGGCATTGCGATACGGTGCACCTCCGCATGCCGGCATTGCTCTGGGACTCGACCGCTGGGTGATGCTGCTGGCCGGCGATGAGAATATTCGTGACGTAATCGCATTTCCAAAGACTCAAAAGGCATCCGATCTGCTGACCGGCGCTCCGTCTGACGTGGACGCTCGACAGCTGAAAGATCTGCACATTGAGGTGACGGAACTGCCTGACGATAAGTAGTGCAGGTATCAGGAGCCGGGCAATGAATTCATGCTGCTTTGCCCGGCGGAAATGATTCATGGCCTGATTCGAAACTGAACCGATTTTATGTGAGCTCTGACGAACATGAATCTGGACATCACTGGTCGAAACGCGGTGGTTACGGGTGGAGCCAGTGGAATCGGTGCGGCTGTCGTGCGGCTGCTCCAGGAAGAAGGTGCCAAAGTATCCTGCTGGGATCTTGTTGTTTCCGATCAGGCATGCCATTCCGTCGCTGTGGATATTGCTCAGCTGGATCAGGTCGAGGCGGCATGGCAGGAGACGGAAGCACATCTCGGCCCGGTCAGTATACTCGTCCATGCGGCGGCCATCGGATCGGGGCATTTCGGTTTTCCGTATACGAACATTCCCATGTCTGCATGGAGCAGGCTGTTTGATGTCAACGTGATGGGAATGGTGAATGTGGCCCATGTTGCCGGTCCCGCGATGAGCAACCGGCGTCAGGGGGCGATGGTGTTCATTTCCAGTGTTGCCGGCCAGATTGGTTCTCAAACCGATCCCCCTTACAGCGCCAGCAAAGCGGCGAATATCAACTTTGCTCAGTGCATGGCAAAAGATCTTGCTGCATCGGGTGTCCGTGTGAATACCGTTTGTCCCGGGATGGTGCGTACGCCGTTAAATCGTTCCGTCTGGCAGGCGTGGGCAGATCAGCAGCCTCAGGAACAACGGCTTACCTATGAGCAATGGGGAGACGAAAAGGTAGGACGTATGGTTCCTCTGGGCCGCTGGCAGTCCCCCGAAGATATCGCTTCAACGGTTGTCTTCCTGTGCAGTGAGCGGGCCAGTGAAATCACCGGTCAGACGATCAACGTGGATGGCGGTTTCGTAATGCACTGGTGAATCGGGATCGCTGCTTAATTTTAAGCAGTTTGGTTGGGCTGTGATCGCTGGCAGGTTTCCTGATGGGAGGTTTCTTATGGCGTTCAGCAACTCGCTTGCCGAAAGAATTCGCAGCCATCTTGCTGGCCGGCAGGGCGTTACAGAGAAGAAGATGTTTGGTGGAATCGTGTTCCTTCTGAACGGCAATATGCTTGTCGGAGTCTGGGAGGAGTCGCTGATTGTTCGCATTGGCATCGAACAGGCGGAGCACGCCCTGAAACAGCCGTATGTTCGTCCGTTTGATGTGACAGGTCGCCCGATGAAAGGCTGGGCGATGGTTGATGCTGACGGAACTGACAGCGATGTTGCTCTTCGGTCATGGATCGATCTGGCATGGGACTTCGTTCGAACGCTGCCCGGTAAGTAGAGGTCCGCTCGCCGGTGTACGATGGGCATTCCTGTCCGTCGTTTTATTCTGGAGGAGTCCACCATCCGACGCTGAAGCGTGGGAATGGCAGATTGTCGCTTGTAGCACGGGAAATGCTGCCCGAGCTTCCCCCAGGTACAGTTTCGTGTGCTTCACTATCATCTGAGGTGCCTAAGTACCGCTGGCATCCACTTTCTGGCCTGGGCACGACTGGGAAAGAAGAAACGAGTTGCGTGTTCCCGCCGATTGCGGAATATCAGCCTAAACGATCGACACGGCGCAAAGAGCAACTCTGGAATCGGATCGTAAAGTCAATTCCTTCGACTGTGTTCTCGTGTGACGGCTGGCGAGAATTCCTGAGACGGGCGATCTTTAATGTTAAATATTGAATCTCGAGAGAATTCGCGGCTTCTATCTCTGAGGCGACGGCCGTTAAGACGCTCAGAGCGCACACATGGCCCACTCCGGCTGATGAAGCCGACGTCCGGGTCGGATCGTCAATTCGCCCTGCAGTCTCTTCTTCCTGAAGAGCCGTCGCGGCATTTTTGAAGCGTGGCCCAAGCATCCTTGCCGGAACCTCTTCCCAAAAAGTTGATTGTTAGACAGACCTTTTTGTCTTGTCGGCCCACTCTCGTTGTGGCGACAACCTGTCGTTCCGCAAGGAACAAAAATGAATCTTCCTCGCAATGCCGCTCTGACAGGAAACGATTGACATTTGTTTAGAACACCCGACATCAATGTCTGTCAGGACTGAATATCCTTGTCGTGGCTGTGATCGTGACTGTGGTCGTGGCTGTGGTCGTGGCTGTGGTCATGGCTGTGGTCATGGCTGTGGTCATGGCTGTGGTCATGGCTGTGGTCGTGGCTGTGGTCGTGGCTGTGGTCGTGGCTGTGATCATGGCTGTGATCATGGCTGTGATCGTGGCTGTGATCGTGGCTGGTGTGCACGATCTTGTCGGTCGCAAGTTTCTCCGAAAGTGACTCTTCGGAAAAGGCCACTTCTGCAGCTCGGTACACATCTCGCAAGGGAATGCCGTGGCTTTGGGCAATTTGAGCACAATCGGCGAACTCTGGCGCGAAGGTGATGGCGACTCCTGCACCCCACGCCATTTTCCCCTGAACTTCTCCCCAGGGCGTTTTCACGGTTTTTTGCTGGCGAAGTCGAGTACTTCGTTCAATATTCATCCGCCGAATACCGAGCGTCGCGGTTTCGGAGTACATGATTTTTTCGAACTGTTCTACCTGTTCCGGCCGACACAGAACGCTCAAAATGATTCCGGGCCGATTCTTTTTCATCTGGATCGAAGTTGTATAGACGTCCAGTGCGCCGGCGTTGGTCAGTTGCTGTCGAGCATATCCGATCAGTTCGCCGGAGACATCGTCCAGGTTTGTTTCCAGCAGTACGACTCGTTGTTTATCGCTGGCAGGTTCAAGTGAACCGACAAAAAGTCGCAGAATGTTGGCGCGATCCGGCAGAGTCATGGTGCCTGCGCCACATCCGATGTTTTCAATCGTCATTGGAGGCAGGCAGCCAAAAGAATCTGCCAGCGTCTTAATGATTGCGGCCCCGGTGGGCGTTGTCAGTTCCGCGCTGACAGGACAATCCGCCAGCGGAATTCCCTTCAGAATTTCTGCGGTGCCAGGGGTGGGGACCGGACAAATTCCATGATCAATTTTTACGAATCCGTGCCCTGTGGGCACTCGATTGCAGATCAGTCGGTCCACGCCCAGCAGGTCGAATCCCACGGCAGCCCCGACGATATCAACAATTGAATCAATGGCCCCGACTTCATGAAAATGAACATGTTCGATGGAACTGCCATGAACGGTTGCTTCAGCCATCGCAACTGTATGAAACATCTGTCGAGCGAGATGCTGCTGCCGATCAGTGAGGCCGGTTGACTGATCAAGAATGCGGCAAATGTCGGAATAGTTGCGATGAGCATGCTGTTCCGGGTGATCGACCATGACCTGCAGCGCGCGAAAACCGTTTTTGATGACTCGCTCAATTCGAACGGTCACGTCGGGCAGGTTCAGGGATCGGACCGCACTTCGGATCTTCTCCGAGTCAACTCCGGCGTCAATCAGGGCGGCCAGCGTCATGTCGCCACTGATTCCGGTTGCGCATTCCAGCCAGGCTACTCGCATTATTACTTCTCCTCAGCGTTTTTTGAAATTCGGTGCTTAACGGAGAAGCATCCGGGTGATGCTGAACGAATCGCTGGCTGAAGCCAACGCTACCACACCGCTACTTTGGAAATTAATCTCTGCGAAACCCATGTGAAGACTTGTTCGCAGAGTTGGCTCTGGTGCTCCGTCAGGACAAAAAATCGGGATGGAGGTTGTGGATCCTGCTAAAGATCCCCTGGCTGCCGGACCTTTAGCAAGGTCCACTACCCGAATTTCAAAGCTTGATAAAGCACTAGCCGCCCGTGTTTCCCGGAATTCCACCATCGCGGCGTGCCAGTTAACCGTCCTGCTTCTTCACTGCACCCATCGCCCGGATCTGATCAAGTGGAGAACCTGTGGGTGCCGGTGCAGGAGTTGGGGGCGCCTTGGGTTTGGCGGCAGCTTCCGGAGCCGGGGCCTCCGCAGCTGGTTCTACGGCCGGTTTTGCAGCCGCTGCTCGAATCTTATCCATTGGAGATCCGCCGGAAGCAGCTCCAGCAGCAGCGGCTGGTTTGGCTCCCCCTGCGGCTGCGCGAATCTTGTCGAGCGGCGAGCCAGCTGCAGGGGCTGGTGCGGCCCCGGAACCGGCGGCCCGAATTTTATCCAGAGGAGATCCTCCGGCTGCTGGTTTAGCCACCGGCTTTGCCGCAGCTGCAGCCGGTTTGGCTTTTTCGGCATGAGCTTCCGGTTGCTTCTTTGGTCGAGGCGAATCGACAACCGTTAAGAAATTGGGATCAATGTCGTACCATCCAATGTCGACCGGACCGTCGAATTCGACAAGAGCCCGGCAATTCATATTGACGGTCCTGACTTTGCCAGTCAGGTTCGCAAACCGGCGCAGTTCGGGCGTGCCTTCTGCAACAACGACCCACTTGTCTGTCAGTTCGCGCTTCAGTCGTTCTGCTCGTTCAATAGACATCGTTGTCCGACGTTCCTGCTGATGAAGCTGTCAATTCAAAAATGACCTGGCCGGCGGCAAAGACATCTGTTCCGGGTCGGTCTACATATCTTTCGACACCAGTTCATTTTGGTTCAAGGTGCTGTCATATGCAAGTGGAGGACACCTGTGAGACATGACCGTCCAAAAAGCGGGAGTTCCGGGATCGATTCCGTTGCAGGATCTGGTTTTTTCGATTTCCGACAGCAGGCAGCTCGCGATGAATTGCAGAGCTGCACAGGCTGGGATAGATTCGAAAAAGGCAGGCCCGGGCGGGACGAAGACCAATGGCGTGGACTTAAGCGTCGTGCGGGCTTCCATAGTCGTTTTTCGCTCCGCGAAAACACGCGAAAACGCTACTTTCGCGGAGCGAAAGGCGACACTAAGTCCACGCCATTGGGGACAAAGACTGAATAAAGTCACGTCGACGGCTGTCGTGGCAGCCGTTTTGGACCGATCCGGGGTCACGTTGAGCAGGATTTATTCTCGGGGATTCTATGCAGCTGTCAGACATTCTGATTGAAGGACCATGGGGCGAACGGCATCTGCTGGGCCTTGAAAAGCTATCGGCCGGTCAAATTGAGACGGTTCTGAATCTGGCTGAGCATCTTGATCGGGTGACCGAAGGAGGAACGCGAAAACTGGACGTCCTGCGAGGTTTGGTCGTTGCCAATTTGTTCTTTGAGAACTCCACTCGGACGAAGACCAGCTTCAGTCTGGCAGCTCGTCGCCTGGGCGCTGATACGGTGGATTTCACAGCGAGTTCCAGCAGTCTATCAAAGGGTGAGACCTTTATTGATACGGCGCTGACCATTGAGGCGATGGGAGTGCATCTTGTTGTCTGTCGGCATCGTACCCCTGGCACTCCGCATTTGCTGGCCAGACATCTGAAGTCCGGTGTGCTCAATGCCGGTGATGGAACCCATGAACATCCAACTCAGGGATTGCTGGATATCCTGACGATCCGCCGAAGGTTTGGGCATATTCATGGGCTGACGGTGGCGCTTGTTGGTGACATTAGGCACAGTCGGGTCGCTCGATCAAACATACATGGCCTGCTGAAGCTGGGGGCGAGAGTGATTGTGTGCGGTCCTTCAACTCTGGTGCCGCAGGAGATTTCAAAGCTTGGCGTGGAAGTCGCCTGTAATCTCGACAAAATTCTGCCGGAGGTGGACTGTGTGAATTTGCTGCGAGTTCAGTTTGAACGTCAGCGGGGTGCGTTTTTTCCATCCATTGCGGAGTACGCTCACTTCTTTGGCATGAATGGTCAGCGAATCCGCCGGGCGAAGGATCATCTGCTGGTACTTGCTCCTGGACCGATCAATCGGGGTGTGGAGCTGACACCGGAAGTTGCTGACGGACCTCATTCGGCCATTCTGAATCAGGTATCGAATGGCCTTCTGGTTCGCATGGCGTGCCTCTCCCTGCTGGCGAAAGAGGCGGGAATTCAGGCACCGGTTGCCGCAGCAGGAGGAGCAGTGTAATGAATTCGGTACTTATACGAGGCGGGAGGGTCATTGATCCGGCAAACGGCCTCGACGGGATTTATGATGTGCTTTCCGTCGGTGGTATCATCCGTTCGATTGAGCATCACATTTCGGCGGATGGAATCGAGGGACTGCAGATTCTGGAAGCTTCGGGTCTGATCGTGGCGCCCGGTTTTATTGATACTCATGTCTCGCTGCGTGAGCCGGGTTGTGAGGAAGACGAGTGTGCTGCCACGGGAACTGCGGCCGCTCTGGCCGGCGGATTTACCACTATTGCGGCCATGTCGGATTCGGATCCGGTGGTTGACAATCGTTCGTCCGCAGAATTCATTCGACTGCAGGCGGAACGTGCCGGCAATTGCCGCGTCTTTCCGCTCGGAGCAGTCACCAAGGGCAGCCATGGGCAGGAACTTGCGGAAATCGGCCAGCTGGTAGATGGCGGAGCGGTTGGTTTTTCTGACGCAAAACGCCCGGTGGCAAATTCTGAAGTGATGCGGCGTGCGCTCGAATACACCAAAATGTTTGATCGGCCGATTCTGCATTTTGCTATGGTTCCGGAACTTGCGGACGGCGGAGTGATGCACGAAGGCTTCGTGTCAACCCGGCTGGGGCTTCGCGGAATACCGGCAGCCGCGCAGGATATTATGACGGATCGGGACATTGCACTCGCCCAGCTCACCGGCGGCCGTCTGCATTTGATGTGCGTGACAACTCGCGATGCGGTCGATCGAATTCGTATCGCTCAGTCCCGCGGGATCGCGCTGACGGCAGATGTGACGCCCCATCATCTGCTGCTGACTGACGACGTGATGGAAACGTTCGACACACTTTATCGGTGTAATCCTCCGCTGCGTTCGCAGTCGCATATTGATTCGCTGATTGACGGTCTGAAAGATGGGACCATTGCAGCAATCTCAGCAGATCATCAGCCGCTCGCCATTGAGAAGAAAGCGGTGGAGCTGGATGTGGCACCTCCGGGAATCTGCGGTCTGGAAACATTGCTGCCGATCTGTATTCAGGCACTCATTGCTCCGGGGCATCTGACGTGGTCACAGCTGATTGCCCGACTGACGTGCGGACCTGCGGGAATCCTGGGCCTTCCGCATGGTACGTTATCCCCGGGAGCTGCTGCAGACATTGTGCTGATCGATCCCTCGCTTAACTGGACCGTCCGGGCATCTGAGTTTCGCTCGCGAAGCCGAAATACTCCGTTCGACGGACGGATGGTCACGGGACGAGTTGTCAAAACGCTGGTGGACGGCGAGCTGCGGTATTCACTTGCTATCTCTGATCAGAAAACTTCAACTAAGCTGGATTCTCATGCCAATTGAACAGACGTCGTTGATTGAAATTCGATGGACAGCCACCAAAGGCCGAGGAGTGTTCGCCAGGGAATTCATTCCTGCCGGAACAGTGTTTGAACGGGCACCGGTGCTCGTCATGCCAGCCGGGGAGGTCCTCGGTACAGAGGATGATACCGTTTTGTCTCACTACCTGTTTGAGTGGGGCAAGGGTACAGTTGCGCTCGCACTGGGATACGGGTCTCTATACAATCACTCCTATTCCCCAAATGCCCGCTATGAGGACGAAGGCCGACAGGTGAAACTGTATATTGCAGTCCGCGATATTCAGGCGGGGGAGGAAGTCACGATTAACTATAACGGAAGTGCCGAGGCCAGTGATCCTGTCTGGTTCGATGTGGTTGAGAACAGCGAACAGAATCAGAAATCGTCTAAATCGTCTGCCACGAAAAAGAAAGGCCGAGCTGTCACGGCCGGAAGTCGTTCTTCCTCGAAGAAGAAAAGCCACGGACCTGTAAAGTCGCGAACTCGATAAGGTTCTGCACGAAAAATGAGCTCGACGAAGATCACGGTCGAATCGAGCCCATCATTCGTTGTTGAACCGAATCAGCCATTCTTTTGGCCTCGAATGGCTTTCAGATTTTGCTGCATTCCGGCCACGATTGCTCCGCTGTCGGAACCAAGTGCCAGGAACTGGAATCCCATCTCGCGGTGCAGATCCACGAGTTCCGGCCGAGACAGAATACCGGCGATGCGACCAGCCTTCCGACATGATTCAACCACAGAACGCAATGCATCATTAAAAGCCGGTGTGGTAAAGTCGCCTGGCGTATTCATATTCACTGACAAATCCAGCGGACCCACAAACAGCACGTCGATCCCGGGGACCGAGGCAATTTCCGCTGCTGCAGCGACTGCTTCCGGCGTTTCGATTTGTACAACCGTCAGTGATCGTTCATTGGCTTCCCGGAAGTACGTGTTCCAGTTACGACCGTAATCGGTGGCCCGAATAATTCCCGCCACTCCGCGATTTCCGAGCGGCGGATATTTCATGGCATCCACTGCTTTTTTCGCCTGTTCGGCCGTGCTGATATAGGGAAACATAATACCGGCAGCACCACTGTCCATCACGAACTTTACAATGTCCGGATCGACGGATCGAATCCGGACGATGGGAGCGGCGGTGCCTCCGCGTGCAGCCAGAAGCTGGCTTCTCAGATCCGCAAAGCTTCCGGATCCATGTTCCAGATCGATCAGAAGCCAGTCGAATCCGGTTCCGGCAGAAATTTCGATCGCAGCTGCGGAGCCGAGATTCAAAAATGTTCCCGCGAGCACTTCACGTTCCAGACGGTTTCGATCGACCCACTGCATTACGAACTCCTGAAGGCTGGTGATGGACTGATGCTTGAAATAGACGGGTAACGGTGCTGAAATTTGCCGGAGTCAGCTATTCGCGAATGAATACACCGGGCGACATTTCGGGCAAAGCGACAATTTCGGCTTCTCGCGTTTCGGTATTCAGGATAGCAACCGTCGGCTTGCGAAACATCCATCCGCCGACTTCCCCTGGATTGATAAAGAGCCGTCCGTGCCGATCTTTGGCGATGCTGGGTCGATGAGTATGAGCAAAGACCACGACATCAGCGTCATCAGTCAGGTTCCGCAGATCCTCCTGCTGATGAGCCATCAGGATGCGAATCCCGTCCTTCGTACGAAAACACATTGGCGGATAGCCCAGAGTGCCGACGATTTTCATGCCTCCGGAGATTCCGATCTGATTTCCGTCATTGTCTCCAAAGCAGGCAACCACCGGACAAAACAGCTTGCGCATTGAGGGGACAACGAGCGGCGAAACAAAATCACCCGCAAGCAGCACCGCCCGGCATTGCATGTCGTTAAAAAGGTTGATCGCATGACGCAGGTTATCAACGTTGTCATGGATATCCGCCATAATCCCGATGTTCATGAGCCGGTGAACCTTTTCCTTCGACAATTTCCAGGACAGTCAGGTTTCTCAATCGCTGGTTCTGAGCAAAGAGGACCAGCTGCATTCCGGCATTGTAGCAGATTTGGCAGCAAAACATCCGCAGCCTGCACCCCCAACTTCGTTGGGGGTGGTGGTTCCTAAAAACCTCCCCTCCCGCGCAGCGAAGCGAAGTGGGAGGGGTCGGCCGTCAGGCCGGGGGAGGGCTCGCCGCGTGTTGCACTGAACGCCGCCGCAATAGCACCCGCACCCCGCAATTCCCCGGCCCCCTCCCGAGCTTGCTTCGCTCGCTCGACCTCCCCCGGCTTCGCCGGGGGAGGAGGTTTTTATAACCTCCCCTCCCGCGCAGCGAAGCGGAGTGGGAGGGGTCGGCCGCAAGGCCGGGGGAGGGCTCGCCGCGTGTTGCACTGAACGCCGCCGCAATAGCACCCTCGTCCCGCAGTTCACCCGCGCCCTCCCGAGCTTGCTTCGCTCGCTCGACCTCCCCCGGCTTCGCCGGGGGAGGAGGTTTTTATAACCTCCCCTCCCGCGCAGCGAAGCGAAGTGGGAGGGGTCGGCCGTCAGGCCGGGGGAGGGCTCGCCGCGTGTTGCACAGAACGCCGCCGCAATAGCACCCGCACCCCGCAATTCCCCGGCCCCCTCCCGAGCTTGCTTCGCTCGCTCGACCTCCCCCGGCTTCGCCGGGAGAGGAGGTTTTATCAGGACCGGCCCTATGCTGAATGGGATGGAATGGGATGGAATCACGTGCCGGATTCAGCATTTTTCCAGGCACGTTCGTTTGTGAACAACCAATTCGTTCAAACGCGACCTTCCGCGAAACGGCCCGACATTCGTTGCAAGGCTTTTCGATACACGTTTTCATACTCGGCGGCACTTCGGCCCCATGACCAGTCACGTGCCATTCCATTGGCAACCAGTTGTTTCCATAACTGAGGATTGTGCCAGCAGGTAATTGCTCGTTCAACTGTCTCGGCGAATGCATCCGGGGTGTAATCAGAAAACACAAATCCGGTGGCATGATCAATGGAATCCGGATGGTCGAGGTTGTTGACGGAGTCCGCCAGCCCGCCAACTCGTCGTACAATAGGGACTGTACCGTAACGCAGGCTATACATTTGATTCAGCCCGCAGGGTTCAAACCGGCTGGGCATCCAGAAGCTGTCGGCCCCTGCTTCAATCTGATGAGCGAGTCCATCATCAAAGCCGATTTCGACCGCCACTTTCTGCGGATACTTCTGAGCGAGCAGTCTGAGTGCGTTTTCAGTGGTCGGATCGCCGGTACCCAGAAACACCACCTGAATATCCTGAAGGAGCAGTCGGTCTGCACTTGCCATGATCAGATCAAGCCCCTTCTGGTCGGTCATGCGCGAGACCATGCCAAACAGCGGAACATCCTGCCGCTCGGGAAGCCCCAGGCGGCGCTGCAGAGTGCTCCTGCAAATGCCTTTTCCGTGTTCAAGGGATTTGATGCTGTATCGAGCTGGAATCAGGTGATCAGTTTCCGGATTCCACACGGAATCATCAATTCCATTCAGGATGCCAACCAGATCTTCGTGGCGATGCTTCAGCAGAGCTTCCAGACCGAAGCCACCTTCCGGCAGGCAAATCTCTCTTGCATAGGTCGGACTGACGGTCGTGATCTGATCGGCAAAAGCAATTCCGGTTTTCAAAAGGTTCAGGTCGCCCCATGACTCCATGTAATGGTAGTTAAAGTATCGCCAGTCCATGTTCGTCAAAGGCATATCCAGATGCCAGAATCGCCCCTGATAGGCCATATTGTGCAGCGTCATTACGGAGGCCGTTTTTTCGAAACCGGATCGTTGCGCATACTGAGTTCCCAGCAGTCCGGGAATGAGTCCTGTTTGCCAGTCATTGCAGTGTATGACGTCGGGACGCAGGACCATCTGCCGACAAATCTCCAGCACAGCCCGGCTGAAGAAACAGAACCGTTCGCAGTTGTCGACGTAGCCGTGTCCGTGTTCCTGGTACAAATGCTTCCGGTCGAAATACTCGGGCTGCCGCACCAGCAGGACGCGGACGTTGGTGCCTGGCAGGATTGTCCAGTTGACATATCCCATCATGACGCGGCCGTTCATCGAGATGGAAAACCGCAGCCCTGACTCGGCAATCGGAGGCAGGTGTGCCACGCTGGCCTGCCTCAGAAAATGATAATCCGGCAGGATCATGACAACTTCGTGGCCGTGCTGATCGAGCGTCTTTGCCAGCGCACCGACAACGTCAGCCAGTCCCCCGGTTTTGGAGAACGGCACGGATTCCGATGCAGCCAGGACGATCCGAAGACGATCGGAAGCAGTTTTCATTTGAATGTTGATCCTCGAATGTTCGTTGAAACGGTGTCAGGCAGCTGATTAGATGTCGCAATGACGCCGCACGGATTCAGACGATTTTGGGGGCAGTTCGCTTCAGACGGCAGACTGAGGTCGAATACGGCCATTTCCTGATGGAACTTTACCTTTTGGTTTAGCAATCTGCGCAGACAGCAAAGTCTGCAGCAGGGATTTCGACCACAACACTTTTAACGGATCGCCGGGTTGTGCCGATTCTGACCTGGAGTCGAACATCTGGAACGAAGGCAATTCGGCTGACTTTCAGGAGATCGCGCCGCGATTCGGCTCTGAGGTATGGACAGTCGTGTTCCGTTCCTGGCGATCAGCTGACATCGCTATACAAAAAAAGGGTCAGGAACTCCCGGAGGAAGTTTCTGACCCGATCTGATTTTCTGAACTGGTCGGCGCCGTGTTCGGAAAGAACACGGCGTTTTTTCCAGCAATCACCCGGACTGCACCGGAACGCATGAGCGGCCGTTTATTCCTCCCGTCGGCGGCGTCGCAGGGATCGTGGTGTCAGTGCGAGCAGTGCCCCCAGAATTCCGGCCGAATGCTGAGTTGAACTCGGTTTTGACGGGGTTGTTTCAACGGGTGCATTGTTCCACCACGTTTGAGCATCCCAGCTGGAAAGAACTGCGTCGGTTTCGGGCAATTCTGTCGGCTCGACGGATGTGTCAGCCGGCAGATTCTGTTCGCCAGCCGTCTGGGAAGTATGGCTGGTGCCGGATTCAGACAGTTCCGTTCCGGAAACACTGAGCACTGGCCATTCCGATTCTTTCACCACAATGGCTGGCAGCATGCTGACTGCCGAAGTGGAGGTTGAATACGCCGTCATTTCGGATGGCAGGATGGCGTAGACAGCTTCTGAATTCAAAAGTTGATCCATCTGCTGTGGTGCATCAATGGAAGTCACGGAGAAGTTCATCGGAACACTCCATGCACTCAGCGACCCATTGGCTGCATTAATCGACCGGACCCAAACCCGGTAGTTACCCTTCGCCAGTGGCGTGGAAACATTATACGACGCGGCGCCCAGATTGTTGACCTGAATCAATGGCACGTTTGGCGTTGACGCCAGGGAAATCCAGATGTGGTATCCGGACGCACCACCGACCTGCTGCCAGGTGATCGTTGGAGTTGTATTCGGGCCGGAAGCCAGCTGATTGACGACTGGCTGCCCTCCGACGGAGAAGACAATCGGAACGCTGTAGTCGGTCAGGGTGTCGGCGACGCCTGTTCGGCCATTTGCTTTTGCCCGCACCGATGCCCGGTACGTTCCCGCAGCGAGGGCCGGAGATACCGTCAGCGAAGTGGTGGTCAGTCCAACTCGACGATAAGCTGGCAGATCCGCGTATGTCTGAGTCGCCGGGTTAAGAATTTCCAGCTGGAATTCGTACGAATTGGCACCGGCCGGTTTGGTGTCACGAATGACGGACATGTCGTTCCATGTGAACGATGGTGTCGTCACAAACGTTGACGCCGGGGGGCCGGAGACTACTGGCGGAGCAACAACTTCAAACCGAGTTCCTGCGCTCCAGTTACTGAATACTCCGAACGCATTGCGTGCTCGCACCCAGTACGTGTATGAGCCAATCGGCAAATCGGACGGTATCGTGTAACTGAGAGTATTTAGTCCGGTCTGATTGACAGTGTTGACTAACGGAACCGTATTGTTATCCACCCAGACTTCATAGGTCTGACCGCCTGGAACGCCCTGCCAGGTCAGAGTGGGCGTTGCATCCGGTGTACGGCCGGATGGACCAAGCAGGGTCGGTGGTGTCGAGATTCGGAAGGACTTTCCGAGACTCCAGTTTGAGGGTTCACGTTCATCTGCCGGTGTCAGCGGATTATCTGTGTTGGACCAGGTTCGTACCCAGACAACATAGTTTCCGTTCGGGAACACGGTGTCAATTTCATGCGTCGTTCCGTCCAGATTGAATCGGCGATAATACTCATATGTACCACCCACCTGTTGTACCCAGATGTCGCTTCGTTCGCTTCCCAGTGGATTAATCCAGCTGACGGTTGGCGTATTGTCGAAGACTGTGCTTGCGGGTGCTGTAATTTCCGGAGCCGTGGCAACGACAAAGTTATAGACCGGACTGACTGCAGAGGCGACGTCCGGCCACTGAGCTGGATTGACAGCCCTGTTGACAGCACGGACCTGATAGGTATAGCGTCCCAGAGGAAGATCAGTTGGCTGAGTATATGACGTGGTTGTCAGGTTAGTCTGGTTGATAATGATGGCATTATCGCCCCAGCCTCGACGCACAACCAGTTCGTACCGGTCAGCTCCGGGGACCGCATTCCAGCCGAATGTAGGCGTGGAGTCGTTCAGCCGTCCGCCTGGCAAATTCGCCGTTGCCTGCGGCAATACTGAAAAGCTTCTGCCGATACTCCAGTTGCTGCTTTCACCCAGAGCATTGAATGCCTGAACCCATACCGTGTACTGGCCCAGCCTCAGGTCCGCAGGGGGAGTCCATGACGTCGTGGTGATTCCTGACGGCAGCGGCGAGAAGACCGGTCGAATATTGTCTGTGACATTATCCAGCTGTATTCGGTAGCTCACTGCCCCCGGGACAGCCGTCCAGGTAACGGTTGGGCGCAGTGAGGGTCCTGTCGAAGGTGCCGTGATGACGGGAGGTGCTTTAACGAAGAATGATGAAAACGCGCTCCAGTCACCATCCAGATCGGCTGCATCGGTTGCTCGCACACGTACTCGATACTGTCCCAGTGGAAGATCGATGGGAACGGCATAGGTGGTTGGGTTATTTCCCGGAACCTGCGGGTTCAGGCTCATCGAGCCTGTATGTACAACCGAGTTGGTGGCCTGTGAAACAATTTGAATTGTGTAGGTCTTCGATCCTTCGATTGAATTGAAGGAAACTGTGGGGCGGTGCGTTGACTGATCACCCACCGGAGCTGTCACCACCAGTGGTACTACATCAAACTCATAACTGGTGGATGCAGCGGCCACGTCGGCCCGATTATAAGGCGTGACTGTGACCGTGTAGCCGCGACCGGCCGGCAGTGTCGAAACATCTGTTTGCAGATTGGTTGTGCGACTCTCGGAGAAGACGACTGTGCCACCCGCGTTTCGCACCTGCACGTCGTAGTAATAGTTGGGATCGTGAAGAGTCCATTCAACTCGAGGAGTCAGATCACTTGTTTGAGGAACGATTCCGTCACCAGGAACCGCATCCACAGGCTTAGTGATCGTAACAGGAACCGGTGCCTGAAGTGCGCGGATCTTTACTGAATAGTCTTCCACTTCACCATCGTTGGCGCGTCCAGTGGGCTGAAGTGATCCGGCGGTACTGAGCCGGAATCGCATCATTGAATCACCAGCTGCGGTACCTGCCGGAATCACAAAGTCAATTCGGTTCGATCCGGCCACAACGTTATAACTTGTACCACCATTCAGATGTTCTGAAGGATGATCGAACACTCCGTTGTTATTCAGATCCAGCCAGACGTCCAGTTTTCCTGCCGCTGAAGCAGTGACCGTGAAAAACGCCGGCAGATTCAGAGTTGGGGAAGTTTCCAGTGAAGTATTGAAAACAACTCCATCTTCGTCATCGCTGCCTGCCAGATCATCGCCCTGTGCGTTTGCCGTCGGCTGACCAGTGATTTCTTTGTCAACGACAGTACCCAGCCAGAGCGGCCCGGTAATGGTGTGTGCCGCACCATTGGATGCCTTCAGCGTTCCATAGCTGTTCGGGGCATCACCAAAATCCACAATCAGCGTCTGAAGAACGGATGTGGTTATGTCAGAAATCGGACCGAACGTATCTGTGACACGAAGGCGAATATTGTACGTTGCAGGTGCGGTAATACCGATGCTCTGCAGGTAAGCCCATGAGAGCGTGCTTACGGCACTGCCGGAAGTGAGCGTTTCGAAACCATCACCGCCTGTCCCGTCCGTGGCAATTCCGTTCAAATCCCATGCATAGATCAGACTATCGCCGAAAGGCATGTCCACATCAATTGATCCGCTGGCATCCAGAACAAGCTGGTATCCTTCGTCAACTTTGTAGGGCCCGGTGACAGCCACAGGCCGGTCGTTTACCTGAGTCACGGAAATCGTGACGGGAGCCAGTCCGGAAAGATTATCATTAGGGGAAATCCCCGAACCGCTGTCCATCAGCGACAGGCTGAAGAGTGCAGACCCGGCCAGATTGCTCTTTGCCCGGTATCGCAGTGTTCCGTCAGCCTGTACTTCGAGCAAATCGAAGTCGAGGTTTCCTGACAGCGTGGAAGGTGTTCCAACGACCCACGTCAGTGTCTGGGACATTTCGTCCAAAGCGGTTGCCGGCCCTGCTGCGAACGCTGAAATAATACCCACGCTTTGCGTTCCGGCATCTTCCAGACTCACGATGGAACTCGCAGCCGGCGAGAATGTGAATACGGGTTCGTCATTGATGGCGCTGACCGTAATCACAAACGTCTGAGGAATGCTGCCATCGAGATCTGAGTCTCGCAGAATGACTCGGACCGTCGCCGTGCCATTGACGTCCGCAGCTGTCGTGAATGTCAGCTGACCGGTAACTGCATTGATTACCGGCGATCCACCGGGAGCAAAGAAGTTCGCTGCATTCCAGAAGCCGGTGGTGGAGATCACGGTGACTTCGGCCGTAAGAGCCGTTGGTTCTCCGGCCGGGCCGGCTGACATTCCGGTAATAAAGTTGCTGATGGTCTGCGTGCCAGCATCTTCATTGATCGCCGCAGGGCTGGTAATGGGGTTCAGCGAAGGCGGATCGTTGACTGAAAGCACATTGATCGTGATGACGTCACTATCCTGTTGTGCGGCAGCGGGTGGGATCGTTTCTCTGCCTTCGTCGTCCGTGGAGATAGTGATGCTGGCCGTCCCGAAAAAGTCAGGAGTTGGCTTGAACGTCATTCCTTCAAGTGCTGCGTTGATCGCAGCAATATCTCCCCGGAACGTCATCGTGACGTCGTCGGTTCCATCGCCGGCAATGAACGGAGTCTCAAGACCGGTCGTGGTGCTGAGCGAAATTAGTCCATTCACCGCGGTTAGGGTCACCACGAGCTTATTATCTCGCAGGCGAGCATCGGAATCGCTGACGCGTATCGCATTCAAACCGGCACTGCTGAAGACCAGCGTCGTATCTTCGTTAACACTCTGTGTTCCAGGAACAAGATTCACCGGAGGGTCGTTAATACCATCGGTAACGACAATTCGATACTTCGTGGTCCCGTCCGGTTCATTTGTCGTAATGAAGTTCCCGGCGCGGTCGCGAACCCCACTGACACCGTCACTATCAACCGTTGCGTTGTCATTGTCAACGGTGATCGTGTATCGCCGTTCAGATTCAAACCGCGTCACGGCAGAGAAGATCACTTCATTTGTCACGCTGTTATAGCTGAAGACGTAATCCACACCGGGCTGGAGTGTCGTTCCATCCATATCAACCCTGAACTGGGATGCGGATACCGTATCGTCATCAATGCCGATACCTTCATCCAGGAGTCGCAATTTCAGCTGCAGCAGATTTTCCGGGGCTGCAATTGAAACCGCATTTACCGCAGGATCGTAATCAATTGAAGACTGATCTTCAGGGATTGCAATCACGGCAGTCGGTCGGAAGAAGTCGACCCGGTCAATGGCACCTCGATCGATAAAGACGTTGGCACCCTGCCCGGCTGGCGTAGCAACCTGATCGTCATCGCCACGCAGCTGTCCGTAAACGTCAAGGCTGGGTGCAAGAATTGGCGAAACGCCAAGTCCGAGCGGTCCCTTGACTCGAGTGATGTCGCTGCGATCACCGAGTGAGTTGAGCGAACTGTCAATAGCCTGTGAGAACGGAGCGAGATAGTAATTGTTGTTGGTCTGGTCCACGAACAGTGCAGCATTGGCTGCAAGCGTAATTGGGAAAGTTCCAGCCCCTATTCCGCCCGTGTTAAACGGAGTGCCATTTCCCCGATACAATGTTGCTCCGATGGTCGTACCAGCCGTCTGGGAACTTGCGTCAACCAGAATGCCGGTGCCGAAATCGGCTACGATATTGTTCAGAAGAGTTGGGCTGGCGCTCTCGTTTACCAGGATTCCTGTTCCCGTACCGTTTCCGCTGTTGTCTCGAACGCCAACAATCGTATTGTTAACAATTCGGCCATAAGCTACCGATGCCAGTGGTGAATTGGTTCCATCTCCACTGAATCGAATCCCTCCGCTGGCGTTTGAGGCAATCACGTTATTCATGATGACAATGCCGGTCACCAGACGAGCCGTATTTTCCTCCTGAGTATTCTTTACAGAACCCGGATGTGGTGTTGGATTCAGACCACCTCGAACTGCCGCATCGACGTTAATTCCGAAGTTTTGCGAATTTCGGACGGTGCTGGACTGGACGATAATCTGTCCCTGATCACGATGGCGGTTCAGATCTCCATAGGTGCTGTAGATCCGTACCGGCAGTAATCCGGCCAGAAGTGCATCCGGCGTGATTGTGGCGTTTCCGGTCAGGTGAATCTGTCTGCTGGTATTGCTGGCGGTGTCGCTGTACATCGCCTGAATTCGCAGTACATCCTGAACAGCCTGAGAATTGATCGCCGTTACAATTGTTCGTGCGATGAGCTCATTGTTGTCCTGGTAGGTTCCGCTCATGGCTGTTCTGGATTCGAACAGCAGCGGGATATTGCCAGGAATCAGTGCGCTTAACCCAACTGACTGGTCAATAAACTGGAATGTCACAGACCGCCAGCCATCAGTCAGCGAGAACGTGGAGTTGTGCGGAATCAATTCTGCTGAAGGAACGGTAATACTGATTCCTTCTGTTTCCCGGTCATTTGTATCGATCGATCGATACAGCACGTTGGATGGTTCAGGCGTCTGTGATACACCGAAATCCGTGGCACGCCGGATTTCCACATCGTATGCACCGCTGGCAATACCCAGGTAATCCTGAAGCAGCGGTCGCTCCGGATCATACAGATTGTTATTGGGAATGAAGGCCGCGGTCGCTGGGGCGTTGGTGACCATTTCACCGCGTTCCGCGAAGCCAATGATAATGTCGTCGATGTACACACCTTCGACGGTATTCGCCATCCCTCGAAGCGAACCCGGGCGAGTGGCCTGGCCGTCAACAAATCCCGCAGTGAAAGCTCCAAAGCTGTCACCCGGCAGAGAGGTCACAACTTTCAGCGGGCCAGCATTGTTCACCGTCTGCCCAATGATCTGAATTCGATTCTCATGTGACTTGATAATCCGGATATCGCCTGCCGCAAACACATCGGCAACCGCCTGTCGCACAGCCGCTGCAACTTCGTTCGCAGTCATACCCGGGAACACCGAGACAGACTGTGAACCTGGAGATACTCCGAAACTGCCCGATGCAACCAGTGGCGAACCTCCGGGCAGCGTAATTCCTGGAGCACTCGGAATCGTAATTCGGTTATTCGTTACATAAGAACTGGCAAAGGCATTCAGTGAAACTGTCAGCGTTGATCCAACGGCATCATGCGTAAGGGATGTTCCCCGGGCATCGACACCAAGCGGAGAGTTACTGTTGTCGGCAAACAGCGGAGAGGCGGTCGCCTTGGAAGACAGGGTAAAGCTGAGGGGTGTACCGGATGGCTGATCGATCACAACCAAACCGACAGCTGCCGTGTTCGTATAGTTGATGGTCGTGTCGTTGCGGAGACTGACAACAGCTCCCGTGGAGGCCGCAGTTCCGGCACCGAAGATCGTGTTGACGGCTGTAACGATACGTCCTGCAACAACCGTTGCATTGGCATCGGACTGAATCTGGAATGCATTTGTCGGTGCGGCGTTCACAAAGACAAACGTCAGGCCGCCGATTTCAATCGTGTCGTTATCCAGATCGGCTGCTGCAGCAGCGGTGACTCGAATGGTTCCCCCTGAGCGAACTGAAGTCGCGCCGGCGATTTCGACCGCACTTCCGGACTGGATGGCCACGATACGGCCAGCCGCAGCGTTAACTGCTGCAACCACTCTGGCTGCGAGAGTTGCCGCGGTATCACCGTCAGCCGCATCAATCAGCACGCCGGGAGCATTGAGGGCGGGTGCTGCAGCCGGATTTCTGAAGGTGAACGTCGTGCCCCAGGCCGTAAACGACTCACCTTCATAGTTGACGGCTGTCGCATCCACAAGCTGCAGAGTTCCTCCGATGAAGAATCCGTCTCCAGTGGCTGACAGATCACGAACAGCAACCTGATTCCCATTGGCAACCGCAGTACCGGTGCCGAGAACATTATTGACTACAGCGACGGTTCGGCTGGCAATGACTGCGGCCGAATCGCCTGGTCGGGCCAGGATTTCACTGGTTGTCGCCGGGTTCGTCGAGTACCGGAAGGTTACACCGTTCAGCTGAAACTCGTGTCCCTGGAGGAAATCGCCGGGCGAGGTGATCAGAGTACCGCCGCGGATCAGGGCATTGCCCGCTCCGTTAATAACCGGGATATTCACTCGTCCTGGTGCCAGTGGATCGACGAACGATGTGCCCGGCCCAAATACAGCATTGAAAGCATTGCGGGTTCGCAACGCGATAACATCGGCCGTGTCTCCGACGACAGCCAGAATATCGTTTGGAAGGGCCGGTGTTGCCGTGTAGGTAAACGTCGTCCCGTTGAGCGTGATTGACTCTCGCTCAAGAGTCTCAGATGTCAGCACGTCCGACAGGACGAGTGTTCCTCCTGTGCGGATCGCTGAAGCAGCATTCGGAATCACCGGAATACTGATTCGTGAAGGAGCCGCGACATCAATAAATGCACTGCCTGGGCCGAGTACCGTATTAATGACGGTTACCGCGCTGGTGGCCACCGTGGAAGCCGAATCAAACGGTGAGATGGGAATATCTGTCGGAAGCAGCGGGTTGGCCGTGAAGGTGAACGTACTTCCGTTAAAGGTAACGGATTCGCCTTCCATCGAAGCACCGCTGGCGGTGTTGAGTGAACTTCCAAACGTAATGGAATTGATTGACGGGAAGTCGGCCTGCGTGCCATTCAGAAACGCGGTACCAGCACCGAGGACGCTGTTCACTTTTGCAACCGTTCTGGCGGCCATGGTGTTGGCGCTGTCTCCCGGAATCGCGAGAATGTCACGTGCCGAAAGAGGAGTTGCTGTATAGGTAAACGTCGTACCAAGGATTGTGAATGATTCGCCTTCCAGCTGATTGGCATTCGGCACGTTCAGCGTAGTTCCCACCAGGACACTGTTGATCACAGCGTTGGTTCGCTGAGCAACCGTTTCGGCACTGTCTGTCGGCAGAACCAGAATGTCGGTTGGCAGCGTGGGAGTTGCCGTATAACGGAAGGTGTTGCCGAGGACAGTGAATGTCTGACCGGCCAGAGAACCGCCGGTGGGCACTGTCAGATGGGCGCCCATATCAAATTCGAATCGATTACCGGAAATTGTAAACGAGTTGCCGTCCGTCAGTTCTGTCGCCGGAACGGCATACAGCTCTGAACCTGTGGTCAGCAGATCGCCAACATTCATCGACCCTGCAGTTGTAAAATCGAATCGCAGTTTCAGGCCGGCTCGTCCTGCATAGTTGCTGAGATCAATGCGAGCCTGACGCCAGCCATTGGTGTTGTCAAATGCCTCAACGACATCCACAAAACTCTGTGCAACCGGTGCCAGAGTCTGACCGCCGCCGGGGCCGATATCCTGTTCATCAAATCGCACCGAATCGTGCAGACTGTTGTTTGTGACGAGCAGATTCCATTGCCCGTTTTCATCCGCCACAAACACTCGAAGCGAATCACGCATCAGCGTGTCCGGATTGGTGCCATAAATGTACTGAGCATTTTCAGTCTGGAGGAAGTAGTTGAAATACAGGGTTGGTTTATCAGCAGAATCGTAACCTTCGAGGCTAAATTCGTTACTGACGACTGTGCCGTGCGCACCGCCCGGGAAGTCAATATTGCGTAGTGGTCCGCCACCCTGAGCAACGTTCGATCCGTCGGTGTTTTTGTTACCGGCTGTTGTACCCGTTCGTGTGTTGCCAAAATAAAGACTGTTTCCGCCAGCTACCGGCAGGTCAATGCTAGACAGCGGCAAAGTTGGGGTTGCGTTGCGATGTTGATCAGGTGAGATTTGTTTACGGTATTTGAGGGGAAAAGGCGAGTCTTCGTTGAGCCTGGACGGAGACTGGGAGATGTTCT
>JALHMY010000097.1 GCA_022843805.1 Fuerstiella sp.
TACCAGATGACACAGCCGTCTCCGTCCCAGAAAATCGCCTTCAGGCAGTCCCGCCGTCGGTTCATGAACAGGAACAAATGACCGCTGAGCGGATCCTGCTGAAACTCCTGCTGAACAATGCCCAAAAGACCGTCGAAACTCTTTCGCATGTCGACCGGCGTGATGCAAAGAAACATCTTCGTGCGGGATGGCAGACTCAGCATGAGGATGTCTCCGATCGCTGAAGGGAGATGTCTGACTTCGGGATTCCCGTGAATCGACAGACCTTGCCTTCCGATCCGGACTCGACGCGCGAAGAGTGATCGGGACAAAGGAAGGAGAAGCTGCCAGCGACGCACCTTCACCCCGGCCAATTCGCTGTCGAACACTTCCCTCGATCAGCTTCTTCCAGCGATAGAACAAGGCCACCGAGACCCCTTCAACGTCGCAACATTCCACCACGGTCATCCCGGACTGCTGCTGCCAGGCAATCCGTTCACGCCAGATACGCTCCCGCTCGTCCATACCACACCTCACCAGGAAAAGACTCGGAATTCGAAAACGCCGAGCCTCAGACTAAAAACCAGGCAAGAATGGGTTCCCCGGACGCTTACGATGATGCCATTGTTTCTCCACCCTTTTTCGCATTGATCAGAGTTCATTAGCGTTCATCAGCGGTCGAAACTCATGTCTTCTCCCCGTTCTCTGTTTGGCTGACGCTTAGGGCCGGCCACGGAGATCCCTCGCTGTTTCGTTTGCGTGGTCCCCGGTCTCGCACTTCGTTTCGCGCAGAACCGTATTTCAAAGGTCGTTGCACTCAAATTCAGTTGAAGCCGGGCCCGGATTGCCCGGGAAGATCCCGGAGTTACGAGCTATCCCTTAAATCCGGTTCGCTTCTTCACTGTCGCCATTGCTGTCTTCTCTCTTCGTTCCCACTCTTTCATAAATTCAGTCTTCCATCCTGGAACACTGAGAGCTGCGTTTGTTAAAACGGGTGATTTAAAATGACTGGCAAGTTCTTCCGTTGTGCCTTCAAATTTTTCAATCCGTGAATTTTCTTCTCCGTTTAGTACTTGTGAAAGACCATGGTATACTGCAGGAGCTATATAACTTCCTAAATTGGTATGGCTAAAAGTATCCAGGAAATTGGGACTTATTTTATTTGTAGTTGACATATAATCACCTTTCACGGATGCAGGCAAGGAAAATAGCCTTGTTCCGTGTGTGTCTGACGGCGTAGTTCTGACTTCAAAAGTTTCCAATTCCTCAATCGGCATTAACATCCACGAATTTTTCCTGAATGATAAACATACTTTACTTTGCTTTGGCTCCTGTTTATTAATTAGAATGGCAACAATTGGTAACTGTTTCTCAATACCTAAAACTCTGGCTGCCCGCCTAAGCGAACCAAGTTCAGTAGTCGCGGAAGGAGCTCTCAAGCAAAAAATAAGTCTATTCTCTGGACTACTCACGTCTATACCAGAAAAATCCCTAAATGAATAACGGTCATGTTGCTTTAAGACTTTTGAATCGATTTTATTGGACTTATAAGCTTCAAAGAGAGTTGCTGGCATATGGAGTTTGTCAAAGAGTGACTCCGTTTGCTCGATTATATGCTCAAACATATTGCGATCATTAGATATTCTTAAACATCCTTTAACGTACTCCAGTAAGTGGAGATAAACAGCTCGATAGTGACCTACTCCATCCTCCAGTCGATAACTTAGAACAACATCAAGATTACTCATGGTTTCGCTAATGTATCGCTGGTCATTCTGCAAGTTCTTTATGTTAAAAATTCGCATGATTCGATCAAAAGATTGCAGTAATTTAATATATTGAATGTACATGGACTCCATGTAGTTTTCACTAAAGGCAATGTCGTCAATTTGCGTAAAGGAAGAAGCGCTTTGCCTTGATATTGGGCTTAAATCGCCAAAAGAAATAGTGTGGTGAAGGGCATAGGAAACTGTGAGTTGTAAGTTATTAATATGTTTATAGCCTTGGCCATATAGGCCTGTAGTGTTAAATTCTGAATCGAATGATTTTTTATTACCCAGATCATAATAAAAATATGCTCCAGGCCCATTGAATCTAAAAAATACCGAGCCATTCGGGTCGATCTCAATTGGTTCGTTCAGGTTCAGACCATACGCAAACTGGGAGTATTTGAGGAACTGGTATAACTGATTATCCAGTCCTTTCGAGTGTCGGGTCAGCTTAAGGGTATTCGAACCATTTTCGATGCTGACTTCCGACAAGTATGCCTGCAATGACGTGATTGACGTTTCGTTTGCTGAGTCCGCGATGGCTCGTCCAGCGTTGATCAGGCTTGTCGATGCAACTGCTGCCAAAGCCTGTGACAGAAATGCTCTGCGGCGTGAAAGTGCGGTACGTTGAACCATGGATATGTTTCCCTGATGTTGAACGTCAGAATGGTGCCATGTCAGGCGGCGCTATCCCGTGGGTGCAGCAGGTGCGGGGTTGGCGCGTTCGGGCAAAGTGTCGGTCAGAAATTATCGGAAGTGGCCGGGATTCCCTGAATCGCCCCCAGAGAAAGCTTGGCACAAGCCCGTTTCGGGGTGTGACTCAGGGATGAGTACACAGCATTGGCGGCGGAGAGCATTCGGGTTCAGTGTATCAATGCCTTTATTGGGTTCACGTGTGCTCTGATCTGCAAATGATTAATCTCAACGGGCGTTTGCTGCGGTTCCGGCGAGAAGAGTCCTGCGACTTAGGAATCGCTGTCGCAATGAACAGACTACAACTGCCACCAGGAGAATCGGAGTCGCCACAGGCTCGGGGACCGCGATTGGCGATGACAACAGCTCCAGTTCCACATCGTCAATAATGGCGCCGGACCCATGATTATTATGATTCCGAAAAGTAATCCTTCCGGTCTTCTGCTCAGTCAGGATGAATGTTCGTGAGATCAGCACCATCGGCGTGATCCCGGGTACAGGCAGGCTTTCCTGAAACCAGTCACCCAAAGTAAAGGTGATGCCATTTCCCAGGAATCCTACACCTCCAGGGTTATTGCCCAGCAGGAATCGCAGCCCATAGGTTCCAGGTTCAAGTGTGAGAGCGTTCTTCGTTGAAATCTGTCCCCGCCCGGAACCGGCCAGATCGACATACAGACCATGGCCCGGATAGAAATCTGCCACTCCATTCCCAATGAGGTCGACATCCCCGATCGTCACGTCCCATTTGGCGAAGTTTGTATATCGACCGCGGGCAACTCCGCCATTCTCCGTGTCAAAGTTGTCGCTGAAGAGAATCACTCCTGCACCTGCACCTGGAAGCAGCAACATTGTGTACAGGATTACCGTTAGCGTCATTGCCAGCATTTTCATAATTCTGATGCCCTTCAAATTGAATGAGTGATGGAGACGTCGAATTCCAAAGATAACCAGGTCGCCAGTTCCGAAACGTCACTTCAAAGGCGACCTTATATCTGTCCCGTATGCCACAACGGAAGTGCCGTTCACGACATCCTGAAGTCTCATGGTGCATACTGAACCGGGGCTTTCTAGGGTAAGGTACGTAGGGCTCGCAATGGTGGGCTCTGAAAAATGCCGGTTGAGTGCCGGTCATTACCCGGACGTAACCAGGCGGATGCGGTCGTCAACCTGAAACCTCAGATACACCACATGCAAACTTTTGAATGGTTGACGGTGCTTGTGTCCAGCAGCGATCAGTTCCCGACAGGCACTTTGGTATGGATGCGTGATACGCGGACACGTATCCGACCGGCACGCAACCGGCATTTTGCTTTTGGGTCACTGTTTGGGCTGTGATTTTCTTTGTAGAACCAGCGTCGTAAGAATATTCAAACGTGCCCCATGATTCTTTCCGATGAACTCAGTATCACCGCATTACGACAGAATCTGCGACGCCTTTGAGAGAGCAATGAAGGGTGGTGGAACGCCCGAGATTAGTGATTACCTTGTCGAAGTTGAAGAACATTCGCGACCTTTGCTGGTTCGTCTTCTTCTTGAGATAGAACTCGAGACTCGGAATCGCAGGGGCGAAAAAGTCACGTTGTCAGAGACTTGCAGGCGATTTCCGGAGTACGCCGCGAGTGTCACTCAGGCTTTTGCGGTTGTTGCCCGCCGACTATCGAATTTCAGCAAAGCGTCTTCGGTGCAACCATCAATCGTCTCAGATCAGCGACTACTGCTGCGGGTCGTTTCCGGACCTCTTGCCGGCCAGCAGTTTCAGTTTACGCGTCACAGTACGCTAATGGCGGGCCGTGCACGAAATGCTCAGCTAAGGCTGTCCGATGATCCGCGGATCTCTCGGTTTCACTGCCGGTTTGAAATGCGTCCACCGGAATGCATGCTGGTCGATCTCGGCAGCAGAAATGGCACTTTCGTAAACGGCAGGAAGATTGAAGCGGTCATTCTGTCGGAAGGAGATCGAATTCAGATTGGTGAGACCTGTCTGGTGTACGACACGGAAGTGCCTGAGGCCGCAGAGCCGCCGACGCCCGCCGTCGTCTGCCCGCATCGAATGAATACGGTGCTGGTTGAAGGCCTTCAGCATGAGATTGATTCCCCACACGTTCCAGGCTACGTGCTGGAACGAGAACTTGGGCATGGCAGCATGGGAGCTGTCTACGTGGCGCGAAGAGCATCCGACGGAACTCTGTTTGCGATCAAGGTCCTGCACCCCTCTGTGACATCGAATCCTCGTAACATTCAGCGATTCGTAAGGGAAGCCTCGGTGATCATGCGGCTTAAGCACAAACGGATCGTAGAATGCTTTGAATTCGGTCTCGGAGTTGATCTGCCGTTTCTGGTTATGGAATATATTGAACAGGTGTCGCTGAGCGACCTGCTTGAGGCGATGGCACTGAAAAGTCGAATTCGTTGCGTTGCAGGTATCATGGTGCGCGTGCTGGAAGGTCTGCACTACGCTCACTTAAAAAAGATTGTTCATCGAGACCTGAAACCGTCGAATCTGCTCGTTTTTCAATCGGGACGCAAGCTGAGTGTCAAGCTGGCCGACTTTGGACTGGCGAAGGATTTCATGAATGCCGGTTTCAGTGGCTTCAGCACCAGCAATGAGATTTGTGGGACTATCGCCTACATGCCGCCTGAACAGATTGTCGACTGCCGACGCGCGAGGCCGGCCTGCGACATTTATGCGGCAGGAGTTTGTTTGTACTACCTGTTGTCGGGACGTTTACCTCATGAAGGTATAAGTGTTTCCGCACAGATTTCGATGATCCTTAATCGCAGGCCCACGCCGCTTCAGCAATATGTTGATGGGCTTCCCGAGGGCCTTCTTGCAGTCGTGGAACGGGCGCTTCAGAAGAATCCCGCAAACCGATTCCCGGACGCCGCTGGTATGCTGGAGGCCCTGATGCCGTTCGCTCGGAGAGCAGAATGGGAGGCCGAGATATGACGGCACGAGCGTTTAACAAGAGCGTCTAACAAGAGCGTCTAACAAGAGCGTCTAACACGAGCGGTGCGTTAGGACGGAATGAATCCAATGAATGCCACTATCCGAACAGACTGTCCGGTCTGCAGAGAGCCACTGTCTCTGGAAACGCGCCTCGCAGGGCAAACGGTGCGCTGTCCAAACTGTAGTGAAGTTTTTCATGCCGCAGAATATCGTCGTTTCGCATCGAACGACGATAAACGCCTCTCAGCCGCCCTGCCAGTGAGCAGCGAGGATGAATCAGCGGAAGCACACAGTAAGGAGACCATGGCGGGAACCGGGACGTCTGGAACGGTTGCCATGCCGAACCAGACGGGCTTAAGAAGGCTGGGACGTTTTGAGCTTAAGCGACTCCTGGGTCAGGGAGAGTTCGGAAGAGTTTACCTCGCTTTCGACCCGGAACTGGAACGAGAGGTGGCGCTGAAGGTCCTGACATTTGGGTCAGGCCAGCGTAAACGTGTGCAGCGATTCCTGACAGAAGCGAAAGCTGCCGCAAGACTCAGGCATCCGAACATCGTGCCGACGTTTGAAAGTGGTCAGGCGGATGGGAGATACTATATTGCCTCGGAATACATTGAAGGAGAAACGTTGTCGAAAGAAATGAAACGCCAGCAATTCTCTCCGGCACAAGCTGCGGGAATCGTTTATAAGCTGGCGGATGCCCTGTCCCATTCCCACGAGAATGATGTCGTGCATCGCGACGTCAAGCCTCAAAATATCCTGATTGATCAGCGAGGTGAGCCGCATCTGATGGATTTCGGACTGGCGAAGCGAGTCGATGACGATTCAACAGTGACGACGGATGGCTCGGTGCTTGGGACGCCCGCCTACATGTCGCCCGAACAGGCTCGCGGAGAATTCTCTTTGGTTGGTCCGGCCAGTGATCAGTACAGCCTTGCCGTTGTGCTGTTTCAGCTCTTGACCGGCTCGACACCATTTCAGGGGCCGCCTCATCTTGTGATTGCCAGCGTGGCCAGGGGCCGTGTTCCACCGTTGTCGACCGTGCGAAGTGATCTGCCACGGGATTTGACTGCGGTTTGTGATCAGGCGCTTCAGCTCGATCCGGAAAAACGCTACTCGACCTGCCGGGAATTTGCCTCGGACCTTCAGAACTGGCTGGAAAGACGGCCTGTCAGGGCACGGCCTCGCTCTCATATTCAGCGACTTCTAAGGCGACTTGCCGAGCATAAACTCGTAGTGGGTATTACTGCGATCATGTTTACGCTGGTCTGTCTGCTAATGCTTTCAATCACCCAGGTCTGGCGAGAATCGAAAGACAGCCAGCCCGAAGCGATCACTGCTCAAACCGCAGAAGCGACTGACATACCTACCTCAGAAAAAAAATCTCATTTTTCGAATAGTCGGACATCTACGGTAGTTGATGACGGGTTCACGGCATTGCTGGGCGAATCCGATGAGTGGGAATGGGGGCCTCATGAGCCCATCGCCGAGCTCGAAATTCCTGGAAAACGATTTCGCACGCCCGCTTTGTCAAGAGATGGCCTGCTGTTGATCGTGGCCGCGGGTTCACGAACTGATCTGCAGGATTTCGATCTCTACTTTAGTCGGCGGCTGACAGTGGAAAGTAAATGGCCACCGCTCCAACTCATGCCTGGTCCAGTCAATTCTGACGCCCTCGATTCATCTCCCAGCATTTCAGCCGATGGATTGACGGTCTACTTTGCCACCGATCGTCTTCGGACTCGCGGTTTCATGAATACTGGAAGTTTGATGTCATGTCGATGGGACGAATCACAGCAACAATGGGCAGGCGTTGAAACGATTTCAATTTCAGAGCACAAGTATCACTCGGATCAGCCGCTGATTTCACCAGATGATAGCGAATGCCTTTTTTCCAATAACTTCCCTGATGGCAAGTGGACAGTCTGGCAGGCCGGGAGACCGGACAATCGCTCGCCTTTTGGGGGGCTGATTTCCCTCCGTTCGACGCAAGATGCATTGAGGAATCTGGATGTGAGAGATGCGGTGTGTTTTGCAGACAATGGCCTCGGAGTTGTGCTATTGCTTCACGAAACGCCGTATAGATTCCTTGGATGCACGCGACGCATACATGGTGCTCAGTGGGACTCACCGCGACTAATCGCCGCAATTCCTGACGACTGCTATGACTTCACCTACTCGCCTGAATCGAAAACGATCATTTTAGACGCAGGTTATCAGGGAACGCCTGTACTAAGACAAATGCGACTGCAGAAACGAAAATCAGAGATGTCTTTGGAAGAAGATTCGGCAGGCGGTCTCTTTTCCATTTCGGGGAATCGTCGTTATGTAAAGAGTAAAGTGCAGCAATTTATTCGAGAAACCGGAATTCTGCCGTCCATGGCTCAAGATCATAAATCAGTTGCCCGTCTGCACGTTAACCTGGCCGGGCTGCAGTTTGGCGAACAGGAACTAATATCTGTGGAAGCACTCACAGGTCGATCGCCCGTTTTTCCAGATCGTACACTACTGGTTGACGATGAGGCAGAACATGCTGGTGTTGTTTTTGTAATCGTTCGATCCGAAAAGTATCGTATTCCCGACACGAAGACTCTCATCGAACTCGGGTTCTACCGGGAGCAAGTCTGTAAAGTCTCCAGTGAACGACTCGATGCTATTCCAGAGAAACAACAAGTTAGTTCAGCCTCGGCTTTTCAGGCCATCCTCAGAGGAGAAAAACCGTCTGCATCTTCAGACGTCAAATAACGTGTGCAGATCGGTTCAGCACATCCCTCGATTCAAGTTACCGACAACCTGAATACGAATTCACCGGTAACCTTCAAATCTTATACCGCGCAGAACGTGCCTGGCCAATTCCGGGGCCGTTGGTGTTCGCTGTGTTTGACGCGGATAGAAGCCGTCTTGCTCAATTCGAGCAATCAGGAATCATGCGGGGCAGGAGTCACACGGTCAGGCCGATCGTTGCCGGAAGCAAATCACTCCTTCAGACTCTCAGCGACCTTTTCCACTGACCAGCAAGGGTTGAGAATCTCGGCTCTGACAATTCCGTCCGGGCAAATCCCTGAGAACGATCCTGAAGAAACTCGACATACGGCGATTGTCCGAGACAAACGCCTTTTCTTTGAAGGCTCGAAGACGCTGGGCATCGGCTTTCACCAGAGGGACACCCTTGTCATCCTCCGTCGGCTGACATCCGCCGTCGACACTGGGATCTAGCCCTCCTCAGACTTGCCCGGTTCGTCTCCGGACGTCATGCTCATCACTGGCCTCCATGCTTTGCCTCAGACGGCTCGTTGTAACCACACTCATCACGATGAACTGCAAAAAGTGATTGCCAGTGTTGCCGACTGGCCCGCCATTGATCGTATTACGCTGGCCAGAAAAATTTTGGAAACGGTCGAAGAGTCAACAATGCCTGCCGCAGGTGGGCTTCGGGGCGAAGAGGTTATTAAACTGCTGCAGATTCCTCAGCCCGCTCCTGACGACGACGAATGCGATCGGATTGTTGCGGAGGATCGCATGAAGCATGAAAGCGACCAGCCGTCGATTGGCCTGATTCTGTGTGAATACAAGAACAAGATCGTCGCCGAGTACGCTCTTCGCGGCATGGAAAAATCCATCGGCGTTTCAGCCTATGAACTGACACGAGCCTTGCCGAAGAAACTCCAAATTGCCCTGCCGAGCATCGAGCAGCTGGAAGCTGAGTTATCGCCCACCCGTTCCTCCAAAACTGCAGCGACGGCAAAAAAGAAGCCAACCAAATCGCCGCGCCGGAGGAATGCGGAATGAAAAAGAAAGCCGCCGCACGCGCTGCAAAAGCAGCCAGCCGTCAGTCAACGCTCAACTTCCCGACATCGTCCGAAGCCGACCTCGTCGCCGAGTCCGCTGCAGCTGAGACAGCAACGAAGTCGGGAGCGAAGAATCGCAGGAAGAGAACCGCGGATTTCGCGGATGACACGGATATCTCGCTGATCGACGCGACAGGGCTGCTCGATAAACTCGGTTCTAACTGGAAGAAGCCCAGTCTCCAATCACGGCAGGCGGTGAGAATCCCATCAGGCACTGACTGGGTTCGTGCGTTGTCATCGGATTCGACACTCAGATGGGCTGTGGCAGGCGAATCCTCTGCGTATCATTACACGATGTTCTCACAGGGGGGACCACGATTACTGGCCGTGTCGAATGCAGTGCTGGCCGAAACTCTCCTCAACGCAAAGCGGGAAACTGTGCGGAGCTTTGCTGATCTGGAGTTGATGGAGACGGACGCTCCTGATTTCTATTTCGGCAATGAAACCGGCGAAGACGGAATACACTGGGCCAGCCGATTGCAAACATGGCTGGAACTGCAGCGTGGCGACGCACGCCAGCAGGAGGCCGCTCAAGATCTACGGGGCCAGATTTTGTCTGGTTCGACGACATTTGATTCTGTTTTCATACAGTCGGTCAGCACATCAAGTGATAGAATTTACGATCAGGAATAGCCGAGTCTGTTGATTGAAAGGTATGGCGATGAAAGCAATTGAATTTCAGTCTCATCTGGTCGACGGAAAAATCCTCGTTCCCGCCGAATGCGGGTTGCAGGAAGGGCAGGACGTTCGTGTTCTGATTCTGGTCGAGGACGCCATCCCTCCCTCGTCCACAGAAGGTGCGGATCACCGCGCCGTCTGGAAGCGAACCGAGGGGGCCTGGCATGGAGAACTCGTTCGAGAGGACCAGGGCGACTACCCAACGCGACTGGAGATGGAGTGATGGTTTATCTGCCAGACACCAATGCCTGGATTCGGCATCTTCATCAAAGGCCGTCCATCGTAAAAGAGCGACTTGGCGCAATCAATCCCGCCGATGTGTTGCTGTGCGATGTCGTAAAGGCAGAACTGTATTTCGGAGCTTTCAAGAGTGCCCGGCCCGATCAGAATTTGGCAGTACTGCAATCTCTGTTCGCCACTTTCAAGAGCCTTCCGTTCGACGGTGAGGCGGCTCGGGTCTATGGGAAGCTGCGAAGTGATCTGGCGAAACAGGGAATCCCCATAGGTCCGCTTGATTTGCAGATCGCATCAATCGCGTTGCTCAACGGACTGACCGTGATCACAAACAACACTCGCGAATTCTCCCGAATTGTTGGCTTGAATGTCGAAGACTGGGACTCCTGAATCGTCCAGTCGTAGCAATTTTTCCTCGTCTTTCTGTCCGAGCCCAACAGCATCCACAATGTCCAACTCCAACGCCCTTGTTCAAAAACTCTGGAACTACTGCAACATCCTGCGAGGTGACGGGTTGTCGTACGGAGACTACGTCGAGCAGCTGACGTTTCTGCTGTTCCGAAAATGGCCGATGAGCAGTCAAAGCCGCCGTTCAATAAGCCTTCGCTGATTCCAAAAGGTTATGGCTGGGCGGATTTGCTGAAGCTGGAGGGTGATGAACTCGAAGTGCATTACCGACACACGCTGGAGGAACTCGGCAAGAAAACCGGCATGCTGGGAACGATCTTTCGGAAAGCTCAGAACAAGATTCAGGATCCAGCGAAACTGCGGCGGCTGATCGTGGATCTGAGTCCTCACGCGAATCGCTGACCATCAACCGCGATGACTTCTGGGCAACGACCAGCAAAAAACAACTGAACTTCCTGCAGCACATCTTCACGATTCTGAAGCAACACGGGCGAGCAGCCGTGGTTCTGCCGGACAACGTGCTGTTCGAAGGTGGAGTCGGTGAGACCATCCGCCGCGAGCTGCTGAAACAAGCCGACGTTCATACTCTGCTACGACTTCCGTCCGGGATCTTTTACGCTCAGGGAGCCAAAGCGAACGTCCTGTTCTTTGACCGCAAACCGGCTCAGGAAACGCCATGGACAAAGCAGCTCTGGATCTATGACCTGCGAACCAATCTCCATTTCACGCTGCAGGAAAATACGCTCAAACGCAGTGACCTGGATGACTTTGTTTCGTGTTACTTTGGCGAAAAAACGCCGCAGCCCGGCTCGGCAGGAGCCTCGTCCTCCCGGTTTCACCGTAAAGAGTCCGAGCGATTCAAATCCTTCAGCTACGATGAACTGGTCAAACGCGACAA
The DNA here is from genome assembly GCA_022843805.1 of Fuerstiella sp. GTDB lineage: Bacteria > Planctomycetota > Planctomycetia > Planctomycetales > Planctomycetaceae > F1-80-MAGs062. Next base: position 11,452 of record JALHMY010000097.1, read on the forward strand.
GCTGAACCTGGACATCTTCTGGCTGAAAGACGAAGCCCTCGAAGAATCGGCCAACCTGCCAGCTGTCAATCGCACTCACCACAGAGCCGATTTCGCCGCGATACAGGCGGTTCTTCTGAGTCTTCAGCCATTGTGTTTTTTGCTTACCCTCCGATGAGGAACTCTCGACGATCTTGCCGACATACCCGACGGCGTGCCAGTAGTCGATTCGCTGTTGAGCTTGCGCCTTTGTCGCACTCCCGCCGTGAAGCCTCTGGCGATTCCAGACAGAATCAGCAGAGGATACATCCCGCGATTTGCTTTCTTGTTCTTTGCCTTTTCCGGATTCAAAAATCGATGAAAGTAGGTGATGTGCAGCGTTACTTTAACTCCGCCTGTCAGCTGCACCGTGTTGGGACGTTTCCCCTGAGAATGAAACGTCTTCGGTTGAGATTTTGCCATCTTCGCTGCCTGGGCCTGCATTTCTGCGGAGCCCGCCAGTTTCAGCAGCCCCATTGCCTGCCGGAGTCCGGCGAGCCGCTGGTGCAGCTCTGCGATTTTGGACTCAAACTTCTGAAAATCCGTCGCAGCCATCTGTTCGCAGGATTTCACAAGCTCATTGATTTGCTTTTGAACTTCACTCGCTTCGGCTTCCAGCCGCTGATATTCTGCGTTGATCCGTGAATCGCTCCCTGAAAAACCTGTGTTGCTATCGGTTTTTTAAAGCGATTCAGGGATTCTGGCCTGGATCAGATTCATTCGCAAAATTTCCCGACAAATCGCGAATTCGCCCCTTTCGTTGTCGCCGAAATTGCTTCCGCGGCTGACCGGGAGTAGCATTGCGTGCCAACATCAGAACAGGGCGCCAACAGTGACCATGAACGCGCCGGATCCCTTCGCCACAACTGACTTGGGACGTCTGGGCGTTGTGGCGGTTCAACAGGATTCAGAAACCCTGGTACAGAAATTTCGCGGCCCCCATGATCTGATGAATAGCCTTGGCAGCAATCTGCCGTTTTCAGAGTGGTGCTTTCTGCACACAGCTCTCTCCAGCTTCGTGAGAGACCTGCAGAAGAGTGCCACGTTTCAGCATGTTCAACATGTTATGGTCGGCGATCAACAGCCATGGTTTCCGTGGGACCCGATCTGCTGTCAAATTGAGCGTCATGCGAAGCCAATTGTCGCCCAGGACCTGCGGAATATCGTTGACGTGGTGATTCGCCAGTCTCGTGAAGTCCTGCGCAGCCATACTCCGAGAAATCTGCAACTGGTATTGAAATCGATTCCCAACTGGGCCGAGTCTAAGCGTCGCCTTCTGGAGTCAGGCCACGACGAACTTCTGCTTTGGCTGGAGGAGTTGATGCTGTTTGCGGTTTGAGGCGGGTTAAATTCGAACGAGTGAAGACCCTGTCGCAACCAACACTACGGCGGTGTTCTGGCTGCGTTTGAACGATACGAGTATTTGCATTGAAGGCGATAATCTTCCCTACAGGAAACTCAGTAAGATGATCGAACCAACGATATCATCAAGGTTTCAGATCGAAGCGATGATTGGCGAAGGAAAAACTGGCCAAGTCTATCGCGCTAGAGATCTGAGACTGGGACGATCTGTGGCCGTCAAAGTCCTGCATTCAGAGCTACGGCACGATTCAGAACTTGCCGAGCAGTTTATCCGTGAAGCGAGTGTTGTAGCTCAGCTTTCGTCGAACCCGCATATCATCACGATCTATGACCTTGGCTACACAGATCAACAATTACCGTATCTTGTGACAGAGCTTCTGGTGGGGCGCTCACTTGCGGAGGAATTGCCATCGTCTGGTCGCCTGGCTCGCACTTGGGTCGTCGACGTTGCTTTGCAGATACTTTCTGCTCTGATGGACTCCCACGCAAAGGGTGTCGTTCATCGTGATATCAAACCCGCAAACATATTCGTGATGAAGACTGCGACAATCCCATTACTAGTCAAAGTTCTTGATTTCGGACTATCGGCCGTGAGTGCCGGTAACGATGGTCTTACTCATCAACAACCGAAAATCAACGGCACTCCGAAGTACTTGGCGCCAGAGGTATGGAATGGGCAGACTGCAACTTCATACGCTGACATTTATGCCCTGGGACTCATTCTCTTCGAGATGGCAACCGGTAGCTTTCCTTTTCCGGTATCCACCATTGCTGAATGTCTCGCCGCTCATGTTGGAACACCAGTCCCCAAATTTCCCGAGGTGGCTGCGGTCTATCCGGGTGCGTTTGAAGATCTTGTTCAAGCAATGTTGGCCAAGGCGTCTCGTGAACGCCCAGACGCCGCAGAATGCTTTCAGCGGCTTTCTCGCATCAGCACCGCAATGGATAGTGAGAAACTGAGGCACGCCGAGAATAGGTCCGTAAAATAATAAAGCCTCGTCAGCAGAATTTGTGGGTAGATTTTGGCTCTGGAAGTTTTCTGAGCTGGTGAAACATTGCGATTTTGATGGTTTCATACTCTTTAAAGCCATACGCTTTCCTCATGGTCAGTTTGGCTTTGTTGTTGAAACCTTCCACAATCCCTGATGAAAGCCCCTGGGATTCAAACCAGTTCAGCAGCAGAGGCTCATGTTTCAGCAGAGTCTTCGCCAGCTTCTTCATCGGTTCTATGCTGGAGCGATTTGCGCGAGTACACCATTCACGCAGGAACTTGCTGGCCCACATCGCAGTCGTGTAGGTCCAGAACCGCTGGAAGTCTTCCCGCATCAGATATGCCTTCACGCTTCGAAGATTGTACTTCATCAGTTCACGCAGTTTCACCACCTGCTTCTTCGTCAGATTCACCCTCCGTTTCAGCAGGCACCAGCGAGAGTTCTTCAGAAATTCTTCGTAGCCATCCTGCTTCATCTGACGGGCCTCGTCCGCGCGGACTTTGTCGATGGCTTCCCCGAACTTCTTCATGATGTGGAAGCGATCCAGAACGTTCAGATTCGCGGGCAACATGTCTGTCATTGCGCGGTCAAAACCGGCCACGCATTGGCGGGTTCAAACCGGCCACTGAAGGGATTGGTTATGTTGAGTAATTTCAGCACGGAAGGTGCTGGGGGAGTTCGGCATGTCCAATCAGCTGTCAATGGCCACGATTCAATCCATCGAAACACTGCACCGGACCGGTCATTCGAAACGGAAAATTGCTCGAAGACTGGGCATTGATCGAGGTGCGGTCAACTATCACATAACGCGACTACGGGCTGGTGAGGCTCTTCCAAAGAACGCTGAGACGGTCCCAGAGCAGTGAATTGCTCCCCGGATCCTGGACCACCAAACATGCTACACAAGAGAGGCAGCGGTGGCAGAGAGAGGTCGTTCAACAGGTTTGGGGTTGTTGTTTCGGGATCACTTGACGGATCAGGCCCGACTTCGGTGGTAGACGCTGGAGGGCGTCTGACCGTTGTGAGCCTGATGTGGTCTCCCATCATTGTAGTGAGCGAAGTACTTGGTCAGGCCACGATATACATCGGCCACGCTTTCGTAGTTCATATGAGGTAGATGTTTTCATATTTCACACTTCTCCAAAGCCGTTCGATGAACACGTTGTCGAGGGCTCGGCCGCGACCATCCATGCTGACGGAAACGCCTCGCGACAGCAGGTCACCAGTGAACTCAGCGCTGGTGAACTGACTGCCCTGATCCGAGTTGAATATCTCCGGAGTGCCGAACTGAAATGCGTCCTCCAGAGCCTCGATGCAAAACGACACATCCATGGTGTTTGACAGTTGCCAACTCAGTACGCAGCGGCTGTACCAGTCAATCACGGCAACCAAATACAAATAGCCGCTTGCGAGTGGCACGTAGGTGATGTCGGTGCTCCACACATGATTCGGACGAGTGATCTCAACGCCTCGAAGCAAATAGGGATAGACCTTGTGGCCCGGATTTCTCTGAGTTGCCCGTCGACCGGGAAATGCCGTTGCAAGGCCCATTAAACGCATCAGTCGACGAACCCGCTTATAGTTCACCGTGTACTGCTGAAGCTTCAACCCCATTCCGATTAGCCGATGCGGCTTTCCTGTGATCTGTCGTCTGCAGCGGACGTTTGAATCGCTGTTTTCCATAACGGAAGCAGATGGGAAAAACGCCGCTCGGATCTTGTTGAAGTGATGCCATTGGAGGTCTCCCGTTTGCCTTTGAAAAAAGGGTACGAGCGACTCAGGCTTCAAGCTAGCCCCGACGACTCACTGCCAATGCAACGCTGATCCAACACACCCACTGTCAATGCAACACGCAGGCACTGCGAATGCCACCCGTGTCACGGAATTGTCACTGATTCGGATTTTCAAAAAAAAGAAGGACCTGAAGCTCTTCGCTCCAGGTCCTTCAGGCTTTTAATTTTGTGGCAGTTTTCAGGTCATGAAAACTGATAACCCGGCCAGGACTCGAACCTGGAAAAACAGAACCAAAATCTGTTGTGTTACCGATTACACTACCGGGTTCCGTGCACATGTTTGTGTGCACTTATGGGATTCAACGGATGCCCGGGATCTTACAGGCATCAAACCACTGCCACAAGATGCGTCTGCCTCTTTTGACAGTCCCATGCTTCGATTGGTTCAGTGGCTGATGGCCAGACCCGCGGTGATCAGTCGTTTCGAAGTCGAAGGTTCATTTCAGTGAGCTTCTGACGGATTTCGTTGAGCGACGTGACACCAAAGTTACGACTGGCAAGCAGCTCGTCCGGGGTTCTTTGCAGCAGCTGACCAATGGTTGTGATGTTCAGACGGCTCATGCACTTCCTGGAACGTACCGACAGATTCAGATCGCCGATTGAACGGTTCATCATTGCCTGCTCTTCAGGAGTCAGGTTCTGATCAACAACATGCTCCCGCGAATGAATCTTGTGCAGGTGCTGGCCAATTCGCAGGCCATGAGCGGACAGCAGTTCGCGGATTTCCAGCAGTGATGTTTCGCCAAAGTTCTTGCCCGACAACAGTTCCTGCTCGCTGATTTCTGTCAGGTCACCCAGCGAATTAATGTTCATCGCGGCCAGGCAGTTTCTGCTGCGAACAGACAGTTCAAAGTCTGTTACCGGACGGCTGAGAAGCTGCTTCATGCGAGCTTCCTGTCGAGCAGAATCTTCGTCGTAGTACATGCCCTGCGTGGCTTCAATGTCCTTCAGATACAGTTCAGCAAACTGATTGGTGGGATCGTATTCGCGGATACGTCGAAAACAAAAGGCGGCCGCCTGATAGTTTTCCCGGTCTTCATACATCAGCCCAAGGTTCAGCAGCGCGCCGATGTAAAATGGCGGGCGTGACAATGATCGCTCGTAATATCGAATCGCGTCGTCATCGTTGCCGCGAAGAGAATTTTCGGCCGCCAGCCAGAATAACGCTCGCGTATGATGCGGATCCATATCCACGGCACGCTCGAAATATTCGACGGCCGTCAGAGCATCACCACGGTCAGCCCAGATGCAGCCCATCTGAAATGAATACTCGGCGCGACTTGCAGCGGATGCCGCCACACTGCGAAGCAGCTTTTCCGCGTCGTCGACCATTCCGGCAGCTCGCATTGCGCCTGCTCGCCGCAGAGCACATCCGACCGGGTCGAATCCACACTTTGCAGCCAGCTCAAAACGTTCAGCAGCTTCCCGGGGACGTTCCAGAGCGGTCAGGCACTGTCCATGGATAAACAATGCAAGGCCGTCACGTGTTACCTGGGCCAGCAGCTTGTCTGCCTGATCCTGACGAGCCAGAAGAAATGAGCCAACACCTGCGCGAGCCATCATTCCCTCAGATGTCCGGCCACCTTCCATCTGACGCTGAAGGTCTCCCACAGCCTGTCGCACTTCGGTTAACTGTGAACCGCTGACGGCAGATTCCAGCTGCGTCAGCATATCCTGAGTCATTGGCCCTTCGGATTCGAAGATGCCCTTCACGTTCACGGCGTTCAGCGTTGGCACTTTTTACAATTCCTGTCAGAAAACGGCGGGGGCAACATCACACAGGTGAGGATGCAGAAACACAATTATCGCCGACGACAAGACAATCGCCCGCGGACGCCCCGTTTTTTCGAAACCGATGAGTTTATCCGAATTCCTGTCTTGACACAAACCTCAGTCACTCTTTCTGCTGGCAATTCGGACTGTCGACGCGAATCGGTTTCTCATGCCGAAAATTCGGCAATTCCTGCAGACAGATTCCGTTGAATCGGCTAATTTGGCCGTTTTGAGCCAGTGGATCAAATGGGATGTTCACACCGCAGGGATATGGCGGTGGTCGCTCGTCAGGGATGATGATCATGAAACCTCTGATACTAATCTCGATTTCGCTTCTGCTGTTTTCCAGCGGAATTGTGGCCGGCAGCCACTTCCGTGAACTGCTGAAATCCAGTTCGCGATCAGGGCCCGTGGCCAGCAACTCACTGGATGCGCTGAATGGCGATCGAGGATTAACCGACGTGGTTGCTCCCGATGGCTCGACAGTGACGCCTGAGGTCAAATCAGCCGAGAAAATGTTCTCGGATCAGGGTGTAGTGACTGGTGGTCCCTCCGACATATTCGACGAAAGCGCTGGCGGAGATGTTTTTCCTGCCAGTTTTCGTAACCCTCCGATCCCGGATTCCTCAGCGGAAACTGCACGCGCATTCGATACGACATCGGATTCCGTGACTGGTTCGCAGCAGGCACCCGCTTCAACTTCAGAACAATCTGCTTCAGAACCGTCAGCTTCAAAAAAATCAGTGGAGTTGCCCGAAGCGACATCACAGGTCGACGCAGCGGTCGAACCGGTTGCCGATGCATTCGCCGATGCGTTACCTGTTCGACGAGCTCGGGTGCTGCAGCTGATCACCGAATACTTGCCGTCGCTATCGGCCGTCGAAGCGGAGGTTTGGGCCGATGAATGGGCGACGCTGACCGACGCGGACGTATGCTTTATGCTTGAGCAGCGAAAGATGCTGCTGGGCCGTCAGCCGCTGATGTCGCTTCCGAAACTTCCCGAGTCACTCGGTGAGTCAAATTATGAAAGCGAATCGACCGCCTCTGGTCTGGAATCAGTCATCAGCACGATTCGCACGAATCTGACGTGCAGTCATTGTCCCGGCTATCGACGTCAGTGTGTGGTGATCACACCGTCGAGCGTAACGGTATGCTCAGGATTTCGGGTACAAACCGTCACGGATTTTTCTGTGGCAAAGCGGATGTATTCCGGGAACCCCATGCACGCTGCCTTGCCTGATGATCCGCAGATGATGTTTGTGCTGGCTGGGTTTGAGCAGGATGGTCACGAAACGGATGCGACTATTGAGAGCTGTACCGTGCTGACTCGCAAAGGCGATTTCGAAGTACTCAGTGATGGGCGGCTGGGGCTGCGGATGGGAAACAGGCAGCTGGTCTTAGCGCCCGAAGTCCGAATTCCGCCGGAGCATGGCAGTTCAAAAATTCTTGCGGACGGCCGGGTTGTCTGTGTGTCCTCGGACGGTGCGGAAACGATTTTGGGACTGATGCCCGTTGCTAAGGTACAGCGTCCGGATCAGCTTCGAACCGACGATGGAATATTTTTTCGGATGAATCCAGGCGGTCGACTGGATATAATGGTGTGGGAAGATTTTGCTAAGTCAGCTCTCCGGGTTTCCGAGTATGAGCTGTCCAACGTCGATCACGATGAAGACTGGAAAGCATTGAATCATTTTCGCAGGCTGGCCGAGGAGCTGAAATCTTCGACCGGTTGTGATTTTACCGTGACTACTGTCTCAGGGCAGTCCGAAGGGCTTCCTGATCCGACTGAGCTAAATAACGTCAGCAAGTGAGAATTAAAATGAACGACGCCCGATGTTTGGTTTGTGGTAGTCGACGTTTCGTTGTGATGGCGATGCTGCTGGGGCTGAGCTGCCTAACGGCAGTGAAGGTTTGGGCCGCTGATGAGTCGGCGAAGACCGAATCCGCTGACACGAAAGATGTGAAGCTGCAGGCTGGCACATGGAAGGATGTGGAAGCCATTGTTGCCAAACACCCAGGAAAGATTGTTATTGTCGACGTATGGTCGATGTCATGTCTGCCCTGCATCAGCGAATTCCCGCGTCTCGTTGAGCTTCACAACAAAGATCCGAAGAATCTGGTGTGCGTCAGTTTTAATGTGGATTATGCCGGCATTAAATCGAAACCGGTCGAATCTTATCGTGAACGGGTTGAGAAGTTTCTGAAGAAGCAACAGGCAACTTTTGCCAACATTCTTTGTACGGTGGAGTCGGAGGCCGTCTTCGCGGAACTCAAGCTGGCTTCCATTCCTGCGGTGTATGTGTATGGTCGCGATGGGAAGCTGCTGAAGCGATTTGACAGCAGTCTCTATACGGACGGGGAGGAAGAAGCGTTTACCTATGAGATGGACATCAATCCGTTTATCAGGACGCTGACCGGGCCGTGATGAATGGTGGCGTTACTGCCGAGCGTCAGTAGCACGAAGAAATACCTCGCCGTCGGTCGTGAAGCGGTGTGATGAGCAGCTATCTGGTGAGCAGACTGGCACCGCGGACGACATAAATCATTCCGCTCCAGATGGTCACTGCCACGGCCGACCAGAGCATCGCGTCGCGAATACTGATGATTGTCGGTGAGGAGATTTCCGGGGACAGCGAAACGAGGCTGGCGGTGACGGCAACGCACTGCAGAGCCATTTTTGCTTTGCCGCTCAGGCTGGCAGAAAAGTCCTTGCCTTCTTTTTCCAGGATCCCCCGGAGACTGGAAACAAACATTTCACGTCCAATGATCGTGATCACCATCCAGGCCGTGACGCCCGAACTGATTGGGACTTTCTGTTCCTGCAGAAACACGAATGCGCCACAGACAATGACTTTATCCACGAAGGGGTCAAGAATACGGCCGAGCACGGTCACTTGTTTATAGCGGCGTGCGAAGTATCCATCGAGCCAGTCGGTGGCTGCCGCAACAGCGAACAGCACGGCTGATGTTCGCCACCAGCCGCCGACCGACATCAGACCGAACAGAACCAGAGCCAGCACGAGGCGGCTGACAGTAATCAGATTGGGCAGATTCAGGGATTCCCGCCCAATCCTTCCGGGATTTGCCGGAGCGATTTCCGCCTGACTGCTGGATACCGGTTCTGCTGTCGTCATCGTGTCCGCCATCGTTTTGGGGGCTGTACTGTGGGCCAGACAGATCCGGATGATCCGATGGATTCTGTCTCTGCAGCACCCTTACTCGTCGCTGCCGTCATCTTCTGATACGACACCAATCAGATCGTAATCCTGTCGCTCCAGAATCTCAACCGGAAGCATATCGCCGGGTTGCAGATCGAGGCCGTTCACGAACACATTGGAATCGATTTCGGGGGCATCGGCAAACGTTCGGCCCACCCAGACACCTTCATCCACCTGTTCGTCGATCAGCACATCGAGCTCAAAGCCCACAAGGGAATCTGCGTGTTCAAACGCAATTTCCTGCTGCACCTGCATCAGTTCATCACGACGTGCTTCTTTGACATCTTCCGGAAGATGTCCATCCAGTTTTACCGCCGGAGTACCCGGTTCATAAGAATACGTGAAGACACCCATCCGTTCAAAACGCGTGTCGATGACAAACTGTCGCAGTTCTTCGAACTGCTGGTCGGTTTCGCCGGGGAAGCCGGTGATGAATGTTGTTCGCATAACGAGATTCGGGATTCGCTCTCGCAGCTTGCTGACAAGTTCCTTCGTTTGTTCCGCGTTGACTCGTCGCTGCATGCGTTTCAAAACAGCCGAATTGATATGCTGAAGCGGCATGTCGAGGTACGGCAGAATCGTGGGAGAAGCAGCAATGACTTCGATGAGTTCGTCATTGAAATGGATCGGGTACATATACATCAGGCGGATCCAGTCGATTCCATCAACAGTCTGAAGCTGCCTCAGCAGCTCAGCCAGCCGGACCTCACCGTACAGGTCCATCCCGTAGTAGGTGGTATCCTGAGCAACAATGATCAGTTCGCGAACGCCATCAGCTGCCAGTTCTTTGGCTTCTTCAATCACCATTTCGATGGGCTTGGTGATATGTTTGCCTCGCATTTGTGGAATCGAGCAAAACGTGCAGGTTCGATCGCAGCCCTCTGAGATTTTCAGATAAGCGAAGTGCTGAGGAGTAATTCGCAGGCGAGCTCGGTCATCGAGCGCCTTTACCGGGGCGGGGCGGAAGAGTTCCCGCTGTTCTCGCAGGCCACCGACGAGACGATCGGCCACGCGGCTGATTTCGTCGCGTCCGAAGACTCCGACAACGTGATCAATATCGGGCATTTCTCGCAGCAGACCGCCTTCTTCAAGTCGCTGAGGCAGGCAGCCGGCGACGATCACGCCCTTTGTTTTGCCCTGTTTTTTCAGGTCCAGCATTTCCTGAATGACGGTCCGCGATTCCTGACGCGAACTTTCGATAAATCCGCAGGTGTTAACGATCACAAAGTCCGCGCCTTCAGGCTCGGACACCAGCGTGTATCCATCGAGGGACAGATTCCCCAGCATCTTTTCACTGTCGACCAGGTTTTTCGGGCAGCCAAGACTGACAAACGCGTATGTTCCTTTGCCGCCAGCTGGCAAAGACTGAACGCCCGACACAATAGTACCGGTCACCGGGCTGGTTGATTCGATAATTGGCAATAAGGACATATGTCTGTCGTAACTTTCGGAGACCAGAAACGGAGGAGAATCCGGAGGCGAGAAAAAGGGCCGTCGGAGCTGCCGGGGCAGGAAATTAATGTACCGACCACCCAAAACGGACGCTCCCGCATCCGACCCATTTTCGCACAGTATGCATTTCCCGCTGGCGGAAAGTGTACCGCGGTTACGGAGAACTGCTACGGCACAGTTCGGTGATTGAGGCCGTTTTCGCAAGATCTGTGGTACCTGGCCCATGCTGTGGTCCATGTACTTCCACGTTTTCCTGCCATTTGCCCTGCTATGCCACGGTATTTTGGGGGACATGGCATCGCCGGTTGAGCGTACCACACATCTTGTGACCCGCAAAAGTTCGACATTTTACGATGTTCGTGAAAAGGGTTAGCAGGAACAGCGGTGTTTTCGGCCCACCGGGCCAGTAACAGGAAACCACAGAGGTGCCAAAGGCCCAACAGGCCGACCGTTTGATGCGTTTTTTATAATAACAGTGCGATTCAACCCGGAACGGGTTTCACAACAAAGCCTGGGGTCGACGCGCAGCGGCGCACCCCAGGTTCGTGATGTTCGTTCGCTCCGAACCCTGAAAGGGTTCCACAAGGCAGCGATCCAACGTTCATCGTGTTGTGGAACCCCGTTGGGGTTCAATCGCATTTTCCTTTGGTTTTCCTGGGGTGCGCCGTGTTCACGGCGACCCCAGGCTTTGTTGTGCAACCCCTGTCGGGGTTGGAAAAAACGGACATCGTCTGGCCACCAGAGAGGCCGCCATGTTTGCTGATGGAAATGCTTCCCAGCGTTGCCTTATCGCCCGCCCTGGTGGCTCGGTGAGCCACTGCACGACTCGCCCGGGAACCCAGGCTCTCCTGACAGGACGCCAGCCGACTCACGTCTTCGCCATGGCATGGAATGCCTTCGGACCCGCGTCCAGACCTGCCGCCCATTTTTTATCACAGAATTTAAGATGTGTGGCACGATGAGGCATCGCCGGGCAAAGCATGAGTGGGATCCGGGCACCTGGGAAGAAGCGAAATGGTATAAACTGGCCCGAAAGGTCCACTTTTGCGGGGAAATTTTGATTTTCGTTTTTTACCTGATCGGGGCCAAATGGTAGCTATAACCGCCTTGACGCATTGGCCGTGAGCAGGTTCAATGGAGCGCAGGGGCGACGTGTTTCTGCCTGACTGAGCCGCGTTGCCGTGAGGGCGGTACGGTTCAACAGCGAGACATCGCCGAGTTGTGATCGTTCATAACGTCCCTCGTGGAATCCGAAATCGAGTTTTGTTGTGGAGAAAACTCATGATTCGAAGAATTGGTCTGTTTACATTTTTGATCGCTGCCAGCTATCTCGCAGCCAGCCTCTCAATCGCACAGGAAAAGGCATCAGAAAAGCCGGCTCTGAAAGAGAAGGTTGAAGCAAAGTTTTCTGCGAAGTGCCCGGTATCCGGTGCTGATGCCAAGAAAGAGCAGGCCACTGCTTATAAAGAAAAAGAAGTTTACTTCTGTTGCGAAAAATGCAAAGCCGCATTTGAAAAGGACAGTTCGAAGCACGTTGTAAAGGCCAATCATCAGCTGGTTCAGACGGGCCAGTACAAGCAGACAAAGTGCCCATTTTCCGGCGGAGACCTGAACAAGGAAATGGTAACCAAAGTCGGCGGAGTTAACGTTCAGTTCTGCTGTGACAAATGCAAAGGCAAGGCCGACGCCGCCAAGGCTGATGAGCAACTCACGATGATTTTCGGTGAAGAATCGTTCAAAAAGGGATTTGCAATTCCCAAAGCCAAAGCAGAATAACGACTCAAAGAGAACGAGTCCTGACTGACCGGTGCCGCAGTTTACGCGGACCAAACGAACCTCTGAATCGATTCATGGCAGCCGATTTGCGAAGTCGGCTGCCTTTTTGTTTTCGAGCCCCGGAGGCGAGCGGCAGTTGAAAACATATCAATCACCGCTGCAGATGGGAGGGCGAAGCTCCTGCTGAGCCGATGATGGTTCGAACACGGGAGGGCGAAGCTCCTGCTGAGCCGAAGATGGTCCGAACACGGCTCATCGTACCACACGTCTTTGTGACCGGAAAAGGTTCGACCTTTTGAGATGTTCATGAAAAGGGTCAGAAGGAGCAGTTGTGTTTTCGGCCCAACGGGCCATCCGTTTCCATAGCCTGGTCCATCGGACCAGGACCGGGAAACCACAGAGTTGCCAAAGGCCCAACGGGCCGGCCGTTTGATGCGTTTTTGTCGCTCCCAAAACGGCCGGCCCGTTGGGCCTGAATGATCATCAGGGGGCCGTTTTCCAGGGCCGCTGGCCCTGGCTATGAAAACGGCTGGCCCGTTGGGCCGGAATCGCATGGGCCGGTATCGCATGCTGTCGGATCCGGGGCGTGATCTGCAGCTCATTTTTTATCACTCAAAAGTGGTACGATAAGCCGAACACGGGAGGGCGAAGCTCCTGCTGAGCCGAGAAAAGCTCGGCTCGGCAGGAGCCTCGCCCTTCCGGGTAAAAGAAAAGCTCGGCGGGAGCCTCGCCCTCCCGGGTAAAAGAAAAGCTCGGCGGGAGCCTCGCCCTCCCGGTAAAAAGAAACGCTCGGCAGGAGCCTCGCCCTCCCGGGTAAATCCAATTTTGCCCCTCGCATTAGCAGGGTCCACTATCCGAAATTCAAAGCCTGACAATGCAGTAGATTGAGTCGAGGGTCAGCCATCGGATAGACTGCCATTCGCTTCACAGCCCTTCCGAGACGTCTCGCTGAACCTGCCCCGCATTAGCGCATCGTCGTTTTTTCCCTGAATCCCTGTTCAGACACCGTTTGTGAACCACAACTCCTTATTGCTCAGACTGGTCCTGCTGGTTTCGTTTGCCCATGCGATGGTGCATTTGCTGGAGCAGTCGATCGCGAGTGTTGAGCAGATCGTGTCGTCAGAATTTGGGCTCACTCGGGCTCAGTCCGGCTGGCTGGGTGCTGCCTTTCGGCTGCCCTATGGTCTTGGAGCGGTGCTGGCAGGGCTGCTCGCCGACCGACTGGGAGGGCATCGCGTGCTTTCTCTTTATCTGGGAGGCGCATCGGTTGTTTGTCTGTCGATGCTCATCACGTCATCCGCTACGATCATCTATATCCAGCTGTTTGTGCTGGGATGTTTTGCCAGCATGTATCATCCGGCCGGGCTGGCTCTGCTGGCCAACAGCACCACTGTCTCGGAGCGAACTCGAGCTCTTGGCGTACACGGTGTCTTTGGATCGACAGGGATAGCGGCAGCTCCTTTTCTGGCAGGCATTACGTTGTCGGTGCCATCGGTCACATGGAAAGGTTACTACGGACTTTTGGGACTGATGAGTGCCATTCTGGCGGTGCTCGTGGCAACTCGGCTGCGTTCATCAAAGCCGCTCAGTCAGGGGAATGAACGAACGGCGGAGACCTCGGTGCCGAATTCTGCCGCCGGGGACGGAACATCTGCATCAGCGATCATGGCAGTGCCCGCGATCCTCCGGCTGCAGCGAATTCCGTTTGCTGCCCTTGTATTGTCATCTGCAACATCCGGGATTGTGTATGGCGGCTTCCTGCATTTTCTGAAGCGATATCTGAGCGAGGTTCCTCAGCTGATGTCACTGTCATCAGGAAGTCTTGCCGGGCGCGACATTGCTGCCAGTTATTTTTCTGCCGTGGTTCTGATTTGTGGAGCGCTGAGTCAGTTTCTGACGGGGCGACTTGCGAAGCCCCGGTATCTGCCGCAGCTGCTCACCGTGGCATATGCGTCCAATGCGCCCTTTCTGATCTGGATGGCTTATGCAGAGGGGCTGGAGCGGCTGGTGGCGACATGTCTTCTTGCGTTCGCTCATTTTACCAATCAGCCTCTTTATAACAGTCTGTTACCGGAATACATTCCGCCTGGGAATCGCAGTACCTGGTTTGGGTTCAGCAATATGCTGGGGTTTGGTCTTGGAGCTGTCGGCCCGCCGCTCGTTGGAGCATTCACTGACTATCGACAGGCCTATTTGACGCTTGCGGCGATATCGCTGGTGGCCGCTGCATTTCCCGCAGTCATCTGGTTTGGAGGAAGCGGGACTCGGCAGCATGCGAATTGAACAGCTGACAGCGTGGCAGGTACCGATCGCGCTGAAGAAACCAGTCCGTCATGCATCTCATGAGCGGCATGAGAACGAGACGCTGATCATTCGCTGTCAGCTGGACGATGGCAGCGTTGGCTGGGGCGAGGGTCTGCCGAGGGTATATGTGACGGGAGAGTCGACGGCATCCGTCTGGCGTCACCTGCAGAGCACCGACTTCAGCGTTCTGGCAGGGTACGATATCAGCGATCCGCTTCATGCGATTAAGGTCCTGGATGAATTTCGTCTGGCGGACGTCTTGCCGGATCCCGGGATCGCGGTAAGGGAGTGTTTTGGAAACTCGGTGCGATGTGCGCTGGATACGGCGATTCTGGATGCCTGTTGTCGCAGCTCGGGATGTACCGTCAGCGAAGTCCTTGCCAGGGTACCGGGATGTTCCGGCGTCATCCAGCCCAGAGACGAAGTGTTTTACAGCGGCGCAATTACATCGATGACCGCTCGTAAGCAGCGGATTTCTGCATGGAAAATGCGGTTGTTTGGTTTCCATCAGGTCAAAGTCAAGGTCGGTGCTGGCGGAATTGACGACGCCGAATGTCTGCATCGGGTGCGTCGGATTGTCGGGCCGGGTGTTGATTTGCGTCTGGACGCGAATGAGGCATGGCGGTGTGAGGACGTGCTGACGCGGATGGACGATTTGATCATGTATGGACCTACCTGTCTGGAGCAGCCCGTGCGACATGCGGATGTTGCAGGTCTGGCGGAGGTGCGATCCCGATTAGCGGTTCCGATCATGCTGGATGAGTCACTTTGCTGCGCTGAGGATGCGGAGCGGGCGGTCAAAGGCGGCTGGTGTGACTATTTCAATATTCGCCTGTCAAAATGTGGTGGATTAATACGTTCATTGAGGCTGGCCGTTTTTGCAAAAGAGCATGGCATCGGCATTCAGCTTGGTTGTCAGGTTGGAGAAACCGGAATTCTTTCTGCCGCCGGACGACATTTTGCATGTACCGTGAATGGGATTCGGTACCTTGAGGGCAGCTATGATCGATTTCTGGTACGTGAGACTTTGATCCGGGAAAACCTGACAATTCGTCGGCGAGGGCGGGGACGACGATTGAAGAAGCCCGGCCTTGGAATCACAGTGAATGAAAAACGCGTTCGCAGGCTGGCGGTGCGTACTCTACAATTGTTCCCGGCAAACAAATCTGGCTGAAACCAGACGGAATGAAAATTGGGCGGGGCACCTCCGCATTTCTCCGCATGAAGAGATCGTTATCTATGAAGGTTGCGTTGTTCGTACCGTGTTATGTCGATCAGTTTTATCCGCAGGTCGGCATGTCGACGGTGGCGGTACTTGAACATTTTGGAGTTCAGGTGGAATTTCCGGAGGCTCAGACATGTTGTGGGCAGCCGATGGCCAACAGTGGCTGTATGCCGGAAGCCCGGCCGCTGGCGCACAAGTTTATCGACGTTTTCGATGGTTACGACTATGTGGTGGCGCCGTCAGGCAGTTGTGTTTCCATGGTTCGTCATCATTATGAAGAGTTCTTTGAGCACGGCGATGTTCGGTCAGCGCGGGTTCGGCGGAATACGATGGAGCTCAGTGAGTTTCTGACAAAAGTGCTGGGGGTTAAGACGATCTTCGGTTCGTTTCCGCACCGGGTTGGAATTCATCAGAGCTGTCATGGGCTGCGTGAACTGCGGTTATCATCGTCATCAGAAGTGATGACTGGACGAGATGACCTGTTGAAGGATCTGCTGAGCCAGCTTGAGGGTATCAGTTTTTCCAAACTGTCACGCAATGATGAATGCTGTGGATTTGGAGGCACGTTTGCTGTGGCTGAGGAGGCGGTGTCCTGCATGATGGGCGACGATCGCATTGCCGACCATAAGGCCGCGGGAACCACGGTACTGACTGCCGGTGACATGTCGTGCCTGATGCATCTGGATGGGCTGATTCGGCGTCAGAAACTGAATATTCGTGTGATGCATTTTGCGGAAATCCTGAGTGAAGCGATTTGCTGACTGCCGACTGATTTTTCCGGATTTCCGTATCCTGGTTTGTCTTAATCGATATCTTCCGATTTGTGTTATTGAGTTTCGTCACTATGTCTCATCCAGCACTCGCCCAGCAATTTACATCGGATCGAACTCGTGCCGAGTGGCACGATCGTTCACTTTGGTTTGTGCGTGAGAAGCGAGACCGCATGGCTCACGGAGTTCCTGAGTGGGAACTTCTGCGGGAGCACGCGTCGGCTATTAAGCTGCACACCATGTCGCAGTTGCCGCATTATCTGGAGCAGTTTGAAAAGAACGCTGCGGCACGCGGGATAATTGTTCACTGGGCGGAGACGGCGGACGACCACAATCGAATTGTTTACGAGATTCTTCAGCGACACGGCGTTCGTCGAGTGGTGAAGAGTAAGTCGATGCTGACTGAAGAATGTCACCTGAACCCGTTTCTGGAGAAACGCGGGATGGAAGTGGTGGACACGGACCTGGGAGAGCGCATCGTGCAGCTGCGTCAGGAGGCTCCCAGTCATATTGTGCTGCCTGCCATTCATATTCGAAAAGAAGAAGTTGGCGAATGTTTTCATGAACATCTGGGAACGGAGAAAGGCGCGTCGGACCCGAATTATCTGACCGAAGCGGCTCGAAATCATCTGCGGGAGCGATTTTGTAAGGCAGATGCCGGCATTACCGGCGTGAATTTTGCGATTGCCGAAACGGGGGGATTCGTCGTCTGCACCAACGAAGGAAATGCGGACCTTGGGGTATCGCTGCCGAAGCTGCATATCGCCTGTATGGGAATTGAAAAGCTGCTGCCTCGCGCGTCGGATCTGGCTGTGTTTTTGAGATTGCTGGCGCGATCAGCCACGGGGCAGCCGATCACGACCTATTCGTCACATTTTCATGGGCCGCGGGAGGGATGTGAACTGCACGTTGTGCTCGTCGACAATGGCCGCAGCAGCATCCTTCAAAGTCCGGATTTTCGCCGAAGCCTGAACTGTATTCGGTGTGGAGCGTGCATGAATACGTGTCCTGTTTATCGTCGCAGCGGCGGGCACAGCTATGAGACGACAGTGCCGGGACCGATTGGGTCCATTCTGGCGCCGGTTAGAGAACCGGAAAAGCACAGTTCACTGCCATTTGCCTGCACGCTGTGCGGTTCGTGCACTGATGTGTGTCCGGTGAAAATTGACCTTCATCATCAGTTGCTGGCGATGAGAGGGCACATTGACGCGAAGCATTTGCTGCCAGTGTCAAAGAAGCTTTCGATGAAACTTGTCTCTGCTGTTCTGTCGCGGACGTGGCTGTATAACACCATGGGCTGGCTGGCACGAGTTTCCCTGAAGTGGGCTCCGCGATTTGCGGTTTATAATCCACTGAACGGATGGGGGCGGCAGCGAGAACTTCCGATTCCGCCGTCAGCCACATTCCGTCAAATGTTTGCTCAGCGGCGGGCTGGCAGAAAGTCAGCGGAGTCTGGCGCGGCTGCCCCGGTAGCACGAGAAGGCTCGAAATCGCGAGAAGGCTCTCAGACGGGAGGGCAGGCATGAGTAATTCTGCTCGGAATGCTATTCTGGCCAAACTCCGTGTTGCCCTGCCGGAATCGTCAGCCCTTCCACAATTACCCGCTGAGGGGCCATGGCAGAAATTTGAAGACCCGGTCAGGCGGTTCCAGGAGGTGCTGGAAGGCGTCGGTGGGAAACTTGTGCGAGTGGCAACGGTCAGGGAGGCTGGTGAGTATCTGGAGTCGGACGATCGCTGGGTCAAAGCGACGGTGCGATGGTCAGCAGTGGAGGGGCTTGGACAGTCCACGATCGACATGAATGCTATTCCGGATCCGCATGAGCTGGAGAATGTCGACTTTGCGGTATTGCGAGGTGGTCTGGGAGTGGCAGAGAACGCGGCGGTGTGGGTCACTGATGAAGGCTTAAGACATCGGGTTTTATTTTTTATTCCTCAGCATCTGGCACTCGCCATTCCCGCTCGTCGTATCGTGCACAATATGCATGAAGCGTATGCAGCGGTGCAGGTGTCCCGGCAGGCTTTTTCCTGTTTTATTTCGGGACCATCAAAAACGGCAGACATTGAACAATCGCTGGTGATTGGGGCTCATGGAGCCAGATCACTGATTGTTTTTTTGGTTGAGGAATGGGAGCATTGAGAATCGGCTGGAATTCTCAGCGATCAGACAACCGCGCGAAAATATTCCCAAAAAGAAGGTTGAGCAGCTTGTGTAAAGGGGGCGTTTTTGGTGAACTTTTGGCCTCGCAGCGACATTTAACGTTGTGCCTGAGCTAAGTTTGTGTCATCAGCTTTCCCTGCTCGAACGGCCTTGAAGTTCTTGACCGAACGCGTTAGCCGGATAGAATTGCCCGACGCCAGACAAGGGATTCAGGACGTAATCTCCCGGGCGTGTTGAGCGGCTGGGAGCCATCGCATCAGAGCTTCGTTCATGGAGAGTGACGAGGGCGAATTCGAAGGATTCGGACCGGAATTGTCGTCAGCCCTGGTTTTCAGTGGTTGAGCGTGAGTGCTCCTGCTGTTTTCTGATAGCTGTTTTCCTGATAGGAGTGAGCGAGCAATTTGTGATTGCCTTCATGGTGATCACAATGAAGTTCGTTAAGGAGTTGTCTGTGTCGCAGGGGTTCGGAGAGGACTTCAAGGAGCTCGTGCGTTCTTCAACCAGTCTTGCGGATCTGGTATCTGAAACGGTTGCGCTAAAGCCGCAGCGTGGCGGGTCGGATTTTGTAGGTCTGTGCCCGTTTCATGATGATCGGAATCCGTCGCTGCATGTGTATCCGGACAGGCAGTCATATCGATGCTGGGTATGTGATGCGGGAGGAGATTGTTTTCGCTGGGTGATGGAAATTGAGAAGGTGAGCTTTCCGGAGGCCATTGAGTCATTAGCGCGAAGAGCAGGCCTGGAGGTTCCCAAACGAGGACGTTCGTTCACAGACCCGGAAACGGAGCAGCGAAAGTCGGATAGTTACGCGGTGCTTGACTGGGCTGCCAGTCTGATGCAGCAGGCTCTGCGAATTGGCAGTCAGGGAGCGAATGCCCGGAGTTATGTGGAAAAGCGAAAGTTGACGGAAGAGACGGTTCGGGCCTTTCGGGTGGGATACCATCCGGAGGACTGGAACTGGTTTTTAGAGAAGGCAAGAGGAAAGTTTGATGTCCGTCAGTTGCTGGCGGCGGGATTAGTGGGAGAGCGTCCTTCCGGTCAGGGCTACTATGACAATCTTGTAGGTCGTCTGGTGTTTCCGATTCTTGACGAACGGGGACGCGTTGTTGCTTTTGGAGGACGAGTGTTGCCCGGAGGCAACATAGAGAGCGACAATAAATACTGGAACAGTCGGGAAAGCGGCATCTTTCACAAAAGCCGCATGCTATATGCCTTTGATCGTTCGCGGGAGGGAATTCGAAAGAGTCGAACCGCGATTGTTGTGGAAGGATACATGGATTGCATCGCCTGCCACCAGGCTGGCGTGCAGAATGTTGTTGCGACTCTGGGAACGGCATTAACTGAGGAGCATGTTCGTTTTCTGCGTCGTTTTGCAGATCGTGTAGTTTTGACATTTGACGGGGATGACGCGGGCCAGAAGGCAGCGGAACGCTCTATTTCCCGCTTTTTGGCTCAGGATCTGGATCTGAGAATTTTGACATTGCCGGAGGGACTTGATCCGGCAGATTACCTGGAACGGCAGAGTGCCGAGAGTTTTTCGAGTTTGATTCAGACGGCAGTTGAGGCGTGGGAATACAAATTGCAGACGGTTGTTCGCAGATACGGCATGGAGTCGATCAGCGGACGGCAGCAGATACTGAATCAGATGCTTGAGTTTCTGGCGGCAGCACCTGGAATGCAGGGTTCTGTCAGGGAAGACCTGATTTTGCGGACGGTTTGTCAGCGAATTCAGCTGGATGAACGGACGGCAAGGAAGCAGTTGAAAGAATTGCGAGAGAAGGGAGCATCGCAACGGTTGAGTCGGCGGGATGCCGAAGGGCCTCGTCAGGATGCGGGGTTCGTCCCCATGGAGGCAGATGGTCAATACGTTTCGGCAGTTTCAGCCGATCAAGAGCACACGAGGCTGGACTTTTATGATCAGCCGATGGTGACTCAGGCTCGGGCACTTGAACTGGCGGAGCGTGAAATCCTGGAAATTATCCTGACTTGTCCCGAGTTTATCGACTTTATTCGTCACCACATTGGTCCGGATGATTTTGAGAACTCCCGACACAGAAGACTCCTGGAATTGTGTATCGATGTTAGAAAGGAAGACGGAGATCTTCCTGAGTTAACGCGACTGGTTATTGCGGCGAATTCTGACTCAGAACTTCTGAGCCTGATCAACGCGGTGGTGGACTCGTCGGAGCAGAAAGGGATCTTCAGGCTCATGAACGAGCAGACGCTCGCTTCTGAGCACGATGGAATTGACTCAGTCCCGCTGTATTTGCAGCGAGTCCTGGGTCCTTTGCTGGAACGCAGAGAAAAACTGCGAAACCTTTTATCGAAACAACGAATGGCTCAGACCGAAGCGTCAACGAGCGAACTGAACAGCGATCAAAAGGATGTCCTCCGCCAGCTCTATAGTTTTCGTTTAAATCAAATGGGTCGACGTATTCGTCTGAAGTGAAATACTCAGGAGCTATTGCTCATGCATCGTCTGGATGAGGGACTGCGAAAGCTGATCGAAACAGGGTTGAAACAGGGTCACCTGACCTTTTATCAGGTGAACTCGTTTCTTCCTGATGAGGCTGACGATCCGCTGCAGCTCGACAATCTGATCATGTGCCTCGAAGAAATGGACCTTCAGCTGGTCCCGGATCCGGTTGTTGACGAACCGGAGGATCCCGTTACGCGCAAGAAACGGCGTCCGGAGATCCGTCTGGAAGACAGCGGTCGTGGCACCGAAGATCCGATTCGTATGTATTTGTCGCAGATGGGCGAGATTCCACTGCTGACACGCGAAGAAGAAATCTTTCTTGCCAAACAGATTGAAGTCACACGTCGGCGGTTCCGGCGTGCTCTGCTGGGCAGCGAGTTTGCTCTGAATTTCTGTTATGACATGCTGGTCAAGGTTTATAAGGGTGAGCTGCCCTTTGACCGGACGATCAAAGTGTCCATGACAGAGAGTCTTGAGAAGGAGCAGATTCTGGGGCGGATGCCATTCAATCTGGCAACGATTGAATCTATTCGTCAGCGAGACGCTCTGGACTTCGAGAAAATTCGTTCCGGAAACCTGACGGAATCAGAGTGCCAGGACGTTCTGCAGCAGCTGGAATTGCGCCGTCGGCGCAGTGTCACTCTGCTGGAGGAATTGAGTCTTCGAACACAGCGTCTGCAGCCCTGTATGAAGCGGCTGGAGCAGATCTCGTTGCGGATGTCAGAGCTTCAGGAGCAGATTGCCAACCTGAAGAATCTCAGTTCAGCTCGCGATGAAACTCGCAGCATGCAAAAGGAACTGGACGATCTGATCAGTCTGACGATGGAGACTCCGGACGCACTGGCCGCAAGAATGGAATCGATTCTGCAGAGACATGCGGAATACGAAAAGGCCATGCGGGATCTGTCCGGTGGAAACCTGCGACTTGTTGTGTCGATCGCAAAGAAGTACCGCAATCGTGGTCTGACTTTCCTGGATTTGATTCAGGAAGGCAACACCGGTCTCATGCGTGCGGTTGACAAGTATGAGTATCGACGAGGATACAAGTTTTCAACTTATGCAACGTGGTGGATTCGTCAGGCCATAACTCGAGCGATCGCCGATCAGGCTCGGACGATTCGCATTCCGGTTCATATGATTGAAACGATGACTCGTCTGCGAGCTGCTGCACGTGACCTGCTGCAGGAACTGGGACGCGAGCCATCCGTTGAGGAAATGGCGGAAGTCGCCGGCGTACCGATGGATGAGGCTCGACGCGTGATGCGGATTTCCAGACAGCCCATTAGTCTGGACAAGCCGATTGGCGAGAGTGATGACAACAGCTTTGGCGAGTTTCTCGAAGACCGGGGCAATGACAGCCCGGTCAGCAACGCTGCTTCAGAAATGCTGAAAGATAAAATTGACAGTGTTCTTAAGACCCTGACCTATCGCGAACGGGAAATTATCAAGTTGCGATATGGTCTTGGAGACGGCTACACCTATACGCTCGAAGAAGTCGGTCGGATCTTTAAAGTCACTCGTGAACGTGTTCGGCAGATTGAAGCTAAAGCAGTACGCAAGCTTCAGCATCCTGTTCGCAGCCGACAGTTACAGGGATTTTTGGAAGGTCTGGCGGCCGTGGGTGGCCACTAGAGCTCCGTCAGAATAAAGAGTTCGGGTTGAAGGTAGTGGATCTTGCTAAAGATCCCCTGGCTGCGGGACCTTTAGCAAGGTCCTCTACCCGAATTTTAAAGCTTGACAAAGCACTGACATTTGATCGCTCGTCAATATTTTATTGTCCTGGATCGCTCCTCGATCCACCTCGGTAACCTGGAGCGATTCGCGACTGAAACGCCGGACATCGGTGACGGGTGATCAACATCAAAATCAGTGACAGCGGATTTCGGACGGCTCAGTGTCGTTTGGAATCCGCTGTTTCGCTTGCCGAACGGATGCCGGCCATCGTATTCTGCCCGTAGTCTGCATCGTATCCTGCTGCAGATTGCAGAAATTGATTCGGGAGAATGTTGCGATGCGCCACGTTTGTTGTTTCCTGATGATGACGGCCTGTCTGCTGTCGGCTCTGAATGCTCAGGCTCAGAGTACGGACCCTGGCCTTCTGAATCTGCATGCGAGAACCCGGACGGAGACTGAAGCGGGTTCCGGACGCTGGCACACTACCGAGAAAACGCTTGAGTGGAAACCGGCGGAGACCGCGATTGTTGTCTGCGACATGTGGGACAAACACTGGTGCGAGAATTCCACCATTCGAGTGGGCGAAATGGCACCTGTGATGAATCGTGTGATTCAGGCCGCTCGGAAAAAAGGCGTACTGATTATTCACTGCCCCAGCGACACCATGGAATTCTATAAGGACACGCCCCAGAGAAAACTGGCGATGGCGGCACCGGTTGTGCCAACCACGATTCCGCTGGAACGCTGGTGCTATCTCGATCCGGAAAAGGAAGGCGGCGGTCTGCCCATTGATGATAAAGACGGCGGATGTGACTGCGAGACTCCCGTGAGAAATTACCGGGCATGGAGCCGACAGCATCCGGCAATTGAAATTCTGGATGGTGATGCCGTCACCGATAATGCTGAGGCGTTTTATCTGATGAAGCAGCGCGGCATTACCAATGTGATCGTGATGGGAGTTCACACCAACATGTGTGTTCTCGGGCGACCATTTTCGATTCGCCAGATGGTCCAGCAGGGCCAGAATGTTGTGCTGATGCGAGACATGACCGATACGATGTATAATCCGGCAAGACCCCCGTTTGTCAGCCATTTTACGGGCAATGATCTGGTTAACGCTCATATCGAAAAGTACTGGTGTCCTTCTGTCACCAGTACAGATTTTCTGGGAGGTGCTCCATTTCGCTTTGCCGGCGACAAGCGTCCGCACATGGTGATTGTCAGTTCGGAGCCGGAATACAAAACGGAGATTTCATTGCCTCGTTTTGCTGGCGAGCATCTGGGAAAAGATTTTCGGGTCAGCCTTGTGTTTGGCGATCGAGAGCGTGAAAACG
Organism: Fuerstiella sp.; assembly: GCA_022843805.1. Classification (GTDB taxonomy): domain Bacteria; phylum Planctomycetota; class Planctomycetia; order Planctomycetales; family Planctomycetaceae; genus F1-80-MAGs062. The sequence continues at coordinate 35,780 of JALHMY010000097.1, forward strand.
AATTGCCCGGGCTGGAGGTGTTGAAGACAGCTGATATTGCTTTGATCAGTGTGCGGCGAAGAACACTTCGGCCTGAGTCGCTGCAGATCATTCGTGACTATGTGGCGTCGGGCAAGCCTGTCATCGGCATTCGAACAGCAAGTCATGCGTTTTGTCTGAGAGACAAACCTGCTCCTGAGGGAGCAGCAGACTGGCCGGAATTTGATCGCGAGGTGATCGGAGGAAGTTATACGAATCACTGGGGAGAAGGACCCCATACAAAAGTATCGCTTGCCGAGGGTGCTGATCGTTCGCATCCGATCCTTGCCGATATTGACCTGTCACAGTTGTCAGGAAATGGTTCTCTCTACAAGGTCAGTCCCCTGCAGCCAGGTGCGTCAGCAATTCTGACAGGAACGATTCCTGATACTCCATCAGAACCGATTGCCTGGGTCAATCGCCGTTCGGATGGCGGTTTAACGTTCTACACGTCGTTTGGGCATATCGACGATTTTGAGCAGCCCTCGTTTAATCGTCTGCTGAAAAATGCGGCCCTCTGGCTTGTGCAAAATTCATCACCCAACCGGACGCTGAGTTCCGGAAGTCAATGAGTTGCTGACGAAGTCTGACTCAGCTTTGTCAGAAGATTTCTGCTCGTATGGCCGACGGAACCACATTGAATTTTTACCGCCGATTTCGCAGATAAGGCGAGCGGCATTTGAAAACATTCGAATCATCGCGGCAGATGGGAGGGCGAAGCTCCTGCTGAGCCGGGAAAAGCTTGGCTCGGCAGGAGCCTCGCCCTCCCGGGAAATACAATTTTGCCGCTCGCCTAACACGGATAATGGATGGGCTCGTGATGCGTACTTTGCCGTCAAACCTGAGCGCTGGATGGCTCATCGTACCACACATCTTTGTGTGTGATAAAAAATGAGCGGCACGTCAGAACTCGGGGCCGAAGGTCCGGAAGGTGAAAGCCCAGGGCAACGCCCTGGGAACGTAGATCATCAACGACAAAAGCCCCAACGGGCAACGC
>JALHMY010000098.1 GCA_022843805.1 Fuerstiella sp.
CCACCCGTCGCTCCGCAGACGGGATTTTGCAGCGGTGGAGATTCCGACAGCCCAAAACACGAAGTTGACTATGGACAAGTCCCACACTTTACAGGTTTTCCTGAGTATCAGGGACTGATGCTGAAGAATTCCGCCGAAGTGTTCCTGGTGCAGCGTGAACAATATCAGACAGACTGCAGCCTCAGCCAGACGGCAGCCGACGTATCAGCGACAGGATATCCGCTGGCCATGGCAGCTCATACCGGTGAGCTTCCCCGGTCAGCGGATGGATGAACCCCAGCTCGGCTGCATGCAAAGCCAGTCGAGGTGCCCGGCTTTCGTCAGTAAGAGGCTCAGCATCCACAGGTCCCCGGTATTTCACATCCCCGCAAATCGGATGTCCCAGTTCTGCCAGATGAATACGTATCTGGTTGGTACGTCCCGTTTCAAGCCGACATTCAAGCTCTGTGTATGTTCCCAGCCTTTGCAGAGGTCTGACATGAGTGACCATCCGTCGGCCCCATGTTCCGTCCGGACAACTGCCTCGCAGACCATCACCGCGATCACGAATCTGTCGAGTTTCAATGGTCTGCTGCTCAAGCCATCCAGGAACCAGACACAGATATCGACGGATCGTATCATGTGCGGCGAACTGGGAAATCAGTCCTTCCTGCGCCTTTTCGTGGCGGGCAAAAACAAGAATGCCGCTCGTTTCACGATCAATTCGATGAACTGCCAGCAGGTCGGCAGTCACCTGCCTTCCGCGTGTCACAGGCATTCGCTCGCGACGAGCAATCAGGCGTTGCAGAGATTCTTCAAGCGAAGGCTGCTGATTCTTTTTCTGAGCACGCCAGTCCGAATCGCCAGGATGACGCAGTGAAAGCATCCCGGCAGGTTTATCCGCAACGACAATGTCACGATCGAGATAAAGAATACGCACATCCTCATCTTTCGGAGGAGCAGGCAGCGGCTTCGTTCTCAGATCAATGACATCACCCGGGACAACTCGGCGACCCTCATTGATACAAAGAATCCCGTTAACCGCGATGCGCCGGGCGGTCATGTGAGTCCTTGCCTCAGACCAGGGCATATCGCTGACATGTCGACGAAGTGCTGCCAGCACTGCTCCCTGTGTCTCCTGAGTCACGAGGAACTTTCCGGGCTGTCGTTCACTCATCAGACGAACTCCGGAGAAACTCAACCGAGTCCAGGTTCATCAGCCCGCTCGCCTTCGCGGGATGCGTAAAGCGAATGAGCAAATCGTGGCGTCCTTCCGTCTTCTCCAGTGGTACTGATTTCTCGTACCAGGCTTCCCAGTCGCCATTGACTTCAATTTCTGTCGAAGCAAGGAGTTTTCCGTCAGGCTGACCAAGGCGAATTTCAACAGCACCGCCGGCGCCTGCCGAAGCAACTCGCAGTTTGACACTTTGAATCCCATCCATTCGAATCTGCCGCAGCTTCAGATAGTGTCCGTGATTGATTGCCCCGGCAAACTTTCCACCGCTGGCAGAACCGGAATTCAACACCTGCGGTCCCTGAACTTCATCCGCATTTTCCGCCTCAATAAGTCGGGGGCGAAGATAAAGAACGGCCGAAGCGTTCAGTGGTGGAATCACTCCGGCACCACGATCCACATAACTCGCCTCCAGTGTGAAATACCCCGGCCGGGCGGTTTCTTCATGAGAAACAGGAATCTCACCAGCGAAGCCGTGGAATACGCGAACAAGCCCGGCTGGCTTCAGGCTATAGACCCACTCAACCATTTCCCGCACTTCTTCGGCTGTGTGCTGCGAATGTGGAATCATTGGAATTTTACCCCACACTCCTGCAGATCCCTTCAGAACACGCTGCACTGACGCTTCAAGAGCATCGGAGCGACCCTGATACTTTCCGGCAATTTCAAGCAGCGGCGGCCCCACGCGTTTCTGATCAACTGCATGGCAATTGAAACAGTCGCTGCGTTTCATTCGCAGCATTCCTGGCGGCCCGGATTCCGTGCGATCCTGGTCATTCTGCGATACTGGAATGACCCCTTCAGCAAACATGGCATTCACGGAGACACGTCCGGGACCGTCCCGATCGATCACTTCCGCACCATTCACGTCAATCTCATGATCGTCGTTTGTCCCATCTTCCGTGTCTCGGACAAATACCTGATATCGAATTGGCTCACCAGGATCAAAGAAATCACCAGGCAGGGGCTGAGCAAAACGGATGTCCGGACGAGCATTGCCGACGACGACAGGCACCGCGGCCGATCGTCGAACTCCGTTGGAATCCGTCACCGTCAGTTCCGCGTTATAAACCCCGGCTTCAGTGATCTCGACTGTCGCATTCTTCTCGCGAGACAGGATCCGAGCGGCTGCAAGAGGCTGCTGAGCATTGAGAAGCCGCCACTCATAAGCAAGCTGATCGTCCGCATCCTTATCGCGGGTACCCTCTCCGGACAGAACCACCTGCAACGGCTCCCGGCCAATATTGTTCCCGGCTGCGGCCATCACGATCGGAGGACGATTACCCCGGATGTAATCAATACGAATGAGCCGGGCATCCGTATTCACACCCCAGGTTTCACCGTATTCAATGACATAAAGTGCGCCGTCCGGACCAAACGACATATCAATCGGACGCACGAAAGTCTGTTCCGGCATAAACGGTTCGATGCTTCGCACCTGATACTGTTCGTCAAAGTGAACAACTTTGATCCAGTGGCGAGTCCACTCATAGATCAACAAAGCGCCATCGTACGCTTTGGGAAACTGCACGGAGGAACCGGTCGACTCATCGAAGTGAAACACAGGGCCTGCACATGCAGTCCGACCACCGGTACCCAGCTCAGGAAACTCGGGCGAACTGCCATATGGATAATACAGCATCGCAGGCTGAGCTGCAGGCAACAGCCTTTCGCCCGTATTATTCGGTGAAGTGTTCTCCGGGGCGAGAGCGTCATACAGAGGCCCGACTGCCCCATCGGCAAAGCTGACATCCGCATAGGGCTGATTGTTGGCGATGAAATAAGGCCAGCCAAAATTGCCTGCCTGCCGTGCCTGATTGATTTCGTCATACCCCCGCGGTCCGCGAGGACCGTCATTCCCGGCATCGGGCCCTACTTCTCCCCAGTAGACGAATCCGGTTTTCGCATCGACCGACATTCGCCACGGATTGCGGCAACCCATCACATAGATTTCAGGCTGGCCAAGGGAACCATCAGCAGGAAACAGGTTGCCATCCGGAATTTCATAGCTGCCATCTGGTGTCGGTCGTATTCGCAGAATTTTTCCGTTGTAGCTCCGGGTATTTGCAGAGGACTTCTGAGCATCCCAGGGCGCTCGATCCGGGCGCTCATCCAGCGGAGCATAGCCCTGTGAGTCGCCATGCGGGTGCGTGTTGTCACCCGTTGCAATAAACAGCTCTCCCCGCGGTCCGAAATGCAACGAGCCGGCATGGTGACAACATTCCTTGCGCTGTTCTTCGTATTTCAGAAGGACTTTTTCTGACGCCAGATCCAGCCGACCGTCCTTCACAGTAAAACGGCTGATATGCTGGCCCGGAAAATCGGGTGGAGAATATTGCAGGTACATCCAGTGATTTTCCGCAAACCCCGGATCCAGCGCCAGTCCAATCAGACCATTTTCCTGTTCTGTCGTGACCGTAAGTTTGCCGACTTCAGCCACCGAATGTGTGGCCCGATCGATGGATCGAACCAGCCCGCTCAGTTCGATAAAAAACACCGTGCCATCCGGAGCAACGGCGAGTTCCATAGGCTGAATCAGACCGTTCGCCAGTGTGGTGGCTTCGAAACGGCTGAAATCCACCGGTTCGTCAGCGAGGCCGGTCCCGCTGATCAGCAGGATGATCAGCAGCAGAAAGCCGCGAGAAAATGCTGCGAGGGTCAAATCTCGCACCCGAATGACAAAGTGCGAACAAAGGGCGGGTATGATCATTGAAAAAAGACCTGTACAAAGTACCGGGGCAGCGTGAACAAGAACCGCACGTCTATGGAATCCTCCGTGGAACAACAGCCAATGATAATATTGTGCCCGACGTTTTTCGATCTGGCGTAAGCAACACAGGAAACATATGAATTGACAGCGTACAGGTCCTTCAGCGATGCTGTCTGAAACTCTGCAGATGGATTTTTGTAAAACGCCTTCCACGAGGTTGTCTGATGGTTCAGAAATTCGACGGATTCGGCCGATTTCAGCGTTGCCCGGGCACTTTGCCTCGCCGCAGCTTTTTGAGAACTGGCGCAGCCGGACTTTCTATTGCTGAACTTTTGCGAGCACAGGCGGCAGGTGGAGCGGAATCGGCCGCACTGGCAGGAAAGTCGATGATTGTCCTTTGGCTGTGGGGTGGCCCAAGCCATTTGGAGACGTTTGACATGAAGCCGGATGCTCCCTCGGAATATCGAGGTGAATTCCGACCGATTTCCACAAACGTACCTGGGATGGAAATCACCGAGCATTTGCCTCGTCTGGCATCACTTGCCGACAGGTTTTCCCTGATTCGCTCGCTGACCCACGAAAGCCCGGGGCACGTCAACAGTACGCACACGCTGGTCACAGGATACCCGGGTGATCTGACGGAAATCCCGCCCTACAAACCGAAACATCCGAACGCCTGGTCGGTCATTACAAAATGTCTGGGTGAGAAGCGACCGGGACTGCCTGTCCATGTGGCCAATCATGTGCGATATGACGGGGCAGCTTACCTGGGAGGCGGGCTTGAGCCTTTTCTGGTACAGGGAGATCCCAACAGTCCGGGCTTTCAGGTACCGAATCTCGGTGCGGACTGGGTCGCCAAAGACCGATTCGCTTCCCGCGTGGATCTGCTGGCTCACCTGGATCATTTGCGACGTGACCTGGACACCAGTGGTCAAATCGCTGCGACCGACGAATTCAGTCAGCGAGCAGTGTCCATGCTCACCAGCAATGCAGCTCGAAATGCGTTCAACATTTCTGCTGAAGATCCTGCCACACGTGATCGTTACGGACGAAACATCATTGGTCAGCAGTGTCTGCTGGCACGCCGACTTGTGGAGGCCGGAGTTCGCCTGGTAACCATCGACTTTCCCTATGTGCCAGGCCAAAAGGCGAAAAGCTGGGACGACCATGCCAGTGTGTGGAACATCTTTGAAGAAATGAAGATGCGACTGCCCGTCCTTGATCAGGTCGTCTCATCGCTGATTACGGATCTGAGTGAACGGGGACTGGATAAGGATGTCCTGCTGCTGGTGATGGGAGAAATGTCTCACACTCCGAGACTATCAAACTTTCAGGGCCAGCCAGGCCGGGATCACTGGGGACGAGCGATGTCTGTCTTTCTTGCCGGAGGTGGCCTGCGAATGGGTCAGGTTGTGGGATCCACAAACAGCAAAGGAGAAGAACCTCAAACCCGCCCCGTCACCCCCAATGATTTTCTTGCAACTCTGTACCATGCGATGGGCGTGCCGCTGAGCACTCAGTTTCGCGACTTTGCCGGTCGTCCAATTCCGCTCGTTCCCAATGGAAATCCCATTAGCGAGCTGTTTTGAGCTGAACTGGCTCGCCGGTCGTGTTCCAGCACAGATAACGCCGCGAAATCCGCACAAACCGTGACATTCGCTAAAGTACAGCTCAACTGAATATTTCAGTTGACGAAAACTTCGGGTGTTCGGATACTCAAGACGGTCTGACAAGGACGACAAGTCTGTCGTATTGTGCCTGCTCTTTAAGAATTTAGCGGATTCCCATGGAACTCTGTTACTCTGATGTGCAGGAACAGGAAGCTGTGGGATGAAGCGTTTACTGATCTTTCAGTGTTTAGTTCGAAACGTGCCACTCTGCATCGTGGCGTCTCTTCTGATCATAACGAGCACTGCCAGTCCGGGGACGACTGCACCGAGTGAGGCAGAATCAGAAGTTGTTTCTGAGGCATTGAAACTTACAGATAATTGTTATCTACGATACGAAGTCCGGCGCTATCTGTCGAGACTTCAGCGATCCTTACCAGTAGTACGGATCAAATCCGCCCCCGACAACAACCAAAACCGGCGACGCTTTCAGTGCCGGGCATCGGGACATTTGATCGCTGGCCATTTTCTGGCAGACCGCACATCGGCCCCTCTTCTCGTTTAGGCAGCCGCATCCCCGTTCGAATCCGACACTGAGTATTCCAGCCACATTCGCACACCTGAATCCGAACGGGGACGGGATATCGTCGCCTGATGACCTGTGGCTGAACACTCAACGTGGCAATCAGTTCTGTCGCTGCCTGACCGCGACAGTTGATCATTGACAATCCGACACGCCATAGCCATGTCGTTAATACTCCCGGTCATCCTGTACCGCAATCCCTGGATTATTGCAGATGCAGATTTTCAAGTGGTGGCAGGTATGCCATTTCGGCGCATGTTTCCTGCGGTCTCTGCATCATCGGTCTGACGGATGTCATTCACCCATTCCAACATCGTGGGGTTCACGGTTGGTATCGGCGTAGCCATCGCGCTGCCGAACATTGGCGGTTAAACATCGTGGAGCCCACATGAATTTATTTCAGGCTCGTACCGACTCTGACCGATGGTCAACACCTTCACCTCACACGAACTAAAACCGGACGGCCATGTGATCATATCTGAATCGATCAGGGAAACGCGCACATCCTTCAGGAGCATGCAGGCCGGGATCACCGTTGCTCTGATCGCAGTGCCGCTGTGTGCAGGTATTGCAGTCATCAATCCTGGGGTACCACAATGGGCCGGAATTCTTAGCGGTGTCATCGGAGGTATTGTCGTCGGAGCGATCAGCAGGTCGCGTACTGCAGTAAGCGGCCCAACCGCTGGCCTGACCGCAATTATTGCTTCCGAGATCGCTGTACTTGGATCGTTCGAAGCTCTGCTGCTGGCGATCGTGGTTGCAGGACTGCTGCAAATCACACTGGGACTTGCCCGATCGGGAAACGTTGCAGCGTTCTTCCCAACAGCTGTTATCCGCGGACTGCTTTGGGCAATTGGCCTCATTCTGATCCTGAAGCAGATCCCTCATGTTCTGGGACATGACACTGATCCGGAAGGGGAAATGGCATTCCTGCAGCCTGACCGGGAGAATACGTTTTCCGAGCTTGCAGAGCTGACTCGGGATGTTCATCCCGGATCGGCAACGATTGGGCTGCTTTCCATTGCTCTGATGCTGGCGTGGAGAAGAACAGAAATTCTTCGGCGGCTTCCGCTGCCAGCGCCACTGGCAGTCGTCGTCGTGGGAGTCGCTTTGAACCTGCTGTTTCAGAATCTGGGAGGAAGCTGGAATATTCAGTCAATCCATCTGGTCCAGCTGCCAGTATCTGGCAAAGATGATGGCCTCGACAGGATGCTGTTTTTTCCTGCGTTCAGCCAGTGGAACAATCCTTATATCTATCGTGCCGGTTTCCTGATTGCACTTATCGCTTCCCTTGAATCTTTGCTGGGACTTGAAGCACTTTCGAAGCTTGATCCGGATCAGCAAAAAACGGAAATTAACCGTGAACTGGTCGCACAGGGAAGCGGCAATCTGTGCTGCGGACTGCTGGGAGCACTTCCCGTTACCGTGGAAATTGTTCGCAGCACAGTCGGACTAAATGCAGGAGGAAGATCCCGAGTCACGGCGATTACTCAGGGAATTCTGCTCCTTGTACTTGCCCTGTTTTTCCCCTCTATTGTCAGCTTAATCCCGCTGTCCAGCGTGGCGGCTATCCTGCTTGTCACTGGCCTGACACTCTGCGATCTCGGTGTGTTTCGTCAGATGTGGGCAGCGGGCCGCTATCAGTTCCTTCCGTTTATGGCAACGGTTTCCGCCATCATCTTTTCCGACCTGATGATCGGAATTCTGATGGGTCTGGCAATCAGCGTCGCATTTATACTCAACAGCAATCTCCGACGTCCGCTTCGTCGCGTACTGGAGAGACACCTCGGAGGAGAAGTACTTCTCATTGAACTGGCCAATCAGGTCAGTTTTCTGAACCGAGCGATACTGGAAAAGGCACTGCGGGACGCGCCACGCGGAACTCATGTGCTGCTGGATGCCAGAGGAACAGACTATATTGATCCCGACGTACTGAATCTGATTCATGAATTTCGGGAGATTACGGCGCCCGTGCAGGGTGTACAGGTCAGCTTGCGAGGATTTCGCAACGAGTATTTGCTGGAAGATGCAATTCAGTACGTTGACTATTCAACGCTGGAACTGCAGCAGCACCTGACACCCAAACAGGTGCTCAAAATTCTTCGAGACGGAAGCGAACGATTTCGAACGGGCCATCGGCTGACTCGTGATCTGGGCCGCCAGCTGACAGCAACAGCGCAGGGCCAGCATCCTCTGGCGGTTGTGCTTAGCTGCATAGACTCACGTACTCCGGTGGAACTGATTCTGGATCTTGGTCTTGGCGATGTTTTCAGCGTCCGAGTCGCCGGTAACGTTATCAGCCCCAAAGTACTGGGAAGCATGGAGTACGGATGCGCCGTTGCAGGCGCAAAGGTCGTGCTGGTCATGGGCCATACCCGCTGTGGTGCCGTCGGAGCAGCCGTCAAACTCGCGGGATGCGGAACATCGGCCGAAGAAGCGACCGGCTGCAGCAACCTCGATCCGATTCTGAAGGATATCCAGTCACATATGGAGCCGGAAGAGTTAACAAACCGTGACACGGTGAACCCGGAGAATCAGCAGGCGATGATTGACCGGGTCGCCCATTCAAATGTCACACATATTGTTTCGAAAATTCTTCTGCAAAGCAGCACCCTGGCGAAACTTGTCCAGGAAGAGCGAATCGCAATTGTCGGGGCCATGTATGATGTGGCTTCGGGCCAGATTAACTTTATCGAGGAAGCCACTGTTGGATTGTCAAAGGATGACCTGCGGGATGTCCTGAAAACAAGTGTCAGCGATGCAGCAACAGCCCGGCTGACCGACTACCTGTGAGACGCATGTCGCTATAGCGTTTGCGGCCTCGGCAGTCGTCTTCGCGGAACGTCATCTCCACCTGCCAGTGCAGACCGTTTTCCATGCCCCCGATGAGTTCGCATGGAATCCGCAAATCGTTTGCCCGACATATGGCGAGGCACAGCCGCAAACATACCACGAAACGCAGTACGCCGAACGGGATCTCTCACGAGCCGATCGAACACCCTGTAGCCTGGCTGAATGACTGCCTCTGGATTGCCGGAAAGACTTCCCTATGGTACTGTACAGGAGGAATTCTGCAGACTCCTGTTCGGAAAGAGCAATGCGATGTAAGACGCTATCGATCATGATAAGCGATCGTGATATTGGTATTCTGAATGGTCAACGCTGATTGGAAAAGGCGTTGCCACATGCTGGCGCGTATTCCGCCTGCAGCCACAAAGTGGAACAGGCTATCCGTCCAGGGAAATCCGAGGCACTATTGACCATCGTACATGAATTCGATTTCCGGGATGCCGTCCAGGCTTCTGTTCGTACGGACGATGAATAATGAGCAGACATGAGTTCAAAATCACCAGGCTGATCCCCGAACAACGGTCATTAATGCTTCCTGCCCTGCATAGTTCCCCCGCCCGATACTGACTTTTGGAGTTTATGCGATGCCATTTCGAATTCATGCTTCTGCGTTTTTGTCTTTGTCACTTGCAATCCAGCTCTCCGCTTTCGGGAGTGAACCGGACGAGCCACTGGCAAGTGTGGCGATTGCTGAGGAAGCATTCGAAGAAGAAATGGAAAGGGCGAATCAGGCCTTGCTTTCTGAATACCAGCGCGAGATTGAGAAACAGTCAAAAGATGGAAACTTCGATAACGTTACAAGGCTTACCGTGGGATTGCAGTTTTTCGAATCTGACGGGATGCTGATGGATCCGGAATTGGAGACTCAATACAAGGAGTTTGGAAAAGCCTCACGGAAATCCAAAGATGAACTGTTGAAGAACTATCAGGCAGTGATGGGCAAGCTTGTTGCAAATGGGCAACTCGCAGAATTGCAGGAAATTCAGCAGAAGATTCGTAATCGCGGACTGGTAGCAAAGCTGGTCTCACTTCAGCTGACAAGCAATCCAGGCCTTTTCCTGATGCACGGAGGATACAAGGGTTCTGTCAGGGAGATATCTCAGCATGAAAGACTGAATGCCACGTTTGAAATGGTCGTTGGATTGTCAACAGACGGCATCGTTCGAGAGGGTAAGTCGAAGGGCGGCATTCAGGGACGGCCTGGCGAAATTGTGTCTTTTCGAGCGGCAAGCGTTCCCAATCACTATCTCGCCCACGGAAACAGCGAACTGCTCCTGCAAGTCTACATGGAAGATGAAGCCTTTCGAAAGAATGCCTCGTTCAACATTCAAAAAGGTCTGTTCCGCTCTTCGGCGGTCTCATTTGAAGCCGTCAACTTTCCCGATCATTTCTTAATCATGAAACCTGATGGAAAGGTTCGTTTAGAGAAACGCGAAGCCACAGCAGTCTTTTCTCGCGCGGCCACCTTCAGCATCTCTGGCCCGAAATTTCGACTCTGGTAAAGCCTGACGTCATAATCGTGTGGCTCAATGAATGCCGTGTTTTGACCACAGATCACACAAATAAAAATGGCTGAAAAGGCGGGGCATTTTATAACCGATGGTGGCCCGCTGTCGTGGCACAAGCGTGCGAAGTGCGGTCATCGGGACACTGCTGTCTGGTATCACGCGTACTTCATTTGTCGCTGAAACTGATTTGCGAGTCTCGGAGAGACTCGCATGCGTGTTATTTCCCTGTCGCAGAATCCACAACGGGCCATGCCGGTCGACCGGGCGTCTTTGTCGGTATGCTCCAAAGGCTGCCGCCAGCTGTTACGAAAAGCGTCTTCAGATCATTGCCGCCAAAGGCGCAGTTCGTTGTCTCATCCCGAGGGATATTCACAAATTCCAGCAACTGCCCCTCGGAGGAAAACACATACACTCCGGCTGTCGGCTTTTCTGCCGTTTCGTGCGGAAGATTGGGTTTGTTCAATCCGGCGGCCACATACAGTCGGCCTTCGGCATCCAGCTTCATGCCATCCGGACCTCGGGTCGTCTTCCAGTCATGGATCAGCTTCTGGCTGCTGAGACTGACCGTGCCGTCCTGCAGGAGTTCAAACCGCCACAATTTGCGAGCTCCTCCCTGCGAATTGTTATTGTCAGCAACAAACAGGTAACGATCGTCATGAGTGACAACAAGACCATTCGGTCGATCCACTTCATGCGTAATAATTCGAGTCACGCGCCCATCTGTATCAATCCGATAGACACCTTCAATTTCCCGCCCCTGCGCATCTCGCAATTCGATGCGACTGCGATCGCCGTAGCAGGGATCAGTGAAATAAATCCGATTCGCGGAGTCGATCGTCAGATCATTCGGCTGATTGAATGGTTTGCCGTCATATGAGTTCGCCAGCACTTCAAGGGATCCGTCCGGCTTCATCCGGGACACTCGACGCTGTACCGGCTGACATACAATCAGCTGCCCCTGGCGATCAAACATCAGTCCGTTGGAACCCGCATCCTTGAGAAAGACAGATACCTTAGCGTCTTTATTGCGACGGTTGATATTGCCTTCACCGCTGGTCAGCAAACCCAGTTCCGGATGCCACGCCGGACCTTCGCCAGCGCCAGATTCCTGCAGCAGGACAGGTGACGATAGAAACAAGCTTTCCCCCGCCCGTAACTGACACTCAGTAAGCCCGGACAGCAGACAGATAACCACAGCCAGCAGAAGACGTGCCACGATGAAATTCCTCAGCATATTGCAGGACAGCAGCAGGCAGGACGCGTGGCAGGCAGCATAACAAATGTAGAAGAAATGGACAGTGGCATGGTGTCCGACGGACTTACTGACCGATGTGCGGCAAAACACGGCAACTCTGACCGCCGCTCAATTCACTGGAAATCCGTATCATGATCAGTAGTTGACCTGAACCTGAATCCTCAGCAAGTCGCCTTCAAACTGCTGATACGAACGCGTATTTGCGGCGCTGATGGCCTGAGTATTGGTACGATCTGTCATGGTATACATGGCAACAATCTCCAGCGATTTCGAAAGCTGCCATTCACTGCCAATTTCCCATTCATTGATCGAGGCCATGGGAGCATTTCGCTCTGACTTGTATCCCCCCTGGTAATAATTCCAGCGGGCAAATGGCAGTATCTCTCCCTTCTTCAGTTTATGGCGGTACATTGTCATCACATAGCCACCGTAAAGAGGAGCTTCCGTCACCTGTGTCTGACTGTCATTCAGAGCAGGACCGCGACCAACCGTCCATTCCGCCTGAAATCCGATGGGCTGAGGATAGTAAATAAAGCTCCAGGCAAGACGTTCTTCATGTACGCCTCCGAGCCCCCCCGTATCGAGAGCTCCCACCGGACGAACAGCCGGTCCGACGCCGAGTGGACTAATTGCAGAAGACAACACCGTGTAGCGGCCCGTATAACCCTGCATCCCCACTTCAACCAGCTGGCAGTCATTCAGCCACCAGGGCACTGTGACTCGGGCGACGGCATGAAGATTGTCATTCTGTTCCCGAAATGAGCCGCCCTGGCCGTTATAAACACCGACACCGAAAAGCCCGTAATTGCCCGAGCCCTTCAAACCGTTGTCCATTATGTACTTGAAAATGTCCTGAACTTCTTTGGGTGTCCAGTAGAAAAACACACCAAGGTCTCGTTCATTTCTCACTGCACTGTTCAGAGCATCGTTTCGATCCAGAGGCAGTCGATTCGAACTGGACTGAAGATTCTCCCAGCCATATGGAACTTTCGACTGACCAACCCGGAAACGGTATTCCTTTTCATCATCCAGATGAATATCAGCGTAAAGGTCACGAATCTGTGCAAACTGGTTGGAGTCAGGGCTGCCTGGCACTGAAGCTGCAAAGTCAGGCTGGAAGTAAAGCGAGACGTGATCTGAGACATCGCCGGAAAGAATCAGTCGAGCACGTCGGATCAGAAAACTCTGATTATCGCCGATCGATGAATCGCCAACATGATGCGGCCGACCGAGCCCGTCATCGCTTAGAGTCTCGTTAATTCGAAACTGTGAATATCCGCGAATCGTGTATTTCTCGAACCACTTCTTCTCCTTCTTCGCATCCTCTTCTTTTTTCTTCTTTGCCGATTCGTCAGCTTTCTTAAGCTGCTCTTCCACCGACTTAAGGCGGTCCTCAGTCGTTTCAGAAAGCTGCAGCTGTTCCTCTAATTCGGTGTTCCGGTTTTCCAGCAATTCCAGCCGTTGCTGCAACACTGTCAGCGCATCTTCAAATCGGTCACCGGTGGTTTGCTCCTCCTGCTGAGCATCCGCCCGTCCCGTTACGGCAGCAAATATCAGCAGGGTCAGCAGCCTCACTGCGACGCACTGATATGTCCCGAACCGCAAACCGATACAACGCAATCCCATGCAGACTGACAATGTATGCCCTTCCCTGGACAAAACGGTAGACTTCTTAACTCGCCTGCAAAGATTCAACCGGCAAGAGTTGCCGGATCGGCCTTGATCAGCGAGATGTTAAGATTGTGTTCACATAAAGATCGACTTCATCGGTACCACTTTCCCAAACGGAAATGTCGGCGTCTTCACAATATTAACAATATCGATTCCCCAATTGGCTGATCCGGCTTCTATTAAGACTCCGGAACCCTGCACACTGCCCAAAATGCGCGGAACCACTTCAGATTCTTAAACCAGCGCTGGCACTCGTGCTTTGTCAGGGTTTGAATTTCGGGTAGTGGACCTTGCTAAAGGTCCTGCAGCCCGGGGATCTTTAGCAGGATCCACTACCTCCAACCCGAACTCATTGCCTTAACGGAGCAGTCGGTTCATGGTCTAAACAATCGCATTGATTCGAGAATTTTGCCATGGATTCGGAGTGGTGCGGCCCCGGTCCGTCAGTTCGCTCGACAGAACTCCTGAAGTTTTTTATCGTAAAGGATGGTCCATCCGGAAATTGTCAGCAGAACTGCGAGTGCCGAAATGTTAAGAAACGCGCTGCACGCCATTGAACGCAGCAATGATCCGGAAAAACAAAACGGATACGTCCGGGTCCTTTTACTGAAAGCGACTTTCGGAAAGTCGTCAAAGGCTGGATGGTGGAGGACACCGAGATGGGTTTTGCTGACCATCGCATTTTGCGGTCTGTCAACGGTTTTGGCTGACGATTCAATCAGTTTTAACCGGGATATCCGCCCAATTCTGTCCGGTAAGTGCTTTCGCTGCCATGGCCCGGATCAGCACAGTCGACAAGCGGAACTTCGGCTGGATGTCAGGGACTCTGCCGTCCTGGATCGAACGAATGGAGGCGCGGTTGTACCGGGTGCGCCGGAGAAAAGTCAGCTGATTCAGCGAATCCAGTCGGCTGATCCTGATGTTATCATGCCACCGCCCGAAACGGGCCACTCGCTGACAGACTCGGAAAAGCGAATACTTGTTCAGTGGATCGCCCAAGGCGCCGAATACCAGGCTCACTGGTCAATGATTGCCCCGGAAGTCGTCCCAATTCCTGCCGTTCAGAACTCAGACTGGCCACGCAATGAAATCGATCTGTTTGTACAGGCCCGGCTTGAAGAGGCTGGATTAGCGCCGTCGCCGGAAGCCACTCGAGCGACGCTGCTGCGGCGAGCATCTCTTGATCTGACCGGGCTTCCGCCGGCTCCCGAGGATCTGGATCGGTTTCTTTCAGACACTGAGGAGGGGGCATTTGAAAGGGCTGTGGATCACTTGCTCGCTTCACCTCATTACGGTGAACGAATGGCGGTTGACTGGCTGGATGTGGCCCGGTACGCAGATACCAATGGCTACTTTGGAGACAACCCGCGTATGATGTGGCCATGGCGTGACTGGATCGTTAATGCTTTCAATCGGAACATGCCGTTTGATGAGTTCAGCATCTCACAGCTGGCTGGTGATCTGCTGCCCGAAGCCACTCTTGAGGACCGCATTGCCACGGGCTTCAACCGCAACCACATGGCCAACGACGAAACGGGACTCATTGATGAGGAGTACCGGGTGGAGTATGTGGCGGATCGTCTGGAGACGACAGCCACAACGTGGATGGGGCTGACCGTCGGATGTGCGCGCTGCCATGATCATAAGTATGACCAGATTTCTCAGCGAGAGTTCTATCAGCTGTTCGCATTCTTTAACAACGGGCCGGATAAGGGACTCATTACACTCGGCAATCCACCCCCGACAATTGAAGTGCCTGTCGGGCAGCTGCAGGAACAGATTCGCGAGGCTGAGCAGGCAGCTGCAGCTGCAGAACAGGCATACGGTGCGATCACCGAACGCCTGCAGAAGCAGATTGCTGACTGGGAGGCCGCCGGCACTCCGAATCTTCCTGGTATCAGTCAGCAGGACCAGATGGCGCATGTGACTTTTGATGGGATCATCACCGGAAATGCTGAAGGGACAACAATTAACTTTGTGAACGGAATCTCCGGGCAGGCAGCAACCTTTGACGGAACGCAGCATGTTGAACTGAACGATTCTGGCAGCACTTTCCGTCCGGACGCTCCCTGGACCATTTCCGTTTGGTCGCTTCCCACAGGTTCTCTGGGCTGTCTGTTGTCGAAGATTGAACCAGAGGGGCGGCGACGCGGATTGGAAATTCTCTGGCAGAAGGGCCGCTATCAGATCAATCTGATTGATGAATGGGGCGTGAAGGGCCTTTCAGTCGTAACTCAGACTCCCGTCACATCCGGCAAATGGCATCATTTGGTCGTCACTCACGACGGATCCCTCCGCAGCAGCGGGCTGAAGGTTCTGGTGGATGGTCAGCTGGCTGTTCTGGAGATCCGTCAGGACACACTGTCACGCGAAGATAGTTCTGTTCCGGAGAATCTGAAAAATACCGAACCGTGGCGAATTGCCCGCCGTGATTCAGGGCTGGGTTACTATGGACTTCTGGACGAACTGAGAATTCTGCAGCACAGTACTGCCGACTCTGAGGCAGCAGACTGGTATTTCAGTGAGCGAGTTGCGGGGATCACTGCAAAGCCAGTCGGCGAGCGAAGTGCATCGGACACGGAACTGCTGCTGGACAGTTTCGTGAATCGCTATTCAGACCCTGCTACACGCGAGATTCGACATCGTGTGCTCTCTGCACGGACCGCATTGACATCACTTCGGGCAGCAATCCCCACAACGCTCGTCATGCAGGATCTGCCCGAACCGCGGCCGACCAGTATTCTGATCCGGGGTGAATACAGCCGCCCGGGGGACGTCGTACAGCCGGATGTTCCGGCGATCCTGCCTGCGCTGAACAGGGATGCTCCCCGAAACCGGCTGGGCCTGGCACAATGGCTGGTGTCTGGCCAGCATCCTCTGACGGCTCGCGTTGCGGTCAATCGACTTTGGCAGCAGTGTTTTGGAGAAGGACTTGTCCGCACGGCAAATGACTTCGGTTCACAGGGCGAAATGCCATCGCATCCTGAGCTTCTGGACTGGCTGGCAGTCCGATTTGTTCGCAGCGGATGGGATATCAAAGCCATGCTCAAACTGATTGTGACAAGTGCCACTTATCGGCAGTCAGCGGCAGCAACAGGTTCCGGCCCTCAGAAAGATCCTTCTAATCTGTTACTGAGTCGCAGCCCCCGATTTCGTCTGAGCGCTGAAATGATTCGTGATCAGGCGCTAAGTATTTCGGGACTTCTTGTCAGAAAAGTGGGCGGCCCCAGTGTTTATCCCTATCAACCGCCGGGACTGTGGGAAGCGGTTTCTTATAACGGCGATGACTCTTATCCTGAAGATTCAGGCGAGGGACTATGGCGGAGAAGCCTCTATACGTTTATCAAGCGACAGGCTCCGCCTCCGTCACTGCTGACTTTTGATGGCCCCACCCGGGAAAAGTGCTCTGTCAGGCGATCCCGAACTAATACTCCGCTTCAGGCACTGCTGCTGCTGAATGATGTGACCTACATTGAAGCATCCCGCAGTCTGGCGGCTAAGGTCCTAAGTATTCCGGGAAGCAGTGAAGAACGATTGTCGTGGGCGTTTCGGCGCGTCACGTGCAGAACTCCGGAACCCGAAGAACTTCATACTCTGACTGTTTTGCTGGAAAAGCAGCGGAGTCGTTTTACATCACAGCTGGCGTCAGCCCGGGAGCTCATCGCGGTCGGCCGTTCCGATGCGGGACGTGAACTTGATCCGGTTCAACTGGCCTCATGGACCATTACGATGCATACACTGTTGAATCTGGACGAGGTTGTTACCCGGCCCTGATCGCGTTTTCCCGACTACAGGTCATTTCTTCAAGCCGTCAGGACTCACTCATGCAGTGCCCGAAACCAGTATTCGAACCGGACGTTCTGCCAGAGCTGCATAGGAATCGCAGGCAGTTTCTGAGCCGCTCACTGATGAGTTCCGGCGGCATGGCACTTGCCGCACTCGCAGCCGAAAGTCCTGCCAGGGCCAGTGGAGCTGTTCCGCACTTTACGCCGCGGGCAAAGCGGGTGATTTGTCTGTTTATGCACGGCGGCCCCTCTCAACTGGACCTGTTCGACTACAAACCGAAACTGAAGAAGCTGCATGGTCAGGAACTTCCTGCTTCAGTTCGAGGTGAGCAGCGGCTTACGGGCATGACCAGCGGTCAAAAGTCGCTGCCCATAACTTCGTCGATTTTTCGGTTTCGCCAGCATGGTGATTGCGGGACATGGATGACCGAACTACTGCCGGAACTTGGCAGCGTGGCAGACGACATCTGTGTCATTCGCTCAATGCATACAGAAGCGATCAACCACGATCCCGCGATTACACTGTTGCAGACCGGTCATCAACAGCCCGGTCGCCCCAGTTTTGGCGCGTGGGCGAGTTACGGTCTCGGGAACGAAAGCAGTAACCTGCCAGCCTTTCTGGTTATGATCTCCCGCGGCAGTGCAGCGCGGCCCGCAGACCCTCTGTATGCACGACTTTGGGGTTCCGGTTTTCTGCCAACGACCCACCAGGGTGTCAGCCTTCGGGGAAACGGTGACCCGGTTCTGTATTTGTCGAATCCAAACGGCGTCGATTCTGATACTCGCCGCGAACAGCTGGATGCGATCAACTCTCTGAACAGACGTCATTTCGCACGTGAGCTGGATCCGGAGATTCAGACACGAATCGCTCAGTACGAACTGGCCTTCCGGATGCAGACTTCGGTCCCGGATCTGATTAGTCTTCAGAACGAAACAGAATCAACGCTCGACGATTATGGCCCGCAGGTACGTACACCCGGCACGTTTGCCGCCAACTGCCTGCTCGCGCGCCGAATGGCTGAACAGGGTGTACGATTTATTCAGCTGTACCACCGGGGATGGGATCAGCACTACAATCTTCCCAGTGACATTCGTTTGCAGTGTTCAGATATTGACCGGCCCTGCGCAGCACTGATTCGTGATCTGAAGCAAAGAGGAATGCTGGATGACACTCTGATTGTCTGGGGCGGCGAATTTGGCCGAACCACCTACAGTCAGGGAAAACTGGAAGCAGCCAACTATGGCCGGGATCACCACGGCGGCTGTTTCTCGATGTGGCTGGCAGGTGGAGGAATTCGGCCGGGTACTCAATATGGAGCGACCGATGAATTCTGCTACAACGTGATTCAGGACGGAGTCCACGTTCATGATCTGAATGCGACTTTGCTGCACCTGCTGGGGCTGAATCATGAACACCTGACTTATCGCTCAGAAGGCCGCGACTATCGACTGACCGATGTCTACGGGCAAATCGTGAACGGAATTCTTGCCTGATGATATCTCAACTTCTCAGTACACACTACGACGCCGTTGTGATCGGCAGTGGTCATAATGGACTTGTTGCAGCCGCTTATCTGGCTGCAGCAGGCCAGTCTGTACTCATACTGGAACGCAGCCCGGTGGCTGGCGGAGCAACCACATCACAACAGGTATTTCCTGACTACGATGCCCGGCTTTCACGATATTCCTATCTGGTTTCACTGCTGCCTCAGCAGATCGTGGATGAATTGAAGCTGACTTTTGAAACCCGCCGACGACGCACTGCCTCCTTTACTCCATGGACGGACAAAAATGGTGTTCATCGAGGTCTGGTAATCTCCAACGCTGATGCGGAACGCTCGCGTGCATCAATGCGAGAACTTACGGGAGACAATTCCGCATGGAGCGACTATCAGCGTCTGCTGGAACTGGAATCGGTTATCGCTGGCATCGCCTGGCCGTCACTCCTGCATCCTCTGCAGCACCGCACTGAATTTCAATCCGGTCTGAAGAGCCGAAATGAACTGGAGGCATGGGAGGCGTTTATCGAGCGTCCTCTGGGAGAAACAATCGAACGTTTCGCTCAGAACGACATCCTGCGCGGCCTGCTGATGACTGATGGAAAAATTGGCGTCCTGACTCACCCGCACGATGATTCCCTGCTTCAGAATCGATGCTTTCTTTATCACGTCATCGGCAATGGCACAGGTGAATGGCGAGTTCCCGTCGGCGGAATGGGAGCTCTTGCAAATGCGCTCATTCAACGCTGTCGGACGGCAGGAGTCGTGCTGCAGACAAATGCGGCAGCCGTCGCAATCCACCCGGGAGAAGCCCATCATACCGTCGTCTTTCATCACGATGACCGACTTCAGCAGGTAGATGCAACTCGAGTCCTTGTGAATGCGGGACCTCGCACGTTCGCCCGCCTGCTGAACCAGTCATGGAACCCGACATCCGCCGATGAAGGTTCCGTCATCAAGATGAATATGCTGCTGCATCGGCTGCCGGAAGTCAGGGCTGGCGGAGTGACCTCGAACGAAGCATTCACCGGCTCGTTTCATGTCGATGAAGGATATGAGCAAATGCAGGCGTCTTTCCGAACCGCCTCTGCCGGTCAGATACCGGAACCTGCTCCGGCGGAAATGTATTGCCACACTCTGACCGACAGTTCCATCTTATCCCCGGAACTTCAGGCAAAGGGATACCATACTCTGACACTTTTTGGCCTGGACATGCCGTACCGCCTGTTTCGCGAGAACCACGATGAACGTCTCAATCGGGTGCAGCAGATCTACATTGATGCTCTCGACAGAATCTGCAGGGAACCATTTATGAATTGTGTGGCGACCGATCGTGATGGTCGCCCCTGTATCGAGATTCACAGTCCGCAGCAGCTGGAAGCAGAACTTGATCTGGACCTCGGTAACATCTTTCACAAATCGCTGGCATGGTTCTTCACCGATGACTGGGAACAGGCCGGCAAATGGGGTGTGGAAACGCATTTTCCACGAATCTACCGCGCAGGATCATCAGCGCACAGGGGCGGTGCTGTGAGCGGTATTCCCGGTCGAAATGCTGCCATGTGTATTCTGGATGAGATTGAGATCAAGATGCGATGAAAGACACTCGACGATCGACCTGACCCCTGTTAAACCGCGTTCACAATCAGGTGTGTTTTCTCCGAACGGACAGGCTGGAAGCGGTCCGTAATCAGGAACTTCGGCGATGTTTCGTTATG
This sequence comes from Fuerstiella sp., assembly GCA_022843805.1. Taxonomy (GTDB): domain Bacteria; phylum Planctomycetota; class Planctomycetia; order Planctomycetales; family Planctomycetaceae; genus F1-80-MAGs062. The sequence continues at coordinate 20,400 of JALHMY010000098.1, forward strand.
CGGTTACGATCTTTGTCAGTGCCTTTCTGCTGTTTCAGGTCCAGCCCCTTATTGGCCGCTATATTCTTCCGTGGTTCGGCGGAGGACCATCAGTCTGGACCACCTGCATGCTGTTTTTTCAGATGCTCCTGCTGGCCGGATATCTGTACGCTCACTGGATCAGTGAGAAACTGAATGTGCGCAGGCAGGTCCTGCTGCACGCCAGTCTGCTGGCCGCATCTCTCCTGCTCCTTCCCATTGCTCCCTCAGATTCCTGGAAACCTGTTTCAGGTCAGTCACCTTCGCTCCAGATACTTCTTCTGCTGCTGGCCAGTGTCGGCGGTCCTTACTTTCTGCTGTCGTCAACCGGACCACTTATGCAGCGATGGTTCAGTCGAACGTCGGCTGGCCAGTCTCCATATCGACTGTATTCGCTGTCCAATATCGGATCTCTGCTGGCGCTGCTGAGCTACCCTGTCCTGTTCGAACCATGGCTGCAGTTACGGCAGCAGGTATTCTCCTGGTCTGTGTTATATGTTGTTTATGTGGCTGGCGCAATCTGGTGCGCAGCTCGCCTTTGGACATACACGCTGGTTGATGCTGCTGACACAGCAACCAATATTGCCCAGGCCGACGCAGCTCAGCCAGCGACCGGGGAAGAGCCAGCTGTTCCCCCAACGTTATCTCGTCTGCTGCTGTGGCTGGGTTTATCAGGCTTTGCGTCGGCGATGCTTCTGGCCACAACCAATCAGCTTTGTATTGATGTGGCAACGGTTCCATTTCTTTGGATTCTTCCGCTGGGACTATACCTGCTGACATTCATCGTCTGTTTTGACAATCCTCGCTGGTATGACCGTCGCGTCTTTGGCATTGTGCTGGCGGCCTGTGCTCCTGCGGTCTGTCGGTTACTCGCTCGACACGTGGAAGTCGCGATCTCTGACCAGATCTTCGTATATTCTGCAGCATTGTTTGCCTGCTGCATGACATGCCACGGGGAACTTGTTGCCTGTCGACCCCATCCAAAGTTTCTTACGAAGTTTTACGTGGCAGTTTCTGCCGGAGGTGCCCTGGGTGGCTTGTTCGTTGCCATCGTGGCCACTCATTTTTTTAACGGCTACTGGGAATACCACATCAGCCTCGTCGGTTGCTGCCTGATGACACTGATCGCATGGTGTGCAGGACAAGTCTGGCTGAAGCAGCTTTCCCCGGCGTTCTGCATATGGACACTTGCAGTGGCTATTCAGCTGTCATCCGTCTGGTATCTGATATACCGAACTGATGCCGCCATCCTGCAGGACGCTGACCGCACTGTGTTCTTTGGAGTTTATGGAATCCTGCAGGCGATCGGACTGATGCTGACCGCATCATCCGAAAAGCGAAACCACAGGCCGTACCTGTTCTGGGCTGCGATGGCAATCGTACAGACCGTCTGGCTGAATGGCTACGCGGTCTGGCAGTTTCCGCAGCTGGTCTCACTTACAGAACACATCTTCGTTTCACTGGGAGCGATCGTCCCGGCTGCCATCTCGTGCCTTCTGTACCGAATCATTCAAAAACTGACGGATCGTACAGCGCAGCGAGTGTTGTTCGGTGGTCTTGCAATCCTGGCCGCGCTGATCATCACCGCGGTCTGGTACGCTCAGTGGTTTGTCAGCTGGCAGATCGTTTCTCTGGCAATTGTGCTCGTGGCTGCCATTCTTCTGGAATGGGGTTCAGCCGCTTTCGGTGGTCCTGAACATACTTCTCCCGGAATGTGGTTCTGGATGCCAGGCTGCATCCTTGTTTTTGTTCTGGGCACGCAACTGACGGAAATCATACGGGGCAACGACAGAAGTTCCGTGTTCACCACCCGAAATTTCTATGGGGTCCTGAGAGTTCGTAATGACACAGTCTATGGCAGAGAGGACGATGGAATCACGGCAAAGTTCTCACTGACGCACGGCCAGATTCAGCATGGATTTCAGTTTGTGGACGATTACTGGAAAGAACAGCCAACAACCTACTACGGCCCAAACAGTGGAGTGGGTCTGGCAATTCGAGCGTGTCGCACAATCGCCGGAGCCACCGATCAGCATCCGCTCCGAGTTGGAATTGTCGGCCTTGGCACCGGAACCATTGCGTCCTACGGCATGCCGGGAGATTACTTTCAGTTCTACGAAATCAATCCGGCCGTTCTGGCTCTTTCCGATACTTACTTCTCGTACCTTCGCGACTCGAAGGCGGAAACGAAAGTCACAATCGGTGATGCAAGAATCGTTATGGAACGAGAACTGGCCGAAGGTCAGAGCCAGCAGTTTGACGTTCTGGCCATTGATGCTTTCAGCAGTGATGCGATTCCGGTTCACCTGCTGACGTCTGAATGTGGAGAGATCTATAAACGACACCTGAGACCAGGCGGAGTGCTGGCCGTTCACATTTCAAATCGATTTCTTGATCTGAACCCGGTGGCGCGAGGACTGGGCGAACATCTCGGCTGGCAGGCATTCAAAATCGATGACAAGAACGATGACGAGACCGGGGTCTACAGTTCCACATGGATTCTGCTGACTTCCAGCGAGGCATTTGCCAATGACCCCGAGGTCACGCAGTCACACGATCCCTGGCAGGAAAACGAAAAGATACTCAATTGGACAGACGACTATTCCGGGCTCTGGCGAGTATTGTCATTTTGAGGATCATCCAGCGACTTTGCAACCGGCAGAAAGAGACTCTCGCTCCCTTCGTTCACTCGATGAGGTCGTCCGGAACGAAGGTTGACCCACGCGATCGCCCCACGCAGGCGAGTCTCTCCGAGACTCGCGAATCCCGACGTCTCGGAGAGACGCCGCTACGTGGCTGAGTTACGTCACCTGAAACATACTGGAACGCTGGAGTTCACTGGTAGCTGAAGCACCGGGAGGGCGAGGCTCCTGCCGAGCCGATCACTCGCCAGAAATGATCCCCAGGAGATCCGAAACAACCAACAAAGCCAATCAAAACAAAGGCCAGCAGTCACCCGTTCAGATTCCAGAAAAATAATTCCCAGCTGGCCCTTTACAGAAGAGCCCAAAGGGGTCGAAAAGCCCAAAGGGAAGAGCCCAAAGGGGTCAGGTCTCATTCTTTGTCATTCTTTGGTCTTCCCCGTGGTCGTGTTGTGGATTCAAGCCCAGGACGGACGGCACTGCTCCTGATCCATTGAGCATCACCAAACGGGAGTCTACGTTTGACGCTGTTCCGCAACGATTGCAGCTCGGCGTCTGTCTCGACTTTGTTCACCCACGAACTTCCCATTCGTCGGGCGAGCACCAACTCCGACCCGGACAAACCGCCGGAACTGAGTGACCTGCTCCCGGATGCCTGGCTGAAAGCTTACTCCGAACACCGTTGGGAAATTGACGACATCCGCAAAGTGGAGCGAGACCGGTCTCGACAACAGAAGATCAGCAAGCGACCTGCCCAGGGCTCATAAAACGGCCCTGCGGTTCGCCGTGCGCTTACGTTGTTGAAAAAAAGGATCTAAGCAGGTATGGCAACGTGATGTACGTCATAGGTCGTCGAGGCGTTTTTTTACCACAGATTACACAGACGGCCATGGCTGAATCGTGACCCATTGTTGAAGATGGCGGCGATTCCCGGTGACGACAGTGGCCTGAATCGGTTCCCGGACAGATTTCCGATCATGAGCCAGTAGCCCAGGCGAGCCCGTATCAGGCAGCAGAGTATTTGGCATTGGATGCAGACTGGGGAATCAGATCAGAGTAAATCAGGCACACGGAACTCCAGCCCCTCATCTCGGTCGAGAGCCAGTCGCAAACAGTCTGCGTCCTCGTCGGAAAGTTGTGCGTCCTCCTGAGTCCATTGTTCAAACAGAGGTTTCAAAAGAGCGATGTCACGGGCTGGCCGCTGGTCACTTTTACCGGCCGCCCCGTCTGATCTGGAATCGTCAGGTCCGGATCGATCCCGAATGCATGCAGTATCGTCGCGGAGAAATCGTCCGGAGTGACCGGTGCATCCCTGACCCAGGCACCCTGAGCGTCACTTGATCCCCAGATACTTCCGCCCTGCACTCCTCCGCCCGCAAGCAACTGAGTATAACAGTGTGCCCAGTGATCACGGCCGGCAGTGGCATTGATCTTTGGCGTGCGTCCGAATTCTCCTGATACCGCCACGAGCGTCTCTGCCAGCAGTCCCCGGTCCGTCATATCCTCAAGCAGTGCCGAAAAGGACTGATCAAATGAGGGAGTGCAATAACGATGCGTCAGCTGCTGCCGGCCAGTCAGTTGTCCATCGATACCACAGACATCGTTTGGCACCCCATGATTGTCCCAAAGGTTAAACTGGCAGCCCTTGCTGTCAAAGAACGTCCAAAAAACGTTGACGAATCGAACACCCGACTCCACCAAACGGCGAGCCATCAGAAGGCTCTGGCCGTATTCGTTGCGTCCATAGCGATCTCGAATCTCAGATGATTCGTGCTCCAGACGGAACGCATTTCGCGTCATCGGAGATGACAGTAAACCATACGCCTGCTCAAACATCTCTTCCGAGCGGCTCGTTGACACGGCATCCGTGCCGCCCGCCAGAACACGACGCAGCGACTTTCTGGAAGTGAGCCGCTGAGGATCAACATCTTCCGGCAGTTCCAGTGCTCCAATTCTGAGAGGAGCGTCAGAAAGTGAACCTTTTCGTTCCTTATCAAAAGTCAGCGGATCAAAGGATGTCCCCAGAAATCCGGCGGACTGACCTTTGTAGGCAGGAGAACCCGTTTCGAAGTGCCGCGGAAGAATGACCCATGCGGGCAGCGGCCCCGAATTCCCCAATAGCTTCTGCAGAATAGCGCCCAGTCCCGGATGATCCTGTCGATCGACATAGAACTGCCCAGGCAATGGAGGTCGCTGGCCAAGCAGAGTATGAACAATGGCTCCCACATGATCGTTGTTGTCGTGGGTCATCGACCTGATCAATGCAAGCTTATCCGCATGTCGGGCAACTTTCGGAATTAACTCTCCAAACACTGTTCCTGGCACACTCGTCTGGATCGGCCGAAATTCGCTCCGAACGCCGACAGGCGCATCCGGCTTCATATCCCACAAATCCGGCTGAGACGGGCCGCCACATAAGAAGATTGAAATGCAGCTCTTTGCCAATGCGGAACGACGCGATGCCGAATCAGCCACCGCAATCCCGCTGTTCAGGAACTGAGCCATACCTAAGGCAGACGCAGCTATTCCGGAACCACCACCGCCCGACAGAGCTGACATGGCCAGCCACTGACGGCGTGAAACCAGAGACTGCGCTGCGCCCGTCACTGCAGCCGGAAACAGGCTAACCATGAGTATGCCTCTCGCAGAAACAATCTGAACAAACAAGACCTGATCATTGTCATCGTCCCACGTGCCATCGCAACATATTTATGCAGAATGGCTTTATGCAGAATGGCCGACGGGCTCGTTCGAATTCTCCGACTTCAGGCCAGTCCCTTTTTGTCATTGTCATTCCGAAGCTTGTCGTCCCTGATGGATAAAGTGCCAGACCGCGTTAAATTGTTGTTTTGCATCTCCATTCAGAACCCCCGTCACTTTCGTCGTCTTTCCATCGGCCGATAGTTTAGGCATGCGACTGTTAATATCGAATCGCGGAGGATCCAGCGTGAATCGCTGGTAGTAGTCCTGCCGCAGCCGGTCGCCAATAATCGCAAAGTTAATGCCAGGAGCTATCTTTGTCTGATCGTCTCCCTGTGCCGGCTGGCTGCCCACCGCGTGACACTGCCGACAGTCCAGTGCAGTTCGCTGCGTGAGCTGATTGCCAAGTTCCGCCAGATGAGCATCCACCGAAAAGGAGCCGGCGGCTTCGGGTGCAAGTCCGTGTTCAGCAGCAAGTCCCTCGGCCAGAACCGCCGCATAGGCCGGAAATGCGGGCATCCTCGCCTTAAGCCACGGGCGTAAACTGCTTCCTGTCCCGGCATTGCGTGCGGGTCGTCGAATAAACTGCTGCATCCATTCTGAATTCAGTTTTTCTCCCGTCCATGTCAGATTCGGCAGAGCCTCAGGAACCAGGCCACGTTGCCCCTCTTCAGAAATAATCACTGCGCGGGGGCTTCGTGACTGATCGCGGTCATGGCACGCTGAACATCGAAGACTCTTTGACAACAGCTGTGCCGCTTCACTGGTGCCCGTGCTGTGGAGCGAACGTCTGTCCGTTGCAAGAAACCGTGTGAGTGCCGCGCGATCCTTCGGCGAAAGAGAATAATGCGGTACTCCTGCTCTGACATGCGGCTCAAGTGCCAGACATCCGAGTGGAGAAGCCGCATCCATCAGTGCAATCGGAGTATCATGAACTCGGGAGGGTTGTGGACCGACCGCATGGCAGCGGATACATCCTCGCTCTCCAAACAGCTTTTCGCCTCTGGCAACCAGCTCAGAATCGGGCTGCTGTTTGATCGAACGAGCCTCTTCGCCATTTTCTGACTTGTCTGAACCATTCGCCGTGGCCTTCAGAATAGAGGCGGCCAGGGCGGACGATACCGGGACATCGAGCTGAAAGTCGGGCATCCGACTTGCGGGATAGAAGCGATGTGGCTCCCGCAAAAAAGCGGCCAGCTGCCCTGATCGAAATTTTTTCCCCACATGACTGAGTGAGCGTCGCTGATATGGGTCGGATTCATCCGATCTCAGATGATGGCAGCCTGCACATCCAAGATCTTCATAGGCATCGGAACCTGAAGCAATCGCTTCGGCTGGCAGTTCAGCCTCCTTCGCACCTGGAGAGGCGTCTTCGGCCAGCTCATGACGAGCTCCTTCTCTCAGCCATGTCACAATCGCATTCGCTTCGTCCGAACTGACATTCATGCGGGGCATACGAGACTCGGAATGCTGCTGCGGATTGCGGATCCAGTCAACCAGCCAGTCCTCCTGCAGCCGCGATGATCCCGCAAGATTCGGTACTCCGCGAATCAGCTCTGCGGAAAGTTGTTTGTCAGTATCTTCGGAAGTCACAGCAATGGTCGCTGTCCCGTCCTGCTGACGCGACTGACCATGACATACTTCACATCGAAGCAGGGAAAATAGTTCCCTGCCGCGCCGCAGCTGAGCTGCTGTAAGTACGCTTTCATCGTCCTTCGGACAAAACAGAGCGGTCGGAGGAACAGGCTCCATTGCAAATTCCGGAGATTCCCAGAGAAGCCGTACACTCGCATCGGAATTCTCCGGCCCGGAATACTCAAAAACCAGCTGATTCAAACCGCCATTCAGCCGGACTGGCTCTCCAATTTTCACAGCTTCTGATTTCAGCAGGACATCAGATACAACAGGACTGCCATTCACAGACAACGCGACATTCCCACGGCCCTGCGCATAAAACCTGACCGTCTGCTGTAATGGAATCTGAACAAATCCTTCCCAGCGAATACGGATGGATCCCGCATCAACAAACGGAGTTGCCGGCTTACCCTGAGGCACAAAAATTGCCGCCATCCGATCGATCCGAGCATCCGAAATGCCATTCGACGCAATACGAGCAATCAGGCCAGGCTGCAGGTCATCGGCATTCTCGTCATTCAGACTACCCGCATCGCGGTGACGCACAATTCGCTTCTCATCAATCGACTCCGATCCGGCACGATGAATGGTCGCGTACAGCGTCTGTCGAAACTCTCGCGGTGATGATTCAGGACTTCCGCTTTTCAGAACGTATGACACGGCCATCACATGAACCGGATGAACGTCCTTCAGCTCAAGAAACACGGTCCTGTCATCGAGCAGCGTGGCCGATCGCACTCGGACTGTGTCACGCCCTTCCTGTCGAGCATCCGACACCCGAAATTCAGGTGACCCATAGTTCTTCGAATAGCTGTAGTTCCATTCTTCCAGGTGATAATTGCCAGGCTGCTCGGCCGCATCCTTCTGCAGAGGTTCAGCAAAAGTCAACGAAATACCGTTGCGGTATGTGCGGATTCCAACCGGAATATCGACAGCTTTCCCTGTGTATCGAACTCGCTGAAGACAGCCGTCAACAGTTGCCGCGGACGTCCATCCGCGAAGCCCTGTGACGTACAGCTGACCGTCGTGCGGACTAAATCGTCCTCGCATCGCACCGGAATCGAATCGAAAGGGAAACTCTGAGACGAACGCAGCATTCGGAAGCTCTGACTTCTCCGGACCCGACTCCATTCCCACGAGCATTGCCGAACATTGTCCGAATGATAAGTGCAGCATCTGCCCCTTCAGCGGTCCCCACCTGTCGCTGCTAACCCAGACCTGTCCTCCCGAGGAATTGTCGACTCGGCGAGGAATCCAGACCAGTGGCGGATCGTATCCCAGTGGCCGGGTCTCTGTGATTCGGGGCCCACCGCCGCCGAAATGTGCACCGGGTTTCGTAACATAGATTGCTGATGCCGGAGTCCATTCACCTTCCTGAGGCGCTGCCGTAACCACGTTTCCCGGGGCGGGGCTCATTCCCATACCGTTAGGATTACGAAGACCGGTGGCCACCACTTTCATCGACTGACCGTCAGGCGAAACTCGAACAACCCCATGAGTTGCATGCACAAACCAGAATCCGCCTTCACTGTCCTGTTCCAGACATGTGATATAGTCATGCCCACCCGCCGACGTTTCATAGACATTGCTGAAGCACTCGTAAAAATCTGTTTCGCCGTCTCCATTCTGGTCATGCAGTCGAGTGATCTGGTCGCGGCCCAGTACATATACCTGGTCGGTATTGCCACCACGCTTAACAACCAGCCCCAATGGCTGATGCAGCCCCGTGGCGATTCGCTGCCAGCTTAAATTCAACGTTCCAGCACGACCGGGGCCGTTTTTCCCGATCCCATCTGCACCTGCATCCGATACTCGCCAGACATCGCCATGAACCGTACAGACCAGTACATCACCGTTTGATAAAAAGTCGTGCCCGCTGGTAAAAAGAAGCGCATTCCAGGGATTATCAATTGGCAGGGTAAACGTATCCACAACGTATGGTCCGCTGTCCTCGCCCAGCTTCCCGGTTGTCATCAGCGTTTCTTTCCAGCGGCGTTCGGCTGGCTGAGGCAAATCCTCCAGTCGTTCCGCAGGCGGTAAACGGAACTCCGCCTTTGCCAGTGCCTCGGAGCTGGCAGACGAGTAAACGATCTGCACCGTCTGAGTCTTTTCACTGGCCGCCAGCTTCAGCAGAACACGCTTCCGACCATTTTCGTTCTGCACAAACTTCACTGGCTGATGAGTTCCCGAAACCTGAATCGTCAGCTGACCATCTGGTGCTGCATCGGGAAGATCCTGCAATAAACAAGTCAGGGGAACAGCACTGGGGTCCACCTGAATGGTTCGAGTGAACACTGGCCCGGCACTGGTCACATGCAGCCATGGAGATTCCTGAATCTTAACTCCATCGACGGAATAACTCAGCAGCACTCGCGGCCCGCGAACATTCATGCCCTCATATTGCAGCTTTGTGCCGGACCAGCCAGCCGTCTCCGGCATGGTAAAAAGCACGTCCCCTTCCGGCTTTGGCGCTCCAATGATCCCAAACCTCGCAGGATCAAAGACCAGAAAGCCATTCCATGCGGCACGAAGCGAGAGAAACTGAGTATCAAAGCTAATCGTACCCTGTCGCTGATCTCCCACTCGAATATTGAGCGATTTTCGATAGGGCCCCTGCGGAAGCGCAACAACGGCTCCCAGCCATTCACCAATCTCCGCCTGTTGCCACCGACGATCAACCCAGTCCTCTTCCCATCCCTCAAACCCGACTTCGCCCCGGCCCCAGTGAGCAGGAACTTTTGGTTTGGCTGGCGGAGCCACTGCAGAAAGTGCCTGTTTAGCTGGGTGATTCAACTGCTCAGCAGTGGCAGGAACATTTGACGACGATTCATCTCGAACCGACTTTCCGTCGGACTCATCAAACCTCCAAAGCCCTGTTGTCTGCCGGTCAGAAGCGAAAGCCGTCGCTGGCAGACTTTCAACGGGAATTGCTGCACTTCGTATACGAACCTCATCGATCAGTCCGGCGCAGCCAATTCCACCCTCAACCAACTGACCAACGGAAAGAACACCGGAAGCCGGAGCCAGAGTCTGTTCCGGAAGACTTTTATCAAGAGATAACTTTCCGTCGACAAAAAGTCGCAGCCGTGCGGACTCCAGAACCATCGCCACATGATGCCAGTCCTGATCGACGATGCTGACATCGGATCGATATTCGCCTCCGCGTCCCGGCAGATAAACACTGAACACGCCCGAACCAGCGTACGAATACATTTCCCAGTGAGTGGCCGACGCTTTGGGCTCACTGGCAATCAGAATATTGAAGCCATCCCTGTTATTCAGCTTCGTCCAGCACTCGACTGTCAGCGGCAAATTCCTCTGAACAGGCTTTGCATCCACAAACACACCGCCCGCCGCCGCATTCAGGGCATTACCAAAGCGACCGGGCTGCAGCTCAATTCTTTCTGCCTTCGGGGTCACCGAAACGGGTGTTGGCGTTTCTGTGCGATACTTCGGTTTGGGCCCTGGTTTCTGCCCGTTTAACTGAGGAAGCAGCCAGTCGAGTCCGTCGAGGTTATCCTGCAAACGTTTTTCAGCATCATCCTGAGTATGGCCCAGAATACCGATCAGCCCCGCGTATCCGCTCTCACGAACAATCTTCAGCAGTTCAAGATCCAGACTGCCATTTCCCAGCTGCACAATCTTCTGCCCCCTGCGGTCTCCGCCAGGCTCCATGCCATTCAAATTCAGTGCGATCAAATGAGGTTTCATTTTCTGAAGCAATTCAGAAAACCGATCCACGTGATCGTGGCCGTGGTGCTGATTGTAAACGATACCCACATTAGGCAGCTTCAGCTCTTCGATCACCTCAATCTGATTCTCCGGCTCTCCAAACCATCCTCCGTGATTGTAGAGTCCCACCTGACAGCCAATCTCTGCCGCTGCAACGGCGATCGGACGGATTCGAGCGGCTTCTGCAACCACTCTGGCTCGCTGCTCCGCCGCATCCTTCGTTGGATCACCTCCGCCGGTCACCCACAGCTGCGGAGTGACACCGTGTTTTTTAAAGATCGCCAGTGTCATCTTTGCTTCGTCGTTCAATGTGCCAGGGAACCACCATGCAGTGAGTTCCACGCCATGCTTTTTAAGCGCCTCAATCTCCTGATCAAAGGTCGGAATATGCTCGGCCCGATAGTCGTAGGCAAATCTGGAAAACCCCAACTTCTGCAGCATCGCGGCTCGTGCTTCGGGTCCGCGTTTTTCGGAGTCGAATGGAACGATGCACCAGGCGACGAGATTCCGGCGATCAAATATTGTGCTCGGGTCTTCCGACCGAGTCTGCGACGAGCTCTCGGACTTCGCGGAAGTCGCCGACTGAGCATTCGCGGCCACCATTGCACATGGCAGACCGCCTGATAACAACAGTAGCCCGGATAAAAACCATTGCATGACTCGCCTCGTCCGCAGTTTTCGTTTCAATTGATGAAGTGATCAGTGGCTCGGCCTGACGCCAAACCACCCTCATCATGAACGAAAACAGGCCTCTGGTAAACCGCGACGGGAAATACCAGGGCCTGAACGAGAAAACTCATCCGTTGAACTCATCAATCAGGAGCCCCTGCCCGGCTGCGAGATGAACCGCGATCTGATGAACCGCGATCCGACCCACGCCCCATTCCGCCACCCATTCCGCCACCCATGCCAGCCCCACGGCCAGCTGGCCCACCAGTCGGTCCGCCAGGTGACATGGCGTCACCAATGCCGGATCGACCTTCACGACGGCCCCCTCCATAAGAACGTTCACCGGAAACTCGACCGGAAAATCCAGATTCTCCCGCGCCTCCGAGTGTCCCCGGCCCGCGCATCCGCCCGCCAATGCCCCCTGGGTTAATGCCACCATCCGCGCCAGCCCCAATACCTCGCCCCGTTCCCAGACCACGTCCGCGCCCGCGGTCCGAACTGATCGCAGAATCAGTACCAATGGCCGGACCAGATCCGATCTCGGAACCTGCGCCAATCCCAGAGCGTGAACCAATACCGGGCGGTGAACCAATCCCGGAGCCTGCACCCATGCGAGAGCGTGCGCCAATGCCTGAGCGATCACCAATGCCACGATCCGAACCGATTCCGGTACCTGAGCCCAGACCAGAATCCAGGTTTTGCCCAGGGTTATTGCGAAGACCAGGATAAGATCGCATGCCTGGGTTCGAGCGGCTGCTGCGCCCCGGGTCAACAGCTGGCCCGGAATCGGCAGGATCGGAATTCATCACCTTTGGCAGACTCTCCCCGGATGGTAATCCGCTGCGACCACCTCGAAACCTGCCCTCACCTGCAGGCATTCCTTCTGAAGGACCACGCAAACGTCCGGATGTTTCTCCCAATCCACGGCTTCTCTGACCCGCGCCGGATCCTTCCTGCGGTGGTGTCACGGATGGCGAGTCGGAATTACCGTTAAGTGGATTCAGGGATCGCGACCTCGTTCCAGGAAGTTCGACATCAGACTGACCAGGAGTCAGACGGCGATCCTGACCGGAATTCCTCGTACGACCGCTCCTCCTGCTTTTGTCTGCTTCGGGTACTACCGCTGAGGGTAACCCACCCGGGCGCGACAATTCTGACGGCGATTCGGTTTTCGATGGTGGGGTTGTCTGCGAAGGTAAAGCAGACCCGGGATTCGATGGCAATAACGAAGGTGGCGTATTCAGTGATCGAGGCGCAAAATCCGATGCTCCTGGCAATCGTCCTCTGCCAGCTTCATCTCTGGCAGCTTCATCTCTGGCAGCGTTCTGGTCGGGATTATTACTCTGATCGGGATTCTTCTGAAGAGGCAACTGACCGGCGTCTGAAATTTCTCCGTTCAGCATACCCTTCGAGCGCGAGGGCCGCTCCGAACGCCCGCTGATTCCACGAGGGCGTTCGCCACGAGAAACCGGTGCCTCAGGGGCGTCAGCGTTCGTCGTACCGGAACCAGAAATCGGCGTGTCGACCTTCCCAACATCCCCGGTCTCTGAACCGGGGCGTTTACGCTCTCTGCCCGCCGACGATCGAAGTGAGCCGGACTCACCAGAAGATCCAGTCGGGGCCGGGGAATCTGACCCCGGACCCGTACCCGATACACCGGGCGTCCCAAGGTCGCGATTTCTGACCGTTGCTCGTTCACCAGCGACACCCGGATCCCCGTTCTCACCTTTATCTGCCGATCGTCGCATTGGTGGCAATGTGAGCCGATCAGTGCGGGAAATCGTTCCGTCTTCCTTTTCACCTTCCATGCCTGCTTCAATACCGCCGGGCCTGCGGCCCTCGGTTTCCGGCTGGCCGACCCGGTCCGATAATGGCTGACCATTTCTTCGATCCGAGAACAACCGCTCGGGATTCGCACCACCTGGCTGATCTGCAGAACGAAACTTCAATCCTTCAATTTCCCGACGCTGTCTGATGAGTCCGCGAAACTGCTCGTTATCGCCACGAAAGCTTTGTCGCTGATCATCCTGAAGACGAACAAATCGCGGCCCATCCGAACGACGTGCGGATGTCTGAACATAGTTCGACAGTGATGATCCAAGCACATCGTGCTGATGATCGTTTCCGCTGAGACGTGACACTGACCAGCGATTCTGATCCCGAAGCGTGTGCGCCGGACGCCGATCAGGATGATTCACGAAAACAGTAAACTGTGTATTGATCTGATTGTAAAAGGAATTGCCTCGCCCCCGGCTGTAGTAGGCAAACAGAGGATCGCAACCATGATTTCTCTGATGAAAGTGGTGCCATGGCTGCAGGCCGCGGCCAGCATACTGACCACCGTAGTAGTCGCCAAAATAGTAGTGGCGGTAACCAGGACGAACCCAGAAATTAAACCGCAATGCGCTTGTGGCCACGACAATGCGAGGAGTAAAAAAGTATCCGGGCTGTGCGTAAATCGGCCGACGGAAGTGACACGGGGCAAACAGAACGCCTCGACGTTCGAGCGGATAATCCCAGTAGCCATTGCAGAAATAATAACCGCGAGGGGTCCAGTGATAACGGGCGGGCACCCAAATCCAGCTTGCATATCCCTGTGACCAGTAACCAGGGCGCCACAGATATCTGGTGGTCTGCCATGTCCAGCAGCCGGGAATCCAGATGTGATTCGCCGACGGTGCCTGTCCGGCCGACCCCACCTCCAGCGACGCAGGCGGTGCCGTCTCCAGATACTCAATTTCGGCTGTCTGGTTCGCAACCCAGGTTCCAGGCACCCATTGAAAACCCCCATCCGTTTCCGCCCAATACCCAGGCAGCCAGCGAAAACCCTGTGGTGTTTCGCGCCAGATACCGCTCACCCACAGAAAATCATTGCTGTCCTCATCCCACGCCCAGTAGCCGGAAATCCACTGAACGTCCCGGCCCTCAGGCCGAACATCGGGCGGCAGTTCTTCAACAAGTTCCGGCGGTTTCCGGGGGATAATCAGGCCTGCAGCAGGCTCCTGATTATATTGTTCTGCAAACGCCTCATGCACGGGACCGCGCAGCATCGCTTCACCGTCCTCTTCAGACAATCCCGAGTCGCCTGAATCAGCCACATCGGGAGTCTGAGGTAAACCGGCATCTGCCGGTGATGGTGGCACCGGAGTCACCGTCTCGGCATTTGCCGGCTGAGGATTCGTCGACTCCGGGCCAGGCAATGGAATCGCCGGAGCAGGAATTGTCAGAGTATCAACCTCCGGAAGCGGCTGGAGTTCCTGGACAGCAAATAACATCGATCCACTCAATGCTGCCGATAACCCCACCACCGCTCCAGGGATCCGCTGAAACCTTCTGCATACTCGTTGATGGTTCATGGCACTGCCCCCTTAAACTCCCTGTTTTGTCTCGCATACCGCGGCGGCTACAATTCCTGCAGCAGCTTCAATGATGACGTCCGTCATGGGATCATCATGCGAAAAATTTGATGCGCTCATACCATCTTTGAGCAATTGCTGCACCATTTCACGAAAATCAGCGCCGTTTAGCTCGGTGCATCAGCTGCTCGATCCGCAGTTTACCCAAATCGATGGGAAAACACGCAGGAATTGCTGATTCCCTGCCACTGATTGTCCCCAATCAGGAATCGCCAAACTCAGTGCTCATGCAAAAATCACTGACATCACTCTGACTGAAAATGCCATCGAATCGATGTCACATTTCGCAGCATCTGCGGTTCGGCGATGTCGTAAGCACTCGTCGTTCTGCGGTTGAGCGGCAACTCGCAAAGACTGGCCAGCGCCGTGCGTAAACCAGCCGGTAGTCAACTTCCATACCAAACGTGGAGGTCGAGGCCGGGGGTAAAAGTGAATCGCAGAACATCACTCGGAGAGTGATGGCTACTTTTGTCAGAACGACATGCACGAATCAGAACGACATGCACGAAGAGGGGTCGAACGGAGGACGCAGTTTTCCAGGTCGCTTGCCTTGGCTATGGAAACGGCTGGCCCTTTGCTGGAAAGCCCGAGGAAGTTGCCGCCTGTCTGCTGCGATTCGGCTCATACTGGTTATGACGGACTGAACCGCCGCATTCGGCGTCGCGTAACCAAAGATAGGGGTAGGGAAAGCTGATTGATTTCAGCTCCCCCTCCCTCAGAACCGTACGGGCGGTTTTCCCGCATACGGCTCGCCGTTAGTAGGTTCCTGTGGATTGGACCAGCCAG
>JALHMY010000099.1 GCA_022843805.1 Fuerstiella sp.
CGAAACAATGCGCGTTACCACATATCGAAGGCGCGTTCGATGATAACGTGCGCACACGGCTCGGCAGGAGCCTCGCCCTCCCGGGTCTTCACCGGCCGCGGGAAATTGCCGGAGGCGCGCGATGAACACGTGACGAGGACATGGCGATTCGGGAGGGCGAGGCTCCTGCCGAGCCGATCACGCACAATTTTTTCCTCCCGCGAAACAATGCGCGTTACCACATATCGAAGGCGCGTTCGATGATAACGTGCGCACACGGCTCGGCGGGAGCCTCGCCCTCCCGGGTCTTCACCGGCCGCGGGAAATCGCCAGAGGCGCGCGATGAACACGTGAAGAGAAGATGGCGATTCGGGTGGGCGAGGCTCCTGCCGAGCCGATCACGCACAATTTTTCCCTCCTGCGAAACAATGCGCGTTACCGCATATCGAAGGCGCGTTCGATGGTGACGTGCGCACACGGCTCGGCAGGAGCCTCGCCCTCCCGGGTCTTCACCGGCCGCGGGAAATTGCCGGAGGCACGCGATGAACACGAGAAGAGGACATGGCGATTCGGGAGGGCGAGGCTCCTGCCGAGCCGATCACACGCAATTTTTTCCTCCCGCGAAACAATCCGCGTTACCGCATAACGAAGGCGCGTTCGATGGTGACGTGCGCACACGGCTCGGCAGGAGCCTCGCCCGCCCGGGTCTTCACCGGCCGCGGGAAATTGCCGGAGGCACGCGATGAACACGTGAAGAGGATATCGCGATTCGGGAGGGCGAGGCTCCTGCCGAGCCGATCACGCACAATTTTTTCCTCCCGCGAAACAATCCGCGTTACCGCATATCGAAGGCGCGTTCGATGGTGACGTGCGCACACGGCTCGGCGGGAGCCTCGCCCTCCCGGGTCTTCACCGGCCGCGGGAAATTGCCGGAGGCACGCGATGAACACGTGAAGAGAATATCGCGATTCGGGAGGGCGAGGCTCCTGCCGAGCCGATCACGCGCAATTTTTTCCTCCCGCGAAACAATCCGCGTTACCGCATATCGAAGGCGCGTTCGATGGTGACGTGCGCACACGGCTCGGCGGGAGCCTCGCCCTCCCGGGTTTTCGACACGATGCTCGACGAACTGAGCGAGTCCTAACCGCGATGTCATTTTCCCGATTGCGTAAGCCCTGCTTCGCTGCGGATGGCTTCCACATTGAGTTCAAGAATCCAGTCGGGCAGATTCTTCCAGATCGAGTGAAATCCAAATCCTCCATCGGTCATCTCTTCAATGGCTCGTTCCTTTGTCCATCCGTCGACAACCACGCGGTACAGTGCGCACATCGTTCCGGTGCGATCCGCTCCATGCTGACAGTGCAGCAAAACAGGCGTCCGTTTCGGATCGGTCACAATCTGCAGGAATCTGACGACCTCTTTCTTCTCCGGGTGCCAGGCTTTCATGTATATGTGTTCGTAGGCGAGCCCCGTGTTGCCGATCAGCTTTCGATCTGAATGAAAGGATCGAAGATTGATGACCGTGACGACTCCCATTTCCCTGAGCTTGCGCATTCCTTCCGCTGACGGCTGAGCACTACGGTAGAGCGCATCGCTGACTTGATGAAGGTTGGGAAGGCCATCTGCCTGAATCGGCTTTGCCCATGCTGAAGGTCGTTCTGTCGATGTTTCTCTGCCATTAACCTGCATGGTGGCGAGACACAACAACGCCGGAGTCGCAATACCCATCATGATCGTCAGCTGCTTTCGAAAGCACAGTTCGACCGACGTACTCTGATGAAGTTGGGAGCCTGAATCAACCATGAGAATCACCTGTTGTCTGACTATTCTTCTGTGACTATTTAACGCGGGGTAGAATTATTTGACGAGAATAAACGCGCCGGTACCAATCATAATGCAGGAGGCAAGAACACTGACTTGTCTTCCTGTTTTGGAGCCAAATCTTTTGCCAGCTCTGTGAGCCACACAGGCATACACCAGTTTCACACCTCCAACTGTCAGTATAGTGACAGCGATGATGGTGACGATATCGGCGGCCGAAATGACTGTCAGGTCAACAAACGCAGGCAGAAAACCCAAATAGAAAAAAAAAGCTTTCTGGTCACCCAGCGTGATTAATAGCCCTGCGAGCAGACTGGATTTCAGCGATGCGACATGATGTGTGTCCTGCAGTTGCAGCGACGCTGTTTCAGATCTCAGCAGAAACACGCCGAGGATGATCAGGTAAACGGCGCCGGCATAACGAATCAGAAAAAATAGATTACCCATTGTTTCGACCAGCACCGACAGTCCGAAGATCGCCAGCAGCACGAAGAGCAGATCGCCGACCACGATGCCGACTGCGGCGAAGACACCGTGTTGAAATCCGAAAGTTGCGGATCGTGCTGTCACCAGTAAAACGCTGACGCTGGGGATGGCAGCCAGAACCGCCATGGCAGCCGATAAAGAAATGATGTCAAACAGTGACAAATTGAGTCTTTCCTGAATTCTTCGAGCAGCACTAACTGCATATCGATCGTCCACGTGTTTCGAATTTTGGAATTCATTCTGACGAAGAAAAGGCGAATTTGTTACACTTTTCCCTTCTTTGCACACGTTGACGGACGCTGACAAAATACAGGAGCACCAAAAATGCTGACGATCTGGGGAAAGTCTTCCGCCAAAGGCAGTTTTTGTGACGGTTACTCACGCCGCAACTTCCTGAAAATCGGTGGCATGGCTTACGGTGGATTGTCGCTGCCGAAGGTGCTCTCAGGTGAAGCGACCGCCGGACAACGCCGCCCGCACAAAGCCATCATCAATATCTATCTTCCCGGCGGACCACCTCATCAGGATATGTGGGATCTGAAAACGGAAGCTCCCACTGAGATTCGCGGGGAGTTCAGTCCGATCGAAACGAATGTGCCCGGAATCGAGATCTGCGAGCTGTTCCCGCGAATGGCTCAGATGATGGACAAGTTCGTTCCGATCCGCACGATTGTGGGAGCGTTCGGTGCTCATGACGGCTATCAGTGCATGACGGGCCGTGTTCCTCAGAATGCTCCGGCCGGTGGCTGGCCATCGGGTGGAGCGTGGATCTCAAAAATCCAGGGTCCGTCGAATCCTGGAGTACCGGCAAATCTTTCCCTGATGTATCAGACAGGCGAACGCCGCTGGGGGCAGCCTGGCAACGGCGGTTTCCTGGGCGTCGGGCATTCGCCTTTTCCGCTCATCGGCGGGAAGGGACAGAGTGCGTCGGATGACATGACGCTCAACGGAGTCACTTTGGAACGGCTTCAGGAACGAGACAGTCTGGTTCGGGCATTCGACGTATTTCGCAGAGATGCCGATGCTCGCGGACTGATGGAAGGAATGGACACATATCACAATCAGGCACTGGGCATTCTGACGTCGACCGGCCTGTGCGACGCTCTGGATCTTTCAAAGGAAGATCCGGCAATCGTGGCTCGCTATGGAAAAGGCGATCCGGTGTACTCACGCGATGGTGCGCCGAAGATGGTTGAAAACTTCTGTATTGCGCGACGTCTTGTGGAAGCGGGAGCTCGAGTCGTCACATTGAACTTCAGCCGATGGGACTGGCATGGCCCGGATGGCAAGAACTTTGTGCGAGCTCGAGAGGATTTTCCACTTCTCGACCAGGCACTTTCCGCACTGGTCATGGATTTGCACGAACGTGGACTCGAAAAAGATGTGTCCGTTGTCTGCTGGGGAGAATTCGGAAGAACCCCGCGGATCAATGCACAGGCCGGACGGGACCACTGGCCGCAGCTGTCCTGTGCCATGATGGCCGGTGGCGGAATGCGAACCGGACAGGTCATTGGAGCCACTGATCGGCTGGGAGGAGAAGTGCGAAATCGGCCTGTGACCTTCCAGGAGGTTTTTGCGACCCTTTACCACAATATGGGAATTGACGTAAACACAGTGACAGCAATGGATCTTCACGGAAGACCTCAATATCTGGTGGAAAGCGGCGTGCAGCCCATCCATGAACTGATCTAACGCCCATTTACCCCACTCTCTGCTCTTTCTGCAGTGTGCATACGTGACACAGACTTTGCAGACGTTAAAATCGAGACTGAATACGCTTGAATTTTGTTCCACAGGCAATTGAGCGATTTTCGAATTGCCGTGGTATTTAAGACTGGCATTTGGTCTGAGTGAGGAACGAGAGATGTTGCGACACTTGTTGAGTTTAACGCTGGCCACGGTCGGCTTGTGTGCGGTTGCGTCCGCAGGACATCATCATCGTTATTCGGTGTACGGAGCCGCCGTTTACGGCGTACCAGCTCCGGCGGCCGTATACTATGGCGGCGTTGCAGCCCCGGTCGTTTACGCAGCCCCGGTTGCGTATGCGGCACCCGTTGTCAGTTATCAGCCGGCTTTCGTCGTACCGACGGCCACGGTGATCGTTGGCTCGTACCCGGTTTCCGCGGTGTCTTACGCTTACGCGCCGATGGTTCCGAGTGTTGCGGCATATCCGGTTGCTGCTTATTACGCCCCGGTGCGACGGCATCACCATCACATTGCCCCGATCTCTTATCGCCATTACCGTCCTCGTGACGTGGAGATTGAGATCGATTACCGTCGTGACGGCGGTTACCGCTACGAGATCGATTTTGACTAATATTGATTTGACTGATCCTGAACTGTGTTCACGAGGAACAGTTCAGCGGGACGAGGCGGCGTTGCATGAACAAGTCCGCGAAGTCTGAGCAGGCCAGTTCTGCCCAAATCGCTCTCAGAAAACTTCTGCGAGCGATTTGGCTTTTTGCTCTCGTCCCGTATGTTGTCATTACGCTGATTTTCGTAATTTTTCAGCGTTCGATGATGTATCGACCAACCGTCTCCTCTGATTTGTCTGTGCTGACCTGCGGGATAAAATCCGAGGGAGCAACTGACATTCACATTACGGCCACCGATGGAACAGTACTTAGAGGATGGCTGCTCAGGTCTGGTATTTCTGATCTGCCCGCCCTGGCCCCTCCGCTTGTCGTGTATTTTCCGGGCAATGCGGCCAACCGTTTTCAGCGTCTTGCTGATCTGCAGGAATTTACAGCGGTTGGCTTTGATGTGCTGATTGTGGACTATCGCGGATATGGGGACAGCGAAGGGTCACCGTCACAGGCGGTCCTGGAAAGTGACGCGAAGCAGGTTTGGGAATTTGCCCGGCAGAAACTCGGTTATACCGCTGCCCGGACAGTGATTTTTGGTGAATCGCTCGGCGGAGCTGTGGCACTTTCGCTGTGGTCAGATGCAGCGGTCCAGCCAGAACATCCTGCCGCTGTCGTTTTGAATTCGACCTTCCACTCGATGCCGGAAGTGGTGGCGTTTCATTATCCGCTTTTTCCATTTCGCTACCTGCTGCTTGATCGATGGATGTCCTTTCAGCACATCACTCGAATTACATGCCCGGTCATGGTCTTCCATGGAACAAACGACGAACTGATACCTTTTGAACAGGGACAGCGACTGGCGAGACGTGCAACCAGTGTCAGATTTATCGAAGTGCCAGGAGGAACACACAATTCCATCCCTATGGGGCTGATTAGCAGAGAACTGAGCCAGATTCGCGAATCGCTGGCGGTCGGTAGTAGTCAGATCTGAATCCTGTCCCCTATTAATCCTGCCTCCTTTGAGTCCCGGCCCCGATTAACCTCAGCGGTCAGCATCGACTCTTCAGAATTGAGTCACAGAGAGAACCCGCAGATTCATCGCCTCGAATGTCGAGCGAACTGCATTCTTCCATGTTTCTGAACCAGGTAAGTTGTCGTTTGGCGAATTGTCGCGTGCCTGTCTTGATCTGATCGACGGCGTCAGCGAGAGTCCCGTGACCGTTCAGAAAACGGATCAGTTCCCGATAGCCCAATCCCTGAGATGCAGTGCGGCCCAGGGTTGGAAACTGATCGAGCAGGCGGCGAGTTTCCTTCTCGAATCCATCCTGCATCATTCGATCGACGCGAGTTTCGATGCGCTGATGCAGCCAGTCCCGGGGGGGATTGAGCCAGATGACAGCGCGAGGTCGCTCCTGCGGAGGCCGAGGCAACTGTGTCTGATCTTCTGACAGCGGTCGCCCGGTGATCCGGAAGACTTCGATGGCGCGAATAATTCGTCGCATATCATTCGGATGCAGGCGTTCGGCTGTCGCTGGATCAATCTCGCGAAGCTGATTGTGAAGCCAGACTGGCCCGAAACGAACTGCGGACTCCTGCAGCTCCTGACGCAATTCCCAGCAGGCCTGCGGCCCTTCGAAAAGGCCTCGCAGTGCAGATCGCAGATAGAGCCCTGTGCCGCCGACGAAGAGCGGAACATGTCCGCGAGCATCGATCTCTTCGGCCGCCTGAACCGCCATTTTCAGGAATTCAGCCACACTGAAATCCTGATCCGGGTTGGCAACATCGATGAGGTGATGAACGATTCTCTGTCGTTCTGCCAGAGTTGGCTTGGCTGTACCGATATCCATTCCCCGATAAATCGCCATCGAATCCAGCGAAACGATTTCAGCATGAAGTCGTTCGGCCAGTTCCAGTGAAACGGCCGTTTTGCCGGAAGCCGTTGGCCCGGCCAGGAACCAGCATTTTTGAAGCAGTGTTGCCGGGATAGTCATGGGAAAATGGGTGCTCAGGGGCTTTTGAAGGCGGCACGAGAAATTCCCCATGCATCGAGCGATTGTTCACTGTCGAAGGGCCGGGTGCAATCCGTCGCATTTTGGCACCCGGCGAATTCTCCGGAAATTCTCATCAGCGGCGAAGAAGCCTCACCGACAACAAAATTGTCAGAAGGACGATCAATGACATTTGTTCGGCCGTGAGACCAAACTGTAAACTCCGAGGCGGCAGACAGGCGGGCTTTTTGCATTTCAGTCGAACTGACGTACAAACCAATGCTAAAAAACGGATTTCTTGGATATCAGACTTCCTTCATGCTGGACTTTGTTGTTTCAGCGCTCGCCGTCATCGTCCCTTTACTGCTTTACAGTCTGTGGCTGGTTCGATTTCGCCGTCAATATCTCAAACATCGCAACCTGCAAATTGCATTGGGCATCATTTTACTGGCGGCCGTCGGCGCATTTGAAATTGACCTGCAGGTCGTCCATGGCGGCTGGCAGAATATCGTCGCCAAGCAGGGCCTCGACGCCGATGCTCTTGCACAGAAAATTGCCTCCGTTCGCCCCTGGCTGTGGTTACATCTGCTCTTTGCTGTTTCAACCCCGTTCTTCTGGATAACAACAATATTTCTGGCGATAAAGCGATTCCCCAACCCTCCGGTACCGTGTGCACACAGTTCGCTCCACCGACTCCTGGGCTGGATCTCGACGATTGATATTACCCTCACGTCCGTTACCGGAGTCCTGTTTTACTATATGGCCTTTGTTCGGTGATACCCAGAGCATGAAGAAGCCATTCAGGATGACTGACCGTCTGCAAAGCTTTCGGTACGCTTTCCGAGGCATCCTGGTCATGATTCGAACTCAGCACAACGCATGGCTTCACGCGCTGGCCAGCGTACTGATTGTTGCCACAGGTTTGACCCTTCAGATCAGCTCGGCCGAATGGTGCTGGCTCGTCCTTGCGGTCGTTTCGGTCTGGACCGCAGAGTCCCTGAATACAGCGTTCGAATTTCTGGCAGACGTTGCGTCGCCGGAATTTCATCCGCTTGTCGAGAAAGCCAAGGATGTCGCCGCGGGGGCCGTATTAATCTCGGCAATCGGCGCAGCCATTGTGGGATTGTTGATTCTGATTCCGCATTTGCCGGCACCCCGTGGTTGAATGGCAGCCGTCCTGTACGCATGGTTCCAACAGAGCGTTCAAACAACTTCGCAGGAACCGAACGGAACGAAAAGACAAGGCTTGCGGGCAGAAGTTTTGCTATTTTCCGAAGTCAGATAAAGTCGACCCGTCCGGCACCTTTCGAAACGGAATCGGTTCGGTATACTGCGAAACAGCTTTGTTGTGTGTCTGATGCGAGCGGTGAGCAGCAAGCACATCGCATGGCGCAGAACTGGTGCGAATGCCTGCCGACATTTACTTTTCCATCTCTTTGGAGCAGCCGGATGCCTACGGACGTGAATTCAAAATTAAAACATGCGGATATCAGCGGAGTGGACCGACGGTCTTTTATCCGAACGGTTGCGGGAGCCTCGGCACTGGTCGCAATGAATGGCCGGTCACTGACGGCCGGTCTGTTTGCGGGTCCTTCGCCAACTGCCGCCGCGGAAACCGCGGTCACAGAATTCTATAAGACGCTGTCAGATCAGCAGAAGCAGGTGTTGTGTCTTCCGTTTGATCATGACCTTCGCAATAAGATCAATGCCAACTGGCATATCACCAAACCTCAGCTGGGTGAAGAATTCTTCACAAAGTCTCAGCGTGATCTGGTTCGACAGATTGTTAAGGGAGTCACCAGCGAAGACGGTTATTCACGATTTGAAAAGCAGATGGAGTACGATAGCGGCGGTCTGGACTTTTACAGCGTCGCAATTTTTGGTGAACCAGGAAAGAGCAAGTTTGAGTTTGAACTGACTGGACGTCATCTGACGCTTCGAGCAGACGGCAACAGCGTGGATCACGTCGCTTTTGGCGGCCCGATCGTTTACGGTCACGGCGAAGAAGAAGCGAAGAACAACCTGTTCCATTATCAGACTCAGCAGACGAATGAAGTCTTTAAGTCGCTCTCCGCTGAACAGGCTGCAAAGGCTCTCCTGACGAAAGCTCCTGAAGAGAGTGCTGTGCAGATTCAGGGAAGCAATGGCTCATTCCCCGGGATTAACGTCGGATCACTCAGCGCCGATCAGCAGGCGCTGGTAGAGAAAACTCTGGGTGTTCTGCTGGCTCCTTACCGCAAGGAAGATGTCAGTGAAGCGATGGAGATCCTGAAGAATGCCGGTGGCATTCAGCATCTGAACATGGCGTTCTACCAGCAGGAAGATCTGGGCAACGACAAGGAGTGGGATATCTGGCGAGTCGAAGGCCCGGCGTTTGTCTGGCATTTCCGCGGTGCACCACATGTGCATGCTTATATCAACATCGGGCAGGCGAGGGCCTGATGGTGGTTCTAAATTAGCACCCGGTTTTCCAGGTTGTGCTCTCAGGCGACGGTCGGTAACACTGACCGTCGCTTTTTTACGTGCCAGCAATTGTTGGTCAGTCTGAATCGTTTCGGGCACTCTTGTGGACACGACCGTGTCGTCAGGTCAATCCCCCGCTTGTGAGGGCGTTCTCCAGGAGGCTGGAAAGTCGAGCGACACCGTCCGAGTTTCCGAATGCAAACAGCTTATCTCCAGGTTCAATCATCAGCTGTGCCGGTGGAGGGAAGAATTTCTCCCCTGATAATCGGCAGACTCCCAGCAACATGATGCCCGAGTCACGAAGTCCCGTCTCGCTCAGTTTGCGGCCAACGAGCTTTGAAGTGTCTGGTACCTGAACGTCTGCAATTTCCCAGTCGACACCCTGAGATTCTGTCACTTCGACAAAGTTCTCAATGCTCGGCGAGAGCATAAAGCGAGCCATACGAATGGCTCCTGAGGAAAACGGATTCATCACTCGGGTGGCACCCGCCTGCATCATTTTCTGTGCGGCCCGGTCGTCACTCGCTCTTGCAACAATTTGCAGACTCGGGCAGAGCAGTTTTGCGGACAACACAACATAGAGATTGTCTGCGTCGGTCGGAAGAACGGTCGTCAGCCCGCGAGCTGTCCGTACTCCGGCACGTTCAAGCACAGCGTCCTGCGAAGCGTCTCCACAAATGTAAAGCCACTGCCGATTTCTGAATTCTTCGTTAAATATCTCGGCGCTCTGGTCGATCACCACGAACTTCTGCTTGCGAGAATGCAGGTAATCACAAAGTGTTGCCCCCATTCTTCCATAGCCACAGACAATAAAATGGCCTCGAGTTTTGCCAACCAGAGAATCCATGCGACGCAGCTCCAGATAAGCTCTGAGATCGGAATTGACAAGAATCTGTCCGAACTGAAAAGCGCTGTAGGTGAACAATCCCAGAGCCACAGACAGATAGGAAACGATAAAAAGCTTCACCCCATCGGTCAGTGGCTGAGGTTCCGCATAACCCACAGTGGTCAGCAGAATGACAGCGTGATAAAAGCAGTCAATCGGTGCCATGCCTGTCAGGATGCGCAGACCAATTGCCCCCAGCAATAACATTGCCAGAATCAGCAGCGGTATCTGAATCAGCTTGCGCATGGCACCGTTCCGAAGTCTTCCGGAGATACTTGCGCTGATGCAGCAAATAAACGTTTCTGCCAGACCGGCATGTTGTTCGTTGAGAGCAGTAGTTGAAGCATCGAGAAGTCAGTTCACGAGTGCGGGCAGGGTTTAAGACGACCGGGAAGTTTGCTGAAAACGGCAAAATTCCGCCAGTGGAATATTTGCTTATTCACCTGTGCCTGCAACCAGCGTGCGAAGCCCACCGAGGTAATGCGATGCAAAACAATAATCGGCCCGATCGAAAGCAGCGGCAGGTCTCAGGCACTCAGTCTTTGAAAAGTATTCAGATGGCCTGCGTCCGATGGGGTTTGATGTTCCGCATCGCACACATGAACATTTGAATAGAACTGGAGCGATGAATCGCAGCAGGAAATTTGTTGTTTCGCTGGACATGACGTTCGCAAGTACTGAGAATACCGCACCAGTCTAAACCGGAAACGTTGTCTGAGGTGACAGGTTTTTTGTCAGCAGGCAATAAGGGGAATTCTTCCCTGAATCTGAGTTTCCGTCCTGTGATTTTGGCAGGAATTGATGCGAACACGAGAAGCGATGCTCAGCTATCTTCGGTCGAAGCGGCCGTTGATTGCTCCATCCATGCTGAAATGTGATTTTGGCAATCTCCATCGGGAGCTTGAACTTCTGGATTCAGCGGCGGCACCGCTGTTGCATCTGGACGTCATGGACGGGCATTTTGTCCCGAATCTCTCGTACGGACCGATGGTCATTGAGCGCATGCGGCCGTTGACCTCCACTCCATTTGACGCACATCTGATGATTTCAGAACCTGGTCGATACCTGGACGAATACATTCGTGCGGGATGCGAAGCGATCACGTTTCATCTTGAAGCCGTACCGGAACCGGTCCCGTTGCTGCGGGAAATTCGCAGTCGGGGTGTGGTGGCTGGTTTGGCGATTAATCCGGATACCCCGTTTTCTGCCGCTGAACGTTTTCTGCAGGAATGCGATCTTTTCCTTGTGATGAGTGTGCATCCCGGATTTGGCGGTCAGAAATTTATCCCCGACGTCCTTTCCAAAGTGAGTCAGGCGCGTGCCGCAGCTGGTAACGACCTGATCATTTCGATTGACGGTGGTGTGAGCAAGAGCACCATCGAGGCCTGTGCCCGGGCCGGAACGGACGTGTTTGTGGCAGGCAGTTCGGTGTTTGATGAACCCAATTACTCGGCGGCTGTCGCCGATTTACAAACGATCGCGTCAGTTAATAAGACGCGGGGTTGCTGAGGAACGAATCCATATGGCAACTGTTGTTTTGATCCGTGCAGGATCAACGGATTATGACGACCAGCATCGGTTGCTGGGTACTTTGGATATGCCAATTAATCAGCGGGGGCTTGAAGAGATTCGGGCCACTGCAAAGTTGCTTGCGGAGCGTGGAATTCGCCTTGAAGCGATTTACACCTCTCCGGATGATCCGGCGTGCAGTACGGCGCATGCTATCGCTGATACGCAGACATCTGCAAAAGTTCGTGAAGTGGACGACCTTCGCAATGTCAATCAGGGTCTGTGGCAGGGATTGCCGGAGTCTGATGTGCGGCGAAGATTTCCCAAACTGTTCCGCAGTGCAAAAGACAATTCACTCTCGATTTGTCCGCCTGAAGGAGAGACACTATCAGATGCGTGTCAGCGGCTGACACGAGTGATTTCCAAAGCGATTCGTCGGCACAGTGTTTTCGCCGTTGTTGCACCGGAGCCTCTGGCCACTGTAATTCGATGCACCCTGCAGCACAGACAGCCCCGGGCAACAGCCTGTCTGTGTGGTGAGGAGCACAGCGAGCTGGTGCAGATTATTGAAACGAATACTTTTGATGCAGCTCACTTTCTGGCGGGTGATCCGCCGGATTCTGCTGACAGCAAAGGTGTCGATGTTGCTCCGCTGGAGATACCTGTGGTGGTATCCGCGGCGGATCAGGAGAATGCGGGATGAGTACAGTGGAAAACACAGAAACACAGTCCTCTGCAGCCTCAGTGCGACCGGCTAAACGCAGCGTTCCGGATGGGCTTTGGCTGAGGTGCGATGCCTGCAATGCGACATTGTTTCGTAAGCAGGTCGAACAGAATCTGAATGTCTGCCCGGAATGTGGTCATCATTTTTATGTTCCGACGGCTTCCAGAATCTGTCAGCTTCTTGACCCGGATAGTTTTGAAGAGTGGTTTGCGGAAATGTCACCGTCCGATCCGCTCGGCTTTTCGGACCGAAAACCATACCGCGAGCGACTGATTGATGAACAGCGAAAAACCGGAATGCGGGATGCCTGTACTGTAGGTCGCGGTTATATGCGAGGACGTCCTCTGGTATTCGGAATGACGGATTCCGCATTTATCATGGGTAGTATGGGTTCCGTTGTCGGTGAGAAACTGACTCGCGCCGTTGAAAAGGCAACGGAGCTGAAACTGCCGCTTGTGATCGTGAGCGGTTCCGGTGGTGGAGCTCGCATGCATGAAGGAATTGTTTCTCTCATGCAGATGGGCAAAGTTTCCGCGGCACTCGCCCGTTTTCGGAAGGCTCGGGGCCTGTTTATCTCGGTGCTCACCAATCCTACAATGGGTGGAGTGGCTGCCAGCTTTGCTTCGCTCGGCGATGTCACAATTGCCGAGCCGAAGGCGCTCATTGGTTTCGCCGGTCCGCGTGTCGTGTTTCAAACCTGTAAAATAGAATTGCCCGAAGGTTTCCAGACGAGTGAATTCCTGTTGAAACATGGCTTCGTGGACCGCATAGTGCATCGAGCGGAGCTGCGGACGGAATTGGCAAGGATTATCGACTATTGTGGCGGCTGAAACGACTGTCATGAACGCTTCGGCATTGTTCCTGTTGCTCCGAAATGGCAAAATCCGATGTTTGATAAGCTTTTTGGCAGGAATAAATCACATGAAACGGTGGATATCAACCGCCGATTCAATCTGATTGGTCGAGTCGGCCAGGGCAGTATGTCGAAGGTCTGGAAGGCCACGGACTTAAGAACGGGCAAAACCGTTGCGCTAAAGGTTCTCGACAAGGAAAAAACGGCCCGCTATGAGGCTCGGTTTCAGGGACTAAAAAAGCCCAATGAGGGTGAAGTGGCCATGACACTTCACCATCCAAATATCGTCAAAACGCTGGAATTCGGCTGGACGATCGAAGACGAAATGTATCTGGTCATGGAATATGTCGAAGGCGTCGGGCTAAGCCTTCTTGTTGACCTGCAAAATGAGGAAATGAAACGTTACCGCATCCGGTATATGATTCAGATCGGTGAAGCTCTGCAGTATTTTCACCAGCAGAACTGGATCCACCGCGATATCTGTCCTCGCAACGTTATGGTGGCAGAGGACAAACAGATTAAACTCATTGACTTCGGTTTGGTTGTCCCCAACACCGCCGAATTTCGCAAGCCGGGCAATCGTACGGGAACCGCCAGCTATATGGCGCCCGAACTCATCAAGCGGCAGACGACCGATCATCGCATCGACATCTTCTCCTATGCGGTAACCTGCTACGAAATGTATGCGAAACGTGGTCCCTGGGATGCAGCGATGACAATCGACGCAGTCCTCCAGCATATCAACAAACCACCTTTGGAACTGGCAACGGTGGTGCCGAAGATCGACAAGCGAATTGCCAGTACGATTATGAAAGGTCTGGCGACCAATCCGGATGATCGCTGGCAGCAGGTCTCAGACATGGTTTCCGAATTTCGGCAGGCGGAAATTCGGCTCGTTCAGGCAGCACGTGACAGTGCAGCTCGAAAATCATCCGATTCAGGTTCAGAGGACGGATCTGTGGCTCCTTCGGCTGGGACTTCGTCTAAGGCTTCCGCGAAATCCGCAGGCAAAGCCATTGCTCCCGCCAGCAAGTCGTCCCGGGATGATTCGCCAGCGCCACGCCCTAAAAAGAAAAAATCGGCCGAATAACAGCCGTTTCACAGGCTTTTTGTTGGACCACAGCCGCTTCCACCGGCACTGATAATGCCGGTTGTCTGGCATCGCAGAGCACACACGGGACGATCTGTTTGGGAAAGACCACGCTTGTCCGGCGATCAGACTCGTCGGGTTCCGGGATCAGTTTTCGCCCCTGACTGTTCAATTCGAAATGCAGCCCGACGATCCAGGGAAAAAAACGATTAAGCTTTCTCCCGGACTTTAACTCGGATGCCACGAAGCCGTCGGATCAGCAGCTGTTACCCTGCATTTGACTGCGGGCTTGTTGTTTCGCTTCGAAAACCATGCTGCTGCGTTATCGGGTAAGGGACTGGAAGAGGAGACTTCAGGGTTGGAAGCAGAGAATGCTGATACAGACTTTCAGCTGATTGGATTCCCCCACATCGTGGATCAGAACGGGCTCCGGTCTCGGGAGCCCTTTGAAGTTCTGGCATCCCAGTTCGTGGACGAGCTGCGTGAGGGGGAAAAACCGTCAATTGAACTTTATGCGCGTCGATTCCCGCCGCATGCCGAGAGAATCCGTGAATTCTTTCCTGTTTTGAAACTGCTTGAGCAGGCCCGGATTGAAAAAGAGTCGTCGACGTTTCGACACAATATGCCCGAACGATTTCCGTTTTCCACACTGGCAAACTGTGAATTGCTGTGTGAGCTTGGCCGTGGCGGTATGGGAGTTGTCTTTCAGGCGCGGGACATCAGCAGCCGACATATCGTCGCCATCAAGGTTCTACCCTGGCGAGTCACCATCGTGCCCGAGTGGCAGCAGAGATTTGAGCGGGAAGCTCAGACTGCGGCTCTCCTGCGACATCGGAACATCGTTCCTGTCTTTCGCTTTGGTTTGGAACATGGATACTGCTATTACGTCATGCAGTTTGTCAACGGAATTGGTTTGGATCGAATTATTGACCGGCTGCAGGATGCCGAAGGCGTGATTTATCATGAAGAGATCCGACAGCTTGAGGAAACTCGGCCTGATGGATTTGTTCCACTCCAGGCCGGGGTTGAATCAGGAGGATCCATTCTGAAAGCGTCGGCTTTTGAGATGGAAGGTACGAAAAGGCAGCGACTGACTCGAACGACATGGGCCAGTTTTGCTCGAATTGCCATTCAGGCGGCACAGGCTCTTCACAGCGCTCATGAAGCTGGAATTCTGCACAACGATATTAAACCGGGAAACCTGCTGCTGGATATAGAAGGTCGAGTCTGGGTGACAGACTTTGGACTTTCTCAGGTAATGAATAACGCCAGAGGTCTTTTTGGACATCGTTCGCAGAGTCCGGGGGCGCCGACGGCGTTCCGAGGGAACCCGCAGAGTGGCATGCAGAATCCATCGCCCATTCCACACATCGCCGGAACGTTACGGTACATGGCCCCCGAAAGGCTTCTTGCTGAAATTACCGACGCCAGAAGCGACATCTATTCTCTTGGAGTGACCCTTTATGAACTGATTTTGCAGCGTCCTGCATTTGAACAGACTGACCGGGAATTGCTCATTCGAGCCATACTGGATGATACTCCACCGGCCCCACGTGCCGTGAATCGCGAGGTACCTCGTGACCTCGAAACGATCATCCTGAACTGCATGGCTCGGGATCGGGATAAACGTTATCCGTCAGCGTCGAACCTGCTGACGGATCTACTGAAGTTTTGCTCAGGCGATCGGGTTTTCTCGACTCGCCCCGGCGTTGTTGTGGACTTTCTTCGCTCATGGAAGCGAAAAATTCAGGATCCCCAGGGCTAAGGAGACATTTGTCTTAGTGCTCTGTCAAGCTTTGAATTTCGGGTAGTGGACCTTGCTAAAGGTCCTGTAGCGATGGGATCTTTGGCAAGATCCACTACATTCAACCCGAACTCTCTGTCTTGACGGAGCATTAGTCAGTAATTCAGCGTTTTCGCTTGCCCCCTGATTCATTGCAAACTTCGTGCATCGCCTGAGTTAGGCCACATGGTCATTGTCTGTGTTGCGCTGAAACTTCGCTGCAACAAACGCTGCCGGAACAACACATATCAAGCCGGTCAACGTCCACTGCAGCAAATACCTCCCGACTCCCGGCAGCGCCGGATTCGTCCAAAACTCCAGCGAAAACGCTCTCGCTCCAACAGAATAGCAGATCGAGAAAATGACGGCTATAGTCGCTGCACTGAAAGCTCCACTATATGCCGCGCCGGATGATGGCTGCTTCTTCCGGGCAAACTGTCGGTGACAAGTGCTTGCGGTCAATATGGCGGTCAGTGCTACCGCTAAACCAAAATAGATAAAGATAAAGTATGTCATAAGCGTGAAGTGGCCTAAAGAATTGCGACTTTTGTGTCTGGCGATTACCCGACGCATCGATCGTGCATTGAACTTTTCCGCTTTGTGGATTGCGTACAAGGGAGTTGGATGACAATTGACGTTTCGATGTAGAACGATCAGGGTTCAGGCGGATTATTAATCTCTAACTCGAAAACACGGACAATTGAAACGCCGTTCTCGGTCTTTATGGCTCCAGCCATAATCGTGCCCTGCGTTTCCGAAATCAGTATGCGATTCGAAATAATTAGTCGCTCCCGACCCTGCGGTTGAGATGCCGCGAAAATCTTCCCGACACCGGAGGGCTTCCTGATTTCCGCTGGCTTCCTCAGATCGGCGTGCAGATCGATAGTGTAGCCTTCAGAATTGAGCGAAACCACATTGATGTCAATGGTGAACCTGAGGTCGCCAATTTCCGTCTCGTGTGTTGACTTGCACTGGGTATTCAGATCCTGTGTGTGCCTGAAAATACTGCGTGATTTCGCAACCTCCTTCAGTTGAGCAAATGCCGCATCGTCGCTGCGGAACACATTGCTCTGGTCTGGTTTAGTCAGAATCTGGCTCGCCAGCTTCTCACACTTCGAGCAATCCAGCTCGTAGCAATGAAGGGTAATCATCCTGGTTTGCGCAGACACACTGGGTGCGAAAACAAAGGCTGTCAGGAAAGAGAGCAATATCGTCCGATTCATCGTACACCTCCATGTGAGTGGAACGCTTCGGGCGTGGAAAGATAGAATTCCACGTCGTGTTGAGGGCGAACGACCGCGATCACCCGGTTGCAGCGAATGACCTGGTTTAGTGTGAAAACGAACCACCGCAACCCGGCGTGCATCGCTTTGTTTTCCCGTCGCTCGGCGGCCTTGAACTCTGTGACATTGTGCCACAATTGCAGGAGATGTTACAATGCCATTGGAACAGCTTTTGCAAGGAAAAATCCATGCAAAACAGAGACGTTGCAGATTTTTTCCAGAAGGCAGAGGCCATTTACGAGTCGCGCCTTCAGGGAATTCTGGAACCCTGCCATGACCATGAATTTGTGGCAATTGAACCCGAATCAGGGGAGTACTTTCCGGGCAAGACTTTGAACGATGCTGCCAGGGCAGCTCGTGCGGCGTACCCAGGTCAGTTGACCCACGTGATGAGAGTGGGACACAAAGCGGCAATTCATCTGGGATGACCCGAGGAATGATGGGATTTGTCGATTTGCACGGATGTGCGCTGGTTGAGATACACGTGTGAGCGTCAGACATTGCCGCTCAACATGATATCGAAGCGTGGATCGACACTGGGTTCACCGGTGACCTCGTCTTGCCCAGCAGATGATTGACGACCTGGAGCGACCTGCTTCACGGACAGTAAAGGGCGCGCTTGCCGACGGTTCCGTTGTCACCCTGGAGCGATACTACTGCCTCGTTGATTGGTTCGGTTCCGAACGCGCACTGGAAGTCGTCGCCAACGCGGGAGAACGCGCTTTGCTCGGGGTGAGGTTGTTGATCGGGCTCGATCTTAACATCAGCTATCGTAGCGGAAAAATCACAATCGAGTGAATCTGCTCTGGCCCTAACGAATTGCGATCGATGCGTCTGGCGATTAGCCGACGCATCGACCGTGCGCCGTCTTCTCCCTGGACTGCGGCAGCCTGCTGCCGCTTTCCAGTCCACAGCCTGCTGTGGACAACCACTTGCAACTTGAACATCGCGGACACAAGGCCCGCAGAGCCCCCGGCCCCAACCGACCCCGCGTCGGTTGAGCCCAGGTTTGAAAACTACAAGCATGGTGGATCAGTCGTCTGAAGTCATTGCGCTGAGCCGGGGCATCTGTAGTTGCCAAACCTGGGCTCAACCGGCGTGAAGCCGGCTGGGGCCGGGCTGCAGAAACGTGTGATGCCTGTGACACTTCACACACGGCAGCAGCTGATTCACTTCTGCACTGCTCAGAACTGCCGGCAGCTTCTTCGGTCGTTTGCCGAAGGATCTCACTGGTTGCTTTGATCACGTAATGTATACGGTGAGCGGACGAGCGACTCCGGGTCTTCTCTCACAGCTTGCCATCTCACGGCGAGAGATATTGCCTTCCAGCGTGAACAAACCCTGGACAGGATCCAACAGATACAAAATTTCGGAGCTGATGTCGTTCATCGCCGAGAGGCCACTCTCGGGCGATTCACCCTCACTACCTTTCTGGGCACGCTTCAACCAAACACTTCGAATGCGTCGCCAGCATTACGGCTTCACGCTCCTTATAGACACGCTGCAACACTCGATACGGCGCCTCTGGCTAAGAATTACTCCGGCGGGAGTTCCACCCGCTTGCCATCAAACCATTTTCAGTCCGCACGTGCATTTTTTGTTCTGTCACGTTTTCGGGAGATCGCCAAAGTCGTTGGCGATCAGTTCGACCTCGCCCGTTTCGTGATCCCACCAGTATACCGAATGTTGTAGCGTGTCTGGATGCTGCGACATTGGCATCAGCACCAAAAAATCGCCACCACCGTTTGCACCAATTGCCACGGCCTCGGGTGGAAACCCATAACAATCTTTCCTCGCGGCACCTGTTTCGCGGTCAATGCTGCTGCATGTCCGCTGGATGCGTTTGCGATCCGACACATCGAGAAATGGAAACAATTCAAAATGGTCGATGCGAGTTCGAACTGTGCCACCGTTCATTTTGGACATCGCCGTCACGAATGACGCAGGGAATCGTGTACCGAGCTTCTCTTCGGTTTGCGTGATCCACTTTGTATCTACAGGAAACGGCATTGTAGCGAAGCGGCTTCAGTGACAGAACGACCAGGATCAGCCGGTTGCCGCGACTGATTCTCAAATGTGTGCGCAGCCCTTCGGCAACTCGGCTGCATCTTTTTGTTCGTCGCTTCTTGCTGTATTAGACTCAGCCAGAAACTTGTCAGCAATTCGCTTTTGGGTCTTGGGTGCAACGGGCTGGTAATAGTGATCGGCCCTATGCGGAATCAATCACGAGCACTCTGCAGAGTGCTGCCAGTTTACTGGCGGCGGCTGGAGTTGTCACCCCGAAACTGGCACCGATGGGAGATTCGGTCTTCTCCTGGACTGCGGCAGCCTGCTGCCGCTTTCCAGTCCACAGCCTGCTGTGGACAACCACCTGCAACTTGAACATCGCGGACACAAGGCCACCAGGACTTCCGGCCCTAACCGACCCCGCGTCGGTTGAGCCCAGGTTTGAAAACTACAAGCGTGGTGGATCAGTCGCCTGAAGTCATTGCGCTGAGCCGGGGCAGTGTAGTTGTATAACCTGGGCCACATCGGCACAAGGCCGATGGGGGCCGATAGCGATACCCTGGCATCTGTAGTTTCCAAACCTGGGCTCAACCGGCGTGAAGCCGGCTGAGGCCGGGCAGCAGAAACGGGAGATGCTTGTGGCACTTCACACACGGCAGCAGCCGATTCACTTCTGCACTGCTCAGAACTGCCGGCAGCTTCTTCGGTCGTTTGCCGAAAGGGATCACTGTTTGCTTTGATGACATGATGTATCGCGAGAGTGGACGAGCGACTCCCGGTCTTCTCTCGCAGCTTGCCATCTCGCGGCGAGAGATATTGCCTTCCAGCGTGAACATACCATGGACAGGATCCAACAGATACAAAATTTCGGAGCTCATGTCGTTCACCGCCGGGAGGCCACTCCCGGGCGATTCACCCTCACTACCTTTCTGGGCACGCTTCAACCAAACACTTCGAATGCGTCGCCAGCATTACGGCTTCACGCACTCTTATAGATTCGCTGCAACACTCGATCCTGGGCCTCTGGCTAAGAGCTAACCACGCGGGAGTAACACCCGCTTGTCATCAAACCATTTCCAGTCCACACGTTCACGGCATTGTTCGCAGGCGCTTTACATGGTGGTCGTTATGATGGGTGAACGAAGCTCAAATGCATTGCCGCATGGCTACATGTTAGCCTATCTAATTGTTCGCGCGTCGCTTTGCCGAAGATCGGATGAACCGGTAAAGGCCCATGTTGTTTGTAGTACGCGACCGACTCCTTCAGCATTTGGATTGCGTCTTCGATTGCGATTTTTTCGTCAGGCCAGAACGCCGCCTCGGCATTGGCTGGAAGTTTGACGCCGGGTTTGACGGAGCCCTTCAGTATCGTTGCGCGTATGAAAGGTAGCACCAGCTTCATTATCAACGGCGGCTTTGGTGCTGGGATGCGTCCGGTCATCATGCTGTTGGTGAGTGCCAAGTGGCGTACGATTTCCGGAAAGCTGTGTTTTCCCGTCGTCGCGACTGTAGTTGAAGCGAGGCGTTCGACTTCGGCCACAACGTCATCTAAGTTGTCCAGTTTTAATTCACGTCGTTGTGATTCCCTCATGAGAAGACCTCCTGAATTTCAAATATGGCATGCTAGCCGACGAACGTTTGCATAACCGGGCGGCGGCAAGTCAATAATCCATTTCAAAATGCGTTGTCCGCCGCTCCGTGTCCAACGCTTTGTTCGTCCGGGAATTTCGACCGGATCTTGATCGCCGTTTGCGAGAGCCACAGTATACATTCTTCAGGATTCACGAGCATCCCAGAATCTGCCAGACTGACCAATGCAGACGGAACGTATGCAAGTAGGTATGAATCGTACGAGCCTCGACGCCGCGACGATTCTTCAAAGTAGCCGACCCACGTTTCCCATGGAGGAACGTTGAATACGTCGAAAAATCCTTCAGTTTCCTGTTCTGCCGCTCCGTCGCAAAGATCGCCGTCAGGAAAGTACACCATTAATCGGCCACCAAGCAGGTCAGGGCATTTCTGAACCAAAGCTGTCGGAGTCTCGAACAGTGCGAACTGCCTCGCAGCACCAACTTCACAGATCGCATCATCGCGACCATTGTGGAGCAATCGCCATTGCAAATCAGAGTATCGCATTGCGGGCCGGAAGTCATCACGTTTGATGATCGCATTTGTCCAGGCAATGGTTTCTGCTAGTCGCGTGTACAACACATCGTCCGCAATCGTTGCTGGATCTACCTGGTTGCGTTCCCAAATCTGTCTTTGCAAATGCAATCATCTCCAGGGGCGAACGACAGCCATCAGCGGATGGCGGGAGTCAAATTTCCATGTCAACTCACGAACCACCGCCATTCCGCTGCATGGCTTTGTTCGCATTTGCGTTTCACTGCGATTTGGGACTCCGCTGCTGAATCAACTCCATCTGAATCGCAGCACAGCCGTCAGGTTACGACGGTGCCTGTCAAATGGCAATGTCATCGTGATCTGAATTTGCTCTCACCGATGGAAATCATTGATTGATGGACGTTCCCTGATCTGAACCATTCGATGACGTGTCTCGCGTTCAAATCCTGTTCTGCCAGGCGGAACTCAGCTGCCCAGTTTCGATGCCGCTTGCGGATAGCGATGGACAATGCGTCCATCATCCAGACTCTCGCGAAACAAAAACACTGTCTTCAACACAGAGGCGCAGAGGACCACAGAGAAATTCAACGCACAGTCATCGTTGCGATTCCTCTGTGCTCTCTGTGTCCTCCGTGTTAAATCTGCGCCACGCTCTTCTTTCGGCGTCTTTCCGCCGGGACGCATACCTTTGGCTTCTCGTATCTTACCACGAAGGACACGAAGAGCACGAAGGAAATCAGAACACAAAACGTTTGATGCCGTCTTTCAGCCTTGTAACGTTGATGTTCATCAGCAATCCGATCTTTATTTCCGCCAGTTTCAGGCAGGTCAATAATTGGGCTTCGTGAATAAGCTGCCGGGGCAGCCCGCAAGAACTTCATGCCACGCGAAACCAGAATGGCGGCTCCGGTCAGCTTCATCCGTTGGTTAGCGTCTCGTAGATCAGTGTCTCGCCGTATTCGAAGTGCCAGGGCTGATATTGGGCACGACTTTTGTCTGCAAACATATACGGAAAGTACAAGTCCCATCGCTCACCGAGTGTGTCCTCGTAGTGAACACATACCGCGTCTGCCTTTTCCATTTGCCCCGGCGGAATTATACGACAGTCATAGCAGAGAACGGCTGAAGCTGCCCCCTCTTCAATCACGCGGCTTCGCACGCAAGCGGCAAGCCGAAAAAGGCGATCGGCGCCTTCGGAGCCGTCATCCTCGCCCATCATCGACATAGTGAACTTGTTGCACGAATTCAGATATGCGGCGAATGGCGAAAAACCACCATGCTTGTCGAGCTGTTCCCTGGCAAAGTCGAGCATCGGGTTCACGAAGCCGGTGAGCATCCCCAAGCTTTCCTTCGCCATCCCGTTAAACTCGTCTTCGACGGAGGCAGTCATGGACTCGTACGCTAACGAAAAAGATCAGTCGGTTTGCGAGGGAGGCTGGTTTATTGAAAAAGCGACCGTCGCAAACTCGGCCGCATCTTATTGTTCAAGTAAGCCGCTGTCGCGGCGGGGGGTTGCTGTGAGCGAATTCTAAAGGGAAAGTCTGGCGTTTGCTATAGTGAACCGCTTTTCTGACTGTTGTGGGAGCGTCAATGGGGCGCTCTGCTTTTCAGATCTTTCATTAGAGGAACTCTCTCATGGATCGCAGTCAACACTCGCCCGATCGCAACGATCACAGTGACCACAGCAACAGCAATCCCAGCGAGGCTCGTCACTCGAAGACAGGCCGGAAGATCGAGCCGGCTCGCGCAGCTCCTGACACGCCACGACGACTCACGCACTCGCCGTACTTCAACGGTCCGCTCTAATCCCGTCACCCGGCCCCCACGAGCTCGCCTCGTGGGCTCGCAGGGCCTTTGCGACAGGAACGAGCCTGCGGAACAAGGACGTTCGAAGGGTACTTCGCCTGGCGCAAAGGCGAGGTAAACCCACGAGGCAAGCTCGTGGGCGTCTGGCTGTTTCGAGGCTGGACATACTGGCCTGGAAGTGCCGTGACTCCACGGCCCGCACGTGTTCAATGCCGGATTCGCTGCAAACACTGCGGAGACCCATTGAGTGTGACAACGATTGTTGTTGCCAGCGGAAACGTACTCTGGAGTCGATCGCTTCCACAGTATGCGCTCGCGAGCCGCGATCCATCGAAAGCCCTGATGTCACCGGGCCTCCTGAACAAAGCCTTCTCGAAACCCTTCGGCTTGACGCCTTCTCATCCGCCGCCGCGAACCACGATCAATGCCCCTCGATCATTCCACGATCACAATCCGCCAACGCGAAGTCAAAGGCTTACTAGTTCTGATGCACCCCTTGCTTTCGCCGTTCCATCGCCCCCTTTCCTGCGAGAATCTTGTCTCGGAATTTGTTGATGCGTGCAATCCGCGTCTCGGTTTTCTTTGTTGAATTCAGGTTGATCACATAGCTTTTTTGGCGACCGGGCGTTAAGCC
Source organism: Fuerstiella sp. (assembly GCA_022843805.1). Classification (GTDB taxonomy): domain Bacteria; phylum Planctomycetota; class Planctomycetia; order Planctomycetales; family Planctomycetaceae; genus F1-80-MAGs062. The sequence goes on from JALHMY010000099.1 coordinate 23,743, forward strand.
GTGGAAGGCATCAGCAAGTTCGGGATCCGATTCCAATGCGTCTGCCAGTTCGTCGGGAAGCTGAACGTCCTCCCTGTGCTTCGGGGGCTTTATGCCCGACTCGGCATACCCCATCGCTTCAATCAGGTAGGACTCGATGACCGGCTTCATCTTCGCTACCTGGTTGTTTGCCGTAAACCGGATCATGTCGGGGTGCTGAGTATTCGGTCCCTGTTTTTCCAGCACGCCATTGGGGTCCTTCATGAGTGCAGAGTTGAAGAAGCTGAGTCGGAAGTCATTTCGCAGGGCTCCAATAATGACGATGTTTCGATCGGCGTGCATGTAGCACGGATGTCCCCATTTGACGACCTCGATCAGATCCATGCCCAGGCATATTTGGCGGAGTTTAGCGAGGCCGCCGCTCCATTGCCGAGTCGAACAGTCGGATGTCGCAAACCGTTCGCAGCGACCGCAACCGTTCAGGAAGTACTCTTCAATGTCAGTAATCATGATGGTGCGAATTCTCGAAGCAACAGAACGACCAGCAGCACCGGATTGCGAGTAGTGATGCTTTAATTTCAAACTCGGCACCGACCGCAATTCCGGTGCATGCTGTACGCCCAACGGGACGTGGACTTGTAGGGAGAAGTCGACCAGTTCCCTTAACGAAAACGGGACTCATTCAAGGAGGCAGTATGCCAAATGTTTCTTTATGAGTGAAGTACAAGGTGAGGGCAACTGCGGAAGAATGATGGACCGTGCGAAGGAAGCCCGCGAAATGTGTTGTAAAGTGGACAATACCTGCGGGACAGCAAGGACTCCAGCCTTCAGACGGCCATCGTCCACCGCATTTCGGGCCAAAACTGCGAGGCTACGAACAGAAACGCCATAGAGGCGGCGGACATTCTGAGATGAGCCGACAGATGACGTTTGCGAAACCGTTCCTGACCGGATCCGAAGCAGATGCCGAGCTTGTGCAGCGAAAGTCCATGCTCATATTTGGGGAGATCTGCAAGAGTATCCGTGAGTGGAGCTTGCTCGAAATGCGGACCGTCTTAGGTAACTCAGCGCGGGCGAGCAGAAGTCAGCAGAGGTCGTAGTAGTGCGAGGACAATCCCGTCACCGCTCGAAGGACCAAACATTTCTTAATTCAGAGTGTTTCCCGTCATGACCTTGATCCGTCCGAACCACACAGAAGCCAGTTCGCGCATCTCAACGAGAGCCGACGTCAGAAGGCCCCGTGCTCTTTGGAGTCCCAGCGAGATCAATCGCCGCAACCGCGGTGTCCCGATGTCGCATCGGATGCCGGAACTTCGGCGATACATTAAAGGGTGGGTCGGCTACCTTTCGATTGTCCCGATGAAGACGTATTTTGAGGCTCTGGACAAGTGGGTCTGCCGCCGCATCCAGTGCTGTTACTGGAAGCAATGGCGACACCCGTGAACTCGGATTCGAAATCTGCGCAAGCTCGGCATTCGTCGAGATCAGGCCGTGCATGATCGACGACAAAGGCCGAGTCCTCTGCCGGCGACCACTGCCGGACCACCCCACGCATTATCTCGACAGCGGATAACGGTGAAACGAATGAATCCCGCAGCAGCGGAAACTTCAATCTTTCAAACACCACATCATCGGTGTGCGCTGAAGGAACGCGCTGTGTTGAAAATCCAGGCTGTTTCAGCGAATCGCAAGCCCGTTTCCAAACGAGTCTCGATGCCTCAACACTTGCAAACAGCATCTGTCAAACGGTCCACTGGCGATCTTCGAATGCGCCATGGCCGTTTAGTGACGGGAATTCTGCGTCGCTAAATTGCACAACCCAATGGGGGCAAGCCGTTCCCTGAAATCCGGGCTTCCTGAACAAAGGCCTTGAGCTTCGGCTTCACGCGGCTCTTCCACAACGCCCCGCCGCACGCCCCGCCACCAAACCAACTCCACGCTCTCAGTCCGCTCGCCGCGAAGTCAAAGCCTTATTGGTTATGTCTTAAGACATTTGTTTATGGCCGAATGTTGAGATTCTCGGAACGACCAACCACAAAGGTGGTTTGTGAATTCACATATCAGCGTAAGCTCGAAGCACATGACACTCCTTGCACCTATAGGTAGTGATGGGAATCATCTCTTCGGGGTCACATTTGATACTAGGATCGATTCCCTTCATTCCAAAAAAGGTCAGCCCCTCAGGCTTACCGGGATGCCAACATGTCTGCTTGACAGTAGCGTACGAAAAGTCAGGGACAAATCCGTCCTCCATTTCTCCGTCACAATCTGGGCAGCGTCGCGTTGTCATTGGGCTTTACACATTCAAATGGAGTTCGCATGAGTGATAGACAGAACGACTGGGTTCGGCGGGCGGGCGCGAATGAGCAACCATTGCCAAACCGCACGGTTCGCCCGCTCCGTTGCAACCCTTGGTTCAAGTAAGCCGCTGTCGCGGCGGGGGTGTTGGTTGCGTTAAATCATACTGGAATCGTTTCGCGTTTGGCAACGGTGAGTGGTCAATCTGACTGTCGTTGGGGCGTCGGTGGATGCTCCGTTGAAGGCTATCTGCGAGCCGTGCGACAACTCGCCAACTACTGCAAATGTTCGCCCGATCAGGTTACGGAAGATCAGCTGCGAAAGTTCTTCTGCATCGCGGTAAGGGTGCGAAGGATCGTTACATCCCGTTGCCGCTGAGTACGTTGCTGGCCCTGAGGCGATACTGGCGCACGCATCAGCATCCAAAGTTTCTCTTTCCTGCAGACGGCGACGGGATCCGATGCAGTTTCATCCGCACGTGCATTTTGTCGTGCCCGGTGGAGCCGTCACCAGCGACAGAACACGCTGGCTGGCGACTCCGCAGAACTTCCTGTTCGTGCATGCAAAGACGTGCTCAAAGTACAAGACGTACTTTCGAGCGCTTCGAATTCACGGACGACTCGTGACATGGTGCGCTGGCTCGTGTGGCTGTTTCCGGGATGGACATACTGGCTGGGCAGCGGCATCGCGCCGCAGCCGGAACGAAGACCACCGCAGGCACCTCGCTGCCGCCACTGCGGCCGTGATCTCGAAGTAAAGGGCGTGATCGACGACAAAGGCCGAGTCCTCTCCGCTCAACCACCAAACCAATAGTCAGCTATCTCTGCGCCCGCCGCGAAGCCAAAGCCTTATTGGTTATCCGAGAAGCCGTTTAATTAGCGGAATGTCGGCAGCGTCCTTCGCTCGCCCAGTCGATTGTTTGTTCAATAAAAGATCTTGTAGTCCCAGGACAGGAACCGTTATTCCTTCGATTTCCACCGTAAGCCTATTCTTCCACGCTTCTTCAAATTGGACCCCTGAAATCGTCGTGAGAATGTCTATCCTTTGAGGTGGCACACCGATCTGAAAAACGATCCCTGGAGTAGCAAAATCGTCAATTGATACTTGGTAAGTTGGGGCACCAAACGCGGCAAGAGCGGAAAAAACTCGTCTTGCATTCTCTGAATCAGCACGAACCCAAAAGTCAATGTCTCCAGTTGCACGCGGGCAGCCATGTGCTGCCAATGCGTAAGCACCAACGAGTAAAAACTCAACGCCCGCGTCGTTCAACGCGAGTAACATGTCTCTGAAATTCTCGTTTAGCATCGTGTCCTGGCACAAAAGCCCAACAATCCTGCGTAATTCGCCACACCATCAGCAGCCGTTCCGCGGCGCTAGAACCCTCCGGCGTAAGCGTGCCATCTTCTTCGTTCAGATCAACCTTCCGGATAATTTCTCGGTTGTCAGGGCGGTGGGTATTCATGCTTGCATTGTATCAAAGTTCTCCGCTTAGGCCATAACGTTCGATGCTCTGAGCAAGATGGCATTCGGGATCGTGTGATATTTCGGATAACGCTGGCCATCACCCGGCACGCGAGAGAGATGTTCCATTGCGAAGACGCCTGCACGCGTGCTCGGCGTGCAGGGCTTCGCTATCCGGCCTGCATCATCGTTTCAGAGTAAATGTCGATACCTTTGTACTAACGTCTGGCCCGGTTTCAAACGAGGTTGGCCTTTCATCCCTGCCCTCAGCAAGAACGAGCGTTTGATCAACGATCTTAAAAATACACTTTAGTGTTTTCTTCTTCCCCTCACGATCCTCCTGAATGATATCCAGCTCATGAGGTTCAGCCTCACCACGTATGACAATTCGACATTCGAATTGCATACCGTCCACGCGAGAGACGATCATCTTGTCGCCCTTGATCGTCTGCTTCATTCCCTGAAATCGAGCAGGCAGGTCTTCTCCTTGACGCTTTTCTCCCCTCATCTCAATTGAATCCAGAATCCATGAGCCCTCAAGCTTGTCGAGCATGACGTTCTTGTCTTGATCCTCCTGGGCAGAAGCAAGCGACATACAAAGTATGCCAAGGGCAAGATGGCCGGCGATGGTAATGAAACGCGAATGCATGGGAACCTCTCTTCAGGTATTAGGAAAATCCGGCAAAGGACACCGAATTGCGATCTATGCGTCTGGCGATTGGCCGACGCATAGATCGTGCGTTGAACTTTTCCGCTTTGTGGACTGGGTGCAAAGGGGCTGGTCATGGTGATCGGCCCTATGCGGAATCAATCACGAGCACTCGGCGGACGCTGGCAGTTTACCGGCGGCGGCTGGAGTTGTCACCCCGAAACTGGCTCCCTGGACTGCGGCAGCCTGCTGCCGCTTTGTTGTCCACAGCCTGCTGTGGACAACCACTTGCAATTTGAACATCACGGGCACAAGGCCAGCAGGATTTCCGGCCTCAACCGACCCGCGTCGGTTGAGCCCAGGGTTTGAAAACTACAAGCGTGGTGGATCAGTCGTCTGACGAAGTTGCGTTGAGCCAGGGAAGTGTAGTTGCCAAACCTGGGCTCCATCGGCACAAGGCGGATGGGGCCGGCAGCAATACCCTGGCATCTGTAGTTTCCAAACCTGGGCTCAACCGGCGTGAAGCCGATTGGGGCCGGGCTGGAGAAACGGGCGATGCCTGTAACACTTCACACATGACAGCAGCCGATTCACTTCTGCACCGCTCAGAACCGCCGGGAGAACGACTGGCCCTAAACGACCAGTTAAGCGGCGGCATCCTGCCGCCTCGCACCATTGTACCTACTGTTCCGCCGGTGGTTGCCAGAGCTCGACCTTATTGCCCTCTGGGTCCAAGACCCAGCCGAACTTGCCGTACTCAGAGTCGTCCGTCCTGTCAAGGACATTGCAGCCTTCGTCGCGAAGCGCTTGAAGCAGGGAAGCGAGGTCATCGACTCGATAGTTGATCATGAAGCTCGACGCGCTCGGAGCGAAGTGCTTGCTATCAGCTGCTCCGACAGACCAGATCGTCGTGCCCTTCATCGGGTTGCCTTCTGCATCCGTCCAGGTGAAGGCCGTTCCTCCCCAGTCCTGCACGTCAATGCCCAGGTGCTTCCTGTACCAGTCGCAGAGTGCCCTGGGATCCCGGGCGTTGAAAAAGATACCGCCGATGCCTGTGACTCGTTTCATCTTAACCTTCGAGGAAATAAAAACGTTGGGTAGATCTTCGCCGCCTAACGACGGCATTTATCGAGTCGATGGGGTAGAGCCACCATCAGGAAACGCGCGACCCGCAACTCGCGGTGAGTAGGCCTATTCTCTTTTGTGTAGGATACGGTTTGTCTTCCGTGTTGGCCACCTGGTTCTCCATGGTGGTATCACAATATTTCATCCATGCACAATTGAGGTCGCCCCATCGCAGATCCGAATGCGCGCTGTTTACGCATAGGGCTCCCAGCCGTTACTTGCCCATCGCCTTGCGTCGCCGCTCAATGATGGATGTGACTCAACGGAGTTATCACCGTGGTTCCGTCTCTGAGGACGCACGGTGAAGCCGCAACAAAGTTGATTGGTTGTGTCCTGGAACCACCGCCGGGCGTCACTTGAACATAAATCGTCATTTCAGTTCTCGAATGCGTTGTTCGAGTTGTGATTGCAGTTGCGGTAACTGGGCCGCCCAGGCTCGCCCTTCTTCCGTCAGGGCATTTGAAAACTGTGGAATTACGCCCGCCTCGTCTTTAAGCTCCTTGCGGACACGCTTTAGCACCCCCGCTTTGCGGACATGGGGGATCACCGCGGCAATCGTGAGCCAGTTCTTGCCGGCCCATTCCAACCCAGCTTCGGGCGCCACGCTCTTCGCAGCGAGCAACACCGCCATCTCGACGCAGGCGGCCTCCACAACTTTGGATCGTGGCGTGAAGATGTTCGCCATGCAGGCGAACTCCAGGGCGTTCAACCGCAGCGCGGGGCATTGCCGATCGACGTCTCCTCCGGCGTCAATCCATGCCTTCATCGCCGGGACGTCCCCATACTCGACAGCCTTCATCCAGGGCTCGCTTTCTGGAGGCCAATGCAGACCGGCAAGGAAGTCTGCAAAATCATCCGCTATCGCGAAGAGATTGGTCGGCGCAAAGACCATGTCGTAGAGATTCTCCATCGACAACGCATGCCTCCCCTTCTTCTCAATATACATGTACACCCGTCCGTAGTCTTCCGGGCGGACGGACAAGAGGAGATAGCTCGTCAGTAACCTGCGTCGCCACCGGCAACACTGGCCAAAGGCGAACAATCCCCTGGGGAAGCCTTTCGTATGCTGGAATTGGTCCTGCACCCCGTAACCATGCGGGCCTCCATCCTGGGCCAATGCCGAGACATGCACGCTTTCTCTGCCGCGCCGAGAAAATCGATAAAGGATCTCGACGATCTCGACGCCGGCCCTGACGTTCGGATTCGCCGAATCGAAGTAGGCGAACACCGGCGGCAAAGGACATCCGCCATTGGTCGATTCGACGAATGCCCGATACGACGCGGGCAATGGCCCGAGTGCCGCCTCAAACTCCTCGATGATGGCTTGATCTCCGCGTCCCCCCGATTGATGAAATGTCACCATGTAACGTACCTCGGCCTCTGGTTCATACGACTCGCCTCTCAGTATGATAAACTCAACGCGATACTCCCGTAAACCATGGATCTCCTTCGCAGCCGCAGCACGTTCAGTCATCTGCATGACTCGGCGGATTGGGCACAACAGTACGCTATCCGCTGCTCAGGAAAGTCGAGCATGGACTGGTGATGCTTCGCCTTGCCGATTGAGGTTCAGCCATCTCGGCACCGGTACGGCGGCGGGTCTCCGGCCCCAACCGACCCGCGTCGGTTGAGCCCAGGGTTTGAAAACTTTAAGCGTGGTGGATCAGGCGTCTGAAGTCATTGCGCTGAACCGAGGTAGTGTAAATGCCAAACCTGGACTCCATCGGCACAACGCCCATGGGGGCCGATAGCAATGCCCTTGCAACTGTAGTTTCCGAACCTGGGCGCAACCGGCGTGAAGCCGGTTGGGGCCGGGCTGCAGAAACGGGCGATGCTTGTGACACTTCACACACGACAGCAGCCGATTCACTTCTTCACCGCTGAGTACCGCCGGCAGCTTCTTCGGTCGTTTGCCGAAGGGGATCATGTCAACAACTCATCACAGCGCATACGACCTGGAGATTCAGCACAACCTGGCCAGCGCGTACGACCTGGAAAATCCAGGCAACCTGGAGATCCCTCACATCCGGACCACAGCCCGCCACGAAGTCATGTTGCCTGCGCCATCAGTCGGCATCAGCCGTGAGAACACGATGGTCAGTCATGAACGTCGGTCGGTCATCAACGTCGGAAGACTCGCAGCACATCATGTCAATCTGCGGAGTGAAGTGACGCATCCTGTGGACCAGTCATCGGGCTGCCTGAGACTGATCCGGCGAACTGCAGGGGCGATGCAATCAGCAGGCGTCATCGTTCTTTTTGCAGTACTCCGCACGAACGTCCTGCCCCCGGTCGCCAGTCACGATCTCCGAACCATGTGCTGTCAGCGGCCGATGGACTACTGCGCCGTCAGGATAAGGCGTTCGGGTTGGCGTTAGTGGATCTTGCTAAAGATCCCCTGGCTGCAGGACCTTTAGCAAGGTCCACTACCCGAAATTCAAGGCCTGACAGAGCACTACGTTCAACAAAAGCGCCCACACCCCCACAAAGCGGTTAAGTTCAACGGCTGCCTTAAGCAGCTCGCGGCCAATCGACTATCCACACCGCTTCAGCGAATCGCAAGCCCGTTTCCACACGAGTCTCGATGCCTCAACACTTGCAAACAACATCTGTCATACGGCCCATTGGCGATTTTCGAATGCGCCCTGGCCGTTTAGTGACAGGAATTCCGCGTCGCCCAATTGCACAACCCAATGGTTCAAGCCGTTCCCTGAAATCCGGGCTTCCTGAACAAAGGCCTTGAGCTTCGGCTTGACGGGCTCTCATCTCCACGAGCCCTCGACGCTCCACCACCAATCTGACTCCGCGCTCTCACTCCGCCTGCCGCGAAGTCAAAGCCTTATTGGTTACCCGCGGCCATGCGGATATCCGCAAGCCTTGCATGATGGTCGGTAGTCTGGTGACGGGTAATCACAGTTTGGACATGAACGCGATGAATGGGGACGATCTTTTACCGCTGCTGCATCTCGATCAAATACCTTTACAGTAAATTTCGGAGCAGTGTCTGCACCACGTTTCGTCATCGAATTCCAGAGTTCAAGCTTCGTTCGTGGCCCGCAGAAATGGTTGTCATAGATTTCTACGAATCTCGCAAGTTCCTCTTTGGGATATACGCAATCCGTGAATCGGGTCTCAAACTCGTAAACAGTGTCGACCGCAGATTGTGGCAACGAATCGTTTCGCGAGCCAGTCGAATGGGAGAAATAGTCAGCCGGAAGTGTATCCAGCGCTTCTTGAACCATGGACTTCATCCCATCTGCTTGGATCGCTGCAAGTCCGTTTAAAGCGATGTCAATCCGAGATGGTTCAGTATTGTTGAAGTAGTCGAGTAGGCCCGGTCCGTAAGCCACGAAGAGTAGCCACCAAATCGCGTGATAAGTACGTTCGGCTTCAGTCAGCGATTCATACGAGTCGCGTGCTATTCGCTCTTCGATTGACTCATTCGGTTCAAGCTGCCAGTTCATGGATTCCAGTCGGCGAACGACAGCCATCAGCGGATGGCGGCAGACAAATTTCGATGGTAACTCGCGAACCACGGCCATTCCGCCGCACGGCTTTGTTCGCCTTTGCGATTCACTGCGATTTGCGACTCTGCTGCAGAATCATCTCCATCTGAATCGCAGCACAGCCGTCAGGTTAAGAAGGTGCCTGTCACATGGCAATGTCATCGTGATCTGAATTTTCCCTCACCAATAGAAATCATTTATCGATGGACGTTCCCTGATCTCAACCATTCGATGATATATCCCGCATTCCAATCCTGTTCTGCCAGGCGGAACTCAGCAGCCCGGTTTAAATGCCGCTTGCAGATTGCGATGAACATGGCGTCCATCATACAGACGCTCACGAAGCAAAAACACAGTCTTCAACACAGAGGCACAGAGGACCACAGAGAAATTCAACGCACAGTCATCGTTGCGATTCCTCTGTGCTCTCCGTGTCCTCCGTGTCAAATCTGCGTTACGCTCGGCGTTCGTCGCGATCAGGCGGTGACTCATGGTATGAGCAGCAAAGGCGCGTGGGTGATGTCGTCGAGTCAGGCCGTGCATGAAGCACTGTCGATCGCGTACCTCACGCAGGGGGGATTGGTGAGTCTGTTAACCCTCTGGCAGAAGCTCACTGCGAGGAAATGAACCGCCCGGTGCGGACCCGCACGCCGGGTGGTGTGGGAGAGGCTCACCCGCAAGTCTGACCCCTATCCCGATTTGTTCGCCTTCGCGATTCTTAATTCTGAACTGATGCTCGCGCCTCTTCGCTGGCCTCGAACACTGCAAGCTCCTCGTTCAGGCGAGCAATCAGCTTACGGATCCCAGCTTTTGTAAAGCCTTTGTCACCAATGGCGTGTTGCTTCTGCAATTCCGTCAATCGCTGCTCAAGTTCACGCAGTTCTGACGTAGCTCTCTCATATTCGACGGTACTGCTGATCACAGTTCGATCTCCACAACGCCTTTGCGACGACCATCGGGTTCACGTGTGCGGCTGAAAAAGTCTACCCAATCATCCCAGTCCCGGCGATCTTCAGCGGCCACAATTTCTTCTGGCTGTCTGGTCAGCAACGCGTGCTCAAGCTCAAGTGCCGGAAATATACCACGGGCTACCTGATCGAGAAAATCGTTCGGCAGCCAAATCACGGCATCGACATCTTCAGGAGCAGGTTTGGCAGTGACAAAACTGCCGTCCACAAAGAACCGCTTTGCCCTGACATATCGAGCAATTTCCACCCAACGAAGCAGGCGTTGAACGAGGCGACGTCTTGATGTGGATGTCGTTCCAAAACGGCTGACCACTTCTTGCTCGGTGGCGAGGTGCAGACCAATTGGTAAGTAGCCGTCATCACGAAATTCGGGGATCATTCTTTTGATTGGTCAATTGTGTTGGGGCGAACGACCGGGTTCAGCGGGCGGGCGCGATTGAGCAACCATTGCGAAAACGCTTTATCGCCCGCTCCGTCTGCAACCCTTTGCTCGTCGCATTTTATCGTTGAAGGACGCCTACCACCAGAATCCCCACCAGTTTTCTTTCAACCACTCAATGAATCCAGCACCGAGAAAGAACCCCAACACCCCGCAGGCAATCGCCCCAATCAGAATTGTATCGCCGGTAAAAAATGGCGGATCATCGAAAAGGAACATACAAGCGCCAAGTCCAAGGCCTCCACCGGCAAGAGCTCCGAAGAACGTGCCGCCGATTACATTTCCTAGATTGCTTTCGTCGTTCGACATTGTGAGACTCGCGGTAGCACCGAATGATGGTTGTAGTCGCTATTCGTGCGCGAGGATGAAATATTGGCATGTACGAGGCGTGCGCTGAAAATGCCCAACGGTACAGAACTTTAGGCGTCCCTGCGTTGTCGCGACGAACGACCTCGATCACCCAGCGGCAGGAGATCGCACACAATTGTCAGAAAACGAGCCACCGCCGCTTGGCGCGCATCGCATGGTTCGCGGCTTACTCGGTAAGTTCAAATACGACATGAATTTTGCTTTCGATTGTGATTGTTGGAGCACGCTCAGGGTTACTCTCAACTACTTCAACGGAATAGAGAGCGCCTCCAAATGCTTCATTTGATTCAGTTTCAATCTTGAGTGGCCTGCCGACTTTTGCGTCAAATCCTGCGGCGATCGCTGCTGCTCGCTCTTTCGAATCGGCGATGGCCTTTTGCATGGACTCTCCCCTGAGTTCTGATTCGCGGCTCGACAGAAACTCAACATTCCGAACACGGTTGGCACCCGCCAAAACTGCCTTATCGAGAAAAGCTGATACGGTCACTGTGCTGGACAATTTTGCATAAACGGTCCGCTTCACTTCATACGCAGTAACTGAATAGACACCATTTTCCGCTTCAGAGTAGTGATGCGTTATTTCATGCGGTGTGAAGCGCACGTCCACAGTTTCGATGCCACTGGATTTTATGGCGTCACGCACCGCTGTGAACTTTCGATCGACCAACTGCTTTGCCTTCGAAAGCTCTGCGTCAACTTCAACAACACTTAACCGAACCATCGCGATATCTGGCTCGACTTCAATCTTCCCTCGCCCAGTCACTGATATGGATCTGACGTCATCAGCGAAAGTGCTGGGTAACAACATCGCGATCGCGACTGAAACAACGGTCAGTTTTGACCACATTCAACGTACTCCAATCGGGAGTGTGCGGATCTTGTTTTTTATAGCGACGAACGACGAAGGTCACCGGGCGGGCGCAGGTGTCGTTCCATTTCAAAACCGGCTCGTTCGCCCGCTCCGGTGCACCGATTGGTTCAAGTAAGCCGCTGGCGCGGCGGTGGTTGGCTTTGTTGAATGATACGGGAATCGTTTAGCGTTTGGCAATGGGGAGTGGTCAATCTGTCTGTCGTTGGGGCGTCGTTGGATGCTCC
>JALHMY010000100.1 GCA_022843805.1 Fuerstiella sp.
GGCCAGGTTGTTCAGACTCGCTGTGGCCTGGCCTCTCGGCCACGGGTTAAACGTCTCAGTTTTTCGGTGCAGGAATCCTTAACGGCGTTGCCGACAGGGGTTGCACAACAAAGCCTGGGATCGCCGTGAACACGGCGCACCCGAAGAAAAACACAGGAAAATGCGATTGAACCCCAACGGGGTTCCACAGGACGATGAACGATCGATCGCTGCTTTGTGGAACCCTTTCAGGGTTCGCAGCGAACGAACATTACGAACCTGGGGTGCGCCGCTTCGCGTCGACCCCAGGCTTTGTGGTGAAACCCGTTCCGGGTTGAATCGCACTGTTTTCGCTCCCCCCAAAAATCCTTCACAGCGTTGCGCTGATCTTCTCGAGGCTTTCGGGCTGTCATCAAGGGTACAGCGTTGGCCCCCTTCGGCAAATTCGTACTTCCTGGAGACTCTGCCGCGGGACCACAGGCAGAACGGCCCCGCACCCCGGAACGAATTCGATGCCGGACTGTGTCTGTCAGGCATCGGGACTTTATGAACTGCATGACACACCGAACAAACCACACGAACTCCAAAGCTCCGGGGACGTCAGCAGACATGATATCCCTGAATTTCCAACATGGGTACAATCAGAGGGTTATATCTGTCTCGGTTGCGAGCTGAGACGCCGGGATGCGCGAGTCTCGGAGAGACTCGCCTACGTGGGGGCATTGCCCCACCGGGGATTTTACTATGGGGAGTTCTGCCGGCGCCAGGGTGTGGTCGGGCGGCAGTGGTTTATTTGGGCAGACGGCATAAATGACAGAATAAATGACAGAATACACCTAATCGGCGTTTGGCGTGAGTTCCGGCGAGCACGTAACGGCGATCGGCTCAGGTGAGTCGGTTTGGGGAGCTAAGCTGGTCTGCTGTGTCGACGCGAGGCAAGCAGCTCGGATCGTCGATTTCAGAGTTCAACGGTCGTTCACTAAAGTTTGTTTCAGGGAACCGCGATCCATGACGGAAGAATTCACCCGCCGACTGAATCATTTTCAATCCGCACTGGATGTTCTCCGCCTGCCGCAACACCTGTCTGTCTGGGAAGCTCGTCCACCTCTGGCATTCACCGCTAAGGTTGCCGCCGCCGAAGCTGCAACCGCTCGACTCGTCGCGCTGATCCGACAGGCGGAACAGAACCGTATGCTACTTTTCGAAAAGGCTGACATTGAAGAAGCGGAACTGGAACAGGAAGCCTGCCTGATCGGACACTCTCTGACGCTTTGGCTGAGAGACCAGAACGATGAACGAAACGCTCAGAAACTTGACGGCAGTCTGAGTCAATGGCGAAGATTGACAGGTATTCCGCTGATTGACGCGGCCCGACTGGTGTATCAGATCGGCGAAGTATCGATGCGCGGAGCGAACAGCAATACTCTGGCACACTACGGGGTCACCACCGCGTCGCTGGAAAAGTTGCGGGCAGAGACGGATGACTATGCGGCTGCCCTGACCGCTCCCGAACCTTCGGCCGACTGTCGTATCGCTCAACAGGTCTGTCAGCGATCGGCTGAAGTCGAAACACTGTTTGAGTCCATCGATACTCTGATTCAGCATTTCCGACCAGTCGCCGGTGGGAGTGCTCTGATCCGTGCCTGGACGGAGGCAAGGGCGGAACGCTGTTCGAGCCATCTGCGATTTCTGACTGACGCTGCTGTTCATCACAAGACTCCATCATCACTGGTGATGGTCTGAGCTGGCTGCCGGGGCTGTGAACGCGGGGCTCCGTTATTCGCGATATTCAGCGGCCTGAATACCGTATCGGGCGAGCATCTTGTGCATTCCCTGTCGGGACAACCCTGCCTCAATCGCCGCCCTTGTTACGTTGCCCCGATTGGATTTCAGCAGGGACATCAAATAGAGACGCTCGGCGTCCTTTCGAGTCTTCTGCGAACTCTCTTCTTCTGAACAGGACGAAGGCAGTGCCTCTTCAGAATTCTCTGAATTCAGGGCAGGCGGCAGATCATTCACGACAATCTGAGCAGACTGAGTGAATGCAAGTGTTCGCTCCACCACGTTACGAAGTTCACGAACATTGCCTGGCCACGAATACCGACGAAAGCAGGATTTCACTTCCTCAGAGAATCCTGTGATACGCATTCCGTCCGGCTGCAACTGACGGAGAAAGTAGTGGGCCAGCAGGATCACATCTTCGCCGCGATCGCGTAAAGGCGGCAGTTCAATATGAATCACCGCGAGTCGGTAGAACAGATCCCGACGAAACCTGCCGAGGCTAACCTCCGTCGCCAGATTCCGATTCGTCGCGCATACGAATCGCGTGTTCAAAGTTTCGGCCGCTGTCTGACCAACGGGCGTAAATGTCTGCTCCTGAACTACTCGAAGCAACTTTGACTGCAGCAACAGCGGCAGTTCTCCAATTTCATCGAAGAACGCCGTTCCATTGTGACTTGCGGACAATAGTCCCTTCTGGTCTCTGATCGCTCCGGTAAACGCTCCTTTTGCATGTCCGAACAGAACGGATTCGAAAAGGCTCTCAGGCACTGCAGTGCAGTCGATGACTTGAAATGAATGGCGGCTCCTGTCGCTCTGCTGATGAATCGTTCTGGCGACCACCTCTTTTCCGGTCCCGCTTTCTCCGGTGATCAGGACATTGGTGTCGGTACGACTAATCCGATCAAGAACGCCGAACAGTTTTTCCATCGGAGGACTTTCACCGATGATCCCCGATGACTTTGATGGTGGACCAGCCTCCTGTCGCCAAATGTCCGTTGTATCTGCGATCACCTGCCCGGGACGTCGGCCAGTCAGTGCCCGACTCACAGACGACAGCAGATCCTGATATTGCACCGGCTTGATCAGATAATCGACGATGCCAAGTCGCAGGCTCTCAATTGCACTCGGCAGAGATGGAACGCCGGTGATGACAATCAGAGGAACGTCAGGCCATTCTGTTCGACCCTGATGCAGTAGTTCGAGTTGCAGGTTTCCCGGCATATTCAGATCTGACAACACAAGATCGAAAGTGCACTGTTGCATGGCAAGTATCGCGGCACGGGCGTCCGGTACACATTCGCACAGATAACCTGCCCTGCGCAGCAGATCGCCTGTGGTACGCAGGTAAAGCGGTTCATCGTCAGCAATCAGAATTCGCTTTGGAGGATAATCAGGTTGTTGACTCATTTGCAGGACACTCGATGCGTTCAGGAAACACAGCAGTAAAGCGACTGCCGAAGCCCGGATGGGTATCGACTAAAACAGAACCGCCCATAGATTCGATCAGGTTTCGAGATACAGAAAGTCCCAGCCCCATTCCCGTTCCAGGGGCACTGATCCGTGTTGTAAAGAATGGATCAAAGATTCGCGGAAGCAGATCGTCAGGGATACCCGGTCCGTAATCCTGCACAATGATGTGAATCTCACTGTCCCGCCTTTCGAGACACACTGAAACTTCAGTATTGACGGGAGCGGCGAGAATTGCATTATGGATCAGGTTATAAAGAATCTGCTTCACTGACCCTTCAAGCAACAGAACCGGAGTGGCAGGGTCAAGACCGCTGGTCGTGAGCGTCACACGCTGCTTCTGTGAAATGCACTGCAGCAGTGCGACCACCTCCATAACAGTCCGTTCCAGCATGAACTCCCGTGGCTCCTGTCGAACCGGTCCGTACAGCTGATACATCTGAAGGATGATGGAACTGATACGCTGGATTTCCCGGTCGATAAGTTCCAGCAGCTCATAATGTTCGTGATCCGGTGATAGATCTGATCTGATCAGTTCAAAAGCATTGCGAATACCGGCCAGCGGATTATTGATTTCATGGGCGACCCCGGCAGCCAGCTGTCCGAGTGCCGCAAGCTTTTCCATCTGCCTTTTATGCTGCTCCAGCTGACGGATTCTCGCCGTGCGTTCCTGTACCAGATTTTCCAGATGTGCAGCATGGAGTCGGAGCTGTTCACGCAAATGGTGCCGTTCCGTCATATCGCGAATACTGGTTCGAAATCCCAGATGACGACCATTTTCGTCATACATCGGTTGCCACGACACAGCGACGCGACGCCTGTTGCCGGCCCGATCCAGTATTTCGAATTCCTCGTCATTTCGCGAAAGTCCGCGCATTGCTTCGGACAGAATCTCACGAATCCGTGGACGGCATTCCGAGGCGGTCATTGGAAACGGGTAGTCGGGCATCTTCAGACATTCTTCCGGAGTATATCCCGTCATTCGCTCAACGGCTGGATTCACCCACAGCAATCGACCGTCGGGACCATGCCAGCCCTCCCAGTCGTAGGTATAGTCAGCGACCGTTCGAAAGCACGCTTTTCTGATGACATTGTCTGAGTTGGGCTCGAACGGCATGAATTACAGCCTCAGTGTTACACCGTCTGAACGACACCGATGATGGCCGATCGGGCTGCCATAGTCCAATCCTGATCGGCAGCCACCGCCATTCACATTGTGGTCCGCAAATGGTCACCGCAGCAACCCTGATTCATCATCATTACTGATCCCAGGATTGGACCTGGCACCCTGGTGTCAACCAGGGTTGACACTGACACCGATGGCGACAACCTCAGGCGACATTTAACAGCTCGAAAGCGTCACTCACCAGCGATCAGATCCGAACGTCAGCCAGCCGTTTCTCAAAGCAACAGTGAAGTACTCTTCGAGAATTCGCGGGGAAACGTCGCTATGGACGACGATCGCCGCAATTGCATCTCTGCAGTGGTACGATGATTGCTTTCTCCACCCGCGGTCAGACGAATCGCGCTGACGGGTTTTTCACAACTCAGGGAGTGGAGTTAATCGATGAACGCGTTTCGACAATTGCTCATGGTTTCGGCGCTTGCCATCTTCGTGGCCTCTTCCAGTGTTCAGAACAGTGCTGAGGGTGCTCTGTTCCGAAAAGTTCTCCCTGCAAGCACCTCAAAAACCACCAAATGCAGGCCAACCGGAGGATTGTTTGAAAGCCGTCCGGTGAGTCCCACCAGTTCATGGAGCCATCAGCATCCGAAATGGAGATCTGATCGCAAAGCTTCAGGAGCGGCATTTCGCCCGTGAGGCAGCCTGAATCCCGGAATGTCCATTTCTGTTACCGCAGGCCCCGATCACCAATGACTCGCGTCATTTCTGATCGGGGTTTTCCGCACAATCCCGGTATGCACTGATTCGACCTTATAGTTTCTGAGAGTGGCTGATACGGACGACTGTCCCACTTGCTGAAACAAGTCGTCCCGATCATTTGTCGCGTCCCCAGAGGGCTTCCGCAATCCAGTCGAGGTCTTCAGTCTGCGAACGTGCGGCATCGGAAGTTCGGCCGGCACCGGCGGAACTCAGTGAACTGTTAACGAGCAATCGCAGTACACTGGCCAGAGGGCTGGTGGTTCCCTGCTGGAGAGCTCGCTGCACAAGCCGATGTTCACGGTTCAGAATCACCTCATTCCGCCCGGTCGGCGCCTGCTGGAAATGTGCATCGATCAGTCGCTGAAAACCCTGCGGAATGTCCCCGCCCTTCCGCAGATCCTCAAACGTCTGGGCCAGTTCATACCTCTCATTCAGGAATGCCATCACAGGCTGATGAGGATGAAACGAGGCGACCATGACCGTGGCACCCGTGGCCTTCAGAAATTCGGCCCATTCAGCTGATGCATCTTCTGAATCGGTAATGCCGAGCACGGAGACGGAGAAGTTGGGCGATGACGGACTCGCGGCACGCAGATCGACGGTATGCTCAAACGTATCGGAGATCATGGCTGCCAGGAGAGACTCTTCGAAACTCCGCAGAGTATGCACACATGGCGATTTTACAGTCGCAAAGACATCGTCGATGTATCGTTCCTGACGGCGGTCAGCGTTGTACCAGACAACTTGATCAATATCCGACTCGAACAGCGGATCCGCTTCACTCTGAGCAAGAATCTGATCAAACGTCAGACTGCCGCGAGATGTTTGCCAGCGGTAAATCTGTCGCAGAATGGCTCGAAGGCGAGGTTCACCCAGAGCGGCTCCGGTCAGTGCATAGCGATGCCAGTTGACAATCGCTTCAACCCGAGTTGGCTGACTGATCACCAGTTGTTCAAGATGTTCAAAAATAAATTCGTTCAGAGCAGACTGTACCTGCCGAAACACTTCATCGCGGACCAGATCTTCGCGACTGGCCGTCGGCGAACAGTTTTCCAGTTCCAGAACACCGCGGATAAAGCTGGCCCAGGGCGGTACCAGATCACGAATTCGCCGGGAAATCACCATTCGCCGAACAGTGACCGCCACAGTCGACTCATCGGCGAACCCAGGAGTCCGCTGAGGGGAAATGTAAAGTGCGCCGGCGATGGAAGCTGGCTTTTCGATTCGAATAGGAATCACATCCAGAGGTGATTCGTTAAAATAACCGGCCAGTTCAAGTTCGATTTCTTCCGGGTCGGGAGTTGCCTGAAACCACGCAACGTTAATCACATTTACACGCGCCGGATCATCGTTCAGATGAATGGGCACACCCAGAAAGTCGGCATATTCGCGAATGATGGCTTCCAGCTGATCGCGACTTTTTGCCAGGCTTTCGTATTGTTGTTTCAGACACAAAGTGACTGTAGTGCCCACCTCAGTTCGATCCGACTGTGACAGCAGGATGCTCGTCCCCGGACCTGCTTCCCATCGGACTCCCTCGCTGGCATCCTGTCGTCGACTTTCCACAATCAGTCGGTCGGCCAGCATAAATGCGCTGAACAAACCAATCCCAAACTGGCCGATCAGCCCATCGCCATCTCCGGTAATCGCCAGCCGCTGTTCATCCGTTCCGCGTCCTTTGAGCAGGCCTGTAATGCCGATTCCGAGCGTTCCCAGAAACTCTTCAGCGTCTTTCGGGCTGAGTCCCACACCGTCGTCTGAAAACGTCAGTGTGCCTTTCTGAGCATTTTGCCGAATGTCGATCCGTCCCTTGTAATCCAGATCTTTCCGGCGACGCCGCATGATCGCATCGTGAGCGTTCTGGATCAGCTCGCGGATCGGCGTATCCATCCGACTGTACAGCGACGACCCCATGATCTCGATGACACCGGCAATATCGACTTTAAAAGGGATCTCTCGACTCCACACTGCTGACAGCACTCCAAATCAGATTCAACGACAGGAAGGACGGGAAAGGACTGCGTGTTGTATCCGCCGCCGATCATCCCCGCAAACGGCGGCGAACAATCCAGTTCGCCGCGATCGTCATTACTCGATTACGTCGGCACCACTCTCAGTCCACTCGGCAGGGATTCGCCGAAGATCAGACCGGCTTCTTCATGCTCCAGAGTTCCTCCTTCACGGACCAGCTGAATCAGGTGTGGTCGTGCTCCGGATGACAACAATCTGGAAACGATCTGCTGTCGCAGCCCTTCATCGATATCCCGAAAGCGATCCTGAGTTCGACGGCCCAGCTGCATGAGTGCCAGATCAACTGCCGGATCCTGCAGCGGATCGCAGTCAAGCAGCCAGCGAATCCATGGGCGTACAGTACTGACAGGCAGCACGAGATTCAGCGGCCCGTACATGGGGACGCGTGATCCCAGTCGTCCCAGACTCCAGATCAGTGCAGAACGGATTGGTTGTCCGAAAGGGCGGGACACAAAGTCCAGAGCGATGTTTCCCAGCTCAGCCCGCAATGATTCGTCGATGAGTTCCAGTGACCCAAGCATTCTCCAGATTTCGGAGGCCTCGTGATTGCTGACGGCATATTCAACCGACTTACCGCGACCGCTGACCACCTGTCGATGCTTCTGACGAATCAGAGGCAGCACAGCAAGGGCCAGCTGTGACTGCCGTGACGCAGTCAGCCCGCCGGCAATTCGACGGCACAGAATTCTCCATTCGGCGAGGCACGCTGCGCCACCATGCACCAGTTTCCCTTTCAGTGTCTTCCACGATTCTTCAACTCGCCAGTCATCAGCCGCCATTCCGAAACCGGGACGCAGACAAAAGCCCAGCAGGTTCAGCCATCGAGCCTCATAGGCAGGACTTCGCCTCCGCCCTGACTCATTCTCCATCAGGTCCGCCCAGATGCTTCTCAAAAGTGAGGGTGGCCATTCTGTTCGGGAGATTCCGACATCAGCCGCAATGCCTTTGGCGAGTCCATCAATAGAAGCGCTGCCATGGGAACCAAACACTGAAGCAATTTTCAGAGAGGCAATCTGCAACAGTCCCTGATCAACAATTCCCGAAGTTTCGGCGATGCCGGAGTGCGCAGCCCGATCGGTTTCTGTTGCCGAACGCACATCAAACTGCAGTTGCCAGCGACGAGATCCATCTCGCTGTTCGCACCACATTTCCAGCGTCCCGATTTCGGTGAGTCGGGCAGAGATACGAGCCGCGACCGAACCACCTTCGCCTTTTTTGCGATTTGTCAGCACCGTCCGAATTGGTGGAAGTGCCGACATCTGGTCGGGATCGAAATCCACAAGACTGCCCGGGGGATCAGTCAGACGCGTACCCGATACGTAAATCGGAAATTCAACCGGTTCGGACGTGCGAACTTCAAATGCATGCTCGATGGGAAAAGTCTCGGCCGAAGGCTCCGTTCCTGCTCCAACGAGGCACAGCGCGGCTGGCGTGCCATCAGAGCGTTCCACTCCGATGTAATACGTGCGAGCAAGTCCGGCCGCGATTCGAACTCCCAGTCCCCGTCGTACCATTCCGAAATAAGCGGCCCCCTGAGCAACGGCCAGATCAAGTCGATCGTTTCTGAGAACAGTGGGCGACC
Organism: Fuerstiella sp.; assembly: GCA_022843805.1. Classification (GTDB taxonomy): domain Bacteria; phylum Planctomycetota; class Planctomycetia; order Planctomycetales; family Planctomycetaceae; genus F1-80-MAGs062. The sequence goes on from JALHMY010000100.1 coordinate 8,724, forward strand.
ATGTCGGATCGAGCCCACGGAACCATTCTTCAATACAGAAGATCAGCCGATCCCGCAGTACGGGAGACTCGAAGAATCCACCGTTGAAAAGAACGATATCAGGGCGAGCATTCAGCAGATCCGCATTTCGATCGGCAGTGCCAGAGCTTACGACACCAACTACCGCATCCAGTCCACCGGAATTCGACGCTGAACGATGGGCATTGAGAAACGAGGCCAGATATTTTGTCATGGCCGGATCCGCTGCATATGGCAGTCCGAACTCCTGAAATCCGGACTGTCGTCGCGCGGGTTTTTCTTCCAGTGAAACAGACGGCAGGAATCCGTCAATAAACAGTTCTAACAGCTCACCTCGCGAAAGCTCAATTTGCAGACTGCCGCCAATCAGACGCGACCCGGTTCCTGGCAGCACGAGAGTAAACACGTGCGGGGCATTCGCTGACAGTAGTGTTTCCTTGGCGTGTCGGCAGGAGGGAATGAGCAGATTCCACTGATGTGGCTCCAGTCGTCCCTGCGGGAGCAGATTGCGTTCTGTCAATTTGCGTTCCACATGGTGAGCCAGAGCAAGATCGAGGTTATCGCCGCCCAGCAGGAGGTGATCGCCGACTGCAACTCGATGAAACTGAACTCGGCCTTCCGAGCCGGAACGAACGTCAATCAGGCTAAAGTCAGTGGTGCCACCTCCGATGTCACAGACGAGGATTTTTTGGCCCGCATGAACCAGTTGTTCCCAGTTGCTTCGATGAGCATAAACCCAGGAATAGAAGGCGGCCTGTGGTTCCTCGATCAGCACGATTTTCGGAAGGCCGGCAAGCCGTGCGGCGGCAACGGTGAGTTCGCGGGCCACTTCGTCAAACGATGCGGGAATCGTCAGGACGACATCCTGCTGGTGCATGTGTGCGTCGGGATGGGCGGCATTCCAGGCATCATGAAGGTGTCTCAGGTATCTGGCACTGGCTTCGACAGGTGAGAGTCGAGGAACATCCGAAGCGGCGTGCCACGGAAGCAGAGAGGCTCGTCGGTCAACTCCATGATGACAAAGCCATGACTTTGCGGATTCGATCATCCTGCCGGGCACGGCTCGCCCGTGATCACGGGCAAAGGTTCCGACAACGTACGAAGAATCCCCTGTCACTGCAGGAGATGAAGCCGCACGCTGCCATGGCAGCTGAAACGTTCTTCCATTCTGTTCGTCAGGCAGCAGCTGATAATGAAAGGACGGCAGAGTCTCCAACGCCTCAACTTCGCCGACGGCAACAACCTGTGGTACGGGAAACGTGGAAATCTTCCATTCCGCCTGCTGCGTATCCACGCTGCACATCGCAGAATTGGTTGTACCGAGGTCGATTCCGATGACAAATCGAGCCACACGGGTTTCGGGATCTTCCGATTGATCGAGCGTTAGCGGAGACTCCACAGAAGACATGAAAAGGTTGCTTTCAGCAACAGGACCACAAAATTAAAATCCTTAAGGTGGACGCAATATACGTCACATCCTGCGCTCGGAAAGCCATTTACACGCAGAAAATCATCGAACCCGCCCCGTTTTTGCTGGACGAACCGAATCAATCGGAGTTTTTGGCATTCCATTCGGCTGTCGCATGCCATTCGGATGCCAGGCGAACAACCAATGGGAAAAGACAGCTGTCATCCGGGAAATGCTCGCCGACTGAATCACGATCCTGTAAAATACGATGACAGGCACAAGCGGGGATCAGTCATTACGATCATTGCAGGGAGTCATTAAATGTCATGGTTGAACAGGACAGGTCCGGAAAATTTCTGTGTTGTCAGCGTGCTACTGACGCTATGTGCAGTGATGGGTTGTTCTGATCTCTATGCACCGCCTCAGGGAAGTGTGCCGGCCAAACCCAAAACCACGGATAAGGTCAGTGAATTTGATCCGAATGCAGGGAAAGAGATTGTTGGAAATGAAATCAACATTACGAATCCCATTACCGGCCCTCTGGAAGCCTATCAGCCGCTGAAGCAGAAAATCGCGGGACTGGGAATTGACCATGCCGTCGCGTTGTTTCAGGCAACGGAAGGGCGATATCCCAAAGATTTTGATGAATTCATGAACCGCATTATCAAAGAAAACAACATGCGATTGCCGTCCCTTCCAAAAGGGCTTTCTTACCAATACGACGTCGCCGCACATAAGCTGGTGGTGATTCGTGATGACACGGGTGCCGTACAGGAATAGTATTTTGCAAGCTGTCATGTCGAGGGTTGTCTGCGGCGCTGCGTCTCAGATTGCTGGAATCAGGTGTGTAAAAACGATCTTCTGTCAGCTGACTGTGTTGTCGGTCCTGCTGTCCAGCCATTCCTCTGCGGGAATGGCTGATGAACGGGAAGAATTTTTTGAAACTCAGATTCGTCCGCTGTTGCTGGATCGCTGCGTGGAATGTCATGGTCCCGGAAAACAGGAGAACGACATTCGATTCGATCGTCGGGATGCTGTGTTGAATGGAATCGCGGGCGATGTGCCGCTGATCACCCCGGGCAATCCCGAAGAAAGTCGCGTGCTCAGGGTTTTGCTTCACGCCGAGGATGACATCAAAATGCCTCCCACAAACCGCTTGTCGGAGGCGCAGATTGGGGCTGTCAGAAAGTGGATTGCTGACGGAGCTGTCTGGCCGGCGACCGCAAATCTGGAACAGGATGCTCGTGAACGCGCTGAACGGTGGCGAAAGCACTGGGCATTCCAGGTTCCGGTCCGTCCGGATCCCGGTCAGTTTCCCGAAGGTGTTCATCCGATTGATTTTTATATCGGTCGCAAACTGAAGGAGAAGGGCTTGTCCCCTTCTCCCGCCGCTAAACCCGCAACACTCGTGCGTCGGCTTGCATTTGCTCTTGAGGGCTTGCCTCCTGCTCTTTCGGATCTCACAGATGTAACGGCTGCTGAAGGTGCCACATCGCAGGCAGAATGGCTCAGCCGGTATATTGAGCGATTGCTGGCATCGCCGCATTTTGGAGAACGCTGGGCTCGATACTGGCTGGACGTATCCCGGTACGCCGACACGAAAGGATATGTGTTTCAGGAAGATCGTGAGTACGCTGATGCATGGAGATATCGTGACTGGGTGATCAGTGCGATCAATCAGGACATGCCTTATGACGAGTTTCTGAAGAGACAGCTGGCGGCCGATCGCCTTCCGGGATCAGATGATGGTTCGCAGCTTGCGGCGATGGGGTTTCTGACACTGGGACGTCGATTCCTGAATAATCGCCATGACATCATTGACGACAGAATCGACGTGACGATGCGTGGCATGCTGGGGCTGACGGTCGGTTGCGCCCGCTGTCATGATCATAAGTTTGATCCGATTCCGACCGCCGATTATTACTCTCTGTATGGAATCTTTGATTCTTCTGACGAGCCAAAGAATGAACCTTCGACGCTGCGGCTTGTTGATCGCGAAAAGCCAGTCACGCCTCACATTTTTGTAAGGGGTCAGCCCGGGAATCAGGGAGATGAAGTGCCCCGGCGGTTTTTGACTGCCCTTTCGAAAGCAGACGCACCTGTCTTTTCCGATGGAAGTGGCAGACTCCAACTGGCGAATGCGATCGCCAGTGCCGAAAATCCGCTGACAGCCCGCATCGCTGTGAACCGTATCTGGATGCGACTGTTCGGCCGGGGCTTTGTCGAGACACCGAGCGACTTCGGGGTGCGTACGGCAGAGCCAATTCATGCGGAGCTGCTGGATTATCTGACGACCTGGTTTATTGATCATCAATGGTCTTCAAAATCACTGATCCGGCATATTGTTTCTTCGCAGACATGGCAGCAGTCCAGCGATCGTCGAGCGGACGCGGAACAAATTGATCCGGAGAATCGCCTGTTTTCGCGAATGAATCGTCGCCGTCTGGATTTCGAGTCTCATCGAGACTCGCTGCTGGCAGTTTCCGGGCAGCTGGATCGAACTGTAGGAGGAAAGTCGGTGGATATTGCAGCCGCAGATCCTGGAAAACGGCGAACAATTTACGCAAGAATTGACCGACAGAATCTTCCAGGAGTGTTCCGTACGTTCGATCTGGCCAATCCGGATGCACATGCTCCTCAGCGATTTGAAACGACCGTACCACAGCAGGCACTCTTTCAGCTGAATAACCCATTTGTGATGTCGCAGGCTGAGACGCTCGCACAGATCTGTATTGAGGCAGCCAGTGATCCGCGAGAGCGAATCCGGACGCTGTTTCGACAGGTGTTACAGCGGCTGCCAGCGACGATCGAAGAAGACGCTGCACTGGCCTTTCTTTCCGCCTCTGACGCTCAGGATTCAGCCTCTGAACGAAACGGCTGGGCGTATGGTTATGGGACTCTGGACGAAACGACGAACCGTGTCTCCTCCTTTAAGCTGCTTCCGCGATTTCAGCGTGGTGCATGGCAGGGTGGCAAAGATCTTCCGGACCCGGAACTTGGCTGGGTGATGCTGAACCGCAGTGGAGGGCACCCGGGCGCCGATCTGCAGCATTGTGCCATTCGCCGATTTGTTGTTGCTGCTGATGCTCAGCTGAATATCAGCCACGAAGTCAGCCATTTGTCAGAACACGGAAACGGCATACGTGTTTGCGTTGTCAGTTCAGCGGCAGGTGTGCTGGCGGACAAGTCGATCAGAAACACCACGCTGGCTACCGAGCCGATGTCCGTGGCTGTAAAGGCGGGTGACTGGATTGATTTTGTGACAGACAGCTGCGGTGACGCGGGTTTTGACACTTTTACGTGGAAAATCCGGATTTCATCCGTCGACAATGGTACTGCAACACGAACATGGAATTCTGAAGAAGACTTCGGGCGACGGCAGTCTGAAACGCCACTGAATGAGTGGTCTCAGCTGGCTCAGTCAATAATGCTGACCAACGAGTTCGTATTTGTGGACTAACTCACAACATCGGGTCGTCTTGTCCGTACGGCCTCTGATTATCTCTGACATTCTCAGATCGCAATCTTATGTTGAACTCATCGTCGACTTCCCCGATTGCCGTTGGACGGCGCGGCATGCTGACCCAATGCGGGATGGGTATGGGAGCCGTAGCGCTGGCCGGAATGCTTCCGGGAGCGACCGCGAACGCACGTGAGCCATTGAATCCGCTGCAGCCCGGGTCCGCTCAGTTTCCATCGCATGTGCGTCATGTCATCCATCTGTTTATGAATGGCGGACCTTCTCAGGTCGATACATTCGACCCGAAGCCGGAACTGCAGAGACGCGGGGGAGAAACGATTAACAATGGCAACCTGCGCACTGAGCGACCTACCGGCGCATTGTTCCCTTCACCATACCGATTTCGAAAATATGGCGAAAGCGGAATTGAAGTGAGTGAGCTGTTTCCCCATGTGGCACAACACGTCGACGATATGTGCATAATTCGTTCGATGCACGCGGACGTTCCCAATCATGAGCCCTCTTTGCTGCTCATGAACTGTGGTGAAGCCAGGCTGGTACGCCCGAGTATGGGATCGTGGCTAACATATGGGCTGGGAACGGAGAATCAGAATCTGCCTGCGTTCGTGGCCATGTGCCCGGGGGGTTATCCCATTCAGGAATCACAGAACTGGCAGAGCGCTTTTCTGCCGGGTGTGTTTCAGGGAACTTATATTGATACAAAGAACACGGAAATCGATAAGCTGATTGAGAATATCAGAAACGAACGTGTTTCCCCCGAACAGCAGGCTCGCCAGCTGGCATTGCTGAGAGTTCTCAATCGGCAGCATCTTGAAGAGCGGCCCGGGGATGCACAGCTTGAAGCGAGACTTCAGTCATTTGAGCTGGCGTTTCGAATGCAGACAGAGGCGTCGGAAGCCTTTGATGTTACTCGTGAGCCTAAACATATTCGGGAAAAATATGGCGATGGCGAACAGGCCCGACAGATTCTGATCGCCCGAAGACTTGTTGAACGAGGTGTTCGGTTCGTTCAGGTGTGGCACGGGGCAGGTCAGCCATGGGATAATCACGACGACATTGAAGTGAATCATCGACGTCTTGCGCGGCAGTGTGATCAGGCCATCGGCGCGTTGCTCAGCGATCTGAAGGAGCGTGGCCTGCTGGACGAAACCCTGGTCATCTGGGGCGGAGAATTCGGCCGAACACCAGTGGTGGAATTGCCCAAAGCGGGCGCCAATGCCGGAAAGATTAACGGTCGCGATCATAATCACTGGGGGTTTACAATGTGGCTGGCCGGTGGTGGTGTCCGCGGCGGCTATGTGCATGGAGCGACGGATGAATTTGGGTTCCGCGCCGTGGAGAACAAAGTCCATGTGCATGACCTCCACGCAACACTGTTAAAACTGCTTGGGTTTGACCACGAGAAGTTTACTTATCATTATGCAGGTCGCGATTTTCGGCTGACCGATGTTCATGGGAACGTCATTCAGGAGCTTATTGCGTGACTCCCCGCGAAATTCCCGACAGTCCCTCAAACCTGGAGAATGGAACACCAGTCATGAACAAAATTCTTGCAACCAGCCTGACTCTGATGCTTGTTCTGCAACAAAGTGCAGCCGGCATTGCTGGCAGCGAATGGCCCGCATTTCGCGGTGAGAATGGAACAGGACTGTCCACAGCGAAAGATGTTCCCACCGAATGGTCGGCAGACAGCAATGTTGCATGGAAAACGGCTGTTGAAGGCAATTGCAACGGCAGTCCGGTCGTGTCGGCTGGCCACGTCTTTGTAACCAGCGCTGACAAAGAGGGAAAAGAACGGCGGCTGCACTGTCTTGATGCCGCATCCGGAAAACAACTTTGGGTGCAGACTGTCAGCTTCGACAAGGTGCTGCCAACACACGAAACCAATCTTTATGCCGGTACCACACCCGCGGCTGATGGTAAACGGGTTGTGGTCTGGCATGCGTCCGCCGGGCTGTACTGTTATGACTTCGCTGGCAAAGAACTGTGGAATCGGCAGCTGGGCGAATTCCGCCATCTGTGGGGTTATGGGACCTCCCCGGTCATCCATGACGGAAAGGTCATTCTGCATACAGGGCCGGGGAAGAGCGTCTTCATCATCGCCTTGAATCCCGAAAACGGCGAAACACTCTGGAAGTTTGACGAGCCCGTCGAAGGCGATGGCGAACACAATGCGGAAAAGAAGTACATGGGTTCATGGAGCACTCCGGTTATTGTGGAACTGAACGGAAAACAGACAGTCGTCTGCAGTATGTCGACTCGAGTTGTGGGACTGGATCCGAAGTCTGGAAAGCTGCAGTGGAGTTGTGAGGGACTTCGAGGAGATCGTGGTGATCTGTGTTATACATCTCCCGTGATTGCAGGAGATATCTGTGTGGCAATGGGCGGTTATCAGGGCCCTGCAATCGGATTTCGAATGCAGGGAGAAGGTGATATTACTGCTACCGGTACTCTCTGGCGAAAGACCGAAGGGAACCCACAGCGGATTGGATCCGCTGTGGTCGTGGATGGACTGCTGTATCAGGTCAACGCGGGGCCGAATACGATTCAGTGCATTGATCCTGCCACGGGAGAACTGAAATGGCAGGCTCGCTCGCCCGGCGGAGCGGCCTTCTGGAGCTCCATCGTTGTGGCTGATGGTCTGTTGTATTCGACGGATCAGAAGGGCGGAACACTCGTGTTTCGGCCGAATGCTGAGAAGCTTGAACGAGTCGCGATGAATAAGCTGGATGAGCCTACAAATTCCACTCCTGCGATTGTCGACGGTCAGGTCTTCATTCGTACGTTTGGAAACGTGTACTGCATTCGAAAGCCATGATGTAAAACTGAGCCCCTGATGCCAGAGGAAATGAAATGCGAGTGCGTAATCTGCTGGCTGTACCTGCCTGCTGGCGAATGTTTTCTGTGATTCTGATCACTTTCGCCTGCGAGTTTACGGAAATCGTGGCAGCATCCGGAAGTGCTCTTCCAAAGCAGCTTTCGGGCCAAACGGTCAGTTCTCTGGATGGTGCCGTTCAGCCGCTCTTTTACTGGGCACCGGAAGGTGCGGCAGAGCGACCGACTCCGTTGTTCGTTTTCCTGCATTCATGGAGTTCGGACTATCGTCAGGATAATTCCAAATGGTTTGCTCAGGCCGTGAAGCGCGGATGGATTTATGTGCATCCCGACTTTCGGGGCGTCAACGATAAGCCAGCTGCCTGCGGTTCCCGACTGGCTCGTCAGGATGTTCTGGATTCGATTGACTTCATTTGTCGGAAATATCGAGTAGACCCGGAGCGGGTTTATCTGGCTGGCGTATCGGGTGGCGGTCACATGTCGATGCTGATGGCAGGACATCATCCGGATCGCTTTTCAGCTGTTTCGGCGTGGGTGGGAATCGGGAACCTTTCCGACTGGTATCGATTTCACGTGAGGAACGGAAAACCCGAGAAGTATGCTCGTATGATACAGCAGTCTCTTGGCGGAGTTCCCGGCGAATCCGCCGCTGCTGATGCGGAATCCCGTGACCGGTCTCCTGTCTTTCACCTTGCGTCGGCAGTGGAACTGCCGATCAGTATTTATGCAGGTATTGAGGACGGTCATTCAGGGTCGGTTCCTGTTCGCCATTCTCTGGAAGCATTTAATGTGATTGCGGCGGCTCGCGGATCGGCCGTAGTTTCCGAAGAAGAAATGGAGCAGTTATGGAAGAACCGAAAACTGACACGACCATTAGTTTCAGATCTTGAAGAGATTCCGGATTTTGGACGTGATATTTTTCTCAGACGGCATGCCGGGAATGCGCATGTTACAATCTTCGATGGCGGTCACGAAAGTCTGCCGGAGCCGGCATGCGACTGGCTGGCTGGCCAAAGCAGAAAGGCCAGAGTCAGTGTTGAGCCGCAAAACTGACTTTCAGCGGGTAATTTGATTGCCTGACCAGAGGCAAAAAGCTCAGGGCACAACTCATGACAGACTCGACGGTTGCCGCTTCGCAAAATTCAGATGACCAGAAATCGGATCTCAGCAATTCGCGGCTGGGAGAATTCCAGTTGCTGCGACGACTGGGAACTGGTGGAATGGCCGATGTTTATCTGGCGGAACAAACGTCTCTGCATCGCCTGGTTGCGGTAAAAATCCTGAAGTCCGGATCGGTGTCTGTTTCGAACGACGTTCTGCTGAAGCGATTTGAACAGGAAGCACGGGCGGCTGGCGGACTGAATCACCCGAACATTGTCCAGATTTTCATGACTGGACGAGACGGTAAACTGAGCTATATCGTTCAGGAGTACGTTGCCGGACTGAACCTCAGCCAGTGGATTCGCAAGCATGGCAGTCCTGATTTCCTGACTGGCCTCCGGTGGATGCAGCAAATCGCGTCGGCTCTGCGTACGGCCAGTGAGGCGGGAATCGTGCATCGTGATGTGAAACCGGAAAACATCATGATCACTCGCAGCGGCATTGCGAAAGTGACTGACTTTGGACTGGCGCAGCTTGGTGCCGCCACTGATCAGAAAATGAACCTTACGCAGGCCGGGACAACCATGGGAACACCATGGTATATGAGTCCCGAACAGATTCAGGGGGACAAGCTGGATCATCGGAGTGACCAGTATTCATTTGGTGTGACGTGCTTCCATATGTTTGCCGGTCGGCCTCCGTTTCCGGGAAAGAACGCGATGAGCGTGGCTGTTCAGCACCTGAAGGAAGAACCGCCGGATCTGTCGTCGCTTCGTGCGGATCTGCCGAGGCCTGTGTGTGCTGTCATCCATCGAATGATGGCCAAACAGGCACGTGACAGATTTTCACGTGAAGAAGACCTTGAGCTGGCTCTTAAGAAGCTGGAAAACATTCCTGTTAACCTCGCTTTCGACCGGAAGCTCGGCTGGACGGCCAGGTTTGCACGACAGATACCGACTCTGCGATTTCTCAGTGTACCCCTGTTGCTTGTGCTGACAGGCAGCTTTCTGTGGGCTCAGAAACTTCATCCGCCGCTCGCTCTGCCAGCGTCTGTTGAGGAAACTGCAATTCGAAAGGAATCATCAGCAGAGCGGCAGTTCGCTCTTGCCATGCTGAATCCACATAACCGCGATGCATGGAAAATAGTCATTACCGAGTTTCCCGAGACCACCGAAGCGGAAATGGCTCGGGCTCGCCTTGGTCTTTCTTATGTGCTGTCGCCAATTCCAAACTTTCCATCGGCCATGGATGAATTCGAAAAACTGGTCAGCGCAGGAGATGTTCAGGACAAACAGTACTTGAAGGTGATTGGACGAATTGGACAGGCCTGGGTGCTCAGAGAGCAGGCTGCTGACGAACGAGTAAAGCAGACTCCTGAAACAGAGGTTGTCAAGCTGCTGGACCTCGGTGACGCCATGTTGTCGGCCGCATACGATGTCTTTACCGGTCCCAATAAGGACGTCGAGATGGAGTTTGCCATTGCCCAGGCTCCACAGGAACTTCGCGATTTTATGCGAAGCAGCAACCGATCCCTGACCGGCCCGCCTGGTGCATTCGGCCCCTGATTCGACATGTGTTCAGGTAAAAAATCTGGCCTCCAGGATTTTCGCGCTTTTTGTCATCATTCGCCTGGTTTCTTTCGCAGGAATGCAGGGAATGGAGTCCCATGAATACGGCGATAGACTTTCGATCGTCCGGCAATGGTCACCACCGTCCGGACAGAAATTCAGGCATCTTCACTGGTCTGCAGTTATGGCTTTTGCTGTCTGCGATCTTTGCTGTGGCAGGATCCGGCTGTGCAAATTCTCCGTATAATTTCGGGAATTCACATGCTTATCACATTACTCCGGAGCTTGAATCTCCGCCGGGTGAACAGATTGAGCGAGGACAGCCGAATGCTGTGATTGACACATTTGGCTGGATCTGGGGCATTCCCGGCAAAATTATGCTTTTTGATCGTCGGGTGGAGAATCACAGCATCGATTCCAGAACAGAAGCCGAGATTGCCGCCTATTTGCAGGACAACCAGTTGTCGACGGTCAAGGTTCGATTGAATCAGTATCATCCGGGCGATGACTGGAAACGACTGGTCGCAAACAGATCGGTTGGCGCAGGATGGCGATACACTTTGGGAGCGATCAGCGTGCTTGGAGAAACAATCTTTCCGGGACGGCTGTTCGGCGGGGATCATTACAACCCGTTCACAAATACCATTCACCTGTATTCGAATGTGCCTGCCATTGGTTACCACGAGGGAGGCCATGCAAAGGACTTCGCTCGCCGCCGATGGAAAGGAACCTATGCGGCCGTTTACCTGATCCCTGGAGTGTCGCTGTATCACGAAGCTCTGGCTACGGGTGACGCGCTCGGTTATGTGATGTTTACCCGAGACCTTCCGGCCCAGCAGGAAGCCGTTGAAATCCTGTATCCAGCCTATGGAACATATGTTGGAAATGCGATTTCCGGACAGGTGCCATTCGGTTACTTCATTGGATTAATCGGTGGCCATATTGCCGGACAGTGGACATCCAGGAATTTGGGTGCAGGCAGCATGCCGACTGAAGCCAATGGCAGCTGATTTGCCGGAAATGAGTCCGCAGCTGTGACCGGTACGTCAGCACATTCATAATCCTGCGACGTGCTCAGCAATGGATCATGATTCTGCTTTTTCTGACCGAGTGCTGCAGGGCTGTTTTCGGGGCAGTGGAATTCAGATGAAAGCCGCAGCCCGACAGTCGCGTGAATTTCCGTTTGCGGTATCGACGACTGAACTGCCGACAGCAGGTAACTTTCAGGTGAAACATTGTCTCCAGAATCAGCTGCCGTAATCGTAATGGTCACGACACTGCTCCAGGCACCGTAGACGGACGTGGAAGTGACTGCCCGAACCCAGATTCGATACGATCCCGGTGTCAGATTCTGTGAGGGAGTGAAACTGGGAACCGTAAGCTGTGTCTGATACATCACTCGCTGACCACTTTGCACGTGAGACACCCAGAGTTCATAGCGAACTGCTCCGGAAACTGCGGTCCAAATGAATGTCGGTGTGCGGTCGTTTGACGTCCCGGAATTCAGTACGACGGGTACTCCGCTGACGTTGAAATCTGCCGGACGACTCCATGCGGCACGAAGGTTGTTCGCCCGGCTCGCCCTTACCCACCAGCGGTAGTCAGACTCGTTCAGATTCGCCGACGGTGTCCAGTTTGTGGCACTGATTCCTGTGAGATTTATCACAACTGAAGTGCGGCGATCCTGAATGTAGATTTCATACTCGGTCGCCCCGGTTACCGGAGCCCACTGAAAGACAGGAGCTCGGTTGAAAGTTGGGATCAATGGAGACAGCAGGCTGACCTGAGTGGCTACCGTAAATCGCTTTGGCGCTGACCATTTGGCGGGGACGCCACTCGCATCGATGGCCTGAACCCAGGCAGTATAATTGCCGAGATTCAGTGGCTGAGTGACCTGAAACGAGGTTCCCGCAATGGTCGAATTGCGAATGATCTGGCTCTGCCCGGTGCTGGTATTGTCAACCCAAAGGTCATATCGAGCGGCGCCGGGAACCGGATCCCATGTGAATAACGGAAGATCTGTCTGCACGGACGAAGCTGGTGCGGTGAGTGTGGATGCCGTGTTGATTTGCAGATCGCGAGGTACAGACCATGCGGACTTTTGGCCATCGCCCCGAATCGCCTGCACCCAAATTCGATATTTGCCAATTTCCATACTTGCAGCGGGGCTCCAGCTGGTTCCGGCCGTGATGATGGACAGATACGGATTGGCACCGGTACTCAGATTTTTTATCCAGAGATTATATGTCGCCGCATCGCTGACTGCAGACCACGTAAACAATGGATTCTGATTCTCTGTGGCGGCTGTCGGACCAGTGACGGTCGGCGCAGAAATCGCTGATGTCAGAATCAGTCTGTTGCCTGCACCCGTTCCAATCTCCACAAGCGGAATGGTCACAAGCCCGGCAGAGTCTGCCGTCACCGTACCCGACTGGATGACCTGCCCCGAGGTGTTGTTCGTGTTACTCCATGCCACTGTCTGGCCAGGCGAAACATGAAATTCCTGCAGGCGACGGGGCGTGATCGAAGCGGTCTGAGAAACCGTCGTGGATTTCAGCGAGACTTCATACCGGCCAGGAACATCGACAATCCCGCTGTGAAAGCTGCTCCATGGAACCGACCAGAGAATACTCAGATTATAGATATCGGTACCTGTTGTCGCTGGCACCAGGGGTCCGGAACCCGAAGCATCAGAGACAGCGACAAAACTGAGATTTCGCGGATAGACGAACTCACTTAATCCACCCGCAGTGCTGAACATCGGGTTGAGAGCAAAGTCGTATCCCATCCAGTTGTGGTCCCATGCATCGCGCTGTTCGGATGAAAAACCAGCTCGCGAACTATTGAGTGCAGCAATGATGGGACGTCCCTGTGTGGCCCAGTCGATGACATCGTCGGCTTTGCCATGGCCGATCATCAGGAATGCCATCTCTTCACCACGACGTGCATACAACTGTTCCTGGTGATTCATCCAGTCGTAAACGCCCATACCGTTATACTGGGAAAGGTGCGAGGCATGAAAGCCACGATTCACAATCGGAAGGTTTGCGGATTGTGCCCCCCACAATACGGGCAGATTTGTCTGAAAAGAGGGACTCGTGGCATAGTTTGTCATTGGCTCGCTGCCATAAATGGCAGAAAAAACATTGCCGTATCGCATTCCAAGAGCCAGTGAGCCGGAGGCACCCATCGAATGCCCTTCTGAATGAATCTTCATGGGATCAACAGTGAAATTCGCGAGCACCTCGTCAATCGCTTTCAGGATTCGCTGTTCTGTGAAGTTTTCAATCTTGCCGGCAACTGGAATTGTGCCGTTCTGAAGGTAGTTGTGATCGGCCGAAAATCCGTACCACCAGGTATTGATGCGAGCACTCGTCCCCCCGGAATCGTCCGGAAACAGCTGGATACTGGGCCAGTCATACTCAGAAACCGGTTCCATTCGGAATCTTTCTCCGTATGCATGTGGCATCAGCTTCAGCGGCCACGATTCTCCGGGATCGTAGTTTTGTGGTAATGCCACGGAGTAGTTATAGACGTAGCCCTGAAAAGTGGGGTTCCAGTTCATGTAGTCCATATATTGTGTGTAAATGCGGCCCTTTCCACCGTTGACCGAAACCGTAAGAACGGGCTGAGCAGTGGCGAATGTTTCCTGAACCGAAGCGATCAGCGAATTCGAGCCCGCAGTCAGCTGGATGTCCTCTGTCCCATTGGTTACCTGAGTAACGGCGTAGTACCAGTTTCCCGATTGATTTGCCTGCGTCGTAAAAACAAAAAGTCCCTGATTGTCCGAAAGTGGAGCTCCGAGATCATTAATTACAAAGTGCGTCGGAACCGCAGTCTGGGACGCTCGAAACTGATGGACCGATGTGTTGTCATCCAGTGGACCCCATTTGGTCGTCAGTTTTGTCGCCTGATTCAGGTTGGCGGAAGTAATCGGGGCGTTGTGTCTGTACACATGATATTTCTCGCCCGAGACCGAGTTATCTTCCGTCCATGTGAGAAATGTCTGTCCCGAGCGATGAAATGCCTGCAGGGAGACCGCTGACAGCATTTGGCGAGCTTCTAGCATTTCAGACGGAATCACGTTCGCCAGTGAGTGCCGAAGTCGGAGTTTTCCAGACGGCTGCAGGAGGCGATGGAGGTTATTTCGAACCAGCGCCACCAGACGACAGAGACCAGACAACGAAAAAGGATGATCGTTCCTGCCAGATTGAATCTCTCTCGCGCACCGGTTCATTTGACCTTAATCCAACACTGCAGCTGTGTGAACGATGGGGCGGCCGGGAAACAATGCGGACGAGCGGCCATCGGGAGCCATTTAACTGTGCCTGAGTCTTGATTGCCGCGGACAAAAGTCAAACACCGTATGCCTAATGGCTCCTGAGAACGGTGTTGCACGTTACGTACCTCTTTCCGAACCCGCCCAGGACCAGAGGCACGTCAGCGAGCAGAAGCAGAATGTTTACAAAACTCACCATAGATCACTGAAAACGTTGCATTTCTGCAACAGGGCTCCATCTCCCACCTTCAGTACGGTCCGCAGAAGAAACGAATCGATCCTGTCAGCTGACACTGTTCACTTTCCCGGACTGCGAGGTCATCAGGCCGATAAGAATGAAGCTGTGTCTGAGGAACAATCGGAGGAAAGTGACTCTGGACGCGGGTCGAGCTCAGGAGATTTGTTGGATTTCGAACATAGAAGATAGAGACACGATCAATGAGGATCTTTGGAAGGAGGTGGCGGTGGAGTTGGAGCAGATTTCAAGCCAGACACCGCACCAGAGTCTTTCCATCAAAGTCCGGCTGGAAAGCCCGACGTACGTCAGCCTTTCGAGGCTGACTTGCTGGGGGTGCACCGGGTGGAAAGCCGGTTGTGCTGAGTCCGGCTGGAAAGCCGGACGTACGTCGGAGTCTCGTCAGCCGAGGGATGTTCACGGGCGAGTTCGGTATTCCCGATGTCTTTCGGAGTTGATCTGGCGGAATACGTGAACCCCTGCATAGCATCTGGTGTCAGGAAAAGCAGGCAGCCGCAACAATTTTCGGGTACGGCAAAAGTGGATTGGAAGGGCATCAGAGTGCCACAATTTCCATTCGAATCCACTGACTGTCCTTTCAGTGCTCGATGATTTTAATATGAATTTATTGCGGATGCCGGTCAAAATACTCAAGACTCGTTGGTAGTAAACACCCTCCTCAGCATATGCTGCCGGGGTGGGCTGAGGTGAAAACAGGCGAGGAACTCCTTGCTGGACAGCTTCGACGGCCGATCCGCGTGCAGTTCCTCAGCACAGCAGGAGAGCGTTGATGACAGGTTCTGTTCTGCAACGTCCGACTTTGGTTCTTAACCGGAGCTGGCAGCCGGTCGCGGTGTCGACCGTGGCCCGCGCTCTGGTCAAGGTCTGGAATGAATCCGCAAGGATCGTGGATCCGGGTACGTTTCAGCAGTACACATGGGAAGACTGGACACAATTGCAGCCGGATGAAGATGATGTAGTCATCCACACGCAGTGGCTGCAATTGAAGGTGCCGGAAGTGATTACTCTGACGCGTTATGACCGTATGCCGGTTAAGATTGTGGCGTTTAGTCGGCGAAACGTCTTCAAACGCGACAGCTTTACCTGCCAGTATTGTGGGTGTCGGCCTGGCAGTGAAGAACTCACGATTGACCATGTGATTCCGCGTTCACGGGGCGGTGTGTCGTCATGGGCCAACTGCGTTCTGGCGTGTATTGACTGTAATTCCCGAAAGGCGAATCGTACTCCGGAGCAGGCTGGGATGCCGCTGCGAAAAACTCCGACTCGCCCGATGTGGAACCCGCTATATGCTCCGCATGGAGTTAGAATTCAAAGCTGGTCAAAATTTGTCAGTGAAGCGTACTGGAACGTGGAACTGGAGGACTGAGCGAACCGGCAGATACTGCCGGTCGCTTTTACTGAGATTTGGCTGCATAGTCGAAAACAGCCGATTGACTGACATTGGGGCTGGCTGCGGAACCTCGTATCGGGCGAAAGTGTCGTGTATCCGGCAATGCCTGTTCGATGTTCAATGGAAGGATGCGTGGCCTCAGTTCAGATCTGTTTTTTGATACCCAACAACATCTGCAGGGATTGCGAGTTGCATGAGTACTCAACTGGATCCATCGAGCCATCGTCCTGCTCCACATGCCGGGATTAACCATCCGGTCAATGTGAACGGATACCTTGCCGCAGCAGGAATCGGCGCGGTTTTGAGCGACTCGACCGCTTCACCGAACGGAACGGCTGAAAATTCCGGCAGATGGACCGTACAGGCACTGCCGTACCGGGAAATCCGTCGTCGATTCTGGCATATGGCACCTGGCATGCTCGCGTTTGGCCTGCACCTCGAATCTCATGCGGATCCCATTACTCCGACTTTAAAAGCGATTATCGTTGGATGCTGTGTCGTAATTGCGGCAAAAATCTTCAGCGGTTTTCGAAAGATTGAGCGACAGGGAGAAGGAAAAGGAACTGCCTCGGTCGCCGGATATGCCTTTTCCGTGCTCCTTACGATGCTGCTATTTCCTCGTCATCTGGAAATCGGTGTTGGGGTGTTGTCAATACTTGCGTTTGGTGACGGTTCAGCCACTCTGTTTGGACTGATGTTTCGAGGACCACGTTTGCCGTGGAATTCCACAAAGTCATGGAGCGGGTTCCTGGCGTTTATTGTCGTCGGCAGTCTCATGTCCACATGGCTTTACTGGGGTGAGACGTGGAATCCTGAAGCCTCCGACCCAGGTGTCAGCTTCCTGCACGCACTCCTGATCGTTTGCCCGGCCGTGATCGCGGCCGCTCTCGCAGAATCGATTCGGACCAGGCTTAACGACAACATACGTGTGGGGGTCGTTGCGGCAATAACGCTGATTGCCACACACTTTATGCTGAGAACATTCTGAAACTCGGAATCAGTGTCGCTTTATGTTATGATTCCGGCCGGTTTTCAATGACCATTTTTTCGTGAGAATTCATTCACGATTGTCTGATACCGTTGAACTGGCCCGAGCTGATATTCCGCGACCCGCCCTGGCTGACAGCTGCGGTTTTCTTTTTGCCGCTGCTGTGGATCGTGTTACGTCGCAGCGTTACAACACTTCCCGTTTCGCTGCGTTACATCTCGCTGGTACTGAGAACATCAATTGCACTCCTGATCGTTGCGAGCCTTGCCGGAACAACACTGAAACAAAGCTCCACCCGTCCCTTCGTCGTATTCGTGACGGATGTGAGTGACAGTACTGGCAGCGAAGCTTCAGGAGCAGCGATCCGGTTTATAAGAGCAGCAACACAGAATATTCCTGTGGAACAGTATTGCGAGCTGACTTTTGCCCGAAACGCATCGCCGCCAGTCACGGCAAGTGCACATGGTTCCAAAGTGACTACCGGCAGTTCGAACAATTCGGCCATTGGAACTGAACTCCGTGATGCGACCGACATTCAGAAAGCTCTGGAGTCGGCAGCCGCCTGTGTTCCCCCCGGTTTCGTTCCGCACATCGTTGTTTTGAGTGACGGTTTACAAAATCGCGGAGACGCATTGCACGCCGCATCGAAACTTGCCATTCGTACCTCGACCGTTTCCCTTTCAGCAACATCAGGCCCCGAAATCTCGCTCGCCAGTCTCAGGTTGCCGGAACAAATTGCGCCGAACGAGCCTTTTCAGGTGGAAATTCAAATTGAATCGGATCATGACGACCATGTTCATATCGAATTACATCGGGATGATCGCATTTCCATTTCCGAGGACCAACTCGTCGGACGTGGCACAAATCGCTTCTTTTTCACTCAGCGTATTGAACGTCCGACGAAATTCACCGCCTCGCTCGGACCAGCTGTAAAATCCGAAAACGGGGCGCTGGGATCTGCCAGGATAAACGGTCAGAATCAGTCTGCTTCAAACGACAGGGAAATCGTGTTTCAGGACACGTGGCCACAAAACAACACGCAGCATGCCACCATCCTGATGGCAACGGCACCTCGTGTACTTTTGATTGAATCAGAACCGGATCCCGCCCGGTCACTGCAGAGAGCATTGCAGCAGGAAGGACTGGACATTACCCCGGGCAATCTGTCCGATCTTCCTTCGACGCCCCGAAAACTGCAACTCTGGGACGCATTGATCCTTTCAAATGTTTCAGCCACGGATCTTTCCATCGAGCAGATGCAGACGATTCGAACCTGGGTTGTCGAATCAGGCGGAGGTCTTGTGATGACTGGCGGAGACCAGTCGTTCGGACTTGGTGGTTATTTTCGAACGGTCGTGGAGGACGTGCTCCCTGTGGCCAGCGACTTTCAGAAGGAGCAGGAGAAACCATCCCTTGGCCTGGTTTTGCTGATCGACAAATCAGGTTCCATGGGAGGCACCAAAATTGAACTGGCAAAAGATGCAGCGAAGGCTGCCGTGGAACTTCTGGGACCCAACGACCATATTGGAGTAATTGCCTTTGATGGTCGACCATGGGTTGTCACACCGATGGGACCTGTCACTGACAGGCAAAGTATTCTCGACAGTATCTCCGCGGTACAGGTGGGAGGCGGTACAAGCATTTACCCGGGAATGAAACTTGCGTACGAAAGTCTTCAGGCCATAAATACCGGGTTAAAGCATCTGATCGTGCTCACTGACGGCTATTCGATTCCAGGTGATTTTGAGGGACTGACCAAAGACATTGCCAATGCAAAGATTACGGTGTCAACGGCAGGCATCGGAGATGCCGATCCTGAGCTCCTGAAGATGATTGCGGATTTGGGACATGGTCGCAGTTATTTCAGCAGTGATCCTGCCGCCATCCCTCAAATCTTTGCAAAGGAAACTCTAATGGCCGGACAGGACGCCATTCGGGAGGATGCTTTTATTCCACAGCTTCAGAAAGTGTTCCCCGCATTTGCGGATATCGATTTTTCAAAGGCGCCGCAGCTGCTGGGATATGTGGCGACTCGTGCTAAACCTTCAAGTGAGGTGATCCTTCGATCCCCCTCGGGTGATCCGGTGCTGGCATGGTGGCGATATGGTCTCGGAACGGCAGCGGCATTCACGTCTGATTCCGGTTACCGCTGGGGTGTGAACTGGCTGACATGGGAAGCCTACAGCCGCTTCTGGGCGCAACTGATTCGCCACTGCAGCCGACGTCAGTCCGCCGGAGGAATGGATGTAACGCTAAGTCGTACTGAGCAGGGTCTGCACGTTTCAGTCGACAGCAGTGAACCGGATGGCCGTCTGCTTAATGGCGCTGAGACGATGATTCAGGGCACTGGTCCTGAAGGAGCTGTTGTGTCTGTTCAGGCCGAACAAACCGGCCCGGGGCAGTATGAAGCCCGGCTGCCTGGCCCGGCTGATGGAGAATGGCAGCTGCATATTGCAGTGCGTCGGGAGGGAATTGTTTTGCACGAGCGTGCACTTTCTTCGTCAGCCAGCTATCCCGATGAATATCGGCCGCAACAAACCAATACAGAACTGCTCCGGAAGATTGCCAGTGTGACTGGTGGATACTTTCAACCCGCGCCTCAGGATATTTTCACTGCGGCGCCGGATGAGCGTGCTGACATTTTTTTTCCTCTGCGTCCAATGCTGCTGCAGCTGGCTCTCATGATGTTTGTGCTGGACGTTGCCGTCCGACGCCTTCCCCGTATTGTCGTTTCATTGCAAAGAAGGAACGTTGCCCTGTGATTGTCAGCGAACCCGATCACCTGGTTGTAACTGCCGGATCATTGTCAGACGGTGTGGCTTTTGTTGAACAGGCTCTTGGAGTCTCAATGCAGCCAGGCGGAAAGCATGTGCGGATGTCAACTCATAACGCTCTGCTGAGAATCGGCGCACGCCTTTATCTGGAAGTCATTGCAGCTGACCCGGATGCACCGTCTCCCAACAGGCCTCGCTGGTTCCAGCTGGACGAACGAAATACTGACGAACGGCCATCTCTGGCCACGTGGGTTGTCCGCACAGACAACATTCAGAAAGCTGAATCATCATTCCTTCCGGGAACCGGAAAAATCGAATCGATGGAACGCGGCACACTCCGCTGGATGATCAGTATCCCTTCGGACGGGCGACTGGCAGCCGGGGGAGTGGCACCATCAATGATTCAGTGGCTGACTGAACCCCATCCTGCCAGCCGACTGCCTGAAAGCGGTGTTTCGCTGATTCGGCTGGAAGGATTTCATCCGCAGCCTGAATCCGTCGAGGAAATGCTGACAAGCGTTTCCTTTCGGGGTGACTTTCAACTGACAAAGATCCCATCAGGTCAGCTCGCTGGTTTACGAGCAGTCTTTCAAACCCCGAATGGGTTGAAGGAGTTGTCAACGACCGGACTTTTTCCTGACTGAAGCGGGAGGTGAGGGCGCCGAATCACTTTCCGCCCCCCAGCGAATCATATTGGCCAGTTCTTCGGTGCTCATGCTGCCAGAGGCTTCTGCCCCCGAAAGCACGCCTTCGACGAGGTCCCGCTTTTCTTCGTGCAGAGACAAAATCTGTTCTTCGATCGTGCCTTTTGCAATGATTCGATAGACCATCACTGATTTGGTCTGTCCGATTCGGTGAGCACGGTCCGTCGCCTGATCTTCCACCGCCGGATTCCACCACGGATCCATATGGATCACATAATCAGCTGCTGTCAGATTCAAGCCTGTTCCCCCGGCTTTGAGCGAAATCAGGAAAACGTCGTCATTGCCATTCTGAAACGCCTCGACTCGTTCCTTGCGGGCTTTTGGAGTTGTCTTACCATCAAGATACTGACTGGTAATCCCATTCCGCTCGCACGCATCTCGTATGAGTGCCAGGTGAGATGTAAACTGACTGAAAACGAGTGTTCGGTGACCCTGTTCCTTCAGCTGCAGCAGTCGTTCGATGAGTTCATCAAGCTTGGATGATGATCCGGTCCATGTGGGATCAACAAGACCAATGTGGCAGGCCAGCTGCCGCAATCGGGTCAGAATCTGCAGAATACGAAAGCGATGGTCGGCCGGCTGATCAGACTGCTCTTCATTCTGCAGCTGATCAAGTTCTCCGATGGCCGCCAGTCGCATCTGGTCGTAACGCTGCCGTTCTTCAGGTGACAGGTCGACCAGCAGATTGTTTTCACTGCGCTCCGGAAGATCCTTGAGCACCTCTGACTTGGATCGCCTAAGAATGAATGGCGAAATCACTTTGGAAAGAGCTTCACGCCGATCGCTGTCCCGTTCTTTTTCGATGGATGCAGCAAATCGTCGCCGAAACTGTTCCCATGGCCCCAGTACTCCCGGTGAAACCACATTGAAGATACTCCAGAGCTCACCCAGATGATTTTCCATGGGAGTTCCGGTGAGTGCCACTTTCCAGCTGGCTCCGAACTGCCTGATTTGCTGGGCCGTTTTGCTGTTGGAATTCTTTACATTCTGAGCTTCGTCCAGAACCAGAGTTCCCCATTTGACTTTCTTCAGACGATCAGCCTCCCGGAGTGCCAGGCCATAACTGCAAATGATGACCTGGCCATCAGTAGCCTTTTCAAGCAAATCGGCTCGGTCTGCTTCACGAAACAAAATGGGCGTCAGAGACGGAGTAAACCGCTCACATTCAGCCTGCCAGTTAAAACCGAGTGAAGTGGGAGCGATCACGAGAGCGGGCCCATCTTCAATTCTTTGCAGCAGCAGTGCGAGGGTTTGAACGGTTTTCCCAAGTCCCATATCGTCTGCCAGAATTCCGCCCACGCCCCAGGCGGACAAGCGGCACATCCAGCGATAACCATCCAGCTGATAATCACGAAGCGAGCAATTCAGCCCAGCCGGAAGTTCCGGAGTCAGCGACTGAGCTTCACGTACTCGCTGCAGGCATTTCGCCCATTCCCGATCCGACTCAACCTTAACCTCAAAAGCTTCCAGCCCGGATACGGTCAGAGCGGCTGCGGAATCCACCTGCAGCTTTCCTCGGTTTTCGCTGCTGACATCCGACAATCGCTGAAGTGCACGGCGTAATTCCTCTGAAATCACGGCCCATTTACCGGGAGTCAGTTCAATCATTCCTGATATTCGAGCTCGGCGGGTTCCCTGAAGCAAATCTTTCAGTGGAATCTGTACATCGCCGATGGTGCATTCCCCGGTGATTCCAAACCAGTCCCGCTGGCGATTGACCTGAACTCGCACATTCGATGCAGAAACTTTTCCCAAAACATCGAACTGGCTGGCAGACTGCCTGTGCCACACGACCGACAGACGCTTTGCCGACACAAGTTCGCCGGTTGCCGCCATAAAGTCGGCCACAAGGCTGGGAGAATTGATAATCCACTTCCACTCAGATTCTGAGGGCAATCCCTGCAGTCCCAGCACGTCCGACAGTTCTTTCGCCCGATGAATCTCGTGACTTCCATTACGAACGAACTGCACTCGCTGCCCTTCAAGCTTTCCATGTCTTCGCAGCATCCCGGTGCCGGGCATCAGATAGTTCTGATGACTGTCTCGCACACACATGGTGACTTCCAGATCCCCGGTTTTTCTTAACATCAGCAGGACCACCGGCTCAGGATCAACGGCCACTTCCGGGCCACCCAGAGAATCAGGAAGCTGCACCATCGCGGCCTCCTGCAATGTGTCCAGAGTCTTCAGCAGGTCGTCCGTTTTTTCCCGTGTAACAACCATCGGATCAGAATACAGGTGCTGAACCAGCCTCACGGCAGCATCAGTACACCGGAATGCTGTGATTTGTCCCCGCTGCGGGGCAATGACAAGTACCATTTTGGGCAGAATACTAATAAAGCGAACTGCATCTGGTTCGCTAATCTCGCGATATACTTCGAATGGGCTGGTGGTCAGGAGGAACCCGGCATCAACTTCCCTGACAATAATTTCGAAGGGCTGAAATTCAATGCGGCAGTTTTCACGATTTAACTGCACCTCGTCGCTGCCAGCCATCAGAGGAAGTGCATCCACCACGGCGATCTGCGGAACAGTTGCCCATGATTTTTGCGAGATTACGGATGCAAGGCGGTGATCAAGTGGCGACCAGTGTTTCTCTCCGTCCTTCAGAAACTGTGAAAGACTTACGGCTCGGCCCCGAGACCAGCCGCCATTCTTATTCTCCTGCTGTCGAATTGGAACAACGGATAGAGACCTGCTGTCCCCCCCATCCGTCTGCAAGTCAATGTTCCACAGATATCGATATGCCAGGGCAGAGTCAGTTGCTTCAATATCGATGGTTGAGAGGGCTGGTGGGTCGAGTCGCATTGTTTCCAGCAGACTCATCGTGCGACGATACATCCTCTCCGGATCGTCCCTTCCGTGGATGCTTCTCATCACATCGGAATCCTGATCACGAAGCTGCTTCGCGAGAAAGTCGGACACCTCCAGCTGATGAACACAGCGGTCCAGCGAACAAGAGGTACATTTTGTTTTGTATGAACTACGAAACAGATCGGCCTCTAATGTGACATCACAGCTCTTTCTCGTATCGTCCCATCGGAACGTGGCATTGCCCCGGGGATTAAAGCTGGTCAGGGTCACAACTCCAGCTGACGAACGTCCCCCCCATCGATACTGGCTGCCCTGCGATCCCTGAAATCGAAAGACGATTGTATTCCAGCGCTGCTGCAGCTGATCCGGAGTGAAAACATTCAGAGGATCGGTGTGGCCGGGTGCTGCAGGAGGACCCGGTAATGCAATCACATGGCTCACCCCAGCTCCCTGCACTGGTGAGCTGAGAGTGCCATGAGGATTGTCACCCACTTCAGAAGACTCGTCTTCATCATCCCCATCATCGAAGAATTCATCGTCATCTTCTTCGGCAGGAGAATTCATCCCGGCCCTACTCATTTCAACAATGCGTTTTAGAAGTGCGCCCGCGAGAGATTCGCCGGAAAAACCGGCAGGCATGGAGCTCCGGGTCCGTTTCTTCTTGTTTCGTCGTCGAGCCACAGCAGCGCCGTTCTACATTCGGACTAGTATTCAAAACACACAACGCTGAGGTTTTTAAGCCGCCTGCAGCAATCAGGCCCTCAGGGAGCGGTAGCATAAAAAGCTGACGCGGGATTCTATCGACTCACCTGCTGTTCGCTACGGTGAACCAGACCTCCAGGCGTGAATTTACAGTGAATTCTGCTGCTTTAGTCCGAATCCGGAATCGCTCATCCGGCGGACAAACGGCTCTCCTGTGACTTCATAACCGGGCCGCATGGAGATGTTGATCAATAGTCCCATTGCAATGCTGGTCGACAATAAACTGCTTCCACCATAACTGCAAAGCGGCAGCGTAATCCCCGTGATCGGCATCAGTCCGACCGTCATTCCCGTATTGATGACAACCTGTGTGGCAAGCATTGCCACAATTCCTACCGCCACCAGCCGACCAAACGGTTCACGGGTTCGCATTGCGGCAAGCAGCCCTCGCACGACCAGGATCGAATACAAGGACAACAACAGAATACATCCCGGAATACCGTATCGTTCACCAATCATGCAAAAGATAAAGTCGGTTCGAGCAGCCGGAAGCTGCCATGCAGCCGGATCGTCTGTGAGCGGTTCCGCCTGCCAGATACTTCCCCATGCACCACCAAGTGCCAGCACCTGCTTTGACTGATGAAGATGGAATCCGTCGCCGGAAGGAGCAGGTCCGCCGTCTCGCTGAGTAAAAACGGTGACAACACGCGATCGCTGTTCGGCACTCATCTGCCACCAGAGCACCGGAACGAGCGCCAGCCCTGCAAGCGAAATTGCAATAATGTGTTTCATCCTGGCGCCTGCCGCAATGATCATGGCATACATGACAGGTAGAAACAGCATGGCGGTCCCCAGATCGGGTTCTTTGAGAACCAGCAGCAGCGGGACAACAGTCATTATTAAAGGCGGCAACAGTCCCGCCAGACTCCGATAGTTCTCCCGATGCATCAGAAAGAATGCGAGAGCGAGAATAAATGCGAGCCGGGCAGGTTCACTGGGCTGAAAGTCGAAAAGTCCCAGCGGAATCCATCGCCTTGAACCATTCACCGGCGGCATGAACAATGTCAGCACCAGCAGCGCCAGGCAAACCAGGTAAAATGGCATACTGAATGATCGCAGACTGCGATAGGGAATCTGAGTCACCAACAACATCGCAGGCCATGACAGAAGCAGCCAGACGACCTGTCGCTCAAAGAGTCTCGATGCGCCGTAAAGCTGGTCGGCTCGCACCAGCCCGCACAAACCAATGATTGTGATGGCTGCGCAAGTGACAACAAACCCCCATGGTATTTGCTGCAGACGGTTCAGCATCCGTGTTGAAGTCCTGCCTTCTGCGATATTCAATTTCTATGTGCCATGGAATCACATCCCTGCAGTACCCGACCATATCCGCAATCCATGTGACTGGACCGATGGTAGAAAAAAGGGTAGTGCAGTGTTCCAATGTGACCGTCGCCGCCCCTCGTCGTGGTCGCTCAGGAACTGCAATCTCGAAGCTTTTGCTGCAACTGGTCGGCCATGTTTGTCAGCTGAACAGCATCATAGCCAGCAAATTCATCCGCCGTGAACGGGCGCAGACCGAGCACTTCCCGCATCGCCTTGATGCGACCAATCTGTTCGCCCTTTTCCAGTCCTTTTTCCAGGCCCTCCTCCAGTCCTTTTTCCAAACCCTCCTCCAGTCCTTTTTCCCGTCCTTCTTCCAGGGCTTCTTCTCGAGCGTGATACAATCGCGCTTCGTTGTCCAGTTGCATTTTCAGCCGAGCGTTATAGATCATCATCTGTTCGGGAGTTTTTGAGATCATTTCCAGGACTCCGGCGGCTTCCAAAATTTCCTGATCAGGGAACAAACGGCGAATTTCTGCGGACGTCAGCTTGTCAGCATTCAGCAAAAACCAGGC
>JALHMY010000101.1 GCA_022843805.1 Fuerstiella sp.
GCTCACGCAATGAGAAGGCTTTCTTCTACATGGTTGCAGCTATTCTCGGTATCTCTCTAAAATTTTGCTGACCTTTAATTTTTCCGAGGTCGTCATAAATGACGGTTCTGGAACAGTGGGGCAGTTTGTGGTGAATCCAGATCCAACTGCCAGTCAATACGTTGCCCCGAAAGTGACCGATATTACCTTCAGCAACACCGCACAATTGTCGCCAGTCACGGCATAACCAATGAGCCCAGGTTTGGAAACTACAATACACGGGCTCAACGCAACGCCTTCAGACGCCTGATGCACCACGCTGTAGTTTTCAAACCTGGGCTCAACCGACACAGGGTCGGTTGGGGCCGGAAATCCTGCTGGTCTTGTGCCCGCGATGTTCAGGTTGCAGGTGGTTGTCCACAGCAGGCTGTGGACTGGAAAGCGGCAGCAGGCTGCCGCAGTCCAGGAGAAGACCGAATCTCCCATCGGTGCCAGTTTCGGGGTGACAACTCCAGCCGCCGCCAGTAAACTGGCAGCCGCTGCCGAGTGCTCGTGATTGATTCCGCATAGGGCCGATCACTATTACCGGCCCCCTTGCACCCAGTCCACAAAGCGGAAAAGTTCAACGCACGATCCATGCGTCGGATAATCGCCAGACGCATCGATCGCAATTCGTTTAGGCAGAAGAGGATGCACCAGTATGAGCCGTCATGCTTTGGGATTGGCCCTGCTGAACATTGCCGGGGTACTGGTCATCCTCGGGGCGCTGTACGACCTGCTCGTGCCATCCGTACCACTGAACCATCTTGTTTATCTGGGCGCGGTTGATGAACAACTTGACTTGCGGTATGCCCAACTGGACCTGGCTATGCTTCGGTCGATCGGCGGATGCCTGTTGGCCATCGGAGCGACCACGCTGGTGCTAACCAACGGCCCAATCCGGCGCGGGGAAACATGGGCGCGTTTCACCGTAGCCATTCTGGTGGGGGTGTCCGAAGGCAACAACGCCTACCGGATGTTCCCGTTCGATTCGCCCTGGTACGGTCCCCTCGGTTTTGCTGTACTCGCCGTCGCTGGGGCGACGCTGGTGGGCGACGTGGCATCTGCCACAGAGCGTGGCGAAATCGCTAACCAATAAGCCTTTGACTTCGCGTTGGCGGATAGTGAGCGTGGAATGATCGAGAGGCAGTGATGGTGGTTCGCGGCAGCGGTCAGGAAGGCGTCAAGCCGAAGGGTTTCGAGAAGGCTTTGTTCAGGAAGCCTGGTGAAATCAGGGCGGTCGATGGATCGCGGCTCGCGAGTGCATATCGGATAAAGCAATCCGCCCTCCGCAGTTTTTGCAGCGAATCCAGCTCTGAACACGTTCGGGCTGTGGAGCCACTCCACTTCCAGGCCAGTATGTCCAGCCTCGAAACTGCCAGACCAGCCACTTCACGCGATCCTGCGTGGTCCTGGAATTCGACGCCATCCAGCCATCGTGCCGGACCTTTCGAAATCCCTTCGGCAGCACATGCTGCAGTGCCGTTTCGGCGAGCGGCCGGTGTGAACCGGCCGGTACAATCATGAGACAACAACGCAACGCATCACCCATCCGTGCTCGATTTTCCTGAGCAGCGGACCTTGTCCTGCTGCGCCCAGTCCGCCGAGTGAGCGTACTCCTGCTGTCGACGGGCATGGATGTCACCTCCGAACGCGGCCTGATCATCCCGAGTCGTCCTGCGGCCACAACACAGACAGCATCGTCGTCGCGAACGAATCTTTACTCAGTCCCAGTTTCCGGGTGACAACCCCGGCCGCCACCGGTAAACTGCCAGTCACCGCCGAGTGCGCGTGATTGATTCCGCATAGGTCCGATCGCCATCACCAGCCCGTTGCACCCAATCCACAAAGCGGAAAAGTTCAACGCACGATCGATGCTCACGCAATGAGAAGGCTTTCTTCTACATGGTTGCAGCTATTCTCGGTATCTCTCTAAAATTTTGCTGACCTTTAATTTTTCCGAGGTCGTCATAAATGACGGTTCTGGAACAGTGGAGCAGTTTGTGGTGAATCCAGATCCAACTGCCAGTCAATATGTTGCCCCGAAAGTGACCGATATTACCTTCAGCAACACCGCACAATTGTCGCCAGTCACGGCATAACCAATGAGCCCAGGTTTGGAAACTACAATACACGGGCTCGACGCAACGTCTTCAGACGCCTGATGCATTACGCTATAGTTTTCAAACCCTGGCTCAACCGACACAGGGTCGGTTGGGGCCGGAAATCCTGCTGGTCTTGTGCCCGCGATGTTCAGGTTGCAAGTGGTTGTCCACAGCAGGCTGTGGACTCGAAAGCGGCAGCAGGCTGCCGCAGTCCAGGAGAGCTGAACGGAAATCGGCAATCTGCGGCCGACACCGTTTGCGTCGTACTCAAATCTCCTCGCGATCGACTCGTCTCATTTGAGATCCGATGCTTTGGCGACGTCACAACCGTCGATGATCCGGAAACCTCTGCTGCTGGCAAGGGAAAACATTATGGGATCAAAGGGCGACGACGAGCCCACACAACTCCGATAAGACCCAACCCCCACATCATAACAGAGGTGGCTTCCGGGACAGCAGCAACAAGGCCATTCACCTCCACCACACCAAGAACAAAGTCAGAACCCGGAAAATTGTAGATATCGTGCCATTGGCCGGGCACGTACCAGTTCGCGGCAATGCCAGCATACTGTTGTCGCGTATCCCCGACGATGGGTTCTCCGGGAATCCAGTTGGTATAGCCGGGAGTTTCGCCACTGACCCAGACAAAGTTTCCTTCTGAGGCTGTGTCGCTATATCCAATGAACAGGGAGATGCGATCGATCAGGTGAGGATAGTACGTCGCGTGATAGGCAACGGCCAGTGGAGCAAAAGTATTGAAAACAAACGCATCCTCCGCGGCGTCGTTGATCGTCACCAAATGGCCTCCCAGAGAAACGGCTTCGGCCTCTGCTTCATCCCACCATTTGATTCCGTCCGAATCCAGCAAATAGTACGTGTTGCCGTTGTAGACGGCTGATGCTATGTAGCCGGCCTGCAGGTGTTCTGAGGTCGCAATAAGTAGTGCGGCTGCAATCAGGAAATGATTGAACTTCATCTGTCTTCCCTCGGTCATTTTTTCGCGGGTTATGAAATGAAAACTCGATCCCCATACGCGCCTCAACAGGGCTCTGCTGAGGCACCCGGGACCTGTTTTGGCAGGGAGCCTCGGTATAATGCGTAATTTGAGACCGCAGCCCCCAGGAGAAAAATGCCGAGAAATCAAAAATTCCGGAAAATTCCGGTTCAACGACAAACGGCGAATTCCGGACGAAAACTCACCACCAGTTCAGCTCCATCGGAGCCCACGGGGTATTGAACCGTACTTACCGACCAATGCGAAAGGGTTTCAGATCGATGTGGGTTGGCTTGTTGTCCAGCATCTCGGTCACCAGTTTGCCTGTGGATGTTCCCATCGAAATCCCCAGCATGTTGTGGCCGGCAGCAACCCAGACATTACTGTACCGGGGAGACCGGTCAATGTAAGGTTTGCCGTCCCATGTCATGGGGCGCCAGCCATACCATTCTTCTTCCACAGGTTCCGCAGTTGCTTCATGCAGATACTGAGCTGCCCCCGTGCGAAGATAGCTGAGTCGTTTGGGGTTCAGCCGAGTATCATAGCCGGCAAACTCCATCGTACTGCCCACTCGGTATCCCGCCTCAAATGGAGTGATCGCCACATGACACTCTTCCAGGATCATCGGATACCGTGGACAAAGTTTCGGACGGGCCATCGTGATGGAGTAACCCTTGCCCGGCTGGATCGGGATTCGACAACCCAGCTGCTCGTTCAGGAACGGAGTCCACGATCCGGTGCACACGACGAACTCGTCGCCCGAAATCTGTTGTCCGGATGCGGTGACCGCGGATGCTCGTCCGCCAGCCGGAACAAAGCCCGTCACTTCGCATTTTTCAATGATCTTCACACCTCGTTCCAGCAGAATCCTTTTCATTTCGCTCATCAGGCGATCCGGCCTCAGGTGTGAATCGATCTCGTACAGCCATGCGCCCGCCAGTCCCGGTTTCAACGCGGGCTCAAAAGATGTCAGAGCATCGCTGCCTTCCAGCGGGGTTGCTGCGACACCAAAATTGTCCCGAAGCCATCGGTCAGACTCGCGATAATGTTCAAACTCATGCTTGTCCCGAAAAACGAACAGGAGCCCATCTCGTTTGAATTCAACCTGCAGATTTTCTTTCGCAATCACCTCCCGGTAGAGAGCAGCTGCCGAATGCAGCAGCGCATGGCGGGCGTGACCGGCTTCCAGCATGTCCCGCTGATTACAGCGTGAGGCGAATTTCAGCATCCAACCCCAGAATGAAAGCGACAATCGCGGCTGAATTCTGAGAGCTCGCTGAGTCGTGAACATGCCTTTGATGCCGTTCATGATCTGCCCGGGCCGGGGCAGTGGCATCACATGGCTGGGACTTACGTAGCCACAATTTCCGTGAGAACAACCTTTGCCGAAAAGTCCCTTATCGACAATCGTGACCTGACGGCCAGTCTGCTGCAGATAGTATGCGGTAAACGCGCCAATGACCCCGCCACCAACAATGACGGTCTGCTTAGCCTGTTGTGTCATAGGAATGCTTCCAGGAATGCCGGCCGGATCCGCCCTCAGGACGTCCCGCTTTCAACATTCCGCGTTACACTGATGATGTCAAATGGATTTCATTGCTGAACGTTTCTGCCCGGTTACCGAAAAACGTTCAGGGAGCAGTTTTGCTCGACATTTCGATCGACTTTGCGGTCGGCACCGGACAGTAACACGGAATGCCGGGCGGCGAAAGAGTCAGCGCGGCAGTCTCACGACTGAGCACAGACCCAATGGCGTGGACTTAAGCATCGTGCGGATTGCCATAGTCGTTTTTCGCTCCGCGAAAACACCCGAAAACGCTACTTTCGCGGAGCGAACGGCGACAATAAGTCCACGCCATTGGAGCACAGACCGCCAGAGGCGCAGAATCAGGGGTTTTGCCGGCATTCGGAAGTCAGTCTCTTGAACCAGGTGTGACTTTCATCATCACCTCTTTACCTTTTCGGCTGACAACGATTTCCACTTCCTGACCGATTTTCAGAGCCTCAATCGCATACGTGTAGTCGTAGATGTTTTCAATCTTCTTTCCAGCCAGCTTTACGATCACATCTCCGCCACGAACTCCGGCCTTGTCAGCCGGGGCTCCTTTGGCAACGCCCGACAGCAGCACGCCCTTAACATCCGACTCTGCATAATCCGGAATCGAACCCAGATAAGCCCGCAATGCGGCACGACGCTGACCTTCTTTGGGTCTGTCCTGAGCCAGATATGCGGGAGGACGTTCGTCGCTGACCAGCTGCCGACAAACAAGGCTCATCAGATGAGCAACTCGGGAGATGCCTTCGTAGTTCAGTTTCTCCGGAGTATCGCGGGGAGTATGGTATTCGCCATGATTGCCGGTGAATGCTGACAAAATGGGTACTCCATGCATGAAAAAAATGCTGGCGTCTGTGGGAATGTAGCTGTCCTCCTGAAGACTCAGCTGCAGACCGAGCGGAACATTGGCCTGCTCCACAAGCCTCTGCCATGCAGCGGAAGAACCTGTGCCCTGAAGGACCAGTTTTTCCTGCAGACGTCCGACCATATCCATATTCAGGCAGGCGGCGATGTAAAGATTCAGGCCTCCTGTATTTGGCCCCGTTTCATCGGCCTTTTGCTTCTCAGCCTTTTCTTTTTCTGCATCCTCCTGCGTTGCTGACGGAGCAGGATCTGCTGGCTCAGGTTCGGGTTTCTGTTCTTCCGCTTCACCACCGGCCGCGGCAGCGTGCTGGCTGAACATCGTCTCAAGCTGCTTCACGTAATGACTGGACCCCAGCAGCCCAAGTTCCTCACCAGACCAGGCCGCAAACACAATATCCCGCCGACCTTCCAGCTTACCGCTTTCCTTCGCCTGCGCCATGGCTTCTGCAATCTGCAGCATCGCCGAGACACCGGAGGCATTGTCGTCGGCCCCATAGTGAATACCCGACTGTTCTTCATCCTTTGCGAGCGAATTTCCACTGGGACCGGTACCCAGATGATCGATGTGTGCACCAACCACAACGATCTGGTGGGCCGGCTGTTCGTTCAGCTGCAGACGTCCCAGAACATTTCGCCCGGTCTTCTTTGTCTGCCGAATATCCACGCTGGCGGAGATCTTCAATTCCGGAATGGGAAAACCCATGACCGGATCTCCTGCATCCATCTTCTTTTGAATTGCTGCGAGGTCTTTTCCATGACGACCAAGCCATTCAGTAACCACAGCATCGGTCACGCTGATGACAGGCAGGCTTGTGCCGGAAAGAGATCCATCGAACTGCAGCGGAATCATTTGCTCACGGACTCCCGATGTCGGTCCGCTCACCACAATCAAACCGCGGGCTCCCAGATCTCTCGCCTGCATTGCCTTGAATCGCAGGCTGGCAAATCGAGCCATGTATTGCCGTCGTTCTGCCGTGATGCCTTCAGGCATAAACCGAAAACAGACAACCCACTTGTCTTTCACGTCAAGATGCACGAACGAATCGTATTCCTCGAATCCGTCCCCGGCAGGCGCACGAATACCATATCCTGCGAAGACAGCTTCCGCTTCATCGAAGGAGCCGGTCTGTGAAAACGCCAGAGGTCGCCAGTCTTTGTCGATTGTCAGAGACTGATCACCGGCTGCCATTTTATTGTCGGGACCGACAGAAACGCCGGACGTGAATTCGAACTTTTGAAACCACGACCCATCATCCCCGGCAGGCTCAAACCCCAGAGTTTCAAAGTGCAGAGCCACATAGTTTGTTGCCAGCTGCTCTCCTTTGGTACCGGTCAGACGGCCGCCCAGTTCAGGGCGACAGAGATACTCGACATGGCGGACAGCATCAGCCGGGGCGAATGCACCTCGAGCTTCCGGACTGCGCGCGGTGGTGGTCGAAGTGGGTTTCGATGCGGACTCAGGCGTGACGTCTGTCGGAAGCTCCAGCTGCTCCAGTGCGTGCCGATGGTTCCATTCTGCAAGGAAGATCTGCGACTGACTGGTCGCCGTACGATTTGTCGTCCATGCCAGTTGTTCGCCGTCAGGAGTAAAAACAGGCAGGCCGTCGAACCCGGGTGTATGAGTGACTCGCACAGGTTCGTGTTTTCCGTCTGTATCAACCAGATAAAGTTCGAAATTCGCAAAACCGTGTTTGTTTGTCGTGAAGATCAGATACCGTCCGCTGGGATGGTAGTAAGGAGCCCATGACATTGCTCCGATTCGGGTCAGTTGTTTCTGGTCGCTGCCATCGATATTCATGGTCATGATTTCGGCGGTCGCACCATCCTCTTTAAAACGGCGCCAGCAGATTCTTGTACCATCCGGACTGAAGAAGGGTCCTCCATCATAGCCCGGAGATGTCGTCAGCCTTTTCACACCGGAACCATCTGCCTGCATCAGGTAGATCTCGTTGGCCCATGCGGGATCCAGGTCAAATTTCCTTTGTTCATCCGGAGTCAGTGACTGCTCATACGCTGAGCGATTTGAAGCAAACGCGATCAGTTTTCCGTCGGGTGACCAGGACGCTTCGGCGTCATAACCCACTGTATCCGTGAGTTTTCGGCAGGATTTGTCAGCAGTACTGCATTCATAGATATCAAAGTACTGGTCGTAGTCCCATGAGTACCGTCGTTCCTTGCCGGAAGCGCGGAGTGCGATCTCATCCTTCTGTTCCTGTACGGCATCCGGATCATCCTGTGTGGAAGCAAACAGTACTCGCTTTCCGTCCGGATGAATCCATGCGCATGTGGTCTTTCCGGTTCCCGGGGAAATTCGCTCTGTATCTCCCGTCTCCAGATCCATCAGATAGATCTGAAAGAACGGATTTCCAGGTTCTCGTTCACTCTGAAAGATCATTTTCCGACCATCGGCGCTGAAGTAGCTTTCTCCGGCACGACGGCCTTCGAAGGTCAGCTGTCTCGAGCGGCGCAGGAACGCTCCTTCCAGCTTGATGGCTTCAGCGGGGCTGGATTCCGTAATATCAGCGTCCTGAACAGCTGACGATTCCTGAGCATTGACCGGCTTCGGGGCGTTCACCGGCTCCTGAGCATTCGCCGGGGTTATCCATGAATGCACGAGGCAAACGTTCGTGGCTGACGGCATCCAGGAAAAAACAACAGCCAGAACGACAACAGAGAACTTTGGCATCAGTCTGAGCCTCATCACTAAGAGCGTGCTTAATAAAATCTGACAAACTCATGACAAGGCAGACGCAGAAATTGCGCCACCAGTGAATCGCAGGAGTGGGTCGCTGAGGAGTCAGTCGCCGATGAATTCGTCGTACGGATTATAGAGCACTGGCGGGCGACTTCCATCCAGCACAATCCGCACGATTGCTAAGACGCCTGCATTGCAATGCATTGACTTGAGACCGTTGTACCTGTTTTTCCATATCCTCCGACAAAGCTGGGCCGAAAACTGCAAAATCCAGCAGGATTCGACTTGCTTTTACGCAAATGCTGCCGATTTCACTACAAGGCAGAGAAAAACGGATTGAGTTTATTTTTGAGACTGGGCTGCCGAGTCTCACAGGTGCGTCGCAGGAAGGACGTCGTCATGCGACTGGGACGGATATCCTGGCTGGCATTGCTGGCCTCAGCAGGTTTGAGCCTGAGCGGATGCTCGGCATCACGCTCAGCTTCACGAGCAGACTCGTACGAGCCACTTCGGGCGGCAGAACCGCCGTACCATTCGTCCGAATATGATCCGCCCGGTTTGCCTGAGCAGTCACCCGAATTTCGCCGGGAACGATCGGCTCCGCTGTCTCCTCAGTCTCCGATTCCTGAGCCACCTCCGGTTCCACCCGCTGTGGGTGTCTCTCGAGTCAAAAGCGTGAGCTTTCTGCAGGAAGTAGGATCCCCGCTCCGCGGCTACTTCAGCGATCCCGAAGAGTCGGTCAGGCCAGCCAATAAATCCGTTTACAGTCCGATCGGCTATACTCAGCAGTATCCTACCGGCAGTTCGTGCTCGGAGAGCTCAGACCGATGTGCCGATGCATGTGCTGAAGGATGTGACGATTCAAAGAAATTTGGATCCTGCCTGCGAAAACTTTTCAACCGACCATCAAACAAACCAGCATCGAACTTCAAATCGATTTTCAGAAGGAAGCGGACTTCATCGGATTGTGCCGCAGAACCCTGTGTGAAATCCGATCCATGTGCCACAGACCCTTATATCGACCAGCGTCAGCATTCGGTGAATGCTCCTGAAGGATGTTCGGTCTCGACATGGCCGGACGTCAGGCTGCAGAACAACGGCGGGACCGCCCACGCTCAGCCGACACCTCCCGCGGCATGGCCACCGGATCTGGACTCCCGTTCAACAGAAACAAGTGACCCGACAGATTCTTCAGAGGATCTGTTCATCGACCTGGAGAAAAACTCGGGGCGCTCACCAGAGAACAACACTCCGAAGTCGGCAGTTGTGCCGCCGGCACCGTCGCAGCCGGAAAGCTCTCAGCTGGCTGAACCCGTGCCTCCACAGCCAAATCTGGAGACGATCCCAGCCGTACCAGCAGTTCCCGACGAGGACAACCAGGCTGACAATGTTCCTCTCTGGCCCCGTCTGCGTCCTCAACCGAATATTAAGTCGGCTGGCCACAGAGTTTCTGCTGACAGGGTCGAAGCAGCAGCGGAGCCGGTGATACCTCAGCCGTATCGCCCGTTCCGACCAGCGACTGCAAGTCCAAACGGCAGTTCATCAACAGGAGTCGACACGATCCTGCCTCAGATTATCCCACGATCCCGCTAACAACGCCCGCACAAGACAAACAACGACTGCCGGGGCTGATGTACTGAACATCAGGCCCCGGTTTTTTTTGAGCCCCGGTTATTTTATGAACAGTGCAACAGTGCCGAGGCAGGAAGCTCATTCCGGCGATCTGACGAATGCAAGTTGTCCCGGTCAATCCCCCAGCGCATCACCCATTTGTCCCTGCATGGCTTCAAGTCGCTTCAGGACATCGCGGTAGCCGTAGTCCACAGCCAGAATTTCATGATAGTGATGTTCTGCCTGCTCGTTTTTCTTTGCCTTTTCGTAAATGCGGCCAAGGTAATAGTGGGCCAGTTTGAATGCATCGGGCTTATCCTTTTCGCTAAGCCCTTCCAAAGCACGTTCGAACTGTCGGCGTCCCAGATCCACTTTATGGTCGTTGACGAAGCATTCTCCCAGTCCAACAAGGGAGTCTGCTTTAAGGCGATTGTCGGACGACGACTGCTGCAGCAGGGGAATTGCTTTTGCCCACTGCTTTGACTGACGATAGCGTTCGGCCAGTTCAAACCGCATTCTCATATCGTTGGGATGACGTTCAATTCGGCGACTGAACACATCCAGTTCCTTATCCTGAACTTCCTTCTTCAAAGACTGGAACTTCTCGACCAGGCGTTCCTTGCCGGGGTTTCGGTTCACTCGTTCTTCGGCTTCGGTCATTTCACTTCGAAGCAGGGCCAGTTCGACATCCTCCAGCTGTTCGCCGATGTCCGGATTATTTTTTGAAACCTCCATCGCCTGCTTCAGCAGATCAAGAGCTTTTCGCAGATCTCTGGCTGCGCGGTAATGATCGGCCAGCTTAAGGTAGTTATTGACATTCTGTGCATCTTTGCGAATCGCATGCAGAAGGTCGGCTTCAACAGATTCCCCGGGTGCATCTGCGGGCTTTGACGAGGCGCCTTTGCGGGCTCTTCGATCTTCCTCGTAAGCATTGACTGCCGGCTGCGGTTCCGTCTTCACGTCTTTGGTGGTTTCTGCATTTCCATACCCGCCGCGGTCCATCGCCGATTCGGCCTGCAGTTTGTTCATCATACTGCGGGCTTCCGTGTCGGTCGGAATCAGCTTCTGGATTCTCTGGAAGCAGGTAATAGCACTCTTGTAGTCCCGGCGTTCCCGGAGAAAATGACCGTAACGGCGCAGATATTCCACACTGGTCTGATCCAGTTCGACGGCCCGCTGGAACCCGTACTTTGCCACCTCAAAGTTTTCAATCTCCAGATTGGCTTCACCAATATCAAAGTAGAAGGCCGCATCCCAGGGATTCACGTTCAGGCCCTCTTCAGCGGCCGCATCAATGCTCTTCCAGTCCTTCTGCATACGGTACTTTTTCAGCTTGCCGCGAACACCCATCAGCTTCATTCCCGCCATTCGCGCGCCGGAGCCGTTGTCGTCATATTTCTTTCGCAGACATCCATGGCGAGTCTGTCGGTACATCACATTGTCCGGCACCAGCCGAACGCAGTTTGTAAAACATTCGACGGCATAATCCCAGTTCTGGTGGTTCATGGCTTCAGTCGCCTTGCGAAACCACTCCTGAGCACCTTTGGCACGTTCATCCATTTGTCAGGAAACTTTCGTCTTAGAGCCCTGAAAAACCGTAACAGCTTCGTTCGGTCGTTCAGATCGCCAAATATTCATTCAGTCAAACTTCACACAGTGCCACGATTCTTAAATCACGATTCTTAAACCAGTGCACCTAACTTAACACAGTCTTCTGCCGCTCGCCACACTTCTTCCGGAATGCGGGCGCTACACGGAAATTACGGGCGTCGCAACACGTCACCGCACGATTTCGCCTGCCTGAAGACATTTTAAGGTGGAATCGTCACGGATAAACAGTTTTCCATTGGAGAACGCCGGCAATCGGTAACCGCTGTCGGTGGGGTTCAGCACCGAGGCCCGCTGGCGTTCGATGTATTTTTCGGGCGACGCATCAAATCTGATGAGTTCACCTCCGCAGGTCAGAAAAAGCATCTGGTCGCCGACATTCAGCAGCGTCCCATAGTCAAATCCGTCCTGCTGCCAGACAACTTTCCTCGCCGCCACATCAATACACTTCAAAGTGGCGGATCCGGAACCCTCATCCTGTCGACCGTCGACGGCAAAAAGATGACGACCAATGGCAATGGGAGTTGCATACTGAGTCGCCAGTAAATCCTCATCCCGCCAAATCTCTTTCGCACCCGATTCGCCAATGCTGGCCAGCAGCGAACCAATTCTGTAACTCGCCGACAGAAAG
This sequence comes from Fuerstiella sp., assembly GCA_022843805.1. GTDB lineage: Bacteria > Planctomycetota > Planctomycetia > Planctomycetales > Planctomycetaceae > F1-80-MAGs062. The sequence continues at coordinate 12,082 of JALHMY010000101.1, forward strand.
AGCTGATTGTCAATCATAACGGGAGTCGCACCATTAACGGTTGGACCGGTCGCCCCAAATGGCAGTTTAGACAATAAACGGCCGTCGGCAGGATTGACGGAAATCACGTTCAGCCGGGTGACTACAATTGCCTGCTCTTTGCCTGCAATACGGGCAACGATCGGTGATGAATAACTGGCCGCGTCATCGAACGATTTCCACAGCGTAGCGCCCGTTGCCAGATCAATTCCAGCAACAGCCGAATCATCGCGTCCCCCCACATTCACGATCAGAACATTGCCGGAGATGACCGGAGTACTTCCAACTCCAAAATATCCCTCCAGCGGCTCAAACTCCGCACTGGTGTCCTTTGTCCAGATTTTCTGCCCGTCTTTCATCGAAAGACACTGCAGAAGCCCTTCAATCCCGAACAGGTATACCTTTTCATCGTGAATCAGAGGGACACAGCGAGGACCTTTGTCGCTGGAGACGCCACCCCGGTAACTGCAGGGTGATGATGCGGTCCATTGAACCTCGCCAGTCCTGGCGTCCAGCATTTGCACAACTTCCTGTTTGCCTTTCCGAAAGAAAATGACAACCCGGTTATTGTGAACGGCCGCACCGGCAAATCCACTGCCGACTTTGGCCTGCCATAATTCCTTTGGTCCGGAGACGGGCCATTGTGCCAGCAGCCGTTCGGAGTCCGCTTTGCCTGTTCGAGTCGGACCGAGTATCTGCGGCCAGTCGCCCGCATTCACAGGAGTACCATGCCAGAGCAGTCCGATAACACACAGAACCATCAGGCGTTGAATTTCATTCAGACGGGGAACGCCGGGACGAACAGTCCGCAATGACATGAATACAGGCCTTTTCGAGATAAAACACATTCGGTTCATTTCAGCGTCCGTCATTTCAGCATTCGGATGATCCATCCAGTTGAAAGTTCGCCAACACAGGGAAATGTAATCTTCCATGCAGGACTCGGACAGCCAATTTGCATCGGGGATCACTATTCGCAGCCTTTGCCATTTCACCTCTTTGCCAGAGTCAGCACGATCAGTGCTTGCCGGGCTTCGCGAGAATCCGGAGGGATGTGTAAAATTCCCGGCCGTCCGGCTGACTTCAGGCTGGTTTTGCACCGGAATCCCAATATTCTGCATTCGGCCCTGGTGCTGAAACGTAAATCTGTGCTGTGAATCCGCTGCTCGCCTTCCACAAACTGTGGATTTGCCTGACGCGCCAGGCAGACTTCTTTCCATATTGTTTTTTCAGATCAACGACAGAATGAGCTCTCCCACTTTTCTGAAAAATCTGGCGAAACATGTGACGGACACCGTTCGTCATGCCGTCATCAGCCACCACAAACGAAGCGGTGCGGTGCTGTTCAGCGACACAACTCTGCGTGACGGCGAACAGATGCCGGGGGCCACGCTGGAGCCATTTGAAAAACTGCGGATTGCCAAAGCTCTTCAGGATGCCGGCGTTCATTCGCTCGATGCCGGGTTTCCCGCATCCTCGGAAGCCGATGTCGCCGCCATTCGCATGATGATCGGCGTGATTACGCGACCTGTTCTGACTGCATTGTGCAGAACACTTCGATCCGATGTCGATGCCGCCGATCGTGCTCTTCACGGGAACCCCGTGCATAAGCGAGGTGTCAGTCTGTTCTGCGGTACCAGCCCGCTGCACCGCGAACACAAGCTGAATAAAAGCCGCACTGAGATTCTGAAGATCATTGAGGATACCGTTGGGTATGCGGCGGAGAAGTTTCGCATCGTGGCGTTCAGCCCCGAAGATGCGAGTCGAACAGAAGTCGACTTTCTTTGTGAATGTTATCGACTGGCAATCAGCTGCGGTGCCACGACCATCGGATTTCCCGACACCGTGGGCCTGCTCACCCCGGAGAAAGCTCGCACATTTATTAAAGCTATTCAGGACAATGTCCCCAATCTGGATCGGGCATTGCTGGCAGTGCATTTCCACAACGACCTGGGACTGGCCGTTGCCAACACGCTCGCCTGCATCCAGGAAGGCGCCAACGTTGTTCAGTGCACCGTGAACGGAATTGGCGAACGTGCCGGCAACGCATCGCTGGAAGAGGTTGTGATGGCTCTGGCGATGCACCCGGATCAGTATAAACGATCATTCAAAGTGGATACGACAAAACTGGTCCCCCTGTGTCATCTGGTCGCGGAACTGACCGGCATTATGATTCCCCGGATGAAGCCCATCGGCGGAACCAACATCTTCGCAACGGAAGCCGGGATTCATCAGGATGGTCTGCTTAAGAATCCGGACACCTATTTGCCCTTCCGCCCGGAGAAGGTAGGCGGGGCGGGGATTCAGCTGGTCCTTGGCCGACACAGTGGTCGCAAGGCGGTTGCTCACCGGCTGCAGGCCCTGAATCTTTCTGCTGATGACCATGTGGTGCTGAAGATTATTGATCTGATCAAACAGCTGCCCAAGGGAGCGGTTGTTGATGATGCACGGCTGCGACAGCTGGCCGCTTCTGTGAACGCTTAAATCTGTTTTGCGCAAGCCCTGTATAAAAACACGCACCAGAATTGCAACGTCTGCAACACCTTCCGAATAAGCGGCCTGCCACGAGGGTTTCATCAAATTGTGCCAAATCCTATGGCTGTTTGATCGTGGTGTAAGGGAGGAGTTAGTCAAAGACCGACCGCATTCAGTTTTGACCACAGATCACACAGATGGCCACAGATAAAAGCACAAACACCAGCGTCCCTGTCCTCTGTGAAAATCTGTGTCATCAGTGCTGACGAAGTGTTTGGAGCTCAGCGATTCATCAGGAAGGTCGCCACACCAGACAGAAAGGTGCGGATAACGCCTGCAGCGTCGGCAGGAAAATCGCACTGCTGAATCGCGTTTTCCATCAGCTGAACCCAGCGATCTCGCGCCTTCTGATCGATGGCAAACGGTGCATGCCGCATGCGAAGCTTCGGATGACCCCGGTGCTGCAGGTAATCCTGAGGCCCGCCGAATCGAAACATCAGAAACAGACGCAACCGTTCTTCCGCGCCCTGAAGATCCTGCGGAGGGTACATCGGACCAAGGATGTCATCATCCGGGACCTGGCGATAAAATGCAGCGACCATCCGAGCGAGGCCGTCTGCGCCGATCACACTGTAAATGCGATCCTCAGTGAGAGCCGCCCGGTTTGAAGATGCCTGATCTGTCACAACAGCCACTAAACGGTCAAAAAACGAACGCCCACCAGTCTGTCACCATTCTTTTAATCATGGCATGCCTGCATGTCGTGCGTGCATTCTGATTAATCATTCGTCAGGAATTTATCATACTCAGAATCGATCTGGAAATGAGTAATGCCCAGGTTTTTCAGACGGACCAGATCGACCGCAGCAAGGGCCGCATGATTCTGCGGCGGATAGTGAAAAATATTGACAGATGGTACGACCACAATCTGGTGGTCCTGGGCAAGGTCCACGATTTCGGCATCCAGATCTTTGGCGTGTGCAAAGAGAAACTGGTCTTTTCCATTCAACCTGCCTGCATTGAGCAATTCACGAAACTGAGTGGCACTGACTGCTGTCTTCGCCTTACCGGCAAAAAACTCTTTGGACTGCGATGTGCCGATCACCAGTGCAGAGTCAAGCAGGCGGTATTTCCGCAGAATGGTTTCCATTCTCTCGAAAAACAACTTTGAATGAATTGGATCTTTTGTGTCGAGCATCAGGTGAATCCGACCACTGCACCGCTGAACAAACTCCTCGAAATTCAATGGTCGCAAATCGCCGGGTTGAGAGCGAAGCGTCTGGATTTCTTCCCAGGTCAGTTCACTGACTTTTCGCGGGTCATTGTAGTACCGAGCAAAATTCTCGTCGTGATGAACGACGAGAATTCCGTCCTTACTCTCACGGATATCGACCTCAATCATGTAGTAGCCACGAGAAACCGCTTCCTCAATCGCTCCGATGTTGTTCTCGATCCGCAGTCCGTCAACAACACCCCCGCGATGTGCGATCATCGAAAAGCGAACGGTGTTGTCGACAGCTGCTTCGTCTTTATGGGTCGCTGGGGTATTGCGGTCACTCGCTGTCAGCTTCGGCTCTGCGGATGTGCACACACCTGTATGCGGGCTAAACAGAAGAACGATCATCAGCAACAAAGCACGGTCTGTCATTTTCTTTTCCATAAGGCCACAGATCACGATCGGACAGCCCCGGGGCGACCGGATTCCACCACGAACGATGCTCGGGTCAGACACGGAGCATCAGGTCTGGACACAAACGGTACGGTGCGAAAATCTGTCGTCCATTTCTCGGGGGTGACTTCGCAACGGACGTAGCCGCGTTCATCATTGAAGAACCTGACAGCCGGATTTCTCGGCAGTACTCCTTCACGGGAACTGCGAGTTTCATTGCCATCACCGCGAGAAGTGATTGAGGTCCCCACAAATTCTGTGCCGACAACGGGTGATTGTGGGTCGTCATAGTCAATCTTCAGATCGTTGACCCAGTTGCAGTGCACGTCACCGGTGAGCGTCACGACGTTCTGAATCCTGCCATCAGCCAGGAACTGCATCAAACGACGCCGGGCCGCTTCGTAGCCGCTCCACTTGTCCATGCTCAGAAGCATCTCTTCGGCTCCTTGTGGACTAAAGTCCACCCTCGCAAGGATAATCTGCTGAGCGATGATATTCCATGTGCATTCACTGGTCGTCAGATTCTTTTTCAGCCATTCCTCCTGAGCAGCGCCCAGCATCGTGGAAGAGGGATCAAACACGCCTTCGCACGGCGGCTCATATCCGCCTCCACAGGGTTGTCGACTTCGATACTGTCGAGTATCAAGGACAGAGAATTCCAGCAGTCTGCCCATCCTGATTTTGCGATAGATGTCCATAAAAGGACCTCGCGGAACTGTGGACGGACGCAGCGGCATATGTTCGTAGTACGCCTTGTATGCATTCGCTCGGCGAATCAGGAAGTCTTCCGTACTCACACTCGGATCGTGAGAGTATGCATCGGCGTAATCGTTTGCCACTTCGTGATCATCCCAGGTGACGATCCATGGAAACCTTGCGTGCACTTCCTGCAGCAGGCGATCGCTGCGATAGATCGAATGCCGAATTCTGAAATCAGAAAGAGTGTTGAGCTTTGGCCCGGCGAAGTATCGCGGAGTGCCAGTCTTCGGCGAGCCCTCGTAAATATAGTCACCCAGATGGATCACAGCACGGAGATCATCCTGTGCCATGTGCTCGTACGCCGTATAGTATCCTTCCTCGTATCGCTGACAGGACGCAAACGCGAATCGGAAGTGATCAATTACCGCATCGCTGGCCGGCGCGGTTCGCGTTCGGCCCGTTTCGCTGACTTCATCCCCTGACTTGAACTGATAGAAATAAGTTCGATCGGGCAAAAGTCCCTGCACTTCAACATGTACGGAGTGCGCCCAGTCTGCCGATGCAGTTGTCATTCCCTGTTGAACAACATTTCGCATTCCGTCATCTGTGGCGACCTGCCAGTGCACCTGAACATCCTCAGGAGGCAGACCACCTGTTTCATCGAGCGGATTGATGCACAGTCGCGTCCAGAGGACAACGCCGTCAGGTGCCGGATCTCCGGATGCCACTCCAAGTTTGAACGGGAAGTCCTGAAACAATGGGCGTCTGGAAGCAGCCGTCGCAGTCGGAAGCTGGGAAAATGGCCATATCAGTGCTGCAGAACCCGCTCCAAGCAGTGTGCGGCGACTGAATGAGCAATCGGTCTTCGTCTTGTAGTTTGGAATGATCATCGCCTCCTTTTCGGCTTCAGCTTTCAGAACGTGAAGTCATGAGTGCCTGCTTTTTTCGGAAGATCCACCTCGACTTTTGTGTTGATGGAAACAGGCGGCTCCGCATCGGAAGAGGGATCAAAATCCTGGTCATATCCGACGATCTCCGCGATGTACGGACCTCCAACGACCCCATGGTCTGCCGGCGTTGAGTATCTTCCGTCACTGATAAACGCGACCGCACCTGGTCCGGAATTCCCGCGACTATTATTTGGTGAGAAAAAAATCTGTCCGTCACGGACAGGCTTTCCCTTAACCGTCACTGCGCCTTCGAGCTGAAAGCGTTCAGGACCATCTGATTTTGAAGAACAGCCGCAGCTGACTGTCAGAATCAAGGCCAGCATGATACGGCACTTAAAAGACTTTACAGGGCAAATTCCGGTCACTTTCAAAATCCTCCCAGAGGAGATCCGTCGTCACGCACCCCTAACTGCCGATAGACTGTCAAATCCATATTCTCGCTGAAGAAATGTACGGAGCCGTCCGACATCGTCATATGGCAGCCGCCGATGTGAAACGAACCAAAGAGGGATGAGCTGAAGTCTCGAGCATCGCGATTTCCCCATCCCATCCGCGATCCGCCTGATCCAGGAATCGAATTGATCTGGAGTCGGGCAGCGGCAAGTACGCCTGGATGACAGGAACTGTCGATTCGGGTACTGGACCCCCAGCCGATAACGCTGGCATTTCGGCTGCCCTGAGGCGTAATTGCGTACTTTGACTCGCCGACAAGAAAGACGTTCGTCGTGCCGTCAGTCACGTCACCAATTCGAGTGCGGGAATTCAGATACATAATGCCGTTGTTATACAGCCCATTGAAATTGGACTGCGCTGATCCCCGGCAAATCGGCTCTTCCCCGCCTCCCTGGACGCCAAGATAGTTGATGTTGTTAATCCCCGCGCCCGCTCCAGGATCGGACGGGCACTGATAGTGAGGATTTGACAATACCCATTGACTGTCATTTCCAACTCGAGGGTCACCCAGCGGCCATGTCTGATAGCTGCGTGTTGCAACATTGGGATCCCAGAGCTGATACCGATTGGCCTCCTCCAGATACGGCAGAATCATGACCGACCAGGAGAGACCATTGTTGCCGGGACCATCGGGACAGGGACAAACGCCCGGCCGTGGCATCGAAAGCGCGATCCCTCCTGATGGAAACGTATTAAAGACGTCATGGTAGTTGTGCAGTGCCAGTCCAAGCTGCTTCATCTTGTTACGGCATGTTGTTCTTCGGGCGGCCTCGCGTGCCTGCTGTACCGCGGGCAGCAACAGTGCGATCAGGATTGCGATGATTGCAATCACAACCAGCAACTCGATCAGTGTGAAACCGTTCCTTCGCGAAAACTTCATCATCGCTTTAGTCCTTCATTTGAGCAACTAGGCGGCATTCATCGTTTCAGGAATCGACGAACACAATCGCGGTGAAAACAGAACCGGAATGCATTTTTTTTGTGATGCGTGCCGCAATCTTCGTTCGGCAACCACTTGCAGATGGATGTGTCACAGCTGCAGACGCGATCGGCTCAGTGGCAATTCGTCTGTCGCGGCTGCCGAGCAGATTAAAAGACGATGATGAAGATCCAGTGAACAGAACCGGGGCGTTTTAAATTTTACCGCCTCTCCGATTCCCGCAGCCTTTTCGAACACCGTCCTGTATTGGTTCAGCGTAACTTGTGAAATCGGTGCACGAGAATAACACAGACGTGTCGTGAGGCGGACAGAGGAGGGATTGGATGTTGGTTTGGCCATTGCATGGGGACCAGCTTCCAAACGCCAGGATCGATCCCGCAGGCCATTAACGTTTCATGCGTTTCAATGAATGAACCATTGCAACCTGCCCCAACGGGGCTCAGTGTGAAAGCCTGGGGCATCGCCCCAGGAATTGCACACAACAATGACGAATGCCCTGAAAGGGCCTAATGAACCATGCGTCCATTCCGCCCCGTTGGGGCTTTTGTCGTTGATGATCTACGTTCCCAGGGCGTTGCCCTGGGCTTTCACCTTCCGGACCTTCGGCCCCGAGTTCTGACGTGCCGCTCATTTTTTATCACACAAAAGATGTGTGGTACGATGAGGACTATAGGGTGAGGCCAGACATCACACTCAGATCTTTACCCATCTGCAGCCGGAGCTGCGGGCGCGACCGGCGTCACCGGAATAATGACGGGACGGCGACCATTGATACCGGTGACTTCCTGATACAGCTGTATCACCTCATCCAGCATTCGCTGCTCATTAAACTGATCGCGAATCAGCTGCTGGCCGGCCAGACCCAGCTGGCGGGCGTAGTCGGGATTTCTGAGCAGTTCCATCATACGATCGGCAAGGCATCGACTGTCGGACGGAGGAACAATCAGACCAGTTTTGCCATCCTCAATCACCGACAGCACACCTCCCACACCGGAGGCAATGACAGGGCGCCCCAGGGCCATCGCTTCCAGCATCATGACTCCGAGCCCCTGCTGCAGCGATGGCAGACAAAAAATATCCATTGCTGAAAGGTAGGCCTTCATGGAGACGCCGCCATCCACAAACGTCAGCTGGTTTCGCAGTTCCAGCGACGATGCCAGCTGTCGCAAACTGCGTTCTTCCGGACCACTGCCGGCCACAATGATACGAATATCGTGGCCTGCCTCGACAACTCGATGACACGCCCTCAGGAAGAACGATGCGCCCTTGATGATTTCCAGCGGGCCTGCCATGCCCACAACCGCTTCCCGAGCCCCCTCAAGAGGAGCGCGAACAACAGCATCATCCGGCACTGCAACTCCGGGAAGAATAACTCGCTGTTCAATTTCCCCCAAACGAGCATGAGGCGGGATCTGACTTTGAACACTCTCGCTTACCGAAATGATCGCCTTTAACCAGGGTGATGCCTGTTTAAGATTCAGACTGGCCGCTTCAGCATGGTCGCTGACGGTAATGATCATGGGTCGCTTAAATCGTTCGGCCAGCCAGTTTCCCTGCGGAAGCAGTCTCACGTCCTGCAGATGAATTACATCCGGCTGTTCGCGTTTCATATCGCGCCATAAAGTGCGCATGACCAGCGAGCCCCAGAACGGAACCGTGTAGCCAGCGACCTGATGCAGGCGAACGCCCTTCAGCAGAGTTTCATCCAGCGGACCGAGCTGAGTACAAACCAGTGCCGTATCGATTTCACGGCGTTCCAGACCTCGGGCGAGTCGCAGAGTCAGCAGGGAGGAGCCTCGAAAGGAAAGCTCTCCATCCAGCAGCAGAACACGTTGCACGGTATCGGCCATAGCCAGAACAATTCAATTTGACTTGTTGTCGCACCCTTAGCGGCGCAAGGCTCTGGGACGCGAGAGTACCTCATTCAGGATCATTGCCTGTCGCATTCCGATCGGGCTTTTCAGAGATTCGAGAATGGCTACGGCTGACGGATTCGTTCCCTTCGCATCGGCCGTTGCCTCTTTTGCGTCGGCTGCCCTTCGCAAATTTCCCGTCATATCGTTTTTGACCTGCTCGGCAATCTGGTTCTTCATATGCTGCTGCACATGCTGACCGATATGCTGATCGACGTGTTCCCGGACCCCGCTGCCAACAGCCGCCGCCTGATTTCTGGCAACTGTTTCCTGAGACTTCTTCTTTTTCTGCTGCTTTTGCTGTGACTGATTCTTTTGTTTGTTTCCGCCGCCCTTCGACTGACCCTGATTCCGCTGAGGCTGCGGTCTGTTCTGCGGCAGCGGACTGCGGGCTTCCTGCTGCGGACGAGGCACATCCATCATCACAGTCTGCTGACCAGGCTGCGCCATTATTTCTCCGGCATTGCCAGCCTTTACTTCGGAGAGAAAAGACTCAATCTCGGACTGGACACGCGCCTTGTGTTCCGCGGGCGGACGCACGATCGGCGGACGCGGCAGCTGAGCCTTCCTTTCCGCAGCCTTATCAATCATCGACTTGATAATACTGAAAGTGATGATGATCAGAAAAACAATCAGTTTTTCCATCGATTCGTCCGCGATAAATTTACTGGAAGGAACATTTTACTTGCGTTTCTCAAACCTGCACTGAGCCCACCCGATCACTCCGGCTGACGCATTGGCTTGGTACTTTCGCCGGCAATTGCTTCACGCATCCGAGTGTCAGCCTGGACATTTTTCAGTTCGTAAAAGTCCAGAAGTCCGAGGTTTCCGCTGGAAAACGCTTCTGCAACAGCTCGGGGAACCTGAGCCTCCGCCAGAACGACTTTCGCGCGATTCTCCTGAATTCTGGCGACCATTTCCTGTTCGCGAGCCCGAGCTTCCGCACGACGCTGTTCGGCCTTGGCCTGTGCCACTCGCATGTCGGCTTCCGCCTGATCCGCCTGCAGCCTCGCTCCGATGTTTTCACCCACATCAATGTCAGCAATGTCAATCGACACAATCTCATATGCCGTCTGAGCTTCAAGACCCTGAGACAATACGATCTTGGAAATTGAGTCGGGATTCTCAAGCACTCGCTTATAGGACGCCGTGGAACCAATTGCCTGAACGATCCCCTGTCCAACTCGAGCAATCACAGTTTCTTCCGTCGCACCGCCGATCAGCTGCGAAATGTTTGTCCTCACGGTCACTCGTGCACGGGCTCGCAGCTGAATTCCATCTCCGGCGACAGCATCCAGTGTCCCGGTTGTACGACGAGGATCCGGGCAGTCGATCACTTTTGGGTACACGCTGGTTCGCACAGCTTCCAGAATATCGCGACCCGCCAGGTCAATCGCCTGAGCCGTATCCCAGTCCAGATCGATATTTGCTCGCTGAGCAGCAATCAGGGCTCGAATGACGTTGGGGACATTACCGCGGGCGAGATAATGAGCTTCAAGGGCAGCGGTGGAGATTGGATACAGTCTCGTCAGGCCAGCCTGAACAGCCATAATCTTGCTGCGTACAATCACAGTGGGGTTACATTTTCGAAACCGCATTGTGATCAGGTTCAGCAGAGAAATCCCGGCACGGGTCATCTTGCACTGCAGCCAAAGGCTTGCAAACTGTGCAAACACCGCCAGAAACATGATCGTCCCCAGAAGGATTACGATCACAGCAACCCATTGAAATGGAGTCGGGGCAGCTAACAGGGCAATTCTCATGGAGTTCTCCGGGAAGTCATTTGCCGTAACAGTAACCAGTGGCTCATCGCTTTTTTAACAAAAATGAGCAGAGTCTGTAACCAACAGGCAGATTCTAAGCACCCTCGCCGCCGTTACGGAATCGATCGACCACAAATGCTCGTTAGAATGGTGTTCAACATCACAACGCGGCAGCATCTTTTCGAAGCCAAATTGATGCCGCTCCCTTTGCCGTCAAGTCTTGAAATCTTCGGGAATATCAAAGTCGAGTCCACTGTCTGACGGACTTTCCGGAGTTTGACTGGCCGGAAGTGGGCGAATTGCTGCGACCGGTTCGACCGAGACAGGTTTTTCGTGCACCGAAACTGGTATCACGATCACTTTTTCCTCCCCTGAACCCACTGCAGACAGGGAATTGGTCCCGTCGTGGGCCACATCTGAGACGACCGCGGCCCGCTGCTCTTCTACGGTACTGGGACGCACCACCAAACGATTCCCGTTCACTCCCGTGACCACAACGGGCGTATTGGGATCGATGAGCATCCCGGTACTTTCAGCATGATACCGCTCCCTGTCGACCAGAACCATTCCTCCCGGTGTCAGCAGGGTCTGAGCGAGTCCCTTTTTGCCAATCAGTAACTCCAGCGGGTTGGAAGTGACAACGACGGTCGGGGGCTGAAGAACGATTGATTTTCCCAGACTGGTATATTGAATTGCATAAAAGGATCCAAACACCGTTCCTGGAATCCCGGCCGTCAGAAGACACACATAAGTCCAGAAAAACGCTGGGTTTTCCCCATTCCCCCACGCTTTCGTGGCGCTCCAGAATGAAATGACCAGCGAAATTCCGGCAAGTATCCCGATCATCCCGAAGCTGGGGATAAAGAATTCCAGTCCCAGCAGGAATAACCCCACAACGAGCAGAACGGTCGCCAAAATACCCGCATCAGGCATAAAGTTTACCCTAAGATCACCCATTCACTCAAACCGAAGCTGTCTTCCGATATTTCGCAGACATTCGGCCAAAACGCCACGTCATGTTGCGCGAAATTCATTTACCGGACGCGATCGGATTGAATACAGGCTGTGTTCTGAAACAATAGACACTCACACGAACAGTAAACAGTCGATTAACCGTTCACTGATAAGATTTTATCGATCGAAACACTCTCGAACAGCCTATTCCGCTGTCTTGCATTGTGTTTTATCGTCACGCATTCCGTTCCGTTCATTTAGCCAGGTGCTCAAGTGTCGGTGTTTTTGAACAACCTGGAACAGGCTTCCGCCCTGCTAAAGGCCGGACGCCTTGTAGCGTTCCCTACGGAAACGGTGTATGGACTTGGTGCGGATGCAGGAAATTCGGTTGCAGTGGCCGGAATTTTCAAAGCCAAACAACGTCCCTCGTTTGATCCGCTGATTGTGCATATCGCTTCGTTCGACCAAATTCGTCTTGTTTGCAGCGATTTACCGGATGTTGCGAGGAAACTGGCCCTTGCTTTCTGGCCCGGTCCGCTGACTCTGGTGATTCCGCGAAATGACCAGATCTCGGATCTGGTGACTTCCGGCCTGCCGGGAGTCGGCGTCAGAGTCCCTTCGCATCCGGTCGCCCTGGAACTGCTGCAGCTTGTGGGCCGCCCCATCGCCGCCCCAAGTGCAAATCCATTTGGTCGAATCAGCCCAACAACAGCTCAGCACGTTCTGCAGGGTTTGGGCGAATCGATCGATGCGATCATTGACGGAGGTCCCTGTCAGGTGGGTGTCGAGTCGACGGTCGTTTCCTGCATGGGACCAATTCCGGTCATCCTGCGTCCAGGCGGCTGTCCAAAGGAAGCCATTGAGGATGTCCTGGGATTCTCGCTCGAGATTGCTCAACCCGATCCAAAAGCAGATGATGCTGCACAGGCGTCTCCTGGTATGCTCAGCCGCCATTACGCCCCGCGTACGCCACTGATTTTGGTGGATCGCCTGGCGGTGGCCTACCCACTTCCCGGAAGAAAGTGCGGTCTTTTGACCGAAGGGACTCGACACTGGTCAAATGGATTTGACCGAATTGAGCAACTTTCCGACACTGGGGATCTGAGAACCTGTGCTGCCCGATTCTTTGCAGGCCTCAGAAGTCTCGACTCTGCCGCTCTGGACGTTATCATCGCACACCGCTTTCCCGAATTCGATCTGGGTATCGCACTCAACGATCGGCTGCAGCGTGCTTCCGCAGGCAGCATCGCCGGTGAAGGCGGACTCCAACTTCAGCATTCAGAATCCATGAACTGGCTACCGGCATGAACCCAATCTCTGACATCAAACGAACCAACGTCATGAATCGAACAACCATTCTGATGCTGGCAGGTGCCTGTTCAGTCGCTGTCCTGCTGCGAATTGTGCCTCTGCCACTGGGGTACAACTTTTCGGCACTTGGTGCGCTGGCTCTCTTCTCTGGCTCCGCGATCAAACGACCATGGCTTGCCATGCTGCTGCCGCTCATTTGCCGGGCAATCACTGACACATTGCTTCACGTAAAAACCGGCTATGGCTTCTACGAAAGTATGGCGTTTGACTATCTGGCATACGCACTGATCTGTCTTGTCGGCCGATTCATCTCGGGCCGGTCGGCCGTCTCCGTGGTCAGTGGTGGCATTGTGTCAGCCTGCCTGTTCTTTTTTGTCAGTAACTTCGGAGTCTGGGCACTGGCCAGCGATCATCAGTATACCAGAGACTTCAGTGGCCTGATCCTGTGTCTGACAAAAGGCCTGCCGTTTGCCAAAGGGACATTCGCCGGGGATATCGTGTTCTCCGTCGCGTTTTTCTATCTCTGGAATCTGTTGTCGCAGCCAGCTGCGAATCCGGCTACCGTCGCAGAATCAGCACACGATCCTCGCTGAAACAGGATCTTCTCTGAACCAGTGACTCCGGACAGTTTCCACGAGAAGTCAGGTTATTCAGGAGTAATCGCCGTGCATGTAGTCTGGATTTCACTGGGATTGACCATTGCTCTGGGATTCTCCGGCTCTTTGCTGAATTCGATCTGTTCAGCCGGGCAGCCAGCTGTCAGTTCCTCGGCGCAGCAGATACAGCAAGTACGGACAATTGCGGGCAACGGGAAAGAGGGCTACGGCGGCCCTTCCGGAAAGGCTCTCGAAATCCCTATGTCGCAGCCTTTCGGACTGGTCACCGGTCCGGACAAGGCTCTTTATCTGTGCGAAGTGGGAACACATGTTGTTCGCCGTATTGACCTTCAGACCGGCGATACAAAAGTTGTCGCAGGAACTGGCAAAAAGGGATACTCGGGTGATGGTCGTCCCGCGACCGCAGCCGAACTGAACGAGCCTTACGAGATTCGTTTTGATAGGGCTGGCAACATGTTCTTCGTGGAGATGCAAAACAATCTGGTTCGGCGAGTCGACGCAAAGACCGGTCTGATCTCCACAGTTGCGGGAAGCGGTCAGCTGGGATTTGGCGGCGATGGTGGTCCGGCGACTAAAGCACTGATGAGCCGTCCTCATTCGATCGTGTTCGACGGCGACGGCAAACTCTACATCTGCGATATTGGCAATCATCGTATTCGCAAGGTCGACCTCGAATCCGGATTGATTTCCACTTTCGCCGGAACCGGAGAAACGAAGGCGACTCCGGACGGCTCGCCGATTGCCGGAACTCCGCTTAATGGACCGCGAACACTGGATTTCGACGGTCAGCACAGCCTGTACCTGGCTCTGCGGGAAGGTAATGCGATCTATCGGATGGACCTGAAAACATCCACCATCAGCCACCTGGCGGGCAAAGGCGGAAAGAGCGGCTATGCGGGAGACGGAGGCCCTGCAAAGGATGCAACTCTGGCCGGACCCAAAGGCATTTGTCTCGCACCGAATGGCGATGTGTATTTCGCTGATACGGAAAGCCATACCATCCGCGCGATTCGTCAGCCAGCCAGTCAGAATCCGATCGTCGAAACCGTTGTGGGTGACGGTAAACAGGGGAACGGTCCCGCAGGCGATCCAAAATCCTGTCGGCTCGACCGTCCCCATGGCGTCTTCATTTCGGAGGATGGTATCCTTTATATTGGCGACAGCAGCAATCATCAGGTGCGGATGCTGACGATTTCAGCAAACTGACTGAAGGTTTTCGACTGTGAATCAGCAACAGAATCTTTTTGGTTTTGCCGGCGTCCCAGAGTGGGAGCAGGCGGCCCGGGAAGACGTGCTGATTGCAGATGTTGTCTTCAATTTGCCACTGGAGCAGCCTTATACGTATCTGATACCCGATGATCTGCGCGGAATGCTGCAGCCTGGACAGCGAGTTAAAGCTCCGCTTGGCCGATCGAATCGCAATGTTGTGGGTTATTGCGTGGGTGTCCGACCGCTCGATCAGAACGGCCGTCAGTTAAAGCCGCTGGTGGAACTGCTGGATCGCGAACCGCTGCTGGATTCGCGGATGCTGGATGTCACTCGCTGGATTGCCGAGCGTTATTTGTGTGGCTGGGGTCAGGTGCTGGAAAGCGTTGTTCCTGCAGGAGTCCGTCGTCGCAGTGGAACAAGGCTTGTTCAAAGTTATGAGCTGATTCCCGGAGTCACAGAACGAATCGACGGAATGAAGCTTTCGAAAGTGCAGTCAGCCGTTCTGGAAGTGCTCCGGAAGTCGACGACCCCCGTCTCGGCTTCGGATCTGTGCGAGCGGGCGGATTGCAGCCCATCCTCCCTCGCCACGCTGAAAAAGCGCGGGCTCATCCAGGCACTGCGTATCCGCTCAGAAGTCAGTGGCGAGGAAACTGAGTCTCAGGCCACCGAGCAGGATCTGCAGCTGAACAGCCAGCAGCAGGCCGCGCTGAACATCATTCTTTCGGCCATTCAGTCCGGTCAGCATAGTACTCTGCTGTTGCATGGTGCGACGGGCAGTGGCAAGACAGAAGTCTACATCCGAGCGATTCGCGAGATTGTCAGCTATGGTCGGCAGGCGATCGTGCTGGTGCCCGAAATCAGCCTCACCCCACAGACAATCCGCCGCTTTCGAAGTCGCTTTCGTTCGGTTGCCGTTCTGCACAGTCATATGAGTGATTCAGAGCGACACTGGCAGTGGCAGCAGATTGCTCAGGGAACGATCGAAGTCATCGTGGGTGCTCGCAGTGCCGTGTTTGCACCGGCCCCTCATCTGGGACTGATTGTGATTGACGAAGAACATGAACCGTCTTTCAAACAGGACAGTACTCCGCGTTATCACGCGCGTGAAGTTGCCAGGTTTCGATGTTTGCAGGAACGCGTACCGCTGATTCTGGGCTCCGCCACTCCAACGCTGGAGTCCTGGCTGCGCACTCAGCGCCGACAGGATACGCTGGTGTCCATGCCCGATCGGGTCGCCGCGCTGCCCATGCCCCCTGTGGTCATCGTGGATACTCGAAGTGATCCCAGAATTTCACGAGGCTGTTCCATTGGCCGAGCCCTGCAGCATGCCATCGAAAGAAGTCTGAAAGACAAAGGTCAGGTCATCCTGTTTCTGAATCTTCGTGGCTACTCGCCCAGCGTGTGGTGTCGCAGCTGCGGTACGGGTGTCAAGTGTCCCAACTGCGATGTCACTCTCACGTGGCATCGTGACCGCAATGTTGTGGTCTGTCACAGCTGCGAATACGAAACGGCTCCTCCCCAGGCATGCCCGGTTTGTGAGAGTGCGGCCGTCCGTTTCCTGGGTACTGGAACTCAGAAATTGTGCGAGGAAGTTGAAAATTCGTTTCCTGGCACAACGGTATTGCGAATGGACAGTGATTCCATGAAGAAGCCGGGCAGTCATGATGAAGCACTGGAGAAGTTTCGCAGGGGAGAAGTTCAAATCCTGCTGGGTACTCAGATGATCGCCAAAGGTCTGGACTTTCCCAACGTCACCCTGGTTGGCGTAATTGATGCGGACAGCATGCTTAACCAGCCGGATATGCGAGCATCAGAGCGTACGTTTCAGCTGATTGCCCAGGTGGCAGGCCGCACAGGTCGAAGCATTCGAGGCGGCCGGGTTCTTGTACAGACCACATGCCCCGAGGATCCTGCAGTAAAATTTGCATCCCGTCACGATTTCATCGGGTTTGCACAGCATGAGCTTGCAGAACGCCACGATATGCAGGCACCTCCGTTTTCCAGCGTGACTCGAGTGATCTTTCGAGGATCAAACGAGCTGCAGGTACAAAACACGGCCCAGGCGGTGGCCGAAAAACTGCGAGCATTTCGATGCGGCCCAACTGCCGACATCCGAATCCTGGGAGCCGCCCCCGCTCCTATTACCCGACTCCGAGGCCTCTGGCGTTTTCATCTGCAGATCTGCGGAAAAACCCACGAACTGGTACGCGAGTTATGGCTGATGGTGGAAAAAGATCTGACCCTGCCGGAAGGTGTGGAAATGGCGGTTGATGTCGACCCCATCAACGCTCGCTAACGGCCTGTCCCAGGTCACCTGTTGCCGTTAATCGACGCCTGTCTGTCATGCAGATCACCAGTCACGCAGACGAGTCTCTCCGACACTCGCAATTCCCGCCCCACGTAGGCGAGTCTCTCCGAGACTCGCAAACCCCGCCCCACGCAGACGAGTCTCTCCGAGACTCGCAAACCCCGCCCCACGCAGGCGAGTCTCTCCGAGACTCGCAAACCCCGGCGTCTCGGAGAGACGCCGCTACGTGCCTCCTCGTCGCCGAAACCAAAGATCCGTTCAGATAAGACACATTTCCCAAACCCATGAGCAACTTCTTCCCTTCCGAAACAGGAAAGCAAATGGGGTCAGGATTTGCGGGAGATTCTTATGACGCCAAGGACGGTGCCTTTCAGTTTAGCCGCAACAACCGGATGAACACCGGAATCCATTTCATGTGACGTAATCGTTCCTGTTTGTCCGCCTTCGGATTCGAGATAGATCACTTTGACCATAAACTCACCAGCTGCGATTCGCTGCTGGTCTTCGACCGAAAACTCCACCGTCAAGGCGTTATTTTTCAACCACGACTGCGACAATTCGCTTCGACTGTTTGGTTCAAAGGACAACTGAAATGGAACGAGCCGTTCGCCATCAGCAATGAGAATGTCCATGAACTCATCGACGGCCATGTTGAAGCGAGCCACATGACCGTCTGCGGTAAGGCTGGTGTACCTTCGGTCCGGCGATATCTGATTCTCACAACGCAGCTGAATCTGAAAACGGTCAGAAGCCTTTCGGGGAGAATCTGCGGCAGAATCAACGAGTCGCAGATTATCAAATTTGAACTCAGCACCTAATGATGCAAGCTGATCAATCTGCTGTTGAGTCAGAATCTGATTGACAAAGTCGCTCCCGTCATCCATTGGAACGAACAGCCTTGTGGCCAATCGTTGTCCGTTGCTCTCTGGCACGACTTCCACAGCTTCAAGTCGACAGTTGTTGCACAGAACAATCGTAAACGAACCAGTGGTACCAGCTGGTGTCGTGGCCGGAACTTTTTCTGCCAGCAGACTGATGCGATCATGACCAATTTGTTTCTGAAGCTCGCCGATCAGGTAATGAGCCGTGGAAACAGGGACAGTCACTGTGATTCCTGCGGAGCTGTCCTGACCTATTGCTGCCGGAACCTTTCTGTCGGGAGAAGTGGCCGGATCGACTTCCCGAGCGAATGTCGGAAGAACATCTGGTGCACTGCGTTTTACTCCCACCTGCTCCCAGCTCAGCTCAGGATTCAGCAACTCCTCGACTCGTCGATCCACGATCTTCTCTGCAATTCGATCGCGTGCGTCGATCGATTGCTGCATGCGTTCCAGACGCCGAGTAAATTCAGCGAGTTCAGATCGCTGGATGTCCTGTCGGGCAGCAAACGTCTGCTGCACCAGAGACCGAAGTTCTGATCGATGCTTCACGCTCTCCGGATGGTCTTTGCCCATGGATTTCTCTGTCGTTCGAACTTGCTCGGCCAGTTGAAGAACTGGCTTTTCCAAACCGATGAGACGTCTGCGAAATTCGGCTGAGGTGCCTTTCGGATTGTCCAGGACCGGTATTTGCAACTCCGGCTTACTGCGGCGCAGGGGGACCTGCAGACTTGCGGGCAATTCATCGAGCCTCAATAGCGTGGCTTCGATTTCCTCACTCTCAGACTTCTGTGTGGATGTCGGCAGCTTGTCACTTATACGCATACGAATATCAAATCTGAAATCCCTCTGGTTCGTAAGGAACACTGTAAGCTCATGAATCTGTGTCCATGGCGAATCTTCAGGTGCACCAATCACAGCCATGTTTTGATTCTCAAACGGCCCGGCAAGACGAAAACGAGTGATCCCAAGGCCGCTCAGGTCTTCGATGAGTCTCTCCACCCGCTCAGATGACTGATCCGGCTTCAGCCTGAGTTCGACTTCGATCTCTGCCGGTTGTGTGACCCCTGTACCGGCCTCAAGACTCCGGATCCGGCTATTGTTTGCCGAGACTGCCTCCATCAGTTTACGAAGTGGCTGCACAACCAAAGGATCAGCAGGAAGTTCAACCTGAATGGGCTTGATGTCCTGCGCGCACAACGTCGAAGAGCCGAACAATGTGATCATGGCCGTTGCAATGACCTGTATTTTCGTAATGCCAAACATATCAGAAATCCTGAATCTCGCTGCCGGGAAGTGTCGTAAATAAAATGCCAAACGGTTCGACTCAACGGTTCGACTCAACGGTTCGACTCAACGGTTCGACTCAACGGTTCGACTCAACGGTTCGAGGTCATCGGTGCAGAGTTATGGGGGTTTGATCTCTGAGTGAATCTGCCAGAGTCTGCTGACATCAGCTTCAGACTCGCTGAGATCGGCTTCGAATGTATCGATCTCAGCCTGCATCGCATCCCAGCCATCCGGCGTCGCTGCATCGGTGCTGTTTGTCTTCAGACTGACCGATGGCTCACCGGTTATCTGCGAAGTATCGTCGATGAAGTTTGTTTGACTAACTGCGGAGATCACTGCAACTGCAATGCAGCTGAAAGCCGCCAATGCAATCGCGCGGACGCGGCCCTGAGGCGACTGCCACCACACGTGGCGACGGATCGGAGTCCGGCATTCTTCCGGCAACTCGGCCCGTGATGGCTGCTGCAGATGCAACAGGCACTTTTGAAGCAGCACAGCCACGTGATCGGCATTCTGAATGCGGTCATCCGGCGACTTCGCATGCAGCCTCCGGATGATGTATTCCAGCCAGTCAGGAATGTTCGGATTAACATCGCGAACAGGTCGAGGCTCAGTATCCGTGATGCGACGCAGGACTCCGTAACTGGTTTCAGCGCGAAACGGAGGTCGTCCGGTACACATCGCGTACATCACACTGCCAAGACTGAAAATGTCACTGCGAGCATCGATATTGTCGCCACGTGCCTGTTCAGGAGACATGTACTGGGGTGTGCCTGCGATGACTCCGCTGCGCGTCATGCTCGCATCATCGACGGCTCGCGCCAGACCGAAGTCCGTCAAAGTTACGCGTTCTACACCATCCTCCAGCAAAATATTGGCTGGCTTGATATCGCGGTGAACGAGCCCCTGTCCATGGGCGGCTGCAAGCCCCGAAGCCACCTGCTGAGCAATCCGAACAACTTCCTCAGCAGACATTGGCCCCTGCCGATTCAGTCGTCGCTGCAGCGATTCACCGCGAAGATAGGGCATCACAAGAAACGGCAGCGGGCCATCATTGGACACTCCATGGATCACAATCACGTTTGGATGCAACACGGTTGCGGCAGCCTTCGCTTCGCGAGCAAATCGACGTCGGGCAGCTCCACTCGACGCCAGACGAGGTGCCAGAACTTTAATCGCAACAGTCCGATCGAGTGGACCGTCGAAGGCCTTCAAGACGACTCCCATGCCACCAGCCCCAACCACACCGGACACTTCGTATCCGCCGAGACGCCCCATCATCTGAGGATCGTCTGTAGCACTTAACATCGCAAGCACCTGTACAATTTCTGCCGACACCACCGTCCGGTTCTGATCGTCTTCGTGATCACCACCAGCTTCAGACTGTCCTGATTCGGCTGAGTTCTGCGTGTTCGTAAAAGATCGAAGAAACGACGAATCGAATGGCTGATCACGCAGAAACTCTTCCGCATCACTCCAGGTCGATGGCTCAGCGGCTGACTTGTGGATTCGGTCACGACATACCGAACATTGCTCCAGATGTCGAAGGAATTCAAGTTCTTCTCGAGCCCCCAGAGATTCCGCGAGATATGCGTCGACACGCGCTGGAACGCATGTTTCAGAATGAGCTTTCATCTGAGTCCGCCTCCAATTCTTTCACGACATCTCGCAGTCGCCGCATGATGCGACTTCGAGCCGCATAAACAACGGCTTCGGATCGCTCCAGCCGAATCGCTGCCTCAGCAATGGGAATACCATCGATCATTGTCATTGCAAATGCCTGCCAGGTATTTTCGTCTGTCCTCGATCGAACAACCTCTGCCGCCCGACGAAACAACTGTCGCCTGTATTCGCGCTCGAGCTGCGAGTCCAGATCAATCTCCCCTTCTCGGGAGACCGTGTCCGGCAGACAAGATTCCCCGCCCACGGCTCGATCCCGTGGCTGGCGAGTAAGAGAATTGATGGTGGCATTTCGAGCAATGCGACAAAGCCAGTGGCGGAATCGAGTCGCTCCATCTCTCTTCTCCCAGGCGGGAAGCGAGCGGGACACTGCGATGAGGACCTGCTGAGCCACATCCTGTGCATCCGCGTCCTGCAGACCTCGCATCCTCGCAACGTTGTAGACCACGGGTCGATAGAGCCGTGCAAACTGCTCCCAGGCAACCTGATCACGCGCGTCGGCGACGCGAATCAGCAGGCTGTCTCGTGTTTCGGGAATCTCCTCCACCATCCTTCCTCCAGCCTGAAAACACAGATCGAGGATTATTCTGACAGGTCTGACAGAGGATTTCTTTGTTTTTGGCAGAATTTCAGAATGGTGCCACCGCCCAGGCCAGCGTGAAGACCCCGCTGGGCGTGCGTGACCGGGCAATTCTGAAAACGCTGTATTCCACCGGCATTCGCCGCACGTAGCTTTCCAACCCCAGGCGGGGTTCCCTTCGAACTTCCGCGTTCCGCAGGCAAACCCTGGCGCAAAGGCCCTGCAAGCCCACGAGGTGAACTCGTGGGGGCTGCGGACGCGATTGGTCGCCCACGAGCTTGCCTCGTGAGTTTACCTCGCCTTTGCGCCAGGCGGAACTCTCGTCGAACGTCCGCGTTCCGCAGGCAAGACCTGGCGCAAAGGCCCTGCAAGCCCACGAGGTGAAGTCGTGGGGGCTGCGGACGCGATTGGTCGCCCACGAGCTTGCCTCGTGGGTTTACCTCGCCTCTGCGCCAGGCGGAACTCACTTCGAACGTCCGCATTCCGCAGGAAAGACCTGGCGCAAAGGCCCTGCAAGCCCACGAGGTGAATTCGTGGGGGCTGCGGAACGGGCATCACCTGACCGCATCCGCATCCCAGTATTTCCGCGATTCGCTCGCGGAGCGAGCACAGCGCGTAGCCCCACGCTTCAGCTTAGGGCTCCTCGCGTCCAGACAGGTCCGCCGGGACATTTCTTCCGGAGAATCAGGCGTCGCAAAAACCACAACGTGGCCGTCGTCGCGACCGCACGCAAGCTGGCCGTGATTGCCTGGCGTTTACTGTCGACGGGCGAACCGTACCGCTACGCTTAGCCAAAGTCGACCGAGACCAAACTGGCGGGACTGCGAGTCACGGCCACCGGCGAAAAGCGTCGTGGCGGCAGCACCAAAGGCGTCAAGTGCGAAGCCATTCTTCCGGGATGCGGTCGTTCCGTTCGTTCAGTCGATGAGGTCTACGAGAACGAAGGTTTGCCCACCCGATCGCCCCACGTAGGCGAGTCTCTCCGAGACTCGCGAATCCCGGCGTCTCGGAGAGACGCCGCTAGTGCGCCTGTGAAGGCGTTTGAACAGCAGGGTGAAAGTCCCTGTCAGGGTGTCGTCACAACCCTGTAACCAAAAATGAGGACTGCGTTTCTGTGAAGA
>JALHMY010000102.1 GCA_022843805.1 Fuerstiella sp.
TCCGCCGCCAATTCTTCAGTTTTCTTCTTCAACGCCACGTCCATGTGTCAGTCTCCGTAAAAGGGGTAACCCGGGAAATATCCGATTTCCGAAAATGACACAATATTTTTTACAGGCCCGCCGTCCCAATAACACCCGCATCCCGCTGTTCACCAGCCCCCTCCCGATCTCGCTGCCGCTCGCTCGACCTCCCCCAGCTTTGCTGGGAGAGGAGGTTTTTATAGCCTCCCCTCCCGCGCAGCGCAGCGAAGTGGGAGGGGCCGGCCGTCAGGCCGGGGGAGGGCCCGCCGCGTGTTGCACAGAACGCCGTCCCAATAACACCCGCGTCCCGCTGTTCACCAGCCCCCTCCCGATCTCGCTATCGCTCGCTCGACCTCCCCCAGCTTTGCTGGGAGAGGAGGTTTCATTAACCTCCCCTCCCGCGCAGCGAAGCGAAGTGGGAGGGGTCGGCCGAAGGCCGGGGGACGGCTCGCCGCGTGTTGCACTGAACGCCGTCCCAATAACACCCGCGTCCCGCAGTTCACGCAGCCCCCTCCCGATCTCGCTTCGCTCGCTCGACCTTCCCCGGCTTCGCCGGGAGAGGAGGTTTTTTAACCGCCCCCCGCCACGCACCGTGCCTCAAAGGTCGCAGGCAGAGAGTGTCATCCCATAAATCCCTGAATGGGTGCAGGACCAACGGCAGCGGTCCTGAGGAGCGTCAGTCGTCCGTCTTTCAGCTGCCAGGTTTCTTCGAATGCACCGACCATCACGAGAGCTCCGCCATGTGTCATGGAAACGAGGGGCGTGGAATGAATTTTCAGCAGTGTGACTCCGTCGATCACGGTGATATCGTGAACGACCAGCTGCCATCCATCAACCTGCAGATTTTTGTGTTCGGTCACCTCGTGGAAATACTGCAGCCGTTCGGGTGGTGCCTGCAGGTTTGCCAGTAATTCCAAAGTGCCCTCGGGACATTTCTGCTGGTTGTTTAGAAAAGAGAGCTGATTGCCGCGGTGGCCTGGAGGGCGATTCGAGGGCGTTGTCTGTGGTGCGACTGTATCCTGCTTGTGGGCAACGCCTGGCGGGAGCGGTGGCGACCATCCGCCGGCATCTCGTACCATGCCGGGTTTGTTATTGAATTTTTGTTCGGCATCCGCCGTCAACTTCTCGAGCGACGATTTCCAGTCCCCGGAATCTGCCTCGGACTGAGAATTGACAGGTGCGGAATTCAGGACGCTGGTCGCACCAACGATGAGTAGTGAAACGGCGACGACACTGATGACAATCTGCAATTTGCTCATGAACAGGACTCCTCGTCACCGTTTCCCGAAAGCAGATCAATAATTGGAATCAGAAACCGACGATGCCCATAATCGGCTGCTTGCCGACTGGGGCGGTCTTCACCAAAGTTAGTTTTCCATCTTTTAGCTGCCAGGTTTCCTGAAACCAGCCGAGAACATGAATGTTCGCAGAGAACTGCACATAAGACACGAGTGGCGTGCTATGGATGGTGAATTGGTCGGTACCATCCACCAGCTCCACTTTGCGAACTGACAGGGACCATCCATCAAGCTGATATGCGGGATGTTTCAGCAGTTCATGAAAATATTCGAGTCGTTCATCAGGCGCCATTAGTGTTTTGAGCAATGCTTCACCAGTGCCAGGGCGATCCTTAACCGTTTCCGCGAAATGGACAATGTTGCCACGGTGTCCGGGGCCGGGCTTAGGCGGAGCTTCGGATGATGGAAATACATCCTGCTTCATGACAACGCCGGCCGGCAGCGGAGGCCCCCAGTTTCCGTTCCTGTACTTCACATATCCTTTCGCCTTGTGATCCGCCTCTGTTCTGGCAATGATCTTCTGAATTACTATCGGGTCGAGCCGACCTGGCGGAGCCGCATCCAGGGTATGCGAGGGGCTCAGAAACAAAAGTGATGAGGCAATCATTAAAAACGCAAGCTGAAATTTGACCATGAGTTCGACTCCTTATCTTATTTTTGCGGGGTTGTATTAACTTATACAATTCGCGATTGGCGCGTATTACGGTTCATTCACCGTTCCGTGCGCCGTCCACTCGTTGTCATTTGCCTTTAGGCGAACATGCGTAACTGTACCAAGATAAACGTACTGTACCTGTCCACACGGGTCTGTGAATTTGAGTCTCAAGTGCTGTTTACTCCTCATCACAAACAATTGTAACAGCGGCCACAACGCCTCAAAACCCTCCTGGTGATGGACGTCGAAGATCTGATTGCCTTCGATCCGGAATTCAGTAACCGGATGCTCGACCGGGGACCAATCACTGGTGGGGTAATTTCCTGCAAAGGGCGGATTGGCGAACTGAATTTCCGTCATTCTTTCTTGCGCCATCGCAGAAATCCATGGCCCGCACGGTCTTGTAGCCGCCTCAATGTATCTGTATTCCCAGTTAAACGAAGCAACGGTTTGATTATTCCCCTGCGTGACGGCGGTGTAAGTAACGAGTTCTCCCATGACGGGATCTGGTGGATTGGTCGTGAAGTCGGTAATCTGTGCTGTGGCAGGGGGCAGGGCGACGCCGCGAAGCATTTACATCAGCAAACATGGCGACCATTCTGGTGGCCAGACGATGTCCGTTTTTTCAACCCCGACAGGGGTTGCACAACACAGCCTGGGGTCGCCGTGAACACGGCGCACCCCAGGAAAACACAGGAAATGCGGTTGAACCCCAACGGGGTTCCACAACACGATAAACGATCGATCGCTGCCTTGTGGAACCCTTTCAGGGTTCGGAGCGAACGAATATCAAGAACCTGGGGTGCGCCGCTTCGCGTCGACCCCAGGCTTTGTTGTGAAACCCGTTCCGGGTTGAATCGCACTGTTTTCACTCAAAAAAATCCTTCACGGCGTTGGGGGCAGGGGGCAGAAGAATGCAAGTGCGGCGCGAGGCCAGTTGACCATGACGTGATCCTCCGGGGATGTCGTGACACGATGTGCTCTCCTGCAGGCCAGCCCAACGCAGGCATTGCCTGTTACTCCAGCGATCGAGAACATCACCTTGCGGCGAGTCATGGAGTCATGCTAACAATAGAATGTGAATCGTCAATAGGAACTTATCATTGATTGGTGTAGGGGTGTTTGAGTCGCTGACTTTTTCTGAAAGGCTGAAGGTGAAATCCGAGGTTCATGTTATTGGGGCAGCGTTGTACGTTTACGGGCGGGTATTCCTGCCCGCACGTGCAATTCGATTCAATGGCCGATTGTTTTAACCCGACTTTCGCAATTGGCTTAGGAAATCCAGTGTTTTTAGGGGCAAGTGCTTTCTCACACTACATTTTCTTCTGGATTAGGTTCGAATTGCTGTTGCTTTCCATGCGAACGATGACAAGCGGTTTTCGCCTATTGAATTCCAGGCGGGCTCGCGTAGGATTGAATCGGCGAGGACGTTCGAGTGAGCGTCTGCGCGATTGAATGAGTTTCGGACGACTGAATAAATCGCAGTTCGGAAGTTTCCGGATGGCGTGTTGTTGGGTAGGCCGACGCGGATCAGGTTCTCATACACCTGGTCTGCGTCGGCCTTTTTTTGATTCACGATTTGTTGACAAAACGAGCCCGCTGAGTCGGTCGGCGGTCAGCAATGACCGCGACGCGACAACTGGCCCAGGTGACATGGAGAGTTGTGTCATGAAACGCAGCACATGGAAGACTGCAGCAATTTGCAGTCTGGCTTTTTTCATAGGAACCGCCGAACTGACTGACAGGTGTATTGCCAGTGTTGTCAGTGCCGATGAACCGGTTCTCACGATCGCACAACGTGGCGGCGGTGGGCGAGGTGGTGGTGGTGGTGGTGGTGGTGGTGGTGGTGGTGCCCGAGGCGGCGGCGGTGGAAGCGGCATGAGCAGCCGAACTGGACAGGGACGACCTCAGGGAGGTTCAATTCGTTCAGGCGGTGGTGGAATCACTCGATCAGGAATTGGCAGCCAGAACGCTGGACGCCAAACTGGATCGGTTGGACGAGGTGTCCCGTTCGCCGGGAGGAGAATGAGTCCGGGGATTGGGCAGGGTTCTTCCGGGCGTCAGGGCAACATCGGCTCATCTGCGCTTTCAGGGTCAGGATCTGGTTCGCGTAGTTTCGGTGATCAGAATCGTTCGCGAACGCCGATTACTCGCACTCCATCGCTGACTTCACCTCGTATTGGAACTTCACCTCGTATTGGAAACAGCGTGCGCGGTTCTGTCATTGACCGCACAACGCGGCGTCCCGTCATCCCGGGAGGGACATTGAGCGGTTCCGCAGGCCGAATCGATCGACGTGGCACGCTTGGCAATGGACGCGACACGATTGGCGATGGACGCGGCACGATTGGCGATGCACGATCCGGTTTTCGCGGCGGAGTGAACCTCAACAATGACCGTCGCGGTGGGCGCAACAACTTTTCAGCCCTGCAACCCTCCTGGTCACGATATGGGCATTCCCGGTATCACGGGCACTGGAATGGGAATCGGGGTTACGGAAACAGTGGCTACAGACAGGCCGGTTATGGAAACCGCAATGGTCTCAGTTCCTGGTATGGTCGCAACAATGGCTATGGACGTTTTAACCAGGGTCTCGGCTGGGGCCTCGGAGGACTGGCAGGCTATGGCGGGTACGGTTATGGGGGCTACGGCCATGGCTTCGGTTATGGGAATGGCTTCGGTTACGGATATCGGCCGTTTGGCTGGGGACTGGGCGGATGGGGTTTGGGTTCGCTGATTTACAACAGTGGTTACCTTGGATATTCAAATCCCTACTACACAGTCGGTGGCAGCACCGTTTACAACTATTCGCAGCCGATTGTTGTGACCTATGAAACAACGGGAACGACCATTCAGGAAGATGCGACGTCGGCCGATGCGATTCTCAGCGGGGCCATCGACGCTTTCCGACAGGATAACCTGGACCGAGCACTGGAGATGGCCAATCAGGGTATTTCACAATATCCTGACGATGCCGTTTTGCATGAGTTTCGAGCGCTGGTGCTGTTTGCAAAACAGGATTATCAGCAGGCGGCCGCAACAATTCATTCGGTGCTGGCGGTAGGTCCTGGCTGGGACTGGACAACGCTGAGCGGCATGTATTCCAGTGTGGCGGTTTACACCACTCAGCTTCGAAATCTGGAGGCATACACGAAATCCAATGGTCAGGATGCAGCCGGTCATTTTCTGCTGGGAAATCATTACATGAGCTGCGGTCATACGGCAGCGGCAGAACGACAGTTGCGAATGGTTGTGGACCTGAGGCCCGATGACCGGGTCGCTTCAGAGTTGCTGAAGATGGTTGCCGCGCCTCTGCCGGATGCTTCGGTCTCTTCTGATTCCGAACCTCCCCGTCAGTCGAATTTACAGCTTCCTGCGGATACAGCAAAACCCGAGGGCCCTGTTGTCGATCCGGCAACACTTGAGGGGACATGGAAGGCAACGAGGCCCGACGGCTCCTTCTTCAACCTCTTTCTAACGAAAGACGCCGCGTTCACATGGAGCTTTAAGCCGAACGGTCAGGACGCCCAGGAATTTGGGGGCACGTATACTGTGGACGGAAACGTGCTGATCCTTGAGCGAAAGGACGGCGGATCGCTTGTGGGTGAAGTGACTCCTCGTGACGACAATCGATTTGTTTTTCGTCTGCTGGGAGCCCCGGAGGACGATCCCGGCCTGGAATTTTCTAAATAACAGGACGCTCTGCGCAACAACAGATCGAAGGGCATAGTGTTTGCACTATCGAAACGTATGAGAAGTTCTCAAACAGGATCGGAGGTCAGCTTCTATCCTGTTTTCTGCGTCCGGACCTGTATGAAAGGGATCAGCGATGATGAAGTATGGAACGATCGTTGGAAATTTGGCACCGGTTTTGGCAAGTGTTTGCTTTGGGTTGCTCATTCTCAGTGGATGTTCAGACACTGAGACGTCAACCAGCAGGCAGGAAACAACGGTCGATACTCCCAATGGAGAAACGACGGTGACGGTAGAGAAGGAAGTTGAACAGTCGGGAGAAAATCCACCTGTCGTAAATCCCTGAAAGTCGAAATTCCGGAGGCGTCATCAACTGGGCCGTGATCCTGCCGCTCCGTCGCGGAGGCGCGCCGACATGCTGACAGCGATTTGAATCGAACCCGGAAAAGCAGAATGCCTGCTCAGCCAGTGGGGAGGGAGCCCCGCTGGAGGGAGCGTACGGCTGTTGCTCCGTCAAATTAAAGAGTTTGGTTTGGCGGTAGTGGATCCTGCTAAAGGTCCCCTGACTGCAGGACCTTTAGCAAGGTCCACTACGCGAAATTCAATGCCTGACAAAGCATTGGCGGTTGTAAGGAATGGCGGATCGCACTGTGGCCACGTACTGTGGTTTCAGCGTCGTTTGGCTTCCCGAAAGGAAGGCGGTGCCTGAAGTACGAACACCATGACCTCTTCGCCAGTTACCGTGCTGATGTCATGATGCAGGCTTAAAGAAGACACTCCGGCCGACTCTTTGATCATGGCATCAATGACAGGCCTTCCCGTCTCCACCAAATGACTGCGGACCTGTTTTAACAGATCCCTGCCACGTTCAGCCGGCAGCGCTTTCGCGAGGTGCTGCTCGGCCGTTGTCAGGACTCCGGAGAGACGGACCACCAAAAGATCTCCGTGCAGATGTGCACGAATTTCTTTGGGGCCTCGTCCCATGTACTCAGTTTCAAATCGTCGGATTCCGTCGCAGATGGCCGCTTCAATTTCACCCTGGGTCTTCATATCTGCTGCGGTTCCCGGGAATATTAGGCGCTTTGATCAGGCTGACTGGATGAATCGCTTTGAGATGAATCGCATTGGGCAATTTTCATTCCAGAGTCAGTTCTGATTTTTCGTCCGCTAAGGCGAGCGGCAAAATTGTATTTACCGGGAGGGCGAGGCTCATGCCGAGCTTTTCTCGGCTCAGCAGGAGCTTCGCCCTCCCATGTTCGGCTCAGCAGGGGCTTCGCCCTCCCGTCTTCGGCTCAGCAGGAGCTTCGCCCTCCCGTCTGCCGCTTGTTCCCATGGTACAGCAGCAAAAACCGGCTGCTTTGACGTCAGAGAGATCAGTTAGGTCGATCGGCAGTCAGGTCAGACAGGCCGACGACCCTGAATTAATCTGATGAGGAGGACCGCCACGGCAATTACCAGCAGCAGATGGATATATCCGCTCAGAACGGCTCCCGAAGCAAGGCCCAGCGCCCAAAGCACGAGAAGTATGACGAAGATGGTCCACAACATGGCATCGCTCCCAGAGGCAAGTTCAAAACGAGGTACTTAACTCGAACATCTTTAGTTCAGTCGCCAGCACAGAAGCGCAAAAAAAACCGACGTACAAAAACACGTTCATGTGTCTTTGTACGTCGGTGTACTCTTTATCAAGCCGTCCCTTCGGCCCGTTTGCTGAAACAGGCGGGAATGCTCGCTATTTAGTCCTCCGACTGGAATATCCTGCGACATTGTAGCGCGAAGAAGCTATACAGCAATCGGCAAATCTTCATTTGAATGCCTGAACGCCGGAATTGCTGCTCATCGTGTCAGAAGGATCCTGTTGAGCTCCTTACGGAAACCGTCTCGGATCAGCCGATGACTGCAGAGTGCACGTTGCCGGCAACATCCGTGAGTCTGAAATCGCGGCCCGCATAACGGTAGGTCAGTTTCAGATGATCAAGCCCCAGCAAATGCAGCATCGTGGCGTGAACATCATGGATATGCATCTTGTTTTCGACAGCATAGAAGCCGTACTCATCAGTGGCTCCATACCGCATACCCCCGCGGACACCACAACCGGCCATCCACATCGTGAATCCATCCGGATTGTGATCTCGTCCATTTCGACCCTGTGCAACCGGGGTTCTGCCAAACTCGCCGCCCCAAAGCAGCAGTGTATCCTGCAAAAGTCCACGTTGCTTCAGATCCTGAATCAAAGCGGCGATCGGTCGGTCAACTTCTGCCGCATTCTTCTCATGACCAACTTTGAGGTCGGAGTGCTGATCCCACTGCACATTCGTGTCGCTGTGAGTAACCTGAATGAAACGGACTCCCGCTTCGGCAAACCGCCGAGCCATCAGGCACTGGCGTCCAAAATCCACGGTCACCTTATCATTCAGCCCGTACATCTCATGCGTTTCGGCAGTTTCTTTTGACAGATCCTGCACACGTGGCATCTCGGACTGCATTCGAAACGCAAGTTCGAACGATTTGATACGAGCATCAAGGATGGACTCTTCTGAGCCAGCTCGCTGATGCAGCTGATTCAGGCGGCTCATCAGATCCAGCTGTGTACGCTGCACACCCGACGAAATTCGCGGATTGCTGATGTATTTGACATGGGCATTTGTTGAGGGCTGGCTGGCCACACCAAGCGGAACTCCCTGACATTCTGCGGGCAGGAAGGCTGACCCCCAGTTATTGACGCCTCCATGAGCAAGGGTGGGACATATCGTGATAAACCCGGGCAGATTTTCATTTTCCGTACCGAGCCCGTAATTCACCCATGCTCCCATACCTGGCCGAACAAACGTATCGCTTCCTGTATGCAGCTTCAGAGCTGCACCGCCGTGAGCCGCGTTTGTGCCATACACGGAATTCAGGAAACAAATATCATCGACATGTCGGGCCACATGGGGGAACAGCGAGCTGACCGGGATTCCGCTTTCCCCGTATTGACGAAACCGCCACGGTGATGCCAGCAGATTTCCCGTGGCTGCAAACTGAACGCGAGGCTTGTCAAAGGGGAGAGGTTTTCCATCATCCTTATTAAGCTGTGGTTTGTAGTCGAAGGTGTCGACCTGGGAGGGGCCGCCCTTCATAAACATAAAGATCACCCGTTTTGCACGCGGGGCAAAGTGAAAAGGGCTGTGCAGCGTCTGACTACCGGCCTCACTCGCCTGCATCTGCTGCATCAGCGCAGATGCTGCCAGCCAGCCAAAGCCGATTGCCGAGTTCTTCAGTGCACAGCGTCGGGACACTGGCCCGATTTCTTCGGATATGGTCATCGGTTGCTCATTTCTCGAATCGTTCAGGATTGCCATGTTGCCGTCTCCTGCACTCTGGCAGCTATCGCACATAAATGAATTCGTTCGACGCCAGAACCCCCTGACAGAGTACCGACCATGTCCGGGCCACCAGCTCTGCTTCAGGGACCTTCTCTGAGACCAGCTGAGCGCTGACCTGATCGGCGGCCTGCGTTATAGCGTCTGCTTCTTCCTGTGTGGCGGGACGACCGAGCACTCGACGAAACAGCAGTTGAATCCGACCGGATGTATCTGCAGGATGTGATTTCAGCAGTTCATCTGCCAGGGCAGATGAAGCCTGAAGAATCATGTCACTGTTCATCAGAAACAAAGCCTGTGAAGCAACAGTTGACGTCGATCGATTGCCGTTCGGGACTGCACCATCAGTACAGTCGAACAGTGAAAAACCATCGTAGATATTGTTACGAATCACGGGAAGGTAAAGCGATCGTCGCAGCGAGTCGTAGCGAGTTTCATCCTTAGACGTGTGATTAAACAGGAACTCCCTGTTCTTCACATGCAGCATTGAGCCACCCATTGAACGATCAAGCAGACCACTGACTGCCAGAATGGAATCCCGAATCGCCTCGGCTTCGAGTCGATGCAGGTTACCCCGCCACAACATAATATTGGCAGGGTCAGACTGAGCTGCCTGCTGACTGCTGTCGCTGCTCAGCTGATACGTGCGAGAAAGCATGATCATGCGGTGCAGGGATTTCATTGACCAGCCCGTTCGAACAAACTCGGCCGTGATCCAGTCGAGCAATTCCGGATGTGAAGGCCGTTCTCCCAAATGTCCGAAATTGTCTGTCGATGCCACAAGGCCGCGTCCAAAATGCCATCTCCAGACACGGTTAACAAAGACTCTGGGTGTCAGCGGGTTCCTTGCATCCGTGATCCAGTTCGCCAGCTGCAGTCGGCCGCTTTGCTTCTCTTCAATTGCCAGTGGCTGACCAAGCTGAAGAACGACCGGAACCCCTCGGGTCACGGGACGGCCGAGCGTTAAGTGGCTGCCTCGAATGTTGATTCGAGCAGCTTCAGGTGTCCCTTCCTTTACACCCATGGCGGTGGGGAGTTCAGGAATTGATTCCTCGAGCTTCTTCTGTTCTGCCCGCAGATCGGCCAGCTGCTTCTTTACCTCGTCAGGGAACTGTTCTTCCGTTGAGTTCGCTCCATTGACGAGCGATGCTTTGGTTGTTTCCACCAGAGAAGCAATCTGAGTTTTCTGAAGATCGATTTTTTCCTGGTGAGCCTTCAGAGATTCTGTTTCGGCTTTCGTTGCGACAGGGTTCTCATTCCACTTCGCGATGGTGACCAGAGATTCCATCGTGTACGTGCTTTTGAAGATGCCGACGAGAGCATAGTAGTCCGCCTGAGAGACCGGGTCGAACTTGTGATTGTGGCATCGCGCACATCCGAACGTCATCCCCAGAAACGCGCGTCCTGTGGTGTCGATCTGTTCGTCCAGTATGTCCATCAGCATTTTGGTTTTGTCTGCCTCGGCGAGAACCTTCGGTCCCAGAGACAGAAAGCCGGTGGCCGTCAGCAGCGTGCGGCGAGACAATTCATCGGTGTCTTCCGTGATCAGCAGGTCTCCGGCGACCTGCTCACGAAGAAACTGGTCATAAGGTTTGTCGGCATTGATCGAATCAACAATGTAGTCCCGGTATCGCCATGCATTTCCATGGGCCACATTTTCGTCGAGCCCGTTGGAATCGGCGTATCGCACGACGTCCAGCCAGTGCCGACCCCATCGTTCTCCATAGTGCGGTGAACGCAAAAGGCGATCAATCACAGTGGCATAAGCTGTCGGTGAACTGTCGGCAAGAAATGCATCGATCTCTTCGGTTGTTGGCGGTAGTCCCAGCAGGTCAAATGTCGCCCGACGAATCAGTGTCAGCCGGTCTGCCACGTCATTCGGCTTCAACCCCTGCTTCTGCATGGCAGAAACAATGAAGGCGTCAATCGGCCCCGAAACATATTCCGATGGCACATCCTGTGGAACAACCGGTTGCACCAGCGATTTGAATGACCAGAATTCCCGTGCCTGCTGCACATCAAAGGGTGGAGCCGGCTCAGCAAAGACAACAGCACCTTCAGGATGCGTGGCTCCGGCAGCAATCCAGTCATTCAGGATGCCGATCTCTTCATCAGTCAGCTTCTTTTCGGGCGGCATCTGAAGAGCTTCGTCCTTGTATCGGACGGCGGCCATCAGCAGGCTCTCGTCGGCTTTTCCGGGAACAATGGGGGGCCCCGATTTTCCTCCGGAATTCAGCGCCTGAAGACTGTCCAGACGAAGCTGTCCCTCCTGAGCATCGGGACCATGGCAGTCCTGGCAATGCTTCTGCAGCAGAGGAGCAACCTTCTGGCTGAAATACTCGGCGTTTGCAGCCGGAGATTTCTCCTCTGAATTCTGAGCAGTACCAGCGGCCAGCAAAGAAGGCAGGACGGCAAGGCTAAAAAATACTGATGCACAGGACAAAAGACTGCCACGGCCGATTGCGAATGATAAATCAGCAACGAAATCAGGACGATTGACTGGCAGGCGGGATATTGATCCAGGAACTTGCATTGTGGCTCCTTGGAAGTCAGGCGGGAATGGGATTCTGCAAAACCATGGACTCGGTTGTCCGGACGATTTGAAATCAAATTCGGTTGTTTAAAAGTTTCTGCAGCCTCCTGTTACCAGATTACGCGCCTTCCACCAAATTCACAAGCGGAATCCAAACTCTGGAATGGAACAACCAGAATTGGGGACATTTTTCAGGGTGGACAGGGTGGGCTGGGAGTTTTGTAATAATCCGAAGTTCCGATTTTGCCCGAGGTTCTGCATGGGATTCATTTGTCGGTAATCCCTTCTGGTGCGTAGACTTCGGTAAGAACGTGGAGCCTGGTTGTGATAGTCAGAATGTCAACTCCACGAGAAACGTGCTGGCTCAGGAGAATTCGAAATGTCACGAATCAGGTTGGTTTTGTCGCTGGGTTGCTTAATCATATTGGCGGGTTGTGGAGACACAAAACCAACAGACTCTGTCAGCAGCAATGCAGCAGCGCCCGAAGATAACCTCGGCGTTGCCGACACCGCGGGACCCGGAGTTTCACTGTCTGAACCTTCAGATACAGCGGCTTCCGATGCGGCAGCCCCGGCCGCCACGGAGCCTCCGTCAGGAACAGCAGCGGCCCCCACAGAAACAAAATCGGCTCCCGCTGAAGGCGAATCACTTGATCCGCTCGTTGATGGGCTGGAATTCCCGAATGTGGATATTCGGAAGGAATTCACCACTCGAAAGGCAAACTGGGAGAAGGCACCAACAGATGCAGATGCTGCCGGCAGCTTCATCGAACTCTGCTATTCGCTGGGTGGATATCACGCTCGACAGGGCAATATGGAAAAAGCCCATTCGGGTTTCACCCGAGCCGGGGAAATCATGGACAAGGCTCTGGCAGGCGGAGCAACCTACCCGGACGACATGAAGGCCGCTGTCTATTACAGCCATGCGTGTGCGGTCGCAGTCGCAGGTAAAGCAGAAGATGCCATGGGGATTCTGCAAAAATCGATCGACAACGGATTTAGTGACTTCTCACAGCTGGAATCCGATGGCGATCTTGCATCAGTACGAGCGTTACCCGCGTTTGCTGAAAAGCAGACAGCATGGTTGGCTCGCGTTAAAGAACTGATGATCGAAAAGGTGAAGGAAGAGCTGGCTCAGGGTGAATCATTTCCCTTTGACTTCCAGCTGACTGACGTGGCAGGTGCGGCAATCAGCCTTCAGGACTTCAAGGGAAAAGTCTGTATCGTTGACATCTGGGGCACATGGTGCCCGCCGTGTCGTGCAGAAATCCCTTCGTTTATCAAGCTGCAGGAAAACTACGGAAGCAAGGGCTTCCAAATGATTGGACTCAATCAGGAAAGCGGTTCTCAGGAAGAAAAGACCAAACTGGTGACGGACTATATTTCCTCAGCCGGTATCAATTATCCGTGTGCACTGATACCCGAAGAGCTGCTGCAGTCGGTACCCAATTTTGAAGGTTTTCCGACGACATTGTTCATTGACCGCACCGGTAAGGTACGTCTGAAAGCGGTTGGCTTGCACGAATATGCTTATCTGGAAGCTGTGG
The DNA here is from genome assembly GCA_022843805.1 of Fuerstiella sp. GTDB lineage: Bacteria > Planctomycetota > Planctomycetia > Planctomycetales > Planctomycetaceae > F1-80-MAGs062. The sequence continues at coordinate 13,110 of JALHMY010000102.1, forward strand.
TTTCCACTTTGCTGGCTGAAGAAGCACCGGCGACCGAAGCGCCTGCGACGGAAGCACCAGCTGCAGGTGCATCGGAGTAATTCACGGGATGGTGAACGAAAATTCATAATCTGCAGGAAAGCCCGGCATGCAAAAAATGCCGGGCTTTTGGCGTTGAAGGTTTTGCCGACAATGCAATTTGCTATGCTCCGAAAAAATCCTGAAATTTCACGACCTGCAACGAATGACAAGCATGGCTCCTCAGGACTCCGGCAACCCGGAACTGCACAGACTTGAAAGTGAAGCTCGTCGCGAAGGTGGCGCCAACTGGAAGCGATGGGGCCCCTATCTGTCCGATCGTCAGTGGGGAACCGTCCGCGAGGACTATTCGCACGATGGAAAACCATGGTGGTCATTTCCTCATGATCATGCGCGAGGACGAGCGTATCGATGGGGGGAAGATGGACTTCTGGGAATCACCGATCGACAGTGTCGGCTTTGCTTTGCTCTGGCGCTTTGGAACGGCCGCGACCCCATTCTGAAAGAACGCCTGTTCGGGGTGAATGGAGACGAGGGTAACCATGGCGAAGACGTCAAGGAAGAATACTACTACCTCGACTCAACACCTACTCATTCTTATCTCAAAGCTCTGTACAAGTATCCGCAGTCGGAATATCCATACGAACGACTGGTTCACGAAAATCAGCGCCGCAGCCGTCTCGAACCGGAACTGGAACTTGTTGATACAGGGATTTTTGAACGAAACCGATACTTTGATGTCTTTGTGGAATACGCAAAGGAATCGCCGAACAATATCCTCATTCGGCTAAGAATCATCAATCGCGGGCCGGCACTTGCCGCCCTGCACGTCCTTCCCACTCTTTGGTTTCGGAATAACTGGGTGTGGGGGTGCACGCATGAGGGATGCGGACCAAAACCTCATCTGTTTGCAAAGCCGAACGGAACTATCCATGCCCACCATGATACGCTCGGCAATTTCAACTTTGCGGCGGACACGGGTCCCGATGACAAACCACCCTTATGGCTGTTTACAGAAAACGAATCCAATCCAAGATACCTGCACGATCCGACGCTGAGCGGCAAATATTACAAGGATGCATTTCACGAATATCTCGTGGGACGAAAAAAGGATGCCGTGAATCCTCGTCAGGTCGGCACAAAGACCGCCGCCCTGTACAAAGTGGTGATTAAATCGGGCGAAGAAGTCACGCTGCGACTGCGACTCTGGGCAGAAACCGAGCCGTCTCCCGAAGTGTTTGGGAACGATTTCGATCGGGTGTTCGCAACCCGAGTGGCCGAAGCGGACGCTTTCTACGCCGAAAAAATTCCTCAGCATCTTGGAGCGGAATCAAAAAACCTGATGCGTCAGGCATATGGTGGATTGCTGTGGACCAAGCAGTTTTATCATTACTCCGTCCATGACTGGCTGAAGGGCGATCCCAGCATGCCGCCACTGCCGGGGTCAAGAAAGTCCATACGCAACGGAGACTGGCCGCGACTGTTCAATCGCGACATTATCTCCATGCCCGACAAGTGGGAATATCCGTGGTACGCCGCCTGGGACCTTGCGTTTCATATGGTGCCGTTTGCTGATCTGGATCAACAGTTTGCCAAAGATCAGCTGATTCTGTTCCTGCGGGAATGGTACATGCATCCGAATGGCCAGATTCCGGCATATGAATGGAACTTCAGCGATGTGAATCCTCCTGTACATGCCTGGGCCTGCTGGCGGGTCTACAAGAAAACAGGACCGCCCGGAAACCGCGACCGCATGTTTCTGGCTCGTACTTTTCAGAAACTGCTGCTGAATTTTACATGGTGGGTCAATCGCAAGGACCTGCTGGGAAAACACATTTTCTCCGGCGGCTTTCTGGGCCTCGATAATATTGGGGTCTTTGATCGTTCGAAACCACTTCCCACCGGCGGACATCTTCATCAGGCGGATGGTACAGCATGGATGGCCTTCTTCTGTGCTCGCATGCTGCGAATGGCACTGGAACTCGCCAGCGAGAATCCCGCTTATTCGGATATGGCATCGAAGTTCTTCGAGCATTACATCGAGATTGCCGATGCGATGAACTCGCTGGGGGAAACAGGACTCTGGGACGAACGGGATGGTTTCTACTACGATCACCTGTTCAATAACGGTCAGCATATTCCAATGCGAGTCCGGTCGATGGTCGGTGTCATCCCCCTGTTTACTGCGATCCTGCTGGATGATGCTCTGATCAGTCGTCTGCCAGGCTTCCGCCGACGCATGGAGTGGTTCGTTGAGCATCGCAGTGATCAGATCCAGAATATTACCTTTATGGAACGCAGCGATGAAGGCGGCGAAAACCGCAGCCGTCTTCTGGCCATTCCCACCCGGGAACGTATGGAACGACTGCTGGCTTACATTCTTGATGAAAACGAATTCCTGTCTCCCTATGGAGTCCGGTCGCTGTCGCGAATCCACGAGAAACATCCGTTTGTATTTCATACAAACGGTCAGGAGCATCGAGTGGCTTATGTGCCCGGCGATTCTGATTCGTGGATGTTCGGAGGAAACAGCAACTGGCGCGGACCTGTCTGGTTTCCACTCAACTATCTGCTGATCGAAGCGCTCGAACGTTACCACGAATTCTACGGCGATTCCTTCCGAGTCGAATGCCCGACTGGTTCGGGGGTGATGATGAATCTCGAAGAAGTCGCCCGGGAACTGATGCGCCGGCAGGTGCGTCTGTTTCTTCCGGATGCCAAAGGGGACCGACCATGCCACGGGGGCGATAAACGCTATCGGGATGACCCCAACTGGAAGGACCTGATCCTGTTCTACGAATACTTCCACGGCGAAAACGGCCGGGGGCTCGGAGCCAGTCACCAGACCGGCTGGACCGCTCTGGCCGCTCGCCTGCTCAGGAAACTCGACCGCTACGGCGAGCTGGAGTCCCTGTTTACGCCGGATGATAAAACTTCCTGACGGCGTGATGTCACCGGCGAGATTATCGCATGAGTTTACCGGCCGGTTCACACCGGCCGCTCGCCGAATCGCAATGGGGGTTCGGCGACACGCAACGGTTTTTGGCGAGCGGGATGCGTCAGCTTCCCGGTCTGCTCGGGATGATACGGGCGTGATGTAACCGGCGAGATTACCGCATGAATTTACCGGCCGGTTCACACCGGCCGCTCGCCGAATCGCAATGGGGGTTCGGCGACACGCAACGGTTTTTTGGCGAGCGGGATGCGTCAGCTTCCCGGTCTGCGATTTCGGGGTGTTCGGTTGCGGGACGAACCAACCGCGGGATGATACGGGCACCGATAAAAACACAAACGCCGCCGTCCCGATTATCTGTGTCATCTGTGAAAATCTGTGTCATCTGTGGTTGAATGCGTCCTGCTTTTTTAACCACAGATCACACATCAGTTTAGCGGTAAAACGGTTGCCCTTTCAGCCATCTGGGTCCCCAGGTTGTGGCGGGTGCACCGACTTCGAGTGCTCCCAGATCCGGCGCTTTGCCGACGAAATTGTCATTCACCGTGGGAATCACCACACCAGCATCAACCGCCCGGCTGTCGGCTTTAAGCCGGAAACTGAAGTCAGTGGAATGATAAACGGCATGGCGGCTGGAAGGATCCGGCGGACTCAGGTTCTCGAAATCGTCGAAGTCAACTTCAATGCCGTGCATTTCCTGACTCGTTGCCGCGCGAAACTCTGCCAGAGTGGCAAAGGACTGCCAGTCACCCGGCTGAGGTTCATAGATGGTTGCACCAGCAGCTGGTGCCAGCCAGTTGTACTGCTTTGCCACTCCTTTGTTTGGGCGGAAGCCATTGTAGTCGGAACTGAATGACGACGTGGCATTCGGCCATGACATGATTCCGCGGTCCGGAGTATCCCGGCCGAGGAACAGGTTGTTCCGGTAATGCATATTGGAGGATGGGTCTTTAATGACCTGCTCGGCAATGATCGTGTTGTGGTAAACGAACAGTCCGGCTGGCTTTGCTGAGAATTTAAAGGCAACTCCTGAAGGAACGTGATACAGAAGATTGCCAATGAAGTACACCGGGCCTCCAAAGACCGGCTGAGCACTATACCCCCCATGGGCTGCGTTGACACCGCGATTGTTCATCACCCGCACATTATGTACACCGCCATCCGTCTCAATGAAGTCGTCATTGAACAGATGCAGGTCGTTGTTATAGATGTCGATCGAAGATGCTCGCTGATCGGGATCCTCCGGCGGAGTTCCATAAGTGGAAATGCCAATTCCGTCATGAAAATAGGCAATGGCATTGTGAGCAATCACGTGCCCGGGACCATAGACCTTGATCGCATAGTAGCTGGTCAGCAGGTGAGATCCATAAGACCCGGCACTTGCCCAGAGTGGACCGGTCCAGCCAATCAGACGAAAGCGATCATCGCGACCAAGAAACAAATTGTCGGCAATATAGAAGTCGCTCGACCCCGCGTATTCCGTCCACACGCCAAAGCCTACGTTTTCGAATCGACAGTTCTTCACGGTGAGCCCGACTGCTCCCAGCACCTCCTTCTGCCCGGCGAAGATTCCAACGTCCGTGTTGCGAATCGTCAGACCGTCGAAAATGTGATGTCTGGACGCCATCACATCGAAGAGTCGATGATTACCCGCGCCATCGAAGACCACCTCGCCATCGCCGGCCGATTTGATCGTAATGGGTTTTTCAGCGGTGCCTTTCAGCGTCAGTGACATTGTTCCGTCAAACGGCGTCATTTGCGGATCGACATAGTTGAGCCGTTCGTTCCGGTAGATGCCCGCATGCATGACGATCGTATCGCCCGGCTGCGCCCGTCGCTCCCAGACCACACTCCAGTCACCAAGCCCCGCACCATAGTAGGCCTGCAGCAGACTGGTGAAGCTGGGTTCCTGACGAGGACCGTCATGGTCCACCGGGTAAACATGCAATGTGCGACCATTTGCGAAAGGCTGAGGTTCACTGCGAGTCTTCACGGTGACGGTCTGCAGTGTTTCGCCTGTCAGACCGTCCGGATCAGCCATCTGAAAACGACATTCATATTCCGTGCCCGGTTCCAGATTAAGAATGCTGCCCGCAAAGCCTTCCGGAACTGTATAGTCCAGATTTTCTCGTCGGCGAAAAATATTTTCGCCGCCAATACGTACAAGAGGTAAAGCTTCCCGCCAGTCAGATTCTCCTGCCTTCCGGAACTGTACAGCAACTGTCGCATTTCGATTGGCGTCGCCCTGAATCTGCCACTCAAAGCCAAGATTTCGCAGAGTGGGATGTTCAATGACAAATCGACCTGCCTCAGTAGAATTCTCAGCGAATGTGCCAGACATCAGCAGGCACAAAAACAAGAGAGTGGAACCGATCATTACGCGGACTCCTGTGTGACAAAAGCGAAATCTTTACCACATACAGGATAGCATACAGGCGTCCATCACCCAAGTGACACGACGGTTCGCGAGCCAGACATCGGATCGATACACTTGAGGGATGAACGAAAAGAAAACGCTGTGTCACCAGAGCTGACCGAATTGCCTTTTCAATGAGAACAGTCATCCGTGAGTTACAACATTGTTTACAGCGTTCTTAATGATTCCATCTTTGCGGGTCGCGAGAGAGGACTATTGTTTCTGGGCTTTGCATTACTCTGGACGGGCTTTTGGTTCTTCTTTCACAAATATGTCCGGGGAGTACCGGAAGATCGTAAACGAGGGTTATGGCCGGGTGTGGCCGTCGGCGGCATTCTGATTGTTTGCGGCGTCTTAGTCGTCATCAATGAAACCTATCCTGTGATCCGCGACCAGCGGAGGTGTCGCGAATGGCTGAGGTCCGGGGCTCATGAAGTGACTGAAGGAGTCATCTCGCAGTTTCGAAGGGAAGCGGGAAGTTACACAGCCCGGACTCATTTTCAGATCGGTGATTCGAAATTCAGCTATCGGCTTTACCCTCCCCGGGCCGGTGGTTTCGACGGGAATTTTACGGCCGCCGGAACAGAATCACTGAGGCTGAAGAATGGCATGCATGTCCGTATCGCACATCATGATGGGCGAATTCTGCAAATAGAAATTGCAGACTAGTGCTCCGTCAAGACAAAGAGTTCGGGTTGAATGTAGTGGATCTTGCCAAAGATCCCATCGCTACAGGACCTTTAGCAAGGTCCACTACCCGAAATTCAAAGCTTGACAGAGCACTACGTCGGCGCCGCAGCGGGCGCGGAATTCCGGCAAACTTCCGTGAAGTCGAACTTCAGCAACGACTCAAAAGAGTTCCAGAATCGGCTTACCAAAGTCAACCAGTTTGCGAGGACGATTCAGCGTGTCCGGATAAACGGTATCCGGATCAATTCCCAGTCCGTGGTAAATCGTCGAGATCAGGTCGTAGGGATGCACGGGGGACGTTTTGGGATAAGCGCCAAACCGATCGGATTCACCGAATACCTGTCCGGGCCGTACTCCGCCCCCTGCAATCAGGAAACTATAGCAATCGGGCCAGTGATCACGGCCACCGGGACCGACGTTATTGGTTGTTGCTGCTCCAATTTTTGGCGATCGACCGAATTCACCAATCGCGACAACCAGTGTCTTTTCCAGGAGCCCTCGCTGGTCCAGATCTTCAATCAGGGCCGACATTGAATGATCGAACACGGGGCAGCGGTGGTCACGCAGCATTGGGAAATTGTTCCGGTGAGTATCCCAGGAACCATCCGGCCCGGGAGCTGGTTCGTCATCGGATCGCGCTGGCCAGGTAACCTGCACGAACCGAGTGCCCGCTTCGACCAGTCGGCGTCCCAGCAAACAGCTCTGTCCGAATTTTGTCATTCCATATCGCTCACGCACGACCGGAGATTCGTCTTCCAGTCTGAATGCGCGGCTGGCCTTGTCTGACTGCAGCAGTGACCAGGCCTGTTCGTAGAATGTGTCAAAATCCTGTTCGGCCGTTTTTCTCAGCACAGCCATGTCTGGCTGACTGATGCCGTTCAGACCGCTGCGACGGAGTGCATCCTCTGCTGACATCATGGACCGCAGATCCATTCTGGAACGCAGTCGATCGGCATTGACACCAGCGGGCAGCTGAAGTGTTTCCAGCTTCAGAGGCTGAGTGGCATCATCGTACATCTGGAATGGGTCATGTGCTGCACCCAGAAGCCCGGCTCCCTGTCCAACACCAACGATCACATTCTCCTTGACGGGGGCTCCCACGGCCACATAACTCATTCGTTCACGTTCGGAAGGCCGATAGCGCGAGACAACTGATCCCACTGAGGGCAAATCGTTGCGTGAAGGAGGAACCGACAAACCTGTGGCAGAAAAGTTATCCGGATCATGACCCGTCATCAGCATGTAGATCGCCGAGCCGTGATTGGGCAATCCCTTCGGTTTGACACCAATCGATCGCACAACGCTGAACTTATCTGCCTGGCCTGCCAGCTTCGGCAGGACTTCGCCCAGATACATACCGGGAGCTGCTGTTGCGATCGGTTTAAATTCTCCGCGAATTTCAGCCGGGGCCTCCGGTTTCGGATCCCACAAATCAATGTGACTGGGTGAACCCTGCAGATAAACAACAATGACGGACTCGGCGGCTCCAAAGCTGCCCTGGCGGGGAATCGTGCTGGCCTGGGCCTGCTGCATACGGATCACCTGCGGCAGGCTCATTCCAAACAGCGATAGTCCGCCAATCGACAGAAGTTCACGTCGTGAATGGCGATCACAAAGTCGACCGGGTTGACCAAGAATGTTCCACACAGCATCAGTCTCCACTCGGCTTCCGGGCTGGTTCTGTCTCTGGTTCTGGTTCTGTTTTCGGTTCTGGTTCTGTTTTCGGTACAGTCGCCGGAATCGTTGACTCGGCAGGGTTCAGATTGCCCCTGATGAGTTCAATCCGGGTATTCTCTGTGATGTTGTTGAGAATTCGAACAGGTTTCTGTTCGATTGACTGATCTTCCACGATCAGCGTGACATTTTCAAAGACATTTCCCGTCACCACAGCATTGCCTGCCGAAATTCTCAGCAGCACCGGTTCGCCCGACATATTGTGAATGCAATTGGCGGAAATGGTAGTCTCGGTGCCACGAATATCCATGGCCTGCCCCATTTTGCCGCCGGTATCCACCCGAATAACGTTGCCATTAATCACATGATGTTTGGAATCCGCCCAGGACCGAAATCCGATATCGATATCCCCTTCCGGTTTCACATGGATGGTGTTGTTGGTCATGATAATGTGATTGCCACGGTCCGAGCCAAAAGCAACGTGAGTACGACCGGTGATTTCTGCATAGTTGCCGCGAATCTCACCGGGACCTGTAAGAATCTCGACGACATCGGAACCAGCATTTCCAAGATGATTGTCAATGACATGCATCGCCGGGCCTTCCAGCATGATCCCCAGTCGCCGCACGTTCACGATCTGACAGTTGCGAATCGTGATGTGATGAACGTCTTCACCGCCGGGTCCGCCTGGTTCCCGGAAATAGGCCTTGATTCCGCAGAACTCGAATCTGGCGTGCGAAACGTTGGGATCGCCCTCGCCCAAAGCATTCTGGTCCCGATTGGCGTCGATATAAAGATCACGAATCGTGATATAGCCCACTCCGCTGCCAATAATTCTGATAACATTCGTCTCCTGTTCGGCCGCCTGAATCAGTCGAGTTGCGGTGCCTCGGCCTGACAGGACAACATGACTGCGTTCAATCAGCACGCCGCCCAGCTTTCCAGGGACTCTGCGAATATCAAAAGTGCCTTCGGTCAGCTGAACATGCCCTCCCGATTCCGGCAGCATTCGAATGGCCGCATTGATTTCCTCCTGATCGCCTTCACCATCCGCGGTCAGATGAGCAGACGCGCGCGATGCTTCCGATGCGTTATGAGCCGCCACAATGATCGTGGACGTACCTGCTGACCTATTCGCGGACGTACCTCCTGATGTGTCTGCGACGGCCCGCGACGCACCATTCACTCGGTGACAAAACGGCGCACAGACAAACAGTCCGCCAAGCAGAAGACAACTAACGAGGGTAGAGATTCGCATTGTCCTGCAATCCTGTAAACATGAAAATCGTTGAGATGTGCCGAGTAAAAACCGCTTGCCGAACACAGTTTATTATCAAAACACAGTGTTTGACACCAAACCCCAAAACCGGTGATAATGGCGCTTCTGTACAATTAGCGTCCCGCGAATTCAGAATCCACGTGATGAGATCCAGTGTTTTGTGGGAATGCCTGATTTGTCGGAAGGCTTCTGGTCACTATCGCGCCAGAAGTCTGGTGACTTTTGTGCCTGAAGATTCGAGTACACGTCTGAAAAAATGTACCGGGACGAGCGACCATGCTGACGATGCTGGGTAGCAGAAGAAAGACCTGTTCAGGAGCAACCCGCCGGGAGACTCTGCAGGTGGGCGCTCTGTCGGCACTGGGCAGTCTTTGTAGTTTGCCAAACCTGCTGGCTCAGGAACAGGTCCCGTCGCTGCTGGCAACGCCCGCTCGAGTAAAGAACGTGATTGTTCTTTATCTGCTGGGAGGTGCGGCGACTCAGGACATGGTGGACATGAAGCCGCTGGCGCCGAGCGGCATTCGGACGGAGTTCAAACCGATTGCCACAAACGTGCCGGGCATTGACGTCTGCGAGTATCTCCCGGGGATGACGAAATGGATGCATCGCACGGCCATCGTACGTTCGGTGCATCACAACGGCGGCTGCCACAACACGCTGCCCAGCTATACAGGATACGAGGAAACGCTGACCGATATTCTTTCCACGAAAGACACCTATCCACCCAGCATGGGTTCTGTATTTGATCTGGTCAGTGGTCCGCAGGAAGGTCGGCCAAATTATGTGCATCTGCCCAATTATCTGGGCTGGGGCCTGGCCGTCAGAAAGCCAGGTCCCTATGGCGGCTTTCTGGGGCAAAAATATGACCCGCTGTGTACGGAGTGTTCGCCTTACTCGGATGATGGGAAGGGCGATGTTGTTTATCACCCGAAAGTTGTTCGAGGTGTACCGGTATTGCCCGGTGGTTCTGCCGGCCCGGAGATGACTCTGGATCGGCTTGATCGACGTCGCGGCCTGCTCAGCCAGCTGGATGAACAAATCCGCAGTGTTGACAATGGTCGACGGCTGGATCAGTTCGATCGAGTTCAGCAGATGGCGTTTGGTTTGCTGTCTTCATCCGGCGTCCGGGAAGCGTTTGATCTGAGCACGGTTGATACGGCTTCACGGGAACGTTACGGGAACACGCTGTTTGGTAACAGCACTCTCATCGGCCGAAGACTGCTGGAAGCGGGCGTACGATTTGTTAATGTCACGTGGGACGGCTATTCAGCTCGCTTCATGCTCAATCAGGAAGTCTGGGATACGCATGCTCGAAATTTCCCCATCCTGAAGGATTATTTGCTTCCGTACTTCAATCTCGCCTGGACAGCGCTGATGGAAGACCTTGCTGCAACCGGACTGCTGGATGAAACTCTGGTTGTGGTGATGAGCGAAATGGGACGCACACCAAAACTCAACGCCGACGGCGGACGTGATCACTGGACGAATTGCTATTCCGTCATGTTTTCCGGTGGAGGCATCCGGGGAGGAACGGTGTACGGTTCTTCGGATGATCATGCGGCCTACATTCGATCAAATCCGGTCAGCAGCGGGGACATTTGTGCGACAGTTCTGGCGAGTCTGGGAATCAATCCGGACATGCCCGTATATGACCAGAACAAGCGACCCGTGAAGGCAGCTCATGGCGGCCAGCCAATTGACGCGATTCTTACATAGTGCTCTGTCAAGCTTTGAATTTCGGGTAGTGGACCTTGCTAAAGGTCCTGTAGCGATGGGATCTTTGGCAAGATCCACTACATTCAACCCGAACCCTTTGTCTTGACAGAGCAATAGAGTGCCTGCAGCAACCAGGAAGTGACATGAAGCGAATTTTGTCGATGGGTGTGCGACTGACAGCCGTTTTGTTCTGCGTTTTCAGTGTCATTCTGCCTTCGGGCCATGCAGCAGAAGTTACCAAAAAGCGGTTTCAGATACGTGAAACCGCGGGAATACGCCGTTTCGGCTACCCGGCCAGTGCACATTTTTCGTTCGCCCGCGGAGAACTCGGTGGCCCGCAGAATGCCCGCCTGGTGTCTGATACGGGAACAGTTCAGGATGCCCAGATGTCGGCAATTGCTCGCCATCCGGATGGCTCGGTTAGTGAGCTGGAAGTGGACTTTGTTCTGAGTCCCGGACCGCTCGAAGTCAACAGCCTGTCACTGGAGTATGGACCACAGGTTTCGACTAGTGCACCTTCTCGCGGTCTGCTGTTTTCTGAAACTGACCAGCACTTTAAGGTTTCTGCCTGCACGATTCGCCGCGATGCGAATCCCCTGATCCAGGGCGTCTTTTATGATCGCGAGTACCTTGATGATGCTGGCATAACACTCAGCGTTCAGGAAGGCAGCAGCGTTCAGGAAGGCAGCATTGTACATCGTCTGCAGGACGCGAAGGAAATTGTGTGGAGTGTGGAAAAGCGAGGGCCCGTTCAGGTTCGACTGAAGTGCGAGGGGATCTACCCGGCTCAGGGAACAACGGCCGAACTGCCGTTTGTTCTGACCCTGGAACTCGTTTCAACAAAATCCTGGATTGGAATTACTCATTCGATTCCTGCTCTGTCCGGAAGAACCGTGACTCTGCATACATCGGCGGATTTTCGAATGTCAGGGCAGCTGTTGTGGGACCTTGATGTAGGTTACTGGCTGTACGGCGTTATCGATCCGGCTGAGAAGTTGCAGGTGGCTCAGCAAAATGATGAATGGCAATGTCGACTGATTCAGGGTGGCCGTGAATCAGTCTATGCGGCAAGTGTTCCGGGACGTACAGTCTTCCGGGGATGGGGACATTTTCAGGAGGCTCGTGCTGAAGGCAATGTCATCGCATTTGGGGTTACCAGCCGCCCTGCAGGAAGTTTGGCTGCATCCGATGTGGTCACGTCGGACCTGCTGGACGCTGATGTACGGCCGACTGATCATTTAAGAATGTCGATGGACAGCCAGGGGTTGATGCAGATTCAGACGGAATCCGGCGGCGCTGGCTCGTTCACTCAGCAGGTGTTTATGCACTTCGTTCCGGTGCCACTGCAGCACACCGCTCGCACCAGCCCGCCATCAATGATGATACCATTGGAGTTCATTCAGCTGCCCGCAAACGGGACTAGCGAGAAGTGAGCCGCCGCCGATTCCCGTGTCATCGACTCCCTGTCAGGTGCTGGCTGTGATTCTGTTGCGCACAATTCTGCTTTATGTGCTGTGCCTGAGTGTTGCGGGCTATGCCATTGTCGCCTACAGCGTATTACCTTTGGGCAAGCTCGTTCATCCGGAGATGCGGGCCGTTTTTCAGAGCCATTCCATTGGGATCAGCATACATGTCTTTGCTTCCAGCCTGGCTCTGATCCTGGGACCGCTGCAGTTTTCCAGGCAACTTCGCATAAAACGTCCCGATCTGCATCGCTGGCTTGGACGGCTCTATCTGGGAGTCGGTGTTTTGGCCGGAGGGCTCGCCGGGCTATATATGGCGATGTTCGCCTGGGGTGGCTTTCCTGCTCGAATCGGATTTGCTTTACTGGCTGTTGCCTGGCTGACAACAGGATGGCTGGCACTGCAATCCATTCTGGACGGTGATGTGCAGCAGCATCGTCGCTGGATGGTACGGAATTTCGCGCTGTCCCTCGCGGCCGTAACTCTGCGAATCTACCTGCCGATCTTTACGATTGGTGGAATTTCGTTTGTGGTTTCTTATCCGATCATTTCATGGCTGTGCTGGGTTCCCAATCTGATCGTTGCCGAATTGCTGCTGGGGCGCATTGTCGGCGGTCAGGCTCTTGAAGGATCATAGCCTCAGGGACGCAGAAACTCATCGATTGTGCCGTTTGGATGGCGGTTCCTGTTGCAATCTCAATCCTCGCGTTATCCTGCGGGAAATGCTGTCGGTTCGAGCTGATTTCAACTGGTGCTTCAGCATTTTCAACCTGTGATTCAACGGACCTGTGTTTTATCTGTAGCGAAAGGGCAATTCCGGGATGGCCTATCCCCGAATCTCCACGTTTAAAACAGTGGAACAGTTTTGTGCGAGACTCCGGGAACTGGGGCTCGATCTGCCTGTTGACGCTCAGGTGATTGCAGGCAGCAGCGGACCGCTCGGTCAGCCTCTGCAGAGTCAGGCAGGAAAAATCGGAAATCGTTTCTGTATTCTGCCGATGGAGGGCTGGGACGGAACGACGGATGGGAAACCCTCCGAGCTGACTCGACGTCGCTGGCGAAATTTTGGCCTGAGCGGTGCCAAACTGATCTGGGGCGGAGAAGCGGTTGCGGTGCGTCACGACGGCCGGGCAAATCCCAATCAGCTGCTGATCAATGACTCGACGCTGTCAGAACTGCAGTCTCTTCGGCAACTCCTTGTGGATTCGCATCGGGAGTCCTTTTCCGATACCAGCGATCTTCTTATCGGGCTGCAGCTGACACACTCGGGCCGATACTCAAAACCTGACGACAAAAAGCGGATGATTCCCCGCACCGCCTATCGACATCCGTTTCTGGATGCTCGCCTGGGGATCACCGATGATTCAACTCTGCTGTCTGATGACGATCTGAAACAATTGATTGATGATTTTATTGCGGCCAGTCGACTGGCATGGAAAGCCGGTTTTACGTGGGTCGACATTAAACATTGTCATGGCTATCTGGGACACGAACTGCTGTCCGGTTTTGATCGACCGGGAGAATTCGGCGGCAGTTTTGAAAATCGCACACGGTTTCTCAGAGAAATTGCCGGCCGAATCAGGTCAGAAGTTCCAGGCCTCGGCATTGGCGTGCGAGTCAGCCTGTTTGACTTCGGCCCGTTTCAGCCAGGTACAACGGAGGATCGGGCCGGTGTCCCCTCATTTTCCGGCTCCTATAAGTATGCGTTCGGCGGTGACGGTACCGGCACCGGAATCGATCTTCAGGAACCTGTCCGCTTTCTTAACCTGCTGAAGGGCCTGAAAATTGATCTGGTCTGCACGACCTGTGGCAGTCCTTATTACAACCCACACATTCAGCGACCAGCCTTGTTTCCTCCTTCGGACGGCTATCAGCCACCGGAAGATCCTCTGGTGGGAGTGCATCGCCAGATTCAGGCAACCGCACAGGTTCGAGCAGAATGCCCTGACATGATCATTGTGGGAACAGGGTATTCGTATCTGCAGGAATGGCTGCCAAACGTCAGCCAGGCCGTTGTAAGCAGCGGCATGGTCGACAGCATTGGACTGGGGCGAATGGTTTTGTCCTATCCGGAATTGCCAGCCGATGTACTGGCAGGTCGCGAACTGGCCCGCAAAAAATTGTGCCGCACATTCAGCGACTGTACCACGGCACCCCGGAACGGACTCGTTTCCGGCTGTTTTCCTCTTGACCCGTTTTATAAGGCTCTTCCGGAACGTGAAGAACTATTGAAAGCAAAAGAGCAGCAAAAAGCAGTCACTGGCGGTTGACCTGGAATATCCGTTAGCCGACTTGATTCCGTTGTGTTTCACTTCACCACAAACACCTGATTCAGGAGTTCCACTCTTATGACGCGAGCCATTGTCACTGTGGCGATGTTGCTTATCGCAGCGAACCAATCCGGGAATGCTCAGGAAACTGAGCCGACGACTGCCCGACCCACCACGCTGCTGCCGGGAGCTCGGTCCGAAATTCGAGCGGCCGAATTCTCCTCGCTGCAGGCTGCGTTTGATGCGATTCCGGCTGAGGGCGGAGTCGTACGGCTTCCTCCCGGCACCTTTGAAATCACTCAGCCCCTTGTTCTGTCCCGCGGAGATGTGCTGATTCAGGGAGCAGGTTCTGCGACTCATATTCGGAACATGAACACTGAAGGTCAGCCAGCACTGATTGTGAAACATCCGGATGGCGAAAAGGTCCAGGCGTCAGATCAGCTTTGGCGAGTGATGTTGAGTCAGTTCCGGATCACCGGTCAGGAAAAGAGTGGCACCGGCATTGAAGCCATTCGCGTGAACGAGATTTTCCTGCAGGGCGTGACTGTCAGCCATCATGGTGGCGACGGCATTAAACTCGACAACTGTTATGAAGACCCTCGGGTCAGTGCGTGCCTGATCACCTACAACAAACAGACCGGACTGAACCTGCCAGGCTGTCACGACATCGTAGTTTCCGCCAATCAGTTTGAAGAGAACCGGGATGCTCTGCACTGTTTCGACGGGTATAATCTCTGCATGACAGGCAACTGCATCGACGATCACCTCGGTGATGGCGTCGTGATCGAGAATACTTACGGCTCGGTAATTTCCGGAAACATGATCGAGGAATGCGACGGTCGTGCGATTGTGCTGGCCCGGGACTGTTATGGGATCACAATTTCGTCGAACGTGATCGCTCACAACGGGGGAGGCATCGACCTCATTGATGCTCACGGCTGTGCCGTTTCTGCCAATACCTTTCCACTGCTAAAGATGCCGCCGAAAAGCAAAGACGGGACGCAGCCTCCGCAGCTGGAGACAGGATGTCTTCGGATTGGAAAAGACAGCAGCCGAATTACGGTGAGTGCCAACAGTTTTTGTGACAGCTATATCGGTGACGGGGCCGTCCAGCGCAAGGTGAACGATCAATTGTCGGGCGGCATTGTGCTGGAGGGAACTCGAGACATCAACATCAGCGGAAATACATTTTCGAGTCTTCCGAAGGCATTGGAACACCGCGGTGCCAAAAGTGAAAATATCCAGTTCACCAATAACCTTCAGGTCGATGCTCCGCTTGATTAGCGGTAACAAATTGCGATCTGCTCAACCAGAAATCTGCCGACGCATCGATCATTCGCTGAACGTTCCTGCCGGATGAATCGGGATTACCTGGCTCAGAGGGGCCGTCGGCAGAATTAGAACCAGCCACATGGTGATCGGGAGCAGTTTATCTGCGGCTGAATGGAATGTCATTGTGGCGTTCAACGTCGCCGAAGGATCGTGCAAAACGTGCGGATACGGGCAATCCGCGGGGTTAGGCAATAGTGACCAAAATCCTTTCAACTACGAGCGGGCAACTGCGTAGGGGCAACGGCGGGAAACCAGTTTGGGCCTCGGAGCTGTGGAGCGATTCAATCGGGAAGGCGGTATGTAAGTCGAAATCCGCAAGTTGCCGTCAGGCAAGTGCCGGCAGTTAGCGGCGTGAAACGGCGAATCGGAAATCATCCCTGTCTCAGGTGCCTGGCACGTTGTTCCAGCTGCCTCAGGTGCCTGGCACGAGGCAGGATTGGATGAATGCCTGAAATCATTGTTGACACGGATTTGATTTCAGGCGACCCTTCGGCGCGGCGAGTCATTCCTCGCGAAAACAGCACTCGATGCCAAAAGCCGTTTCGCCAGGCAGATCGCCATAGCCCCAGCCGATGGACCCTGAGCTTGCGTTGAGATTCTGGATTCGATCACGGAAGCGAGGGTAGTATTCTCGTCCTTCCGAACAAATGAGATCGGCCATTTCCTGCAAGGCTCCCGACATGCTCGAATAGAATCGAGAATCAATCTCGCCGTATTCGAGAGCGAATTCGGTCCCGCATTCGACATAGGTCAGCATTAGTTCGATGGTGCCAGCAACGTTTTTTGTCGCTTTACGATATTCCCGAATCGCTCGCCGGGCTTCCGCGAGATCCAGTTTGATATTGCCGCGAGTCATCTTGAACTGACTGGTGATGCGATCGAGATAGGGCTTCAGAGCACTTGTGTCGTCCTCGTTCACTTTCAGGCGAGTGTGCAGAAATTCCCGATTTGCCGGGGAGGCGTCGTAGAGTTCCCTGACGAGATCGATCAACATCTCGGCATCGCCTTGAACAAGCACCTTCCGTACCTCAGCCCATTTCTTACTCTGACTTCGCTTCTTCACTGTTGACCCCGAAACGTTCGATAAAAAAAGCCATTTTCCGTACCAGAATTTCGTGTGCCCGAGCATAGCCTTTGCCATCGCCAGATTCATTTGCTCGAAGGCAGTGGCGAGAGGTAATTGTGACAGTTCTGAACCTGAGACGCGAAACAATCACTTCGACGGCGGTGTGCCCGTGGGCGGCCCAGTGCATCTTTCTTGCACAGTCTGGAAGAACAACGTCGTAGCTTCGGCAGTCGAGTCGTAGTCGGTGCTGGTGGCGTAAATATCGGTGATCTTCTGGTAGAACATCCGCTCGTACGAGCGGATGTCCCTGATGCGGGCGAGCAGTTCGTCGAAATAGTCGGTGCCGAGCATTCGTCCTTGCTTTGAGTCGATGGTCGTCCATCGTGAACCCCTTGACCAGGAGTTCGGAAAGACGCGCGGTGGCCCATTGACGAAACGCAGTGCCGCGGGCTGAGCGGTTTTGAAGTTGCGTGATTTCAGGCCCGGAGGGCCGACATATCCAATGCCGGTGGTTCACGCCACCGGCAGAGGATGTGCCGGGCTTTTAGCCCTGACGAAATGCGCAACTTCTAAAGGTGCGGGCGGTCTGGCGTTGAGGGAGGGGTGAGGGGTGAGGGGTGAAGTTCATGCGTCTCCTGGTTGGCGGGTCTTCACCCCTATTCGAGTCGGATAAGTTCCAGGGCCTCCATCGAGGCTTCAATCGCGGTGATTGTTTCGCGGACGTTCCTGGCCTTCTTGCGCATCAGATGCGGTGGGAAGTCTTTTTCATCCTTCTCGAAGTAGTTCGCGATCCTGGTCAGTTCCGGAATGACCGCCTTGGCGTGGGTGCCGTAGCTGAGCAGGATCTTCATCAGCTCAGGGGTGCGAATTTCGCTGGCCCATGGATTCTGATCGCGGTTGTAGATTACGAGCGCTTGCATGCCTTCTTCGATGTGATGCTGAGACAGAAGACGCAAACCTTCCACGCGAATTTCGTCAGCGAACATCTCGCCGCTCGGCGCGGGCTCGACAATCGCTTCGTGGATGGCAGGCAGCAGAGGCTTGATCTCTTCGAGCGAGAGATGGCGATAGACGGAACCGATGCTGCCGCGAGCACGCCCGTCCTGGTTCTTCAGGCCGGCCCGCACGGCCTTATAGAGCGCGGGGCGATCCACGCCTTCCAGTGAGCGGCCAGGCAATCCGTCATTGTCGAACAGAGCGAAGGAACGATAACGCTGCTGCATGCCGCGCGGGTCATTCTTTACATCCACCTGAGCCAGCAGCTCGAGCAGTTGCGGCACCGCCTTCGAGGCAGGCGCACCAATCGCTGCGAGTGCCTCAGCCGCTTTGATGCGGAGCCAGAGGTCTTTATGCGACAGCGTCTTCTGCAGGGCATCCACAGCAGGTGCTCCACGTCCACGCAGAAAGATCAACCCCTGGCAGGCGCCATAACGAGCCTCAACGCCGGGGGAGTCGAGCATCTCGATCAAAGGTGCCACGGGAGAGTTTTCGCGGCGTCCCAGCGCCATGGCCGCTCGCTCGCGCACGACGGGCGACCAGCTGCGAAGCCGCTCAATGAGTTTTTCGTCGCTCAGCGCATCGTAGAAACTGTTACGGTCTTTGTTGTTCCAGCCACGCCCGTCGGCGATGAGTGATTGGGCGGTGGCGGCATCGAGTTGCGGCACTGCACCAGGCGTTTTGCCGGTGAGATAAAGCTTCTTCAACGGCATGGCATAGGCCAACAGATATCCGCCGGTGCTGTCCCATCCTGCGTAACTGTCTTCTTCAGGTTCCGGCGGGCCCTGATGCAGGAAATTTCCGTCCGCGCCGCGGGCAAGGTCGAAATACCATGTCCCAAACTCAGTCATCCAGGCTCCGGTCGGCTGTGGTCCCGACAGGGCAACGCCGGGGATCGCCCAGAGCATGTTGAAGTAATTGCCGGTGTGCCCGCAATCACGCTCCGGTCCGTGAGAAGCAACGCTCATACGCGAGAAGAACTCCGCGCCTTCCGATTCACCGAGCAGGTTGAATAACACGGCGGCCATTCCGCACTTCCCGTTGTCTTCGTGGTTCTCAATCCAGGGATGATGGTCGCCGTACGGGATCGCGCCTTTGCCGATATAAAAACGCAATAGCCTGGCACTGCGCTCGATCGCGAGGTCCAGGGCCGGGGCCTTCACACCGGCCTCACGGGCCATCACCAGCGAGATCGTCAACGGCACACCGGGGGAGTTCATCATTCCGTAGCCTCCGAGACGGCCGCTGGGGCGAGCAAATCCGTGGCCCCACGAACCGACCGCACTTTGACCATTGGCAGCTTCCAGCGCGAGTCGCGTTAAGCCCGGCATGACCGAATCATCCCCGGTGGCGATCCTGTATTCGGCCAGAAACAACATGACGTAGCCGTAATACCAGGTTGCCATCCCGTCATCGGCGTAGTTCGCTGCCCACGCGGCTTCCTGCCTGATCAGTGGGAGGTAGCTCGAATCGCCGCTGGCCAACAGCGCGAGCGCGTTGAGCGATCGGGGAATAGGATCCTGATGCTGGGCATAGGTAGGTTCTGCCATCCGCCTGGCGAGATCTTTGCATCCTTGTTCGAGAATGCGTCTGGACTTCGGGCAGTCGAAGGGAGCGGTGACGCTGTAAGTTCCGAGCACCGGAAGCTTCACGATGACTTCCGCCGAGCTGCCTGCGCGAGACCGGGTCAGGCGGAGTTTTCCCTGGCCCGCTTCTGATTCGGCAAGGGTCAGGGCTTTGCCCATTTCAGTGCGAGGGTCATAAGAAAACGGCTTGCCGCCGACCCCGGAAATCGAGTCGCCGACGGCGAAAATGCCATCAGCGGGAGAACCTTCCTCAACCCTGGTGATTGTGATCTCGCGGGCATCCGATGTGACCAAGCTTGTCACAACGAATCCAGCCACGCAGACCGGTGGCACCAGGATTCCAGTCATGCTCAGCGCCTGCAGCGGAGCTTGACCCCTCAGCCGCGAAAACGAAAGTGAGGATAAAGAAAATCATTATGTGTTTCATGCTGAATTCGCTTTCCGGAGTCCATCTAAAGCCGCGTTTCTTTTCGAGACGCATGCCTCAATGTTCACCTCGTTTAGTGCCTGGTACTATCAACATTGGCCTGCAGCAGTTTGTCGGCCACATAGAAATGACCATCCCGAGCCGCCTGCATCAGAGGTGTTGTACCGTCGGACTGACGGGCATTCACGTCCGCCCCGGCCTCAATCGCCTGCACAGTCTCCTGTAACAGCCCAAACCGCACAGCCTCCAATAACTGAAATTTCGGCAGCATTGACCGTCATGAGGTTGAGGCCCAATACATGACATGGCTTTCGCGATGGCGCAAGAAGAAGATGAATGCAAGAGAGTTTGAAACGGACTCAGTAAGGTCCCGTCACAAAGAACGGAGCCCAGTAAACAGGAGAGGAGAACGGCGGTTCGTCGCAAAACAATCTCTTTAAGTCTTAGGCAGATTCCCAAACGGCAGTTCGAATCCTTTCGTCATCTATTCGATTATTCGACAGAGAAGAGAAGAGAAGAGAAGAGAAGAGAAGAGAAGAGAAGAGAAGAGAAGAGAAGAAACAGCGTCCTCGGCAAGCGTCTTTCTACTGGCCGTATTCCTCACAAACACTTGTGTTGCTCTGAGGGATTCGGGCGCGTTCAGCCCGGATGTCCACTTCGTATAAAAGTTGCCAATAAGAAGGAGCGTCGACAGATTATCCGGAAATTTTGAAAAGGGGTGCATTTCCGTCTTACGTTTGAATTTGAGTGAACTGGATTAAGGAGATCAGGAATCCATTGATCGTGTAAACTGCTTTCCTCCACGTTTGGTCACGGAGCCACAAATAAAAGGCAAAATTTGCCCATACACCAAGTGCCGCTGCCGGGACGTCTGGGCATAATGTACTTGCCCAAGCGCATACATTAGGTGAGGTGCACCATAATGATACCGCCACTGTCGCAGCACGTTCGTCAAGAATCTCGCGTGACCAGCACCAGCAGCCGATTGCTCCGCAAATGGAGAATGGAATACATGCCCATCGTGCTATCGTAAACATTAGACGAACGTCTTCTGCATTCAGCCGAACAAATTCTTCCGCTACTGTCCACTCGGGGCGTGCTCCGATTCCCCACGCTTGCGTCCGATGAAACTCCCAATCACTGTTGTAATCAAAAAATGAAATTGGCGCAGATGCCAATAGACGGGGAAGGGGTGGATTAACCATATACGAGTCATACCGACCCTGTTCCCAGATCAGTAATCCTGACGTCAGGTGAGCAACCTCATCAATGTTTGGAGTGTTGGTTGCCGACACACCTGCCACTACCACAACATGAGTGATGCAGATCGCGCAGACAACTAGTGCTCTGTCAAGCTTTGAATTTCGGGTAGTGGACCTTGCTAAAGGTCCTGTAGCGATGGGATCTTTGGCA
>JALHMY010000103.1 GCA_022843805.1 Fuerstiella sp.
ACTCGGTGGGCTGACGCCACACCGCTCGCCTTTGGACGCGTCAGGCGAGCGGAGCGGCGTCAGCGATTCAGGGATCCTGGCAAAGATCAGATTCATTTGCAAAAATTCCCGACAAATCGGGAATTCGCCCGGATCGGAACCAACAGGAATTGTCACATGCCCGCCCCACGTACCGAATGCGGCCCTCCTCGCGGAGCGAGGTTTGATGGTAGCCAAGCGGGGTCAACCCCCAAAAGACTTTCCCAGTTGGTCGCCACTCGTCATGTTCATCACCGGCCTGCATGCCTTACCTTACACGGATCGTATGTCAGTTGTATAAGGCTTACCCACGATGACTCTCGGGCTGTCGCGGCTTCGCCGCTGGGAATCGCAGCGATGCGATGCCCGGTTGCGTCGTGACGAAGTCGTCAGATTTCGTGATGAAGCCATGAAACAATTGAATCCCGAGACAAGGCAAAGATTCAATCGCGAAGCGATGACAGCATGTAGCCGTGGGCGTCAGCCCACGGATTGATTGTACGACATATTGGGGAGCCGTGTAACGGCGGCAGCAGGGGCCGGTTGTCGCAGCTTCACCGCTGCGGACGACCAGAGAACGAGGCCTGCCCCCATTATCCCTCAACTCTCGCAGGCATTCACAGGCGATTTCAACGGTTTTCGATGAACAATCACCTTAAGCATCTGTGCGGACCACTCGCTTAGAATACACTGTCCCTACAGAGCCCCACGATTTCAAGGCGCACTGTCAGTCGCTTTGTCAGGGGCGAGATGGCTTCTAATCTTCGGACATCGAGCCTTCAGGCGAGACACTGCAGCATCTGCGTACTGATCTTCATCGAGCCATAGCCACGTTAAACTTCCGCATTCCAGTTGGTCAAAGAATTCACCCGAGACAGCCGTACGTGAGAGGTTAATTGCCTGGATTGTCGGATGTGCCCCTATAACGGAGTATAACGAATTCGTTATTGAGGTTCCGGCAAGGTTAGCCGCAACGAGATTTGGGGCCAACGATAACAGACGGGAAGCTCCATCATTTTCAATTGGGCAGTCCGTACCTGAGAATGTTTCCAGGCGATCAAAACGTGGGCAGCTTTCCAGTGTGATCTGCGTTCTGGAAACATTCAGGATTTGCAGACGCGGGGCAAACTTCAGATTTCTGAGGCACTGATCCGTCACTAATGTCGATTCAAGATTCAGCAGTCGAATGGTCTGGTGCGAGGCGATCTGAACGATACCGCGATCTGACACTGAAGTACGTGCCAAATCCAACTGAGTGAGGCCATCAACCTGGCTTATGCACCATAGGTCATCATCGGCAATGGCAGTATCACTAAAGTCAAGAAATTTTTGCGTCGGTTGCCATATGGAAGAGCTTGTCGTGGTGTGCGGATTCAGAATTCTTTGAGTGCGGTGTTTTTGTAGTGAAGCAATTAACGCATCACAACGCGCCAAAGCGATTTGTCGAATCATAAACCGGTAGACGCCAGGCAATGCCCATAAAATAACGACGGATACCAGTGCCGCCTTTTGCCATAGTTTCAGCCCTTTATGCGTCGAAAAGCCTCTAGTCATATTCCGAATCCACTCGAGATGAAGAATTTTCGACGAACCTGGGACTACCCACTCCATCGGTGTCCAAATCGGATGCGTACCAAATGGGGCGTTCTGCGCGAAATGAAGTGCGAGCTGTTAAGTTGATTTTTTTGCGAGGGTTTACGAAAGGTGGTTGACTCGGCCTGATGAGCAGTACTAAGGCTGTTTCATCAGGAGAACCGAGATGACCACCGAGCGAGAATTGTACAAGGCGTTGAGGGTTGCTGACTATGAGCCGTTGGCTTGCTGGCGAAAAGAAGGAGTCTTTCAATCGCGAATGTCGGCTATGGCGACCGACATGTCGAGTGCATACTACGCGACCGTGTTCAACAGCGTGCCGCATGCCCTGCAGGTGTTCGATCGATTCCACATCGTGAAACTAGTGAATGACAAGCTGTCTCAACGGCGTCGCCACCTGCAGCGAGAAGCGAGACTCATGGATCGCACCGTTCTGAAGGGCATGCGCTGATTGCTGCTGAAGCGTCCGGACAATCTGGATGAATCAAAGAAGAAACGCGTTCGACTGCAGGAAGCACTGGACCTGAGTCGGTCGCTGGCAGTGGCCTGCTATCTGAAAGAACATTTAAGCAGGCCTTGCCTGCGGAACGTGGCCGTTCGAAGGGAACTCCGCCTGGCGCAGAGGCGAGGTAAACCCACGAGGCAAGCTCGCGGGCGATTGAGTCGCGTTCCCCAGCCCCCCACGAGTTCACCTCGTGGGCTCGCAGGGCCTTTGCACCAGGCCTTACCTGCGGAACGTGGCCGTTCGAAGGGAACTCCGTCTGGCGCAGAGGCGAGGTAAACCCACGAGGCAAGCTCGGGGGCGATTGAGTCGCGTTCCCCACCCCTTATGCGGGCAGACGGTAAAGACGCTGAGCATTCCGGTGAAGCAGTTTTTCCTGATCCATTACTGGCCGATCTGCAATGATGGTCCGCAACGCCATCACCCAGTCCTTAAAGGATCCACCCAGCAGACAAACAGGCCAGTCGCCACCAAACACAACTCGATCGGGCCCGAAGGAATCGAGGCAATGATTGACAACCGGGGCCAGTGATTCCGCAAACGGAATGTCTTTCGGCGCTGAAGCGATGATTCCGGAGATTTTGCAGATCACGTTGCTGCAGGCCGCAAGTGCCTGAATATCGGATTTCCATTGTTTCGGATCATGCGGCAGGGGAGCTGAGGGTTTTGCAAGAAACGCACCGGGATCCGCATTTCCACAGTGATCCACAATGAACATGGTCCCCGGACACTTCTTCGCCAGTGCAACGCCATCTGACAGCTCACCCGGACGCATGCAAAGATCGTAGCTAAGCCCCAATTCTCCGAGCAGGCTCATCGATTTGACAAACTGTGGACGCAGGCAATAGCCCTTTTCGGTGCTCTCGCCATGCAGCACCTGACGGACTCCCCGGATTTCGGGCTTGCCCGCGTATTTCCGGATGTATGCCGCAAACCCTTCGCTGTCCGGCCTGCCGGAAATCACGGCGGCGACGGTGGGTGTTTTTTTCGCCTGACAGATTTCGAGCAGAGTATCGGCCTCCATCACCTGCTGAGCCGGATCAATATCCACTTCCATATAGACGGCCTTGATGACATTCAAACCTTCCGTCGCCGCGGCATACTCCTTCAGCCAGTACGTGTGATTCAATACTTCCGGAGAACCTTTCAGCCATGGGAGATTCTGTGTTTTCAAATCCCAGAGATGCTGATGAGTATCAATGAGCGGAATTGAAGGGGCTGCCGACTTTGCCGCCTGCGATTTTTCCTGGCCACTTACGACTGAGAATCCTGATGAGATTGCCCCTGCCAGCAGCGCTGACTGCGTCAAAAATCCGCGGCGAGTCGAACGATCCATACCGTAAACCGATGTTACGGGCTGAGACTTTTTGAACAGTTCCGACTGATCTGTTTCATAAGAGGACATCTTGATGACTTTCCGGAAAAAGAATGACAAACTCAACGACGATATGAACTGTCCAAAAAAACGCTGCTGCAAAAAACGCTGGTGCTGCAGCAGTATGCCAAATTGCTTTGCCGTTGGCCACTCCCGATTGACGTACCTGTCACAACCCTGGATTATCTGAGGGTTCGGCATCCTTAAAATCTGGAAAACCCCGTTGAGCAGGAGCTCCGGCCATGAGGCACACATTCCTTCCGTCTGGAAAACCGACAACGGTGATCGCCTGCTGTCTGGCATACTGTCTGATCATCATGGCAGCTGGCCGCCCGGATGCGAATATGAGTGGCTGTTGGGCTGCTGATGTCGCCCCGTGGACCGATCCGAACCTTTCTGTTCGTTCCGGGCTTCGCCTGTGGCTCGACGCGTCCCGGCTCGACGGCGGCTCCACGGAGAACGGCGGCAAAGTGGCAGCTTCGGGGACTGCAGTTGCTGCCTGGAGGGACGGAGCATCGCAACTCGTGCTGAGCCAGAAGGATGCCGGACTGCAGCCAAAAAGACTGCGTAGAGGAGATGCGTGGGTTGTCCGATTTGATGGAGCGGATGATTATCTGCGGTGCACTGAAACGGCAATGAACCTGAACACCGCCACTCTGTTTATTGTTGCATCTCCACACTCCAATGCGGGCGAGTTTCGCGGCATCTTTGCTGCGAATGCCGCTGGTGAACGGGACTATGAATCCGGGCTGACCATTGACCAGGGACCATCCGCAACTCCGGCGTTTGATCAGTTGAATATCGAAGGGCGAGGATTTGGAGGAGCTGCTGGCCTGCTGAAATCTTCCCATGCCTTCAGCACTTTACACACGATTCAGGCGGTGATCGACGGGGAGACTCAAGGCGTTCGGCTCAGTCTTGACGGCCGGCCCGAAGGAACTCGTCCGTTTTCACCGTCCAGTCTTTCGTTTGATCAGCTGACCGTCGGCGCACGCTATTACACCAACGGACCGGGAGATCAGCAGGTTCGAGGCCCTTTTGCCGGCGATATAGCAGAAATCATCCTCTTTGACCGGGTGCTGACGGATGAAGAAACGATTGCGGTAAACGATTACCTGAATTCGAAATATCAGAAGCTGAAGGACGAGCTTCTTGCGGCTGTGCCCGCCGTTCAGGCCAACGCTGTTCCTCTGGTAAGAGTGCCGTCGCCGTCGCCCATTACAATGCTGATGCCCGGGTTTACGGTCCGCGAAATTCCACTGCAGCTCACGAATGTCAACAACGTCCGATTTCGAGCAGACGGGAAGCTGGTCACGCTGGGATACAACGGCGATTTGCATTTGCTGAGCGACACTGACAACGATGGTCTCGAAGATACCGCAGAAGTTTTCTGGAAAAACACGGGCAGCCTGCGCGGCCCCATCGGCATGCTGCTGACCCCGCCTGACTATGCGAAAGGAGAGGGGGTTTTCGTCCCCAGCAAAGGCAAGGTCTCACTCATTGTTGACACGAACAATGATGACGAAGCGGACGAAGAGATTGTTGTCGCAGACGGATGGAAGGAGATCCCGCAGAATGTGGATGCCGTCGGAATTGCAATGGACCGCGATGGCAGTCTGTATTTTGGAATAGGAACGGCCAACTACGCGAATGGATGGCTGGTTGATGACGCGGGAATTGGCAGATACGACCTGAAGTCAGACCGAGGCACTGTTCAGAAAGTGTCACCGGACTTCACGAAACGCGAAATCGTCTGCACGGGAATTCGCTTTCCGATCGCATTTGCCTTCAATCAGCATGGTGACCTTTTTTGTACAGAACAGGAAGGAGCCACATGGCTTTCCAATGGAAATCCATTCGATGAATTGCTGCATATTCAGCCGAAGCGACACTACGGATTTCCACCTCGCCATCCTCGCCACAATCCCAACGTCATTGATGAACCGTCCACCTATGATTACTCGCCTCAGCATCAGTCCACGTGCGGAATGGTGTTTAACGAATCAGTGAATGGTGGTCCTGTTTTCGGACCTGCAGCATGGGCCGGCGATGCGATCGTTTGCGGAGAATCCCGGGGAAAAATCTGGCGAACCTCACTGATAAAAACGCCACCCGGATATGTGGCCTCCTCACAGCTGATTGCCTGTCTGCAGCTGTTAACGGTGGATGCCTGCGTCGCACCCGACGGCGATCTGGTTGTGGCCTGTCACAGCGGACCTCCGGACTGGGGAACCGGCCCGGCAGGAATTGGGCGGCTGTTTCGCATTGAGATGTCCGAGCCGCACGCTCCACGCCCTGTGATGACGTGGGCTGAGAGCCCGCAGGAGATTCGAATCGCCTTTGACAATCCACTGGACCCTCTCACGCTGAATCAGCTTTCAGAAAGAATCCATATTGAATATGGAGATTACGTGCGTGCGGGTGATCGTTATGAGCACCTGATTCCACCGTATGCCGTTGTTAAATCGCAGCTTGCGAAGCCTCGCTATACTTTGCCAGTTAACGGCGCGACCGTTACGTCAGACCTGAGAACTCTGATTGTCAGCACTGATTTGATGAAGGACAGCGGTCATTATTCTGTAACGATCGGCCGCGCGGGTTCGTCGAGCACAGCCGTTGCCGCGGACTCTTCCGGTTCAGCAGACAGTCCTGATTCTGACCATCGCGCGACAACAGACACCGATGTCGACTTTTCACTGAACGGCGTAATGGCCGAGTGGGCTCCTGCCGGGTCGAAATCACCGGTGTGGTCCGGATGGCTGCCGCACCCTGATCCTGACGTTTCCCGGAAACTTCTGGCCGGTTCAGCAGGCCATGATGCGCTCTGGCCACTTTTGTCCACTGCAGGCAGGCTGACTTTGAGAACTCGCGTAAGTCTCCGGGATATTCTGAGACCTGCCGTTCAGCCTGGATCCTCCCTTGATTACGAATGGCCGCCGGAAATCCCGGCACTGACACTCGTCAGCAGGCATGAGCTGGTGGTGGCGGCAACAACGTTCGTCGACAAGACGATGATCGATCTGAACGTCGTCTGCAGTCGGGAAAAGGAAGATCTGAAGCTGGCTGTTCTGACCGTGCCGGCAGATTTGAAGAACCCGGTCGATCTGGTCATCACTCTGGAAACGGATGGTTCCAGTCCGGAACTGCATGCTGTTTTGACGACGAACGAAGATCCGACGCCCCGGCCGGTGCCACTTCATCGATTTCAGCAGCCATGGGTGACTCCGGGCGATCAGAGTACCGCTGATGATTCGGAACAAGTCAGAGTCGCAGAGCTTCAGGGTGGCAGCTGGGCGAGAGGACGTCGAGTGTTCCACAGCGAGGCGGCTGGCTGCTTTAAGTGCCATACACTGGGTGGCGGCGCACCGGGTGGTGGCGCATTAAGTGGCAGCGTCAACAATGCCTCAGCTCGCGCGACCATTGGCCCGGACCTTGGGAATCTGATTCATCGCGATTACGCATCGGTGCTGCGAGATGTGTCGAATCCGGGATTTGCCATTAACCCGGATTACATCAGCCATATCGTGGCACTGAATGACGGAAGAGTGCTGACCGGCGTACTTCAGACTCAGGGCGATGCTCTTCTGATCGGCGACGAAAAAGGAACGGTTACTCGCGTCGCGGCCAGTGACGTGGAAACACTCAGACCATCATCCGTATCAGTGATGCCGACAGGCATCGCTCAGAAACTGAGTGGCGAACAGCTGAAGGATCTGTTGACTTATCTGTTAACCAAACCTCCCCACATGCCGCTGAATTCTCCGTTGACTGCACCACCGGTACGTACGACTGCCGAGGTTGCTGCAGCGCTCGCGGACGCCCCAAAGCAACCTCTGGCAGCTCGCCATCTGAACATTGTTCTGGTAGATGGTCCCAAAGACCATGGACCGGGAGAACATGATTATCCGGCATGGAAGTCTGTCTGGGAGGAACTGCTGTCCGCCGCCGAGAATGCGACTGTTTCAACAGCGACGGAATTTCCCTCGGATGAACAGCTGCAGTCTGCAGACGTTGTTATCTTCTTCCAGAAGGGAAGTTTCGAAGGCGACCGCCCCGCAAAGCTCGACAAATTTCTGCAACGCGGAGGGGGAGCTGTCTATATTCACTGGGCCGTGAATGGCAATGATCAGGCGCTTGAGTTTTCGCAGCGGATCGGTCTGGCATCGTGGGGAGGCCGAATCAGTTTTCGACACGGTCCTCTGACGCTGGATATGCACAATACAGATCATCCGATACTCAGAAATTTCCACCAGATTCAGCTTTACGATGAGAGCTACTGGAAGCTGACGGGCAGGCCGGAGGATGTAACACTTCTGGCATCCAGCACTGAAGACAACATTCCAACTCCTCAGATGTGGGTGAAGGAGGCAGGCCGGGGTCGGGTATTCGTTTCAATTCCGGGTCATTATTCCTGGACTTTTGACGATCCATTGTTCCGAATCCTGCTTCTGCGCGGAATTGCCTGGTCTGCCCGTGAACCGGTCGATCGTTTCAATGACCTCGTCGTACCGGGTTCGCGTATGTCGAGGTAGTTCGCCCGTCGGATTCGATAGAAATACAAGTGACGGAATGAATCAGCAAACGCTGACGCGAGAGATCGGAGTTTTCGGCGCAACGATGATGGGACTTGGTTCAATCATCGGCACCGGAGTCTTTGTGACAATTGGTACTGCTGCTGGAATTGCTGGTTCAGCAGTTTTGCTGGCCATCAGCATTGCCGCTATGGTAGCGGTCTGCAATGCGCTCAGCAGCGCGCAGCTGGCCGCCTGCCATCCGGTGAGCGGAGGTACTTATGAATATGGGTATCGATTTTTGAATCCATGGATGGGATTTTCTGCAGGCTGGCTGTTTCTTCTCGCAAAGTCGGCGTCAGGTGCAACTGCCGCACTGGGGTTTTCGGGATACCTTATCAATCTGACGGGCATGGAGCCGTCATGGCAAAAGCCGATTGCAGCAGCGACCGTCATTTCTCTGACAACGATCGTCATCAGCGGAATACGATTGTCGAGTCGAGTCAATACAGTGATTGTTGGCATCACTCTGTGTTCGCTGGCTGCTTTTGTCATTGGCGGACTGCCGGAACTTCGCATTGAAAAACTAACCGAACAGTTTGATCCATCGTCGCTGGCGCATGCGACTGCGCTATTCTTTGTTGCTTACACCGGATACGGGCGTATTGCGACGCTGGGTGAAGAAGTCCGTGATCCGCGGCGAACAATTCCTCGAGCGATTATTGCCACGTTACTTGTTTCCATGTTTCTCTATGCCTCTGTAGCGATTATCGCTGTTGGCACCGCGGGAGCAGCGGAGCTTGCAAGTGTCACCCAGCAGCGTTCTGCTCCTCTTGAAACCGTTGCCAGAGAATTTCGATTACCTGTAGCCGGAATTGTTGCCGTCGGGGCCATGACCGCCATGCTGGGAGTTTTGCTGAACCTTCTGCTTGGCCTCTCACGCGTTCTGCTGGCGATGGGTCGGCGAGGCGATATGCCACGAGGCACTCAGAATATCAGAATTTCGGTGCTGACTTGTGGCGCCGTGACGTTGCTGCTTGCGATCACTGGCAGCGTCAAAACCACATGGTCGTTCAGCGCATTTACCGTTTTGATCTATTATTCTGTGACCAATGCGGCTGCACTAAAACTTCCGCCTGACGCTCGGCTCTATCCCCGATTTCTTGCCTGGGGCGGACTGATCGCCTGTGTTTTTCTGGCTTTCTCCCTCGAGCAGAACATCTGGCTGCCCGGAATCGGCGCTCTGGTCATTGGTCTGCTATGGCACACACTGGCGTCCGTCCTGCGCCACCGCAGGATCTGACACGCCTGTCGGAGCACCACTCAACTGGCGGTGAGTTTAAGTGTGGCTCGCCGACGACTCTCTGATACGTAAGGCTGGGTGCCCAAAGGCACTATGGACCCATTAGAGTTATTAAGTATTCGTTGTGAAACCCGTCCCGCGTTAAGTCATCAATCGTCCCATCCCGTTACTGACTGATATGCAGTTCATTTGTCGTTCAACCGGAATCTGCCTGGGGGCGCAGCGGTACCAATTACCTAAACAGCAAACCGGGAAAATTCGGCTCCGCCCGGTATGAATTGGGGATGCACGGGTCCTTTTTAAGTCAGTTACTCAGGGATGTTTCGATAATGCATCATCTGATGCAGCTCAAGATCCCCGCTTTGTCGTCGAAAACTGTATCACGGATGAGATGCATTCGTTATGAATTCTCTGAGGAGTCAGGAACATGCTGAACCTGCCGGCTTCGTTAAAATGCGTGTCACTCCTGTTCGTTGCCAGTACTCTGGCCGCGGGCATTTATGTGAAAAACCAGTCTGATCACGAGCCTTTGGTCGCTGCACGCTACCATCTGCGGAGCCATGCTTCGGCTGCCTCAAATCGAACAGGTGGTTTCAGCGGACGCAGCATTCAGCGTGAAAGGAATGGTCGATCCGTTCCAGCCGGATTTGATATCCCCGACAATCAGCTGAATCGCAATCCCCGATCGATGATTGCCATCAGGCCCGGAACACGGGTGCGTTCGTGATGCTGGTTGTCTGAGAAATCCCGGTTTGTAAATTTGCAGAACAACTCGTTGACGCCCACCTGCTGACGCTGCAGTGATCAGGCTCTCTGCATTGATTTCTGATTCCAGCGGCAGCAGGCTCTTTTAACTACGCCAACTCGTTCAACTACGCCAACTCGTTCAACTACGCCAACTCTTTCAACTACGACATTATGCCGTCGACGACATGGCCATGCACGTCGGTCAGGCGACGCTGCACTCCATTGTGGTAATACGTTAATCGCGTATGGTCCAGCCCCAGCAGATGCAGAATGGTGGCATGGAAGTCGTAGATGGTTACCGGGTTCTCGACAGCGAAATAGCCGACTTCATCCGATGCTCCAAAGACAATTCCTTTTTTGACACCGGCTCCTGCAAGAAAACAGCTGAACGCGTCGGGGTGATGATCCCGCCCCGGACTGTCGATTCCCTGTGTGGCCGGACCGCGGCCGAATTCCGTGCACCAGACAACGAGCGTATCGTCCAGCATTCCCCGCTGCTTCAGATCCTGAATCAATGCAGCCACAGGCCGGTCCATGGTTGCCGCCATCTTGCCATGATTCTCCACAACGGATTCATGTGCATCCCAGTTATTTCGAGGCTGGCCAAATGCTCCGCCGCTGAATAGCTGAACAAATCTAACACCGTTTTCCAGCAGTCGGCGGGCCATCAGACAATTCCGCCCGAGTCCTGCGGAACGAGAATCATTCAGGCCATAGGCATCCTGAGTGGCTGCGGTTTCCTGACTAATATCAGTCACTTCCGGCACGGTTGTCTGCATCTTCGCAGCAAGTTCGTAAGATCGAATTCGTGCAGACAGAACACTGTCGCCCGGATGACGACTGGCATAGTCGGTGTTGATTTGCTGAAGCAGTGACAGACTGGCAGAGCGAGCCGTCTGCGAAATGCCGTCCGGAGTTCGCAGATCCTCAATCGGTTCACTGCCCGTCTGAGTTCGGAATGCCACGCCCTGAAATGCGGCCGGGAGAAACCCGGCCGTCCAGTTAATTGAACCGCCAGCCGGCATTCCCGCCGGGTCAGGAAGCACGACGAAGGTTGGCAGGCTGTCGTTCATCGTTCCCAGACCGTAGCTTAACCAGGCACCCATGCACGGGTAGCCGTTCAGTGTAAAGCCGGAGTTCATATGAAAAGTGGCGGGGGTGTGATTGTTGGACTTTGCCACCATGGATCGAATGATGGCCATGTCGTCAGCACATCCTGCCAGTGCCGGTAACAGATCACTGACCCACGCACCGCT
The DNA here is from genome assembly GCA_022843805.1 of Fuerstiella sp. Lineage (GTDB taxonomy): Bacteria > Planctomycetota > Planctomycetia > Planctomycetales > Planctomycetaceae > F1-80-MAGs062. The sequence goes on from JALHMY010000103.1 coordinate 11,306, forward strand.
TTGTCCATGCTGAGCAAACTGGAACGGACTTTTCATCAGGCGGCCTGGCTGGCCGAAAAATCCTTTGTTTTCCCCTTTATTGTCCAGCGTTTTGCCGTGAAGTCGTTCCAGTTCCGGCTTGTAGTCAAACGTGTCGATATGGCTGACACCGCCGCCGCAAAAAATCTGAACGATCCGGCTGGCACGCGGCGCAAAATGTGGCCGAATGGCGGAACTTACGGTTGTTGAACCGTCAGCTCCTGCGTCCTGATGCAGCATCCAGGCGAGTGCAATACCACCAAGGCCAGCACTGCCGAGGTTAAGACCGCTGTGGGTCAGGAATTCTCGTCGAGTATTCATGTTCGCCCGCTAATGGATGTAAAGAAATTCGGTGGCATTCAAAAGCGTCCAGCAGAGTTGCTGCAGCCCATGCTCTCTGACAAGTCGTGTTCCGGCTTCAAGTTCTTCCGCAGCAGGATCACGTCCGAAGCATATCTGCCATGCTCGGCGCATGCCTGCGGATTCGCGATCAGTGTCGGGCAGCTCCGCAGCCACTCGTTGAGCAAGATGTTCTGACTGGCGCTGGACAAAGGAATTGTTCATCAGTGCCAGTGCGGCCAGCGGGGTTGTTGTCACCCGGCGAGCCGGCGTTTTGATCGACGGGTCCGGACAATCCAGCGCGTCCATCATGGAACTCTTGCCGCTGTTGATGTTTGCCCGATAAATTGATCGCCGATTGAATTCCGGTCCTGTCAGGTCTTTTGGCTGATAAAAATCGGAATTGAAGCTGGTAACGAGAAACGGCTTGAAGCTGGGACCACCCATCTGAGCATTCAACTGTCCGGACACAGCCAGCATCGCATCGCGAACAATTTCTCCTTCCAGTCTCCGCGGAGTAAATCGCCACAGCAGTGTGTTGTCAGTGTCCACGGCGGCAGCCTGTTCATTGTACGCGGATGATTGCTGCCATGTGGCAGACATCAGAATGAGTTTTTGGATATGCCTGATCGACCACGGAGATGGACCTTCGGTGAACTCGGCGGCCAGCCAGTCCAGCAGTTCCGGATGAGTGGGTCTGGCACCGTTGAATCCGAAATCATTCGGCGTTTCGACGATCCCGCGACCGAAATGATGATGCCACAGGCGATTCACCAGCACACGAGATGTCAAAGGATGTTCTGGATGGGCCAGCCATTGCGCCAGCTGCTGCCGACGGGCGGCTTCCGGAGCATCAGCCGTTAATCCCAGGTCACCTGAAGGTGATCGAATCACTGACAGCCCCGCCGGAACAGCAACCTCCGCCGGCGAATTTACATCACCGCGGACCAGCCGGAAAGTGGGCGCCGGCTGCTGCCGTATTCCACAATACGAAATCGGTGGCTGTGACAGTGAGACGGTTTGCCGCTGAAGTTCGCGAAGTGTGTCCCTCTGCGAGAAATACTTCTGACGCTGCTCGTCGGACATGGCTGCCAGCATTTGTTCGTTCGTTACGACCACGCCGCCATCCGGCCCGGCATTGAAGGAGTCAGCAATTTCATCATCGGTCAGAACTTTGTCATAGAGCGAAGCCGACTCAATCTCAGCGTTCAGGAATCCGTTTCCTGCGCCGAGGTGCCGCAGTCCCAGCAGCACATGAGATTTGCCCGCTTCATAGCTTTGCAGTGAACCTTTGGTATAGCGGCTGCCCCAGGGCCGTCCATTGCGATAGACGGCGATGGAGTGATCGCTGCGGTAGACGATCGCCATATGAATGAGTTCGCCTGGTGCCGATGTTTCCTGTGCCGCCGACAGATCCTGCGTTCGCTGAAATCCGGTCGACCCGGCAATCCAGCAGCCCGGCTCACGTTCTGCAAAAACTATCGCATCAAACCGAACTCCATTGTCGGACTCGAGCGTAATCACGCCTCCTCCACCCTGTTGCAGAGTTGGCAGAGCGACCCATGCTTCGAGTGTTTTCTCAGAGATACCGGAGTTCAATGGGGCGGTTCGCAGGTACTGCCCGTTTCCGCTGACAATCAGCCGTCCGTCACGAACGCTGGCGCCGCCGGTGAGCTCGCCGTGCAGTGCCCCCACCACATCTGCTGCATCCTTCTGAAATGTCCAGCGGGCGAGCGGCGCCGGGGGATATCTTCGAGCCGGCGAAAGGGATGCCGGATCCGGAGTTGCATCGGGAGAGGCACTGAGTTTTTCTGCAGCAGCCGTTCGAGCGACCTGCTCCATCTCTTTGAGCTGTTCCTGCAAATCGGCATTTTGCTGGCGGAGGGCCGTTAGCCTGGATTCCCGTGATTGACGATCTGATTCCGATTCGACCGCACGCTCACCATGTCGGACACCTTCAAAAACTGCCTTGAAGCGATAATAGTCTTCCTGTGAGACAGGATCGAATTTGTGAGAATGACAGCGAGCACAGTTGATGGTCACGCCCAGAAACGTCTGTCCAACAACACTCACCAGATCCTCAAGCTCTTCTTCGCGAGTAATCTTCTTTTGAGTGACATTCGCCTGAGCATTTCCAGCCTGATCCCATGGACCACAAACCAGAAGGCTGGTGGCGATCATGCCTTCAGCACTGGCTGCCTGATCGGGATGGGAGAAGTTCTGTACGTCGCCAGCAATCTGTTCCTGAACAAAAATGTTGTAGGGCTTATCGCTGTTGAAAGCATTGATGACGTAATCACGATAGTGCCATGCATTGGGACGGAATCGATCGTATTCAAAACCCTGGCTTTCCGTGTAACGAGCGACATCCAGCCAGTGGCGTGCCCAGCGTTCGCCATAATGCGGGGAATCAAGAAGCTGATCGATCAGTTTCTCAATCGCATTCGGAGAGTCATCGGCCACAAAGCGGCTGATTTCCTCCGGTGAAGGCGGAAGCCCCGTCACATCAAAATACAGACGGCGAATTAGCTCTCGCCGATTGGCCGGGCTGGCGAGCGTCATACCTCGCTCTTCCAGTTTCGCCAGCACAAATGCGTCGATCGGATTTTTCACCCGCTCTGATTGTTTGACCACGGGAACGTGCGGACGCACAACAGGTTTCAGCGACCACCAGTCCGCTCCGGCTCGCGAGCTGGTTGTGTAGGCGAACGGGTCGATGGTTTCGGACTGGCCCCACTGAGCGCCACTGTCAATCCATTTCCGGAACAGTAATTTCTCGTCAGCGGACAGTGGCTTTTTGGGCGGCATTTGATCGCTTTCGATCTGTTGCCACAGGAGGCTTTCACTGGGATTACCCGGGACAATAATGGGTTGTTCGTGTTTCAGGACTTTGGCCCGTGAGCTGAGATCGAGATCCCCTTTGAGGTCGGTGGAGTTGTGGCATTCCAGGCAGCGAGCTGCGATCAGCGGGGCGACAGATTTGTCGAAATCAGGACGGCCAGTTGCGGATTCATCCGAGGCAGCGGAACTTCCGGGCGCGAACGCATTCAGAAATACTGCAAGATGGAGCACACATGGCACCAGTTTCATCATACCTGTCATGACCGGATTCTCCCGCAGATGCTGTCAATACTGCGAAAATTATAACAAATTTCCCGTCCTGCGTCTGTGCTGGTGCAGGGAAAACAGCGAGACGGGCAATATGGTGTTTCCGTGTTGCTCACACACCTTAGGCCACTGTAAACTACCGCCAAAATAATATTCTGGTGTGATCTGCTCAAAGCTGACCAGGCATACGGCGTTCGCTTCAGGACCCGCCGACATTATCTGACACCCTTGTTTTGGCCCCGTTCTTCATGACGAACGAATTTTGGACGCTTCTGAAAAGTCAGCCAGGAGTTGGGATCCTGATTATCGATGAGGATGGCCTCGTTTTGTACTGCAATAAGCAGGCTCAGAAAATTTATTACGGTGATAATTTTAACCCGGTGGGAAAGACCATTGAGGATATCGAAGGACCGGATTTCGCTGCCGAGCGAATGCCAGTAATTCGGCAGGTCATTGCGACAGGCCAGCCGGTGATGCTTCGCCATGTTCGGGGTGGCAAGTGGACAGAAGCCATGATCTGGCCCATGGAGCCAGTTCCGGAAAGAAAACCACGAATCATTTCCGTGACGCGACAGGGTTGCGACGTCGTGGAACCGGGAGTTGAATATCGCGTCGTGGATTCGCAGCTGATCGACCTTGGCCCGCTGGATGTACTGACACACCGTGAACTGGAAGTCTTCACTCTGGTTGGTCATGGAATGCCGCTAAAGGCGATCGCCAGAGAAATGGGAGTCGCTCAACGCACCGTGGAACGCTATCGCTCGGATATCTCCCGCAAGCTGGGTATCTCATCCATTGCGGAAATTGCTCGAATGGTTCAGACGGCCGGGCTTGAGATTCCTCATGCGGATATGCCGAGGTTGAATCGCTGGCGGGGTGAATCGAACCAGGAAGAACATTTAGACCGATCCACGTAATGAAGTGCTCCGGTCTGTCGGAAACCCGCCATACGTGTTTTTGCCATTGCTACTAACATCCGCGAGCAGTGCGATCTTGATTCTCAGCGAACGGATGATCCAGTAATGCCCTCAACTCTGAATTTTACTCCCTCAGGCCAGGTTTCCCCGACGAATTCCGAAACTCTTGTCGAATGCCTCAGGGAACGCCAGCGTCGTGCTGCCAGTCTGCTGAAACGGCTGAGCGTTCGGGAACGACAGGTGGTTGAAATGGTCGCTCAGGGGCTGCCCAACAAGACAGTCGCGATCAGACTGCAGTTGAGCATAAAGACGGTTGAGAAGCACCGTGGAAACAGCATGCGTAAGCTGCAGCTGCAGACAACCTGTGACCTGCACCGCTTCTGGTTCCAGCTGACCTGGGACGAAGACCTTCTGACATCCTGAAGCCTGGTCAACAGATTGCCGCAGGCTCCCAAACGGCCGACACATTGATGGATCGCGATCAGCACCTGAGTGCCTGTCATCGAAATCGTCTAACGACTGTCACTGCCATGAGCGCCGGCGAGCGGCCGGTGTAAACCGGCCGGTGATCTCGCCTGGATGAGATTCAGTATATCCTTCGTTCAGGCAGGGAGGCCATGGGATCGATTTTGGATTTCGTGCGGCAGATGAGCAAGCTCGGAAGTGCGGCGATTTGTATATCTCGGCACTCCTGAGCAAGGTAGAAATCGACGGGGCGATCGAGGCGGTAAATCTATGGTTTCTGCTGGCGGCACGATACAAAGTCCGGCTGGAAAGCCGGACGTACGTCAGCCTTTCCAGGCTGACTTGTGGTCGTCGGGTGGCGGTCGTCAGCCCGCGATTTTCCGAACATCGGTCGGGAGATTGAAGCCCGTGCGGCTCGGCGAGACGGTTCAGCGGTTTCAGCGATCGCAACAGTTTCCTCGGTGACCTCGTGTTTGAAACCAACAGAACGATCAACCGTGACGAATTCACTGCTCAGACGCGGCGTTCCCGAAGAAATCCAGCAGGGTTGAGTCGAGCACTGACAGCCTGCACTGTCCAATACGGAGGATGGTATTGTTTCTCCACCTTTTTTGCATTGATGAGCGTTTATAGGCGTTCATCAGCGGTTGAAACTCATATTTTCTCGCGGTTCTCTGTTTGGCTGACGCTTAGGTCCGGACATGGAGATCCCTCGCTGTAGCATTTGCTTCGTCCCGGGTCGCGCCTTTCATTTCGCGCAGAACCCTATTTTTCGGGACGCATGGGTGTGAGCAGAAGGCGATTTCGGGCGACTTCTTCGACTTTGGTTCGTGAATAGGCAAGCGGAAAGTACTTCCCATCGGCCCAGAGAGGCAGAAGATCGTCGTAATGAGGACTCCCCGGCTGTCCGGATTGCCCAGGAGCACTGCTGGCCTGTCCCAGATCCCAGTCCGCCAGATCGAACACATGACGATAGGTCGCTCCATGGATCTGCCGGAAATCACGATCGTGACGGGTGTTCATGGGAGTATTCGCGTCGCCGCCTCGTGGTACGGATCCTGTGTTAAAGGCACGTGCATACTCTGGCCCAAGGTTCTCAAACGGATGCCTGAACGTTGCCAGATGCAACTGGCCCCACTTCCATGCAGACTCGTCATTCCCCAGAAGTTCCTTCGTCCTCAAGACAGCCTTCGACAGAGTCTTAAACAGCAATTCATTGCGAGCAGACACCGGCTGAACTCCGAACCACGATTCATCTGGTTCCTCGAGATGGTTCAGGATCACCGCGATGCTGCGCAGGTCCCCACGCTCTGTCACTTCCGGCAATGTGCCATGCAGAGCATACATGGCAGTCATGAGCTCCTGAATCCAAACAGCGTACAGCGGCCCTGCTGACGAATCCGCGCTGAGCTGACAGTCCCAGCTCAGAATTTTTTCAGACCAGATCTGCAACTCTGCCGGAAACTCAATCCTGCGAATGATGGCCTGCAGAGTTCGTGCGGGCAGCGACATTGTGTCATGCTGAATGCTTTGAAAGGACTGAATCGTGAACGGCTGCTCCGTTTGCAATCGCTCTTCAATCCGCCGAAAACGATAAGGGGCCGACCAGTCAAAAGCGACGAAATGCGAATAGCCATCTGGAACGATCCGATGATTGGCGGTCGCCAGCCAGCCTGACTTCGGGTTAAACGACTGTGGCAATTCCGTGACGTCGAGATAGCGGTCCCATTCGTAGTCATCGGAACTGCCTGGAACCGGCAGAAGGCCATTACCATTGCGTCGCACGGGAGTTGCCGCTGCGGCAATCCAGCCGATTTTCCCTCCGCGATCGGCATAAACAAAGTTCAGGCAGGGTATCTTCCATCTGGAGATGGCTTTCATGAACTGTTCGTGATTTTGTGCACGACTCACCGCCAGACTTGCAAGATAGGCAGCACTGCCCGGTTCACTGCCAGCCCATTTGAGAGCGATGGCCGAATTCTTTGCCTGATCCTGATAAACCACGGGACCGTGTCGAGTGTAACGGAGCTCGAGTTCAACCGGGGTGCTTTTCCCTAACACCTCGATGGATTCACGTACAACGGTCATGGGTTCCCAGCGATCGCCGATCTGATAGAGATCCGGATTGTCCGGATGGGTTCGCTCCACAAAAAGATCGGCCTGATCTGTACCGATGATCGTAAAACCCCATGCAATCTGTTCGTTGTGGCCGATGGCAACACCTGGAAGGCCGGGTTCTCCGCTTCCGATCACATTCCATCCGGGTGCGTTCAGATGAACGAGGTAGCGAAGCGAAGGCAGAGTTGTGGAACGATGAGGATCGCTGGCAAGCAGTGGCTTTCCTGAGGCCGACAATCGTCCGTCGACGACCCAGTTATTGCTTTCGGACGTGGATGGTGTAAATCGAAGAATGCGGGTTGCCGTACGGAGGCCACTGAGAATCTCAGTCGTAATCAGGTCGAGCTGCAGTTGAGCGTCAGGAGTAAAAAGAGTGGGTGGGTCAGTCGGAGCCAGCAACCGTGCTTTTTCGAGGCCGACAGCCTGAATCAACAGAGCGCGGGATACTTCCTTTTCCCAGTTGCCGCTCATGATAATTCCGGACATACGCCCCAGAATATCTTCCGGCTGCCAGTGTTTGGGTCGGTAACCAGCCAGCTGAAACTCGATCGGCAATCGATCCTGATGAGCATCGATACAAGCATTGATCCCCTGAGTAAACGCGGTGGCGATTTCCAGAGTGTCTTCAGAGTACCCTGTCCACTCCGCCTTCATATCACCGCGATAGCGAAGCAGTCGTGCGAACCGATCTGCAGCAATGGCTTCTTCGCCGAAAATCTCGGCAGTCTCCCCAACCGCGATTCTGCGCCAGAGATCCACCTGGAAGAGCCGATCCAGGGCCATTGAATATCCCTGAGCAAAAAACAGATCGTGACTGTTTGATGCGTAGATATGAGCGACACCCCACTGATCGCGAATAATCTCAACCGACTGCTGCAGTCCTGGCAGTTCGACCTGGCCGTCGATCTTTGCCAGTACGCTGCGTGCCTGCGCGAGTAGCTTCGCGGCCTGCTCATCAGCGTCACCGGCAACTGATCCTGTTTCCGTCATCATGATAACCACCGACAGTAAAAGAAACCTCGTGAACATGTCCTGTCCTCCTGGCATTGTCGGCAACTTTAGACGCTGTGCTAAAATTCGTCACTGGAACTGAGATCGAGCTGAATGCTAATCCTGTCAAAACAACAACTGACGCAGGGACTCTGCGATGAACTGCTTCGAAATCCAGGCCGTAGTAACTGCGATGACAGAGCCGGCGAACAGCATCAGAGCAAGCTCGGCACCCAGCAACATGATAATCGTCCGGCGACTGCATCCAAGCCGATACATGGTCTGCATTTCTGCGGCACGCAGTCGAATGGAAAGAGCCATCACCAGTGCCAGAAGCAGGCTCGTCACCAGAACAGCAATGGCTGAACTGACCCAAACCAGTTGCTCGATGCGAAAAACAACGCTCAGCAGCTCGGCAACAACATCCGGCGGCTTCAGGCACTGGGCAGTCGGATTTTCCGATGAGTACCGCCCGATCAGCAGTACCCTGGACTTTTCGGAATCAGGGATTGCCAGAACAGCAGTGAGAGGAAATTTTGCCGGGTTTCCGTGAAAGTGGAACGAATCCAGATTGCCCGGAGTGATCTCTGTATACGGAAGAACCGCGGCGCTCGCCGTCACCTTTCCGCCGTCGCGATTCAGTACAAGATCCTGGTCGGACGATTTGGAAATGTCCTGATGGCCATGTCCGATGCCGTCAATGATCCACACCGTTTTCGTATCAGTAAAAATCACCTCGTCGTCAGGCGAGTGAGCAGCATCCAGAACACCCGTCACGTTCATTCTCAACGGGTAATCGCCTGCAAGATTGAAGGCATTGCGGGGAGCAGACAGGATTGTATCCCCTGGTTTCAGCTGCAGTCTCTTCGCTGCATTGTAACCAGCCACGCAGTCGCCCAGTACGGAAGGTATCCGTCCAGATGCAATTCGCAGCTGACGAAATCTGTAATAGTCGGGTGAAGTCCCAACAATCGGTACGCCCGGCTGACCTTCGCGGCTCTGCGTTCGATACTTTGCATAGATCGGGATTGCAGTTGCCAGACCCGTTTTTTGTACCTCGCGAGCATCGCCGGAGGTTGTCGTGCCGGGAGGAAGGGCTTCGAAATACAACGCGTGCAGTGCCAGATCGATCCGACTTCCCTTTGCACCAATGACCAGCGGAGTTGAATCAGCTCTGGCTGAGATCTCCTGTCGGAACTGCTGCAGGAGGAGCCTCACGGTGAGTGGCAGCCAGAGCGTCAGAGCAAGGCACAGAATGATGGTGACGGCTCGTCCGAAGTGCCAGCGCAGCGACCGAATCGCGAGGTAAACTGCATTTTTCATTTGGCCGCCTTTCCGTGATCCGACGTCCGAAATGTCTCAAACGGAATGACGCGATCAAATGCAGGAAGAAGTGAATGATCGTGAGTCACGGTCACAATTGTTGCGCCGGTTTCCCGCGCCTGTGACAACAGCAGCTGCAGTATTTCGTTTGAAAGTCGGGGATCCAGATTTCCGGTTGGTTCGTCGGCAAGCAACAGCACCGGGTTCAACAGCAGAGCTCGGCAGATCGCCACTCTCTGACGCTCTCCCTGAGAAAGACGTGTGACCGATTTCGTAACATGTAAACTCAGTCCAACACGTTTCAGCAGTTCGGCAGCGCGATCCCGATGTTTCGAATTCAGGACAATTGTTGACGAAATTCGACAGGGAAGCAGCACATTGTCTAAAACGCTGAGGTAATCAATGAGTTGAAAGTCCTGGAACACAAGCCCGATCTTCTGCAGACGGAATTCTCGTCGCTGGGCATCTGTCAGCTGGCTGACGCAGATTTCATCGATGTTCAGAGTGCCCTGAGAGGGAAGCAAAATTCCAGCCAGCAGGTTCAGCAGTGTCGTCTTCCCGCACCCACTGCGGCCGGTTACGGCAACTGCCTGACCTGACGGAATGCTGAGATGAGGGATATGCAGGTCGAACGAATCGGCGGGGTAGGCAAATCGAATCTCCGAAAGTTCAATCATAAGTCCATCCGTTTGCCACCTCAAAACCAATTTCCGTCCGTGACACTCGAACTTTGGTGACGGAATTGCCAAAGGATCGCTGCAACAATAAGTTACCCTCGCATTCGTCAGGCCTGGCCTGTCAACCTGACCGAGTGTGATCACATTTGTGGGAAGGATAAACGCTGTCCCATGTTTAAGCGATCACGGAGGTCGTCGGTTTGCAAACCTTTGTCCTGTTTGGGAGACTTTCGAAATGAACAGCCCCGTTTCACCGATCCCGGCTGGCTATCATTCAGTTACGCCGTATTTGCTGATACGCGGGGCATCCGAGGCAATCTCGTTTTACCAGAAGGCATTTGGTGCGGTGGAGGTCATGCGATTGCAGGGGCCGGATGGCAGAATTGGCCATGCTGAAATTCAAATTGGTGATTCACGAGTGATGATTGCCGATGAACATCCGGAAATGGATTTTCTGGGTCCGCAAAGCCGCGAAGGAACGACAGTAACAATGCTGCTCTACGTTGCTGATGCCGACGCCGTGTTTAACAGTGCACTCGAAGCAGGTGCGACAGAGCTGCGACCGCTGTGCGATCAGTTTTATGGTGATCGATCAGGAACCGTTGTCGATCCCTGGGGGCACATCTGGAGCATCGCAACACATATTGAAGATGTCAGTCCGGACGAAATTCAGCGGCGATTTCAGGAGTTTTTCGGAGATGCTTCGGAATGAAAGGTCCCGGCTCAAAACCAGGTCTGCTTTTTCAGCTTGTTGTACCGGCGACCGCCGTATTCATCATCACGATCCTGTCTCTGATCGCGGTGTTGTTTAGTGACGAACGTGCGCCACTGGCTCAATGGCTAAACCGCAACGGCAATACTCTGCTGCTCGCCGAACTTGTTGCTGTGATTGCTCTCAGCATTCTGGCGATGGCTGTTGACCGCTGGAAAACACTCCGCTCTCTCGCTGCTGCTCGACCGGCAAAATCTTCGCACGAGTTTGCTGACGGAAAAAATGGTGAGGCCAGTTCCAGTGCAACAAACTCCGGCAACGTACATCCGGAATCGTAGACGCGTCAAAAACTGAACCGCAGCGAATTCCACGGTGTACTAATCGGACCGCAAGACAGCGTTTACCACTTCCTGAATTCTGCTGATATACCGCCGATGACCACAGACAACGATCAACAGACGGCCGCTCAGAAGGAAATTGAACATCTTCGCCGTGAACTCGAGCGGCATAACCGGCTCTACTATGTTGACGCCCGGCCGGAGATTACGGACCGGGAATTTGATCGTCTCATGGCGAAACTGACTGAGCTGGAAACTGCCTTTCCACAGTTCGCCTCAGAGGACAGTCCAAGCAGGAAGGTCGGTGGAGAACCCGTCTCGTCGTTTCGACAGATCACACACCGGATCCCGATGCTGTCGATCGACAACGCTTTTGAAGAAGCGGAACTGGCGGACTGGGATCAGGGGCTTCGTAAGCTGCTGAATCAATCCGCTCCGGAGTATTCACTCGAATACAAAATCGATGGCGTGGCGATCTCTCTGACGTGGATGAATGGCGTTCTGGTCCAGGCAGCAACTCGGGGAAACGGGGCCGTCGGTGACGACGTTACTTCAAATGCGCGAGTGGTCGCCGGAATTCCGCTTCGGCTGCTGAACGGCACTCCTGCAGGCACTCCGTCCGTTCTGGAGGTACGGGGCGAAGTCGTAATTCTCAATCAGGACTTTGCCGCATTCCAGGCAGAGCAGGTCCGTGCCGGGGAAGAGCCGTTCAAGAATCCTCGGAATGCCGCGGCCGGAGCCTTGAAGCTGCTGGACCCAAAACTGGCGCGTGAACGTAAGCTCCGTTTTCTGGCCCATGGCGTTGGATACTTTGAACCCGATCCGAAGATCGCTGCGTCAAATCCTGAAAGCGGATCGGATGGCTGGAAAACCTACGCTCAGTTTCTCGATGGTATTCGGCAGCTGGGAATTCCGACAACTCCCGGAGTGCGTACGGCGACCGGATTTGAACAGCTGATGCAGGTGTGTCAGGAGATGATCGCTGACGTGCCGGAACTGCCGTTCGAAGTCGACGGTGTTGTAATTAAACTCAATTCCCTGGCTGACCGCGAACGACTGGGAACAACATCAAAAAGTCCTCGCTGGGTTCGAGCTTACAAATGGGAACGCTATGAAGCGGAAACTCGCGTCAATGCGATCACCGTACAGGTCGGGAAAACGGGCGCGATGACTCCGGTTGCGGAACTGGAACCAGTCGAAATTGCAGGAACAACCGTATCACGTGCCAGCCTTCACAATCGTGACGAGCTCGATCGACTGGGCCTGTGTATCGGTGACCTCGTTGTTGTTGAGAAAGCGGGCAAGATTATTCCTCACATTTTGCGGGTGAACGAGGCTGCCCGTTCCGAAGACCTGAAGCCTTATCAGTTTCCCTCCGAATGTCCCGAATGTAAATCGCCGGTCGTTCGAGATGAGGGAGGAGTCTATATTCGATGCCCGAATCCGGCCTGTCCCGCTCAGCTGCGTGAAACTCTGATCTTCTTTGCATCTCGCCCGGCAATGAACATCGACGGTCTGGGAGAAAAACTGATTGAACAGCTGTTGAACGCCAGGCTCGTTGACGGCATACCTTCCCTGTATCGTCTTTCAGAGCATCGCGAAGAGTTGCTGCAACTGGAACGTCTGGGACAGAAGTCTGTTGACAAGCTGCTTGCCGGAATTGAAGCATCCCGACAACAGCCAATGTGGAGACTGCTGACGGGCATGAATATCCGTCATGTGGGGCAGACAAATGCACGAACTCTGGAGCGTGCGTTTGGAACGATCGATCGAATTATGGAGCAGACGGAGGAAACTCTGTCGGAAGTGAATGAAATTGGTCCGGTCATCGCTCAGTCCGTCAGCCGATTCTTTCGCTCGGAGTATGGAAGAAAGCTGATTGAGGATTTGCGTGGACTCGGACTCAATCCTGGTCAGCCGTTGCCCGATAAAACGGAGTCGCAAGCTGCCGGTGGCTCTGGGGATACCGAATCCGGAGGAAAACTGACGGGAAAAACGTTCGTCGTCACGGGTACCATGGTTCGAATGAAACGTGATGAAATCGAGCAGCTGATCCGAGATCATGGCGGAAAGGCATCCGGCAGTGTTTCAAAGAAGACCGATTATGTCGTGGCGGGTGAAGCCGCGGGAAGCAAACTGACGAGAGCGCAGGAGCTTGGTGTTCATGTACTTACGGAAGACGAATTTCTTCTGATGCTTGAGAGTTAGGGGGCAATGCGTTGAAATTTCTGTCCGAATCGGATCAATTTGTAAAACGCCGGGTGATGCTGCGTGTATGTGAGAATTTCCCGATGACCGGGCAGATGGAATCGTTGCGGAGACGACAGGCAGATGGACAGTAGACGAGGATGACTGTGGCCAGGGCGACACTATTGGTCATCAACGGGCCAAATCGAGGTAGCCGTTATGAGATTTCTTCTGATGAAGAGGTCATCATCGGTCGCAGTGTCGGCAGCCATGTGCGACTGGACGACAGCGAAGTGTCGCGGCATCATGCAAGAATTCGCCACAACGGTTCAGATTTCGTCATGATTGATCTGAATAGTGCAAACGGCACACTTTTGAATGGTCAGAAAGTAACGGAGAAGCGTCTTAGAAACGGCGACAGTCTGCGACTTGGTACAACTCTGCTGACGTTTCAGTCGACTGCCAGTACACCTCCGTCTATCGCCACTGGTGAACACATTCGTTTTGTTGACGATCTTCAGTCCTCGCCGCAGTCCGCAATTGTTCAAAAGGTAGAAGTCACTGCTCCCCTGCTGACTGTTCCCGCAACGGATCGAAAATTTGGGCCCGAACTTCTTTATCAGGTTGCTGAAGAGCTGGTGACCCCCGCTCATACGCTTGATTCGCTTCTGCAGCGAATCCTTGAACTCAGCATGCTGGCACTTGGTGCTGATCGCGGTTGTGTACTGCTGAAAGATCCCATTGGATCCGATCTCACCGCAATGGCCTTTTTTCGCTCGCAGACACAGGGCCCGGCTTCGGCAGGACAGATGCCGGTATCGCGGTCAATTACAGATTACGTCATGCGGACGGGCCAGGCCGTCCGAACGTCCGACGCAATGCTGGATGATCGGTTCGATGCGGGCCAGAGCATTGTCACGTCCGGAGTGCGGGAAGCGATCTGTGCTCCCATGAAGGGACGATCTGATCTGCTGGGTGTCTTCTATATCGATACAACTTCTGCGGTCGATCCTCTCGCCACAAAAATGGCTCATCAGCGACTGACCGATGAACATCTGCGAACGGTGCTGACGGTGGCGAGACAGTCAGCACTTGCCATTGAATCACGACAATTTCAGGAAGCCCTTGTGCGAGCAGAGAGGTTCGCGGCGATGGGGCAGACAATTACGGTGCTCAGCCACCATATCAAGAATATTCTTCAGGGTGTCCGTGGCGGAAGTTATCTGATCCGCATGGGCCTCGATCAGCAAAAGGATGAGATGATTCGCCAGGGATGGGGAATTGTGGAGCGGAATCAGACTCGGATCTATGACCTCGTTATGGATATGCTCTCATTCAGCAAGGATCGGGTTCCCTGTCTTCAGCGTTCTGATCTGAACCGGGTCATCAGTGAGGTCGCGGAACTGGCTGCTGCGCGTGCTCAGGAATGCGGAGTCTCCTTTGATTATCGTCCGGGGGCGGATATTCCGGCAGCCCTGTTCGACCCCGAAGGCATTCACCGGGCCGTACTGAATATTGTTTCAAACGCCATTGAAGCAGTGGATGATGCGGAAAACGGAGCAGTCGTCCTTCAGACAGGTTATGACAAAGCCGCTTCCATGATGCTGGTTGCAGTCAGTGACAACGGCCCCGGAATTCCTGACGATCAGCGAGCCGCGATCTTTAACGTTTTTGAGTCGTCAAAAGGTTCCCGTGGAACGGGAATTGGTCTGCCTGTCAGTCGCAAAATTATGCGAGAGCATGGCGGGCGAATTCGAGTCGAAGGTGGTCCCGGTGAAGGGACCCGATTCGTACTTAGCTGGCCCCGCGGAACATCAAATTCAACCGATTCAGGCGTGGACAATCCCCCAATGATTCCCGGCCACGGCAGCTCAGTCATTCGCCTTTAAAATCAGTTGGACGGCCTTTAAGGCGAGTGGAAAAATTGTTGTCACCGGGAGGGCGAGGCTCCCGCCGAGCCGAGCTTTTGCCGGGAGGGCGAGGCTCCCGCCGAGCCGAACTTTTCGCCGGGAGGGCGAGGCTCCCGCCGAGCCGAACTTTTCGCCGGGAGGGCGAGGCTCCCGCCGAGCCGAGCTTTTCGCCGGGAGGGCGAGGCTCCCGCCGAGCCGAACTTTTCGCGGGAGGGCGAGGCTCCCGCCGAGCCGAACTTTTCGCCGGGAGGGCGAGGCTCCCGCCGAGCCGAACTTTTCGCGGGAGGGCGAGGCTCCCGCCGAGCCGAGCTTTTCGCGGGAGGGCGAGGCTCCCGCCGAGCCGAGCTTTTCGCGGGAGGGCGAGGCTCCCGCCGAGCCGAACTTTTCGCGGGAGGGCGAGGCTCCCGCCGAGCCGAACTTTTCGCGGGAGGGCGAGGCTCCCGCCGAGCCGAACTTTTCGCGGGAGGGCGAGGCTCCCGCCGAGCCGAACTTTTCGCGGCTCAGCAGGAGCTTCGCCCTCCCGGCTTCGGCTCAGCAGGAGCTTCGCCCTCCCGGCTTTGGCTCAGCAGGAGCTTCGCCCTCCCGGCTTTGGCTCAGCAGGAGCTTCGCCCTCCCATCTGCCGAGATGATTGGTATGTTTTCAACTGCCGCTCGCCTAATGGTCGTGGTCGTGGTCACTATGGGCATCGTGTGAATGAGTGATCGTGCCGCGATAAGCAGTTCCGCTGATCGAAACATTGAGCCTGGGAGCTGCCGATTTTTCATCAAGATGTCCGGCCAGCTCAGCATTCTCCAGAACGAACCGAGATGACTGGCCGGCAGGATCCCCGGCATCTGCGGAAGCAGGCAGCGAGAATTGTTCCGGCTTGCCATCGTGAACAAGGTTGATGGTAACTTCCGATGCGTCAATCGGCACGGCTTTTGATGCGGCACTATCGAGAATGTAAATCGTCACCACTGAGGCATCATGAACAAGCTCAGCGTGATATTCTTCCTTTCCAAGTTCGATCAGAGTTCCATGGTGCGGGCCTTCTGAGGGATGATCATGGTGGTCTTCGGTCGCGGCCTTACCGCCAGACGCCGCTGCATTCGATTCGTTCGATACGGAGCCCGACTGTGGTTCACTGCAGCCAGCCACAGTCAGAACGACAAGAAACAACGCAGAGAAAACGAAAGTCGTCAGTTTCATGGTAAGATCCTTCTAAAAAACAGTAACAGCGAATTCAAAATTCATGGGATGGCAACCGCACATCAATCGTGGGCGGCTCTGTCACTGGCAGTCGAAGTTAAAGAGGCTGCGGATGCCTGAGCATTTACGGGGGCTGCTGCCATTGGGTGGATCAAATGTGATTCTTCTTCCAGTATCACGTGCTCACGCGATTCTCGGACGACACCTTCTGCTGCAGTACGTCCAAAAAGCCAGAACAGAGCGGGATGGACAAAGAAATCAAGCAGTGTGGAACTGATAAGCCCGCCAAGGATGACCGTCGCAACAGGATACAGAATCTCTTTTCCCGGCTGATGTGCCGCGAGGACCAGCGGGACAAGTCCAATGCCAGCGGTCAGCGCCGTCATCAGGACGGGAGCCAGTCGCTCCAGACCGGCTCGAACAATCATCGATTTGGAGAATGTTTCTCCTTCGTATTTGACCAGGTGCAAATAATGATTCAGCAGAAGTATTCCGTTTCGGGAAGCCACTCCGCCCAGCGAAATGAATCCCACCATCGCGGCAATGGTGAGTGTCTGCCCCGTCAGAACCAGTGCTGCGACAGATCCAATAAAAGCCATCGGCAGTGCGGCCATGACCTGCAGCGAAAGATTGACAGAGCGAAACATTGTAAACAGCACCATAAAGACGCCGATCAGGGATACGAAAAAAAGTGCGGCAATCATTCGACTGGCCGTCTGCTGACTCTGAAACTGTCCGCCATATTCAACGAAATAACCGGCAGGAAGTGTTTCCACGACTGGCCTGACCATGCGCTGCAGATCGGCCACAACATCCACAACACCTCGGTCAGCGACGTTGCACTGAATCACAACACGGCGGCGGACATTGTCGCGGTTGACGGCATTGGGTCCGCCGGATTCATAAATACGGGCAACGGCAGACAGCGGAATAGTTCCTCCTTCGGGCAACTCAATGGAAAGTCGCTTCAGGGCGGAGATATCTTCGCGGTAATCATCCTTCATCCTGACAACCAGATCGAAGGTTCGCTGGTCCGTAAGAATTTCCGAGACGACTTTTCCGTTCATGGCCGTTTGAATAAAGGAATTTACGTCAGCAACTGTCAGCCCGTGTACCAGCAGCTTTTCACGAATCAGCTCGATGCGCAGCTGAGGAATAATCACCTGTGGTTCGATCATCAGATCCTTAACGCCGCGAACCAGTTCGATTTCTGCCTTCATGGCTTCCGCCTTTTGTCGCAGCAGATCGAGGTCGTCGCCATAAATTCGAATACCGATCTGAGCCTTAACTCCGGAAAGCATATGAGAGATCAGATGAGAAATCGGCTGTTCGACGGCCGTGACAATGCCCGGCACTTCTTCCATCGCCATGCGAATTTCTTCCAGCTGCTGCTCCCTGTCATGCGTGGATGCCTGGTCCATTTCAATGATATATTCGCTCATGTTCACGCCTTCGGCATGCTCATCAAGCTCCGCACGACCTGTGCGCCGTGAAAACCGTTCAATGTCCGGGATCGTCATCAGCTGACGTTCAACCGTCCGGTTAATATCATTTGATGTTGCCAGGGAGGTGCCGGGAGGAAGCACAACATTCAGCTGCATCGTGCCCTCATTGAAGGGGGGCAGAAAATCGCGATCCAGCCCCACAGCAAAAAGCCCGGCAATGGCAACCAGCAAAAGGGTGGCAGCAAGATTGAATCGGGGAAAAGTCAGGCTGAAGCGGATCACTCTGTCGGCAATCCATTTCAGCACTCTAAGAAGTGGACCGTCCTTCTCGTCATGACTCGAGGCTGAACTGAGCAGCCAGTAGGAAAGAACGGGGGTGACCGTCAGCGAAACGATCAGTGATGCGAGAATGGAAACAATGTAGGCGAGCCCCAGAGGAGCAAACAGCTTTCCTTCCATTCCGTCCAGTGCAAAAAGAGGAATAAACACCAGCACCACAATCATTGTGCTGAAAACGATCGAATTCCGTACTTCTGTGCTGGCCCGGAAAACGACGAGTAACGGATGCAGAGGAACGGGGGCGACCCGATTTTCCCGGAGGCGTCTAAAGATATTCTCCACATCAACGATTGCGTCATCGACCAGCTCCCCAATGGCAACGGCGAGCCCTCCGAGTGTCATCGTGTTAATGGAGATGCCCAGAATTCCGAACACAATCGCCGTCATGACAAGTGAAAGTGGAATTGCTGTCAGGGTGATGAACGTCGTTCTGAAATTCATCAGAAACAAAAACAGAACGATGATCACCAGTATGCCGCCGTCTCGCAGTGCTTCAATCACATTGTCGATTGCACGGTCGATAAACGCCTTCTGTTCATAAACCGGGATGATCTGTGTTCCAGATGGCAGCGATGACTTCAGATCGACCATTGCCTGACCGATGGCCTCGGTAACCCGACGAGTATCAGCGCCTGGCTGTTTGTTGATTGTGAGGATGACCGCGGGCCCGCCTTTCCATTCTCCCGGCCCACGCTCGTCAGCGTCGCGGGAAGAGATCTGCTCGCCGGAAGCGATCGGTTCGTTTGGATCGCTTCCGTATTTCGCGTCGCTCCCCGCATTAGCAGTGCTGTCAGACAGGCCGTCCGCTGATGTTCCGGTCGACGCACTTCGTCTGACGAACGCACTGCTGTCGCCTCGCTTCACCTGAGCGGCCTCCACGACTTTCGCGACCTGAGCCAGTGCGACGGGACGGCCCTCTCGAATGGTGACGACAATTTGCTCGAGGTCATTCGTTGTCTGGATTCGCCCAAGCGCTCGGACCAGCAATTCACTCGGCCCCTGCCGATCCAGATATCCGCCCGTGGCGTTTTCATTGCTGTTTAACACGGCCTGTTCGATTTGCTGCAGTGTTACTCCAAACCGCAGCATAGCCTCCGGGTCAACGAGCACCTGAAATTGCTTACGCTCGCCTCCCATCGTGAAAACCTGCGACACTCCGGGTATCGTCAAAAGCCTTTGACGAACAACCCAGTCAGCCGCTGTTCGCAACTCCATTGGGCTGACGGCCCTGTCGTCGCTCCACATGGCCAGCATCACGATTTGGCCCATGATGGAAGAGACGGGTGCGAGCTGAGGAGAAATCCCAGGGGGCAGTCGGTCCTGAACGATCTGTAATCGCTCTGCCACAATCTGTCGATCGGTGTACAGGTTGGTACCCCATGCGAACTCAACGTAGACGACAGAGATTCCAACTCCCGAAGAACTGCGAACCACTTCGACACCGTTGGCTCCGTTCATTGCGGTTTCCAGCGGAAACGTAATCAGTGATTCCACTTCCTCGGGCGCCATTCCCGGAGCCTCTGTCATGATGACGACGCGAGGTCGGTTCAGGTCCGGAAAGACGTCAATCGGCATCTGCATCGCCTGCCACGATCCGTAGCCTGTCAGAAAGATGGCAAAGACGATGACGAGCAATCGCTGATGCAGTGCAAATCGAATAATGGCATTGAGCATTGAGAAACCAGACCGTATGAGGGCGAGGGCGGGGGCGGGGGCGGGATCTAAACCAGAAAACGGACGATTAGTGATTGTGCCCGGCGTGTGGGTCCGCACCTGCTCCCGACTTGTTCCTGATGGCCATCTGCATCTGATGGGCCGATCGTCTCGCGATGACATCTCCCGGAAATACGGCGCCGTCGTTTGCGATCACGACGCTGGTCTGATCCCGATGAAGAACATGAACCGGAATCCGATCAAAGTGTGCTCCATTCTGCTGGAATACATACCAGTCGGCACCTTCGTTTATGACCGCATCCACCGGAACAACGAGCTGATCCTTCCACTCCTCGACCGGTACTCGCAGCTGAAGTCGCTGGCCAGGACGATATTTCCATGACACGAAAGTCTGCCCTTCCGAATTTCTCGTCTCCCGCGTAATTTCGTTGGGAAGATTGACGAAGAAGGAAAGTGTACGCGAATGCAGATCCACCTCATTGCCAACAAATGACAGTTTCAGACCCTCCAGAATGTTGTCGCCTTCAGGGCCTGAAAAGATCGCAGAAACCGGCCAGTCATTTTCGGCCGCTTTGCCGATCGCTGGTGCGTCCTGGTCGAATGCCTGCCCTTCAATAAACAGCTGTGTAAAATCTGCCAGCGAACAGAGGTGATCGCCAGCCTTCACAGCCTGACCTTTGTGGACCGCCAGATGCTCAATCACAAGACGTCGTGTTTCGGATTCGCTCGGTGGCTCCGAGACATCGCGAGGCGACGAGACTGGTCGGACGGCAGTTCCGCTAAGGCGAAGCTCCTCATGCTCTGAATGCTCATCAATACTCGGTGCAACAATCTGCAGCTCCTGCAGCAGCCTGCGTTCGGTGGCGATATCATCGACCTGCCTGTCCGACAATCCATGCAGCTTTAACGCTTCCCGCATTGCCTGCAGCAGGGCTTCGAGCTTCTCTTTGGCGTACTTGCGATCGAGCAGGCTCTTTCCGGATACAGCTCCACTGTTCACAACGGTTTCCAGCCGAGCAATCTCGCGTTCCTCAACGGCCAGCTCGCCCAGGGCCTTAAGAAATTCAGTCTGAGCCGTCACCAGTTCCTCATGCGTCAGACGTATTTCAAATAACAGTGTTCCGGGAACGACCGTTTCCCCTGTTACCGCATGAACGTGAGTGACAACACCGGTTAACGGAGTTGCGACCTGAATCTGTGTCCTTCCAGGACGCGGAACAACAACCGCCGGTATTGTGATTGAACGTCGGTAGACAGACAGTTCCAGCGGCTTCAGATACTCGGCCGTCAGTCCCAGATTCCGTCTTGCGGCCGCAGATAGTTCGAGAGAGCCTGTTTCAGAAGCGTTCCCTTCCGCACCATGATCATGCGAATCACCTTCGTCGCCTGCCTCTGGTTCATCATGTCCTGAGTGCTTCAATGAAAGACTCTGAGCGGAATCTTTCGTGATTCCTGCCCACCTGAACAGTGTCGGCAGCCAGATGCCGGATGTCGCTGCTGCAGCAACGACGACGACCCCGATCCCAATACCCCATCGAAGGAGGTTCCACGGCAATACGGAATGCGAAATCTTCATATCAGCACAATACCTTTACAGGGAATGGTCGCAGCTCGAGCTTATGCGGATCGTTACCGTTCCCTGAGATCGCGGCGAAACGAAAACTGAGCGAGAATGCAAATGTGTTGCATCCGAACAAACAAGCAAACGCTCTGGTGCGATGTCAGGACTTAACCCCGGGGTAGGATGGGCGTTCCTGCCCGTCGAAACACTGTCGGTCAAAAATGTCCAACCTGCGTTTTGACATTCGACGAAACAATACCCGGAATGGCTCTTACAGCCTGGGAAACATGAAGCCAGGGAAACAGACGGCCGTCGAATTGCGAGAAGCTCGCATAGAAATGTTGGGCAGCTTCTTCAGAAAATCGGCGCATAACCGTATCGGGTGGTGCTAAACCAGCCAGCGGCCCAGCTGCGCGCACCGCGAAATGGCAGAGACTCCGCAGGTGAAGTAATGGCGACGGCATCCGGCAACGCCCCCCCTGCGATTCGCATCAGCAGTTTCAGCGGACTTTGCGTTTTCAAAAGACGCTGGCGAAGTATCTCGTTTCGTACCAGCTACCGCCTGTTTCACTGCAACATAACTGCAACGCCCCTGATCACAGGCATGTGAACCTCCCGGGATCGACGTCGGCATCGGTGAGGCAACAGCGCGGTCGAACGTTTCCACAACAGAGGCGGATTTCACTGACCGTTTTGTGTGATTCGTCCTGCAATCATTCGCGTGTTCAGACTGATCGAAAGGATTGCGGTGACAGTGGCTCGAATGACAGGCGGAGTTGCCCGAATGCGAGCTGTCTGAAGAACCATGTACATCATTTACGGATGCACTCGGACTGCAATTGCACTTGGACTGTGAATCACAGGCGGCATGTGAGTGATGAACGCAGCAGCCTGCAACGGCGTGGACCGAAAAGGTCACGAGCGTCAGAATGTTGATCATCACAGAAAACACGGAATTTCCCCGAAAAGCACCCAAAAGTTCAGCTGAGCAGAACGAAAACTGCCACATTCACGGTTACTTTTGTGTTGCAGGCGTTTCGCATTACATCAATTCACTCGGGATTTGGATCCCGATGCCGCAATGATACGCGCACAGTATTGTCAGGGCGTCTAAAACCTGCAGAGATCTTTTGCGCCACGCCCCCGTCTGGTATCAAACCAAGATGGTGTTGTTTGTGTCAATATCAACCGGATGTCAATATCTTCTGAGTTCACGCAGTTGCCGCGCATAAGCTTCCATTTCAAAAACGCGATTGATAGTTTAAGGATGAGTTCATCAAGGCGCTGGAAGGGACGATGCGATAAACACGTGACGAGGATTTGGCGATTCGGGAGGGCGAGGCTCCCGCCGAGCCGATCACGCGCAATCTTTTGCCCCCCGAAACAATCCGCGTTACCGCATAACGAAGGCGCGTTCGATGGTGACGTGCGTCCACGGCTCGGCGGGAGCCTCGCCCTCCCGGGTCTTCACCGGCCGCGGGAAATTGCCGGAGGCACGCGATGAACACGTGAAGAGGATATCGCGATTCGGGAGGGCGAGGCTCCTGCCGAGCCGAT
>JALHMY010000104.1 GCA_022843805.1 Fuerstiella sp.
GCGTCATCACGCCCGACGCCACTTGACTTTCATCGGTACATCTCCCGAGCTTGCTTCGCTCGCTCGACCTCCCCCGGCTTCGCCGGGGGAGGAGGTTTTATTAACCTCCCCTCCCGCGCAGCGAAGCGGAGTGGGAGGGGTCGGCCGAAGGCCGGGGGAGGGCTCGCCGCGTGTTGCACTCAGCGCCGTCCCAATAACACCCGCATCCCTCCGTTCCCCGGCCCCCTCCCGATCTCGCTGCCGCTCGCTCGACCTCCCCCAACTTCGTTGGGGGAGGAGGTTCTATTAACCTCCCCTCCCGAGCTTGCTTCGCTCGCTCGACCTCCCCCGGCTTCGCCGGGGGAGGCGGGTTTTGGGAGATTAAGAATCGAATCATTTGATCCCGCAACAGCTCTGCTTGCCGATGCAGCAGGCCGTGGGTGCGAGGTTAGTCGGCGGCGTTTTCTGACAGCAGCTGCAGGCCTGCTTCACACGAGTCGCACTGCCTCCAGAAACAGTCGGTTTTCGTGTTTTCCAGCAGCATCAGTGTCTTCATCATTTGTTTCATATTGTCGGTCAGATGGCAGAGGTACGCTTCGCCGCCGCCCGAGCGGACTTTCTTGGACAGCCGCACGAGGATGCCCACAAATGTGGATCCAAAGTAGTCCATCTGAGAAAAGTCGACCATCAGGTGTTTGATTTCGGGTTCACTCAGAATTCGGTAGGCGTCATTGTAGGCATTTCGGATGTCGCTATCCCGAAACTCCAGGAACGGACCATTCGGTGTCAAAATCAGGACATTGCCCTGTCGCCGAAACTCGAACACCTGCTTATCTGGGGCCATCATTCTTTTCCTGAAAAACCGTTCTGGTGCCTCTGATTTCGACTCTGCGATCCCGAATCCGTTCTGGTGAACTGCCGATGCCGGACGGGTTAATGGGCGATCGTCGAAACGATCAGTCCATTTCCTCCGGCCTTTCTAATCCCATGTTTCTGCGCGGAATCAACTGATTTCCGGTGAAATATCCTGCCTGCAGCGTTTCTCTTTTAACGATTGGCCGGGAATTCGAAAATGTTGTTCTCCTCCATCCGCAAAGTTCCGTAATCACATTGTACCATTGAACAAGTCGAATAGACGGGGGACATGAGGAGAAACTGAGTGATCAGTGTGCAGAAACTGACGCGGATTTTTGGGGAAGGCGATGACTCGGTCGTCGCCGTCAATGAACTGTCCTTTCAGGTTGCTCCGGGAGAGGTTTATGGGCTTCTGGGAGCAAATGGTGCGGGAAAAACCACTACTCTGCGAATGATCATGGGATTGTTGAGCCCTTCCAGCGGGGATGTGGAAATTCTTGGTCAGCATGTGTCCAGTCATCCTGACCGGATTAAGCGTCAAATTGGACTGGTCTCCGCGAGTGCCGGGCTTTATCAGTGGCTGACCCCAAGAGAGATTCTTGAATTTTTCGCCGGGGGCTACGGGCTGACTCGCGAGGAAGCGACGGCTCAGGTGGCCAGGCTCGCGGAACTCATGGATCTGCATCGGTTCCTCGATCGACGATCGGCAACGCTCAGCACGGGACAGAAGCAGCGAGTCAACCTCGCGCGGGCTCTGGTACATGATCCGCCAGTGGTACTGCTGGATGAACCAACTCGTGGTCTGGACGTTGTTGGCTCGCAGGTAGTTTTCGACTTTGTGCGCACGCTGCGCGAAGCAAGAAAGGCAATTGTTGTCTGTACTCATCAGCTGGATGAAGCTGAGAGGCTTTGCGATCGATTCGGGCTTCTGTTTCGGGGACAACTGATCCGCGAAGGAACGCTCACTGAGCTGCGGGAGCAGACCGGGCGACAGTCGATTGTGGAAATGTTTGTCGATTTGCTTCGAGCTCCTTCTAAGGCAGAAGTTGGCGTATGAGTACCGGCCTTAAGTCCAACTCGCAGGTTTCGGAGAGTCCGAAGACGAATCTCTGGTATCGCTCACGTCTGTTTGCTCAGAAGGAGCTTCGTGAAACTCTTCGTGATCGTCGCACGATCATTACTCTGCTGGCGATGCCACTTCTTCTGTACCCGCTTCTGGGCATGGTGTTTCGATTTCTTGCCGTCAGCCAGCTTAAGAAAACGGCAGGCACCGAATATGTCGTGGCGGTAGGGACGGAAGTTGAAGCACTTTGGCTGAAAACGGCCATTGATTTTGGTGATCGCGTGCTGGAAGCACGTGCTGCCCGGGCGGCTGCAGAACTGCGAGCCCTGGCACCGGCAGACAGCACCGCGACTGTCAGCAATAATGAGAAGAATGGCGAGAAACCTTCGACCGAGGGTGACGTCAGCATATCAACTGGAAACCGGTCCGGTCTTCAAAGCGGAACGGTTGCCAGCGACAACACGAAAAACCCTGAGAAGTCATCTGATTCGAGTGAAAGCACTCCGACGGACAGCGAAAGCCTGTTCTCTGCAAAGCCTCGTATGCGGATACTGACGGCCAACGATCCTGCGACGCTGAATCTGAATCTGTCTGTTGCCACGCTGGAGGCCGATCTGGGGGCAAAGGTGGAGCTTCAGAGCTGGGACGGTTCAGTGGAAGTTATGCAGCCAGCCCTGGTTCGGCTGACTTCCAACAGGGATTCGATGACCAGCCGTGATGCTCAGAGATATGTCGAAGATCGCCTTCAGGCGGCCAGCACTTCGATTGTCCTTCGACAGGCCCGTCAATACAACCCGGGAATTCGAATGCCCGTTCGTATCACTCTGGATTCCGTTGCCTCGAATCAGAAATCACGTGGGTTTCTCGGACTGCTTCCGCTCGTTCTTCTGCTGATGACGGTTACCGGTGGCGTGTATCCGGCCATCGACCTGACAGCTGGCGAGCGGGAACGTGACACGCTGGAAACACTGATTGCGCTTCCGGTATCACGAGTCCATCTGCTGCTTGCCAAGTATGTCGCGGTTTTCACGGTGACACTGCTCACTGGCCTCGTCAATATTCTGGCGATGACGGCGACCGTCTATGCACTGCAAATGGAAACTCAGCTATTTGGCGAAAACGGTATCTCGATTTATCTTGGGCTGTCGCTGTTATCCATTCTGATTGTCTTCGGACTCTTCTATTCGGCCGTTCTTCTCGCCCTGACAAGTGCATCTCGCAGTTTTAAAGAGGCCCAGGCCTATCTCATACCGCTGATGCTGATGTCCATTGCTCCCGGACTGGTCATCCTGCTGCCGGGCTGGCATCTGGAAGGTCTGATTTCGGGTATTCCGCTTGTCAATATGCTGTTGCTCGCCCGCGATGTGTTTGAAGGTTCGGTTCAAATTCTGCCGGCCATGGTGGCTGTGGTCTCCACGCTGTTCTATGCGGCCTGTGCACTCACGCTGGCTGCCAGAATTTTCGGTACCGACGCCATTGCTGTGGGAAGCCGGGGAACATGGTCGGATTTGTGGAAACGGCCTTCCATGGAGTCCACGGCCGCGCCGCTCAGCACTGCTCTGTTTACGCTCGCACTGATGTTTCCGCTTTACTTCTTCGCTTCCGGGGTTCTGAATCGAACGGCCGGCACAGCACCAGCAATCCGGCTGATGACCGGCGGAGGTCTGACGATCCTGCTGTTCGGACTGTTTCCTCTGGCCATTGCCAGGTTTCGTCGTCTGAATTTGTCTGGTACCTGGCAGCTGTATCCTCCGCTCAGTCGTATTTGGCCTGCCGCAATCATCATTGGACTTGGAACATGGCCGTGGGTGTACGAACTGGTTTTAATGACTCAGCAACTTGGGATTGCACAGATCGATGAAGATCGCCTTAAACAGGTAGCCGACGTTCTGGAGCGATGGAAGGCGATACCGCTTGCACTGATGGTGGTCTGTCTGGGCGTCATTCCCGGCGTGTTTGAAGAGCTGTTCTTTCGTGGTTTCCTGTTGAGCTCTTTCCGGGCGGTATTCCGTCCATGGCCTTCCATCATTCTGTGCGGCCTAATTTTCGGCGTGTTCCATGTGATCGCGGCGGAAGGGGCAGCATTTGAACGGCTGCTGCCAAGTGCAACTCTGGGCTGCCTGCTGGCGTGGATCGCCGTCAGGTCGAACAGTGTTTTTCCAGGCATGCTGGCACACGTGCTGCATAATTCGTCGCTGCTGGTGATCGCTCACTATCGCGACGAACTGTCCAGCATGGCAATTGGCGCAAGTCAGCAGGAACACCTGCCAGGTCTGTGGCTGCTGATTTCGGCCGCCGCGTTGCTAACCGGTGT
Organism: Fuerstiella sp.; assembly: GCA_022843805.1. Classification (GTDB taxonomy): domain Bacteria; phylum Planctomycetota; class Planctomycetia; order Planctomycetales; family Planctomycetaceae; genus F1-80-MAGs062. The sequence goes on from JALHMY010000104.1 coordinate 4,212, forward strand.
GATCTGGATTACCTTTACCACTCGTCAGAAACCGATGACCAGCCATCACCTCGGAGACATCTAATGCCTCGCTCGTGCTCGTGCTCGTACTCGAAACGAGCGTGATATCAGCCCGGCTACAGAAACTCTCATTGGCAGAAACATTTCATTGGCAGAAAAATTTCCACGGCTCGGAGTGGCAACGCCCTGCAGAAGCCCTTGCGTATGAGATCGTCGATTGCAGTCCCGCTCCGTCCAGGAAGTCGTCTCGATCGCGAAGGTGGCATCAGGCTAATCCGCCGGCGCAAAGATCGCAATTCGTTGTGCACTCATCGCGATTGGTAAACACATGGACTCTTCTGGTCGCCCAGGCACGTCGAATCCATTGCTCCGCCTGCTGGTTCGTGTCGCAATCGGGTGCGCGATTTCGTTTTTCGTTATTGCGTGGGCCAGTTCCTTTGTGCAGGACGCGACCTGGGCGATTCGTCTGCAGCAACATCCAAATGGATTGACAATCGGCTTTGATTCATTCGGATGGTTCTGGTCACGAGACCATTCTCCCAGGATGTTTCTGATGCCACTAGCCAAATCGCCGGCGCTCCAACTCCTGCCTTACCGCCGCAGCGGAGCATTCATGCTATACTATTCGCCCACGCCTCGACTCCTGCCATACCAGCAAAGCGGGGCATTTCTGTCATACTATTCGTCAGCGACGCCCAAATCCGAATGGAACTGGATCGGTGCCGTCTATCGCAAGTACTCAGATCGTTTCAGCACGATTTCAATTCTCTATTTCAGACACGGCGCTGTACTTGGTGTAATGGTTCTGTTGATCTCCGCTCGGCGGATTCTACGGCGATGTGCTCCTGGATTTCGGCATGGTCAGAAAGGTCAGGCACCCAGCTTGGCATCACAGAAGAGCCAATGATTATGCGTTTGCCGTGATTTGCAAAAGTCGGCTGCAGAAGCAATCGTCTTCAGAGCACGCAACCGCTGGCACCCTCCTCGGCTGATGACTATCGCCTGCCGTCCTGTGTTCGACTGCGATTCATTTTTCTGTCCACAAAATGTTTCTGCCGAAATTGCGTTCACGGCCCCGCACGGCGGTGCTTCCCAGTTTTCATCACGAAACTCGGCCGATGCTGTTTTCTAGTCCCTTCGCTCCCTGCCCCGCCCTTGACTCGTGCTCGTGCTCGTGCTCGAAACGAGCGTGATATCAGCCCGGCTACAGAAACTCTCATTGGCAGAAAAATTTCATTGGCAGAAAAATTTCCACGTATCGGAGTGGCAAGCCTTGCAGAAGCCCTGGCGACTGAGATCGTCGATTCCAGTCCCGCTCCGTCCGAGCAATCGTCTCGATCTCGTGACGGTGGCATCAGGCTAATCGGCTGGCGCAAAGATCGCAATTCGTTGTGCACTCATCGCGATTGGTAAACACATGGACTCTTCTGGTCGCCCAGGCACGTCGAATCCATTGCTCCGCCTGTTGGTTCGCGTCGCAACAGGGTGCGCGATTTCATTCTTTGTGATTGCATGGGCCAGCTCCCTTGTTCAGGATGCGACCTGGGCGATTCGCCTGCAGAAACATCCAAATGGATTGACAATCGGCTTTGATTCATTCGGATGGTTCTGGTCACGAGACGATTCCCCTGGCATTTTTCTGACTCCATCAGCCGCACCGCCGACTCTTCGACTCCTGCCATACCGGCATAGCGGGGCATTTCTGTCATACTATTCGTCAGCGACGCCCAAATCCGAATGGAACTGGATCGGTGCAGTCTATCGCAAGTACTCGGATCCTTTCAGCACGATTTCAATTCTCTATTTCAGACACGGCGCTGTACTTGGTGTAATGGTTCTGTTGATCTCCGCCTGGCGGATTCTGCGGCGATGTGCTCCTGGATTTCGGCATGGTCAGAAAGGTCAGGCACCCAGCTTGGCATCACAAAAGAGCCAATGATTATGCGTTTGCCGTGATTTGCAAAAGTCGGCTGCAGAAGCAATCGTCTTCAGAGCACTCAACCGCTGGCACCCTCCTCGGCTGATGACTATCGCCTTCCGTCCTGTGTTCGACTGCGATTCATTTTTCTGCCCACAAAATTTTTCTGCCGAAATTGCGTTCACCGTCCCGCGCTGTGGTGCGTCCCAGTTTTCATCACGAAGCTTGGCCGATGCTGTTTTATAGCCCCTTCGCCCCCTGCCCCGGCCTTGATTCGTACTCGTGCTCGAAACGAGCGTGATATCAGCCCGGCTACAGAAACTCTCGTTGGCAGAAAAATTTCATTGGCAGAAAAATTTCCACGGATCGGAGTGACAACGCCTTGTGGGAACCCCTGGCGATTGAAATTGTCAGAAGTCCCGTGTTTCACTGCGATTCATTTTTCTGTCCACAAAATTTTTCTGCCGAAATTGCGTTCACGGCCGCGCACGGCGGTGCTTCCCAGTTTTCATCACGAAACTCGGCCGATGCTGTTTTCTAGTCCCTTCGCTCCCTGCCTTGATTCGTGCTCGTACTCGTGTTCGAAACGAGCGTGATATCAGCCCGGTCGCCCAAACCTTCATTGGCAAAAAAATCATTCTGTCAGAAAGAGTTCAGCGCAATCACCGGTCAGGAAACGAATTCGCTGTCAGCGGCTAACGGAGCGTTTCTGCCGCCATTCGCTGAAATTCTTCAGACTGTGAAGTCCACAGTGTTTCAAGTTCCTGAACCTTTTCGGGATTGCTGTCGGCAAGATTGTGCGATTCACCGCGATCCACAGACAAATCATACAGTTCCCACGGATCGCCCTTTGCCGCCACCAGTTTCCAGTTACCCTTCCGGATCGCTCGGTGACTATCGTGGCACCACCAGAGATGATCATGAAGGTTCGGCACATCCTCGTTAAACACCGGAATCAGGCTTCTCCCGGGAGATTCCGGCACAGGCTCTGACTGCCATGTTGCTGGCAGAGCGGAGCCGACAGCCTCCAGAATTGTTGGCACAATATCGATGAGATGACCGGGAGTGTGGCGAATCTGACCGTGACCATGAATTTTCTTCGGCCAGTGGGCAATCATCGAAGTCGAGATGCCTCCTTCGTGAACCCACGTTTTATGTCTTCGGAATGGTGTGTTGGCCACACTGGAAAAGCCAGGTCCCAGACACATAAAAGTATCACCAGAGCCTGCCGCGGCCGCAGGGTCATGGCCATCACCACGAACCATGATTTCGGCACTGGCACCGTTGTCGGATGCGAACATAATGAGCGTGTTCTCAAAGACGTTCATTCGTTTCAGTTGCTGAATAATGCGACCGATTTCCTGATCCATTCGATCAACCATTGCCGCATGGATGGCCATCTTTGACGCCTGAAATGCTTTCTGTTCATTCGTCAGTTCATCCCACGGCAACGGACGGAAGATTTCGCCGGGTCCGAGACGATCGAGATTTTTTGGAAAGGCATATGGTGGTCCCAGCTGACGCTCCATCAGCGCGGGTTCGTTATTTACAAGTCCCATTTCCCGCAATCGCTCTCCTCGTTTCCGCTGAATCAGATCCCAGCCGGAGGTATATTGTTCACGATAACGATCGATATCGGACTGCAGAGCATGCAGCGGAAAATGTGGTGAAGTGAACGCGATGTACTGGAAGAAAGGCTGGCTGCGATGTTTGTCAGCGTGCTCTTCAAGGCATCGGATCGCATGGTTCGCGATGTGAGTTGTTGCGTAATAGTCCGATCCACGGTCGACGGGGGGCAGTGCCTGATCGTCTTCGGTATGTCGCTGGGGATAAAAGAAACGATCGTGATCATCCAGCGTGTATGCCCGGTCAAAACCGTTCATCAGTGGTTTACCATCGATGTGCCACTTCCCGGAATGATACGAACGATAACCGAGAGGCCTGAGTATTGCCGGCAGCAGCGGCGCCCATTTTGGACGCTGTCCCTGACCGTTACCTCGAGGATCTCCAAAATGAGCATCCCTCCGGATCTGTTGAGCATAAAAGCCCGTCAGCAGTACACCTCGGGATGGCCAGCATCTGGCAGTGTTATAAAACTGAGAGAACCGTATGCCGCCCTCAGCGAGTGAATTCAGGTTCGGCGTTCTGATCTCACTTCCGTAACACCCGGCATCCGAATATCCCATATCGTCAGCCAGAATCATCAGCACATTCGGTCGGTCCTCGCCGAACACCGTACTCTGCGCTATCGAAAGAAGCCAAAGTGCCATTGCCGAAGCGAAGGTACAGAATGCTCGTGTTACCTGATGTCCGTGCGGCGGCACCAGGTGCAAAAAGTGATTCATTGGATTCCCTGCGGAAATTCCCTACGGATTGGTCAGATTGGGTGCCCAAAGCCCTGGCTTTATCGCCGGGGTTTCACCGGATTCCGGAAACGTCTGGCCGACAGCAGCTCGCAGCTCCCCAGATAACTGTTCCATCACTGCTGCATGATCGGGATGAGCCGCAAGGTTAGTCAGTTCCTTCGGGTCTGTTTGATGATCGTATAGTTCCCTTCCGCCATGACCTTCATCCCATTCAGTGTACCGCCAGCGGGGAGTTCGCAGGCTGTAACCAAAACTGCGACTTCGATCCGGACGATCATTCTGTGAACCGCCAGCACGAGGCGATCGCGGTCCGCGTGTGACCTGTGTAAGAGCCCAGCCACGGCCAGCAAGGCTGGAATCCTGCAACATTGCGGTCAGGCTTTGCCCCTGCAGATTTGCTGGTGCGTCCACACCGCAAAGTTCTGCGAGCGTTGGAAACAGATCCACGTGCGAAACCGGTGTCTGAACAACACTTCCCGGCATTGATTTTCCCGGAGCGGCGATGAGCAGCGGGACCCTCGAACTCTCCTCAAACAGACTCATCTTTTGCCACAGACCATGTTCGCCCATGTGATATCCATGGTCGCTGGTAAAGACAATAATCGTGTTGTCGGACAGTTTCAGTCGGTCCAGTGCATCAATGACACGTCCCACCTGAGCATCCATGTAACTGATACTGGCATTGTACGCCTGCCGACATTTTCGGCGCAGATCGTCCGTCAGCTGATCCTGTTCCTTTTTGTAGCTTCCCAGTCCGGCTGCCGGAATATCTATCTGATCTTCTGCAATGCCCTGAACCACAGGCATCGACGCTTCGGGGTGCATTTCGAACCACGGTACTCGCGGGGCAACATAGGGCGTATGGGGCCTGAAGAAGCCGACCGCCAGAAAGAAAGGGCGATCGGATTTTCGTGCGCATCGTTCAAGCACCCATTCGGCGTCTTCGGCCATGATGGCGTCGGTATGGAATTCGTCGGGCTTTGGCGATGCGTACCAGCTGAGCGTGCCTCCGAATTGTCCGGGCGTGAGTGTAAAGATGTGCGGATGCTCTTCAAGCCGATCCACACCTGCCGGATTCAGTTCCAGTTCCCAGCTTCCCGGGTCATCATGACCGTTCGTTCCCACAGAGTTTGGTACGTTGTAGTGATACAGCTTGCCAATTCTTCCGGCAAAGTAGCCGGAGAGTCGGAAGGCCTGCGGCATGCTCTGCTGTGAGGGAATTGTCTGACGAAATATCTGGCCGTTGTTTAGTATGCCGGTGCTGTTGGGATACAGGCCGGTCAGCAGTGAATTTCGACTCGGACCGCAAAGTGGAAACGCACAGTAAGCTCGTTCGAAACGAACGCCGCGTGCCGCGAGTCGATCCAGATGGGGAGTCTTTGCAAACGGGTCGCCATAGCACCCCAGCATATTGTTCAGGTCATCCGAGATCAGAAACAATACGTTCGGCCGCGAGTTTCCTGGCGTGGAACCCGATTCCAAAGGCTCCGCAGCATCCAGGCCATGTATGTTACACAGCAGCGATGCCAGTACTATTGCGGCAGTGAAAAGTCTCCAACGGCTTCCTGTTATTTGAACCACGGTCAATCCTCCGTATGCAGACGGCGAGTCTTCAAACTGATTTTTGATCGGGGTCGTCGTCAAGGAACCAGTTGCTTTTTGAATCGTCTGAAACGCGGTCCAAATTCGGAAGTTCGTCGATGATTTCAGGTTCGTCTGCGAACGAGCTATCGTCCAGGACTTCGACGTCATCAACGACTTCCACCGCTTCGATGACTTCTGCGTCATCGATCACTTCTACATCTTCAATGACTTCAACTTCTTCAATGACTTCAACTTCATCAATGATGTCAGCGTCGTCGACGATTTCCAGGTCATCGAACAGTTCGCCATCATGGGTGTGAAGCCCGGCTGGGGGAACGTTCCCTCGTGACGCATTGAAATCCGCCGTCGCCTCATGAGACTCGGACGAGTCTCCCGCATGCTCAACGGAAAAAATGTGCCCATGGAGCGAATGATCAGCAGAATCAGGTTTCGGCATGGCAGGCACCAGCCCGGCGGCCGATTCAATCACGGTGGCCCCGGATGGACTGCCGCGATGGGGATGTGTGCTTACAGAATCGCTGAGCGAAAGTCCGGACAAGATCTCTGCGGCGACGACTTCGGACTGCACTTTGACAAGAAATCGAATTGGGCCGACGGACAGCATCTGTCCATCCCTCAATTCGCAGCGTTTTCCTGCCTGGATGCGAATACCATCAACAAAAGTCCCATTGCTGCTGTCAAGGTCTGTTACAGATGCGATATCCCGACCGACTCGGAGAAAACAATGCCTGCGGCTGACCTGTGGTGCCGAAAGCCGAAGATTGCAGTCAGAACCTCGCCCCACAACGATATCGTGCCGCACTGTAATTCGGCGGATGTTGGAAGGCTGATCCTGCAGCTCAAGTAATACTTTCATGACAATTCTCGCCGCAGCATTCGGAGACGAGCACCGGTTGCAGGAAATCCCAGGGCTAAACATTCGGCATCGCGACCGAAAGGAATAGCATCAGACTGCCAAAACGTTGAGAGAACTGCAAGGGGACAGTGAGTAATTGTGAGTTTTTTTTATCTGCAAACGCTTTTATTCCGGAAAATCTCAGCAGTCGTCTGAACAGTCCACCAGCTATCGTGGCCCTGTTTCGATCAGCGAACCACCTGATCCGTCGAACTTACAGCTGGCTTTCGAGTCCCAAATACTCGCCACAAAAGAATCATAAATGTCAGTAACGTCAGGGGAATGCCGAAAAACCATACCATCATTTTGAATTCCGATATTCGCGTGCGATCGGTTGCCAGAACGATGAGGGCTGCTGTGTACCCCACATATGCGAACAGGAACAGCGCTCCTTCCCAGCGAGCGATGAGATGACGTCGAAAAAAGATGGGCAGACAGGCTATTGCAACGACCGTCATCACGGGAATATCAAACTGAATCGCCTGCGTGGCGACGCCGATACCCGTCCCGGAGACAACCGCGGACAGACCCAGCACACCCAGTAAATTGAAGATATTGCTCCCGACGACATTTCCAACCGCAATATCACGCTCCCCCCGAATCGCTGCGATCACCGATGTGGCGACTTCCGGCAACGATGTTCCCGCTGCCATAATTGTCAGACCAATCAGCAGCTCACTGGCTCCCAGCAGACGTGCCAGCTGCATTGCTCCGTCGACCAGCCAGTTTGATCCCAGCACCAGAAGTCCCAGACCCGCTGCGATCAGACAGATTTGCCACAGCGTTTGTTTCAGACCGGACGGACGAGTCGAATTTGCTGGCAATGAACTGTCTTCGGAGGCTTCCTCGCCATAAACGGCGGCATACTGCTGTTGAACTATTTTTCCTTCCCGGCGACTCGTCACGATACATAAAACAACGTAAGCAATGAGCCCAATGCATAAAATCGCCCCTTCAGTGCGTTGAATTCTGCCATCGAGCGACATACCGAAGACCACAACCGAAACCAAAATCATCAGCGGCACATCGATCCGCACCAGCTGCTGCGACACAACCAGCGGCACAATCAGGGCTGAAATACCAAGAATGAACAGGACATTGAAGATGTTGCTTCCCACAACGTTTCCCAGCGCAATATCAGCCTCTCCGCGAATTGACGAAATGAGCGAAACGGCGAGCTCAGGGGCACTTGTTCCAAATGCCACCACAGTCAGCCCAATAATCAGGGGGGAAATACCAAAAGAGGCGGCCAGACGTGACGCGCCTTTCACAAGCAGCTCTGCGCCGATCACGAGCACGACAAATCCCGCCGACAATAATAGAGCAATGGTCATGACGATTTGATTCGGTAAAGGAATTAAGGTTCCGGGGAACGGGAATCCGACGCCCGACGATCCGGCGTTGACTGAACTGCCACGGTGGCCTTTGGTCATCGCGCCATACGCCAGTTCTCACTTACATCACATTTTGTCAGTTTCAATGATTCATGGCGAATCAGAAATCTCAGGATGTTTTTTTGCCATCGGAGACAATTGGTACGCACGAAAGGCCCTCAACGCCGTTCCGGCTGCAAGGGTCAAAGATTCTCGGACATCCCTCGCGTATTTTTCGAAAACTCAATCCCGAATCAGAATGCTCTGAGAAAAACCTTGCAAAAGACTCATAGAGCCGAGGGAACAGGCCTGCTAGAATCCGACGCTCGCTAAGTTCCATGGGTCGATCCGGCTGACGAAAACGATGACATCTGACGAAAACAATGACAATTGACTGGGAAGCATTTACCAATAAAACGGATACCACAGCCGAGGTGCGGCTTCTGGGGATGGTGGACGTACCCTCAGCCCTCGCTCTTCAAAAGCTGATGGTGCACGAAGTTCGTCAACAAAGCCGCGTGAATGCCGCGGTTCTCTTGTGTGAACATCCTCCAGCCATCACACTGGGAAGTCAGGGAAATCTGCTCCAGCTTCCGGAAGATCCGCGAGAACTCGAAGCCAAACTGATTTCCGTGCATAAAGTGAAGCGGGATGGATACGCCATCCTGCATCAGCCTGGGCAGCTGGTCGTTTATGTGGTGATTTCCCTGCCCGAGTGCAGCCTCAGCGAGCAGGAGTTTCGTGAACACCTGCGGGATGCTGTGATCGCAGCCTGTGCCGATCAGCAGGTGGTAGCGCGCGGGCGTGTCGGCGATCTTTCAGTTGTTGACGGTCGCCATGGTGTCGTGGCGGAACTGGGGTTACGAATTGATGAAGGTATTACGAGTTTTGGAATATTTTTGAATGTCAGCAACAGACTGGATGAGCAGCGAATGATCGGCCGGGGACTTCTGGGAGAACGAATCTCGTCGCTCAATGCGGAGCGTTTGCGGCCCACTCAGATGTCTCAGGTCAGAGCTTCCATTATTCAGCATGTGTGCGAAAAACTGGGTTATCCGGAGTATCACATCCATACCGGACACCCATTTCTGAAACGAACCAGGGTACAGGTACATGACAAGTTTACCGATCATTGATCAGACAGTCGGCGAAGCACCTCAGCGACGTTTGCCTCGATGGCTTAAGCGTCCGATGCCCCAGCCCGGCATGGCATATACCAGTAACGTGATTGAGGATCTGCGGCTGGAAACCGTTTGTGAAAGCGCTAAATGCCCCAATCGCACTGAGTGCTGGTCGCAGCAGACTGCAACGTTTATGATCGCTGGCAATGTCTGCACTCGTCCCTGCGGATTCTGCTCGGTGCCGCGAGGAAAAACCGAACGCCTGGAAGCTGATGAACCGGCCAGGGTTGCGGAAGCCGCACGTCGGCTGGGCCTCAAATATGTTGTCTTAACCTCAGTGACGCGAGATGACCTGCCGGATGGGGGTGCCGAACACTGGTTTCGAACGGTCACCGCCGTCAGGGAAGTCACCGGTGCCGAAGTCGAAGTACTGACGCCCGATTTTCTTGGAAATCGCAATGCCATCAGCCGCGTCATCGAAGCACGACCGGACGTGTTCAATCACAACACCGAGACGGTTCCCAGGCTGTATCATCGGGTTCGACGGAATGCCGACTATCAGCGAACTCTGAATCTTTTGAAACAGGTCCGGGAAGAAGCACCTCACATGCCGACGAAGAGCGGACTGATGCTCGGTCTCGGCGAAACGCTGGACGAACTGCTGGAAGTGTTTGCAGATCTGCGTGCTGTTGACTGCGACATGCTGACCCTCGGACAGTACCTGCAGCCAACACCCGATCATCTTCCTGTTGAAAGGTATCTGCCACCCGAAGAATTTGATCACATTGGGGAACTTGCGAGGCGACTTGGCTTCCGCATGGTGGCCAGTGGTCCTTTCGTGCGAAGCAGTTATCATGCAGGGGAAATGACACATCAGATGGATGTCAGTGTATTTCTTTCGAATTCGCCGACTGGAATGAACGACTCCTCCGCGAAGAACGCTGCATCGCAGGTTTCGCCGGGATCCGGGCTGTTGCAGATCCTTCCGGATTCCGCCACGTGATTCTTCTGGCAGTGGAAACGTCCGGCGCAGGCTGTTCTGTTGCTCTGCAATTGCCTGACGATTCCGTAGTCGTGCAGTCATTGCAGACATCGGGTCGTCGACATGCTCAAACTCTTGTTGCGGATGCTCATCAGTTAATGCAGCGCTGCCAGGTGAAGGCTGATCAGCTTGATGTGATTGCTGTCAGCATCGGGCCAGGCAGTTTTACGGGACTGCGGGTAGGACTCGTATTTGCGAAAACTCTGGCATGGGTCACACAGGCTCGCCTTGTAGCTGTGGACACGCTTCAGGTGATTGCTGAACAGACCCCCGAGGAATATCCGGTTGTTACGTCGCTCGTGGAAGCTCAGCGAGGGGAAGTTTTTGCAGCCGATTATCGCTGGGATCCCGGAACAAAAGGCCGGGAGCAGATTCACCCGATCCGCATCGTGTCCCCCGATTTTCTTGATCCGACGATCCCGCTGTCCGGCCCGGTTCTTGCCAAACACGAGGAACGGCTGAGTCGGACACATTTGCTGGTATCGGAAGGCGTTCGCCATCCGCTGGCATCCACGGTGGCACTGCTCGGTCGACGTTTGGCGGAAGCCGGCCAGTTCTGTGATCCCGCATCTCTGGAACCGGTTTATGTTCGCCGCAGTTATGCTGAAGAAAAACAGCCATAAACGAATCGCAGCAGCTCCATCGTCTAAGGAAATTTCGGCAACTGCGAGCCGGATTTCCTCCTGAGGGCATCACTGGTCCCGGAAACCCTGGAAAATGCGCCTGCCGAGTTCAATAATGTCGTGCGAAGTTTGAACTCCTGGTAGCCTCAAGTCAGCCTGGACACTCACGTACGTCCGGCTTTCCAGTAGGACCGCGCGGGAAGTCAGCCTGGAAAGGCTGACGTACAACGGACGACCGATGTGGCTTCGTGATCCGCACGCTTCCAGCAGTGTCGTCGAATCACTCGTGTGGGGTGTACCAGATCGCTATCAACTTCGGAGCTGGGCGGTCATGCCGAATCATGTGCATGTGTTGCTTACGCCCTGCGTCGAACTGAAGACGGTCACTCAGGGAATCAAAGGCTGGACCGCATGGAAAATTAATGCTTTGCAGAAACAGCGTGGGCGAGTGTTCTGGCAGGATGAATCCTATGACCACTGGGCTCGGGACGAAGACGAAATGTTTCGCATTATTGACTACATCGAAAACAATCCGGTCACCGCCGGATTGTGTGATTCACCGGAACTCTGGCCGTGGTCGTCGGCATACTTTCGGAAGCTGTTTGTATGGAGCATTGGCGATTCGTTTCAACCGGAATGGAAGCCCAAAGTGCTGGAGTTGTTAGGAGAAATTGTTGCAGAGTAGGTCGACACGCATCGATGACCGATTCCTTGCCGGACAGGTGCATCCAGTCAGCCTGGAAAGGCTGACGTACGTCCGGCTTTCCAGCCGGACCTCAGCGAAAACACTGCGATGGCGTGCATGTTGGCGTAATGATTATGAGTTTTCAGAGCGTTCCCCACAGGGCTTTGGCAATCAACGCTATTCTGTGGCGGGCCTCACCGATTGAAAATGCTGGACCGTAACCGAAATTTGGGTATGCTGTTAACCTGCTCATCAGTACGTTCTGCAGTTTGATCAGCCTCGGGCTGCGGCGGCAGGCGTCTGGCTCTCACGATACGGTTTGCAGTTCAGCTCGCCAGGCAAACGGAGATCAGAGGTGTTCGAAAAACTTTTCTTCAGGCTCATGCGGTCTTTTATCGTACGACTGCTAAAGCCGGTTTGCCTGATTAACCTGATGTGCACCTGGAGTGTGGCGCGTTCCGCCGATGCAAACAGTGCATATCATCAATGCGTCTGTACGTCTGCACCGGAACTTTACTGGAGTTTTGCGACCACGGATTTTCGCCCTGCGCTCGGTTCGCTTTCTGCCGCCAGTCCAGGCGGGCGGCCGCATGTGTCGGCGGTCGGCCCTGCGTCGCCCGAGTTTCCGCTGTTCCCTGTAAGGAATGATGCACTGACTCTTGATGGTCAGTCGTGGATCAGTTTTGATGATGATGGCGACAAAAGCATTCTCGATTATGCCGCCGGGGATTCGATTTCGATCGAGGCCTGGGTGCGGCTGGACACAATTGTCGAAGGTCAGCAGCTCTACGTGATCGGGAAGGGACGGACGAATCGCCCGGGGCAGCAGGCGGACAATCAAAACTATGCGCTCCGAGTTCGAGGTGTCAATGGGATGGCGGCCATCAGTTTCCTGTATCGATCGGCGGATCGCGAGGCGACTCCTGAATTGAATGGCGGAGCCGGACTTCCTGCGTATAAGGGAGAGTTCCATCGGTGGAACAGTACCGCTGGCTTTGAAGCTGATGGCCGGTGGCATCATGTGGCGGTGACATATACCTTCGGCAGCAAAACTCCTCCAAAGGGCTGGATTGACGGGCAGCTCACCGATGGCACGTGGGACATGGGGGAGAAATCCTTCTGGAACTCACCGGTGCAGGACAACGATCAACTGTGGATCGGATCGTCGATGGGCGGAGCAGAGAACGCCACATTGAAGGGTGATCTGGACGAGATTGCCATCTTCCGCAGGTCGCTGACCGATCGTGAAATTACAGAACGTTTTCGAACAACTCGCCCGAGCGCAGCTCTGGCTGAGCTGCCTGACGAACAACTGCCGACGGACGCTGTTGTGCTGGATGTGCTTGAAGGCATCAGTCTGACGGATCCGTGGTCGCGCGAAACCTCCCGAATCACCATGCAATGGCAGCAGCCACTGGCTGCGGTGTCAGCCGTTCCCAAAAAATACATTTCCGGGGGAATCATCGGCGATCGGACGAATCCATGGCTGCTTCGAATGCGCTGCCGCGTGCGTACATCTGAATTGTCTGCCCAGATTCTGATTCGTTCCCGCTCTCACTCCCGGCTAACGGTGGATGGGAAGGTAGTCGCCTCGATTGAACAAAAGAAGTATGCCTCAGATGGCCATGAAGATGTGAGTGAACCAGCGCCACTGCTGTTCGAACATATGCATCCGTTGCCGGCAGGCGATCAGGAAGTTGTAACCGACCTTAAACTGTCGGCTGGCGAACATTTGTTTCAGCTGGAAACAGTGATTGGTGGCCGAGGCATGCGTATAGAAAATGGCGAAACACTGATGGCAGTTGGCGAGTCGGGATCCGGTTTTGTACTGGTCTCCCCGGAGCTAACTTCGGACCTGTCGGCTCTTTCGGAATCGATAAAGAATTCAGGGGCTGGCGGGACGTCAGCCGGACGGGATTTGCGAAGCAATCGGCAGATCCCAGGGCTGGATGAAAAGTCGTGGCGTGCGTTTGCCGCAGGTCAGCGGCAATACATTGCGTCTGTTGAACAGCAGGAACGAGAGCGGCAAAGTACTGTGGCGGCCGAATACTGGGAGCATCGGCATGAAGTATCCCGAAAATTGTACGGCCTCACGGCCGCGGACTTTGTGATCGATTCCGCCGGAGTAGACCAGTTATTGCTTGAGGAGATGCAATCGCAGCAGATCACGCCTCTGGATCCTGTGGATGATCTGACATTCCTGAAGCGGCTGTCATTAAATACAACCGGAGTGATACCGTCCCGGGATGAGGTTGTCTGGTATCTCAGTCAGGCACCCGAAGTTCGCCGATCCATGGCGATCGATCGGTTTCTGGACGATGATCGATGGGCGGATCACTGGGTATCGTACTGGCAGGATGTGCTGGCGGAGAATCCCGGAATTCTGAAGCCCGAACTGAATAATTCCGGACCATTCCGCTGGTGGATTTACGAAGCCTTTCTGGATAACAGGCCGACAGACCGGTTTGCGACGGAACTTGTCATGATGCGTGGCAGTCGGCTGGGAGGCGGGCCGGCCGGTTTCGCGATGGCCACACAAAATGACGTTCCGTTTGCTGAACGGGCACTGGTTTTGTCTGCCGCATTCAGTGCCAGAGACATGAAGTGTGCCCGCTGTCATGACTCTCCTGTCAGCGACGTGACTCAGCAGCACCTGTTCGAGATGGCTGCAATGATTAATCGCGGGCCAATCCGATTGCCGGCGACCAGCACCGTTCCGCCTGGCCCTGACGGAGAGCGGTCAAAGTTAATTACTGTTAGTCTTGAGCCGGGTGCGGTGATTGCTCCGAAATGGCCATTCGCCGATTTACCAGCTCTTCGAACTTCAGTGTCACGCGGCGATACTGTTCCGGATGCGGAAATTACGGACGAAGCACTTTTGCAGAATCCTTCGGATACGAGGGAACTTGCTGCATTGAAGATCACTCATCCCGTCAAATCACGTTTCGCGGCTGTTATGGTCAATCGACTTTGGGCTCGTTTGTTTGGACGGGAACTGACTGACTTTTCGGACCACGAAAATACCGATGCAGTTCCGTCTCGCCGAAAACTTCTGGATGCACTGGCGATGCAGCATATTGCTGCCGGGTATGACCTGAAGGCCACCGCGCGAGTTCTGCTGAACACGCAGGCGTTTCAGCGACAAACAGCTCCGGACGATGCACCAGTTGCACGCTTCTTCGGAGCTCAGATCGTTCGGCGAATGACAGCCGAGCAGATGGTGGATTCGCTTTATGCGACCGCAGGCAAACAGTTTGATTCGGAAATGCTCACTCTGGATACCGAGGGACGTCGTCCGGAAAGTTCATTCCTCAATCTGGGTGCGCCTGTTCGTGCCTGGCAGTTTTGTTCTTTGTCGAATGAGCGAGACCGGCCTGCTCTTGCCCTCCCTGCAGCACAGTCGATTTTTGACCTTCTGACCGTCTTCGGCTGGCGTGATTCCAGACCTCAGTCACAGACCGAGCGGGATGACAGCGCGACAGTGCTTCAGCCACTCACTCTTGCCAATGGCACCGCCGGACGACGACTCATTCAGCTGAGCGACGGTGCGGCTGTCACAGAACTGGCGGTCAATGCGGAATCTCCGGAACAGCTGGCTAAACAATTGTTTCGCCACATTCTTACCAGAGAACCGACTGATGATGAAACGACCCTGTTTGCGACAGAATTGTCGGAGGGATTCGCTGACCTGCTGGTCTCTGATGTCAGGGTATCTGACCAGCCGAGAGTGCTAAGGAACCCGGTCAGCTGGTCGAACCATCTGCATCCCAGAGCCACAGTCCTGAAACAGCAGCTGGAAACCCTTGTTCGAGCAGGAGATCCCCCTTCTGTTCAGCTGCGGGAAGACTGGCGGCGCCGCGCGGAAGATGTGTTGTGGGTGCTTTTGAATAGTCCGGAATTCGCCTTTGTTCCGTAGAATGCTGTTAAGCTTTATCTGACCTTCCTGCAGGTGTCCGCTGTGATGAAAAAGAAACTGCCTCGACGTGAATTACTGCGGGCATCCGCAGTCAGTGCGGTTGCTTTGTCCGCCGCGGACGCCGTCGCTCGACCGGTTACTGACGAATCAGCTCAGAAACCGTTACGAGGCAAAGCGCAAAGCTGTATTTTTATCTGGCTTGGCGGAGGTGCCTGTCAGATTGATACCTGGGATCCCAAAGTGATCGGTGATCCGACTCAGGGGAAAAAGAAGCCGGGTTCGGCTTACCCGGCGATTGAGACTGCCGTCCCAGGCGTTCAGATTTGCGAGCATTTGCCGAAGATGGCATATCGACTGGATCGGGGCACAATAATTCGCACTGTGACGCATGATGTGATTGACGAACATGCTGCGGCCACTAACCGTATGCATTCAGGACGTGCTCCAACAGGAACGATCGTTTATCCATCAATCGGGTCAGTGGTATCCCATGAGCTGGGCAGTGCCAGCGGAGAAGTGCCGTCGTACATCGTGATGGGTTATCCCAGCTCAACGCGTGGTCCCGGATTTCTGGGTGCAAAGCACAACTATATTTATCTCATCGATACCGAAAGCGGCCCGGAAGGGCTCCGGCGGGCCGATGATGTCACTCCGGATCGCCTGGATCGACGGGCACGTCTGCTGACTCAGATGCGAAACGACTATCGTCGACGTTTCAGTGGTTTTCGAAGAGTTGAGGACTATGTCGACGCCGGGGTTACCGGCGATCAGCTGGCCGGACCTAAGTTTGCGGGTGTCTTTGATCTTCGGTCGGAGAATCCGGAACTCCGCAGTACGTATGGTGGCGAGTTTGGTCAGCGATGTCTGCTGGCCAGAAGGCTTGTGGAAAGCGGTACCCGGTTTATTGAAGTCAGCTTCAATCTGAATTTTATCAATGGGACTGGTTGGGATACTCACAACGAAGGACAGCAGAATCAGCATCTCCTGATCAGAGAACTGGATCAGGCGCTGGCGGCACTGATCGATGATCTGGAGGCCCGGAAACTGCTGGATACAACTCTGGTCGTTGTCGCAACAGAGTTTGGACGCCCTCCGGAATTCGACGGCGGCGGCGGCAGGGGGCACCAGAGCAAAGCGTTCAGTGTTCCGCTGTTTGGCGGCGGATTGAAATCCGGAATGGTGATTGGACAAACCGACGAACTGGGAGCATCCGTGGTGAGTGATCCTGTTTCCGTCCCTGATCTGCATGCCACAATCTATGCCGCTCTTGGAATTGACCCTTCCAAAGAACTGTATGATGGCGATCGGCCTGTACCGATCACCGATCACGGTCGTCCGCTGTCGGTACTGTTTACATGATTGGCGAGTTGTTTCGTACTTCGTCGGTTAGATCGTGGATCGGGCCGGGGGTGTTCGTCGCGGAATCACGTTGCTGTTGAATCGCGCGAAGCTGAAGCGGCTAAGTATCCAAAGAATGCGGTCGGGCAGCAGCTTTTCGTTGTTATGAACTGTATCGTGTCACTCTTGTCAGCAGTTGCGCAGAATTTCAAAAGCAACCAGATGTTAAATTGCAGTAGAAAACATCGATTATGGACAGAAACAACTTAATTTTTCGCACGCAGCCAGTTGCGTTTCTGCAATACAATCTATTGCATCCAAACCCTTCCTGGGGACTGGAAACGCACATCGTTGATCCCAGAGATCTGCAAACCGGAATTCAAACGTTTGACATCCTGAACCCCGCATCAGGTGATCGGGGAAGCAGAGGGCTGCACCAGCTCAAGTTCTATGACCGGGGCGCTCAACATCTGCATCATGGCACAGTGCTGGGTTCAAAAAACGCAGAGAAGACCTTCACCGCAAGTGGACGCATTGACAGTCTCTGGGACACCTTTCGCGATACCGTGACCGAAGCGCGAACCTCGAACGAACCTCCCATCAGAGCCTACTGGCTGCCCTTTAAGATGAACCGAACCTTCGAGATGGACCTCAACAATCAGGCGGACTTCTTCTTTACTGCTGGTCTCAGTGGTTGCACAGTCGTGGTATCCGGGAGTCCTCAAACCCCGCATGTGGCACACATCAATCGAATGGAAGGTTCCGAGTTAACGAGTCTGATCGATAAGTACCGGCCTCGGCGGATTTCAACTGATCCGCTGGGAGTTCACAATTTCGACGGGGGATATGAAGATCTTCGGCCCACTCCGACAAAAGCGGAAACCACGACACGTCAGATCCTGATGCAGGAAATCAAAGGCGCCGCAGCTGCGAAAGCCGCGGGGGCAACCGTTCGGGGCACGAATTATACTCCGCGAGATCTGGGCGGCGGCACTGGCGTCCAGGTCGGTGGACCGCAGCTGGCGGGCAATCATATTTTTGGCGTGGTCGATTTTGCTCAACACTACGCAGGAACATCCGCTCTTGAAGCGACGGCCAATGTCGTAGGCTACCGCAACACTGCGACTGGGAACTGGCATTTCGTCTACCAGGTCTTCGGCTCCACCGGCCACAACTATTATATGCGACAGCGCCTGAAGTGTGTCGTATGCAAAACTGAAGTCAACAATTGTACCTGTCCGGCGTGAACAGACGTTGTTGTCACTCAGTTCAGGCCCCTATTCGGATCTGTTATGGCCCGTGTTCAATCTTAACGAACTCGTGCTTCGAAGGTGATCTGTCCTTCAGTATGGCCTTTGAGTGCATTATCCAGCTTGAATATCAGGATATGGCTGCCTTCTCCATTGGGAGTCACTGTTACCTCGCCCGGGTTCT
Organism: Fuerstiella sp.; assembly: GCA_022843805.1. Taxonomy (GTDB): domain Bacteria; phylum Planctomycetota; class Planctomycetia; order Planctomycetales; family Planctomycetaceae; genus F1-80-MAGs062. Next base: position 22,528 of record JALHMY010000104.1, read on the forward strand.
TTTCATCAATCGCCGCACTGCCTTCCACGTATTGTAGTCGTGGTGTCAGGTTGTCCGTGATCCTGACGTCGTAAACATCAAAGTCGCCCACATTGCGGAACTCGATTGTGAACTTCACTGTATCACCGGACTGGGCGGTCGCACGATCGGCCAGTTTAATAATCTGCAGGTCACCCTTTGTTTTGCGCTGATCTTCCACGCTGACCGCTTCATGAAGCTTGAAGCTGCTCGTGAGTTCGATGGTGGTTGATGTACTGACGGTGATTTGAGGGAACAGATTGCGGGTCCAGACGACCGCATTCTGCATCTGTTCGCTGATGATCGGCGTATCAAGCTTGCCCAGTTCTCCGGCCCCTGTGTACTTGCGATCTTCGTGACCGATATCCACTTTGCGGGACAGAATTGGAGTGTCGGTTTTTGAAGCCTGAGAAGGCGGCAGTGCAGTCTCCAGTTCATCCACTCGATTTCGGGAGTCGAGTTCCACAAGGCCGGTTGACCGGACAGTTTCTTCGCCCCGCAGTCCGGTTTTCAGATTGCCGGCGCCAAGTGCATCCCGTGTCCCCGCCACCATGTCGATTTTCGTGTCGGTTTCGAGGTTTGTGACTGTTCGAATCGAACCGAACCGTGGTGAATAGATGGCAACTCGATTGGACGGTTTGATACGGTTGGCGCCGGTATGGTCGGAGAATTCAGCGACTGTATCTTCTGATTCAAGCCCGCCCCGATCACCCGCACGAAAGTGAACGGGAATATCGCGGTCTCCTCCGTCAAAGACGTACTCATCAGGAAATAGGTCGGCCATGGGGCCGGCGGCAATCGTTTCCATCCGATTTGACATCTGCGCATCGGGAGGGCATTCCTGTCGAGGTTCAGACGCAATGAATGTGGCTCGCTGAATGCCAGCCGGATGGCTGTCCGGCTGATAGCTTGCCAATCGGAACTCGTTCAGATCGGCAGTTTCCGTTTTTGCTGATACTTGCGAGATTGCCGGTGCTGCTGGCTTTTCTTCCGGGGTGGCCGCTGAGGCCGGTTTTTCGAATTCGGCGAAGGGATTCACTTCGTCAGCGGATGCAATATCAGCGGACGCAATCTGAACCGGTGCAGCGTCAGCTGCGGGTAGAGTGGCAGCCGCAGTTGCGGGGCTCGCAGCAGGTGCCGTGCTGGCGGAGAATGTGGTAACAGGCTCAGCGCTGACTGCGGCGGTGACCGTCGGTTTGCCGGAGACTGAAGCGGATTGTGTTGTTCGAGCTGAATCTGTGAGAGCGCCGGGGTCGGCCGATTTCAGGCTGGCCTGATCCGGATAACGGGCCTGAGCAGTCGAAGCATTGCCGGCGTGCTGAGGATCCAGTTCCTGTGGTGATCGTGCGGAAAATACATGATCAGGCTGTTGCCGAAAGCTGGCCGGCATACTGCACGCCGGTATCAGAGCCATGCTGGCAACTGCTGAAATTCGGACAACCCACCGTGATGGAATGAATCTGATCGACTTTTGCATTCCGGGATTCCTGAATCACGCGTATCTGAAAACACGCACACCGAATTTTCGATTGTTGTCCGGGCGTTTTGTTTGAAGACAAAGCCGCCGAGCTGAATAAATGGTATTTAGCGTCCGGCGAACTCAGTGCCCGAGTTCTTTTTCGACGACAGTCGGGCGACTCCGGCCGGTGTCGACGGATACGGCTGCAGGTTTACTGCTCCTCCGGTTCCGTAGTACCATAGCGGCATCCCGTATTCCGAGGGAATACGTCCTCCGATGCGAATAATGGCAATCGGCCGACCTCGCTGATCTGCTTCGAGCAGAGCATTATCTGCCGGAGAAATCGACTGGGGAATCTCGCCACGCAGAGGATCCCGGGTCACGGCAAGCTGAGGCTGTTCCAGATAGATGACCTTCGTCACCAGACGACCTTCAACGGCCAGTTTGATATCATCGGCAGTGAAAACAATGGGAACAGGAAAATCATTTTCCTGACCGGCGGGTGGGTGCAAATGGTCAAGAAGTTCAACTGAAGGGAAGACCTGTTCCCCTGGAAACTCGGGCATGTCAGCAATTCTCAGTCGATACAGGTGGCCTGCATTCACTGACAGCTGGGCGGGACTTCCCATTTGCCCGACTGGCTGAGCAGATCCTGAATAAACGGAGACGGTACCTTCCCCGGGCAGTTCGATGCGGATGGGCTGAAGCCATGCCGGATTATAACCCCGGATCGTATTGAACCATGCGGCCGCCTGCCCCGGTGGCATGTTGTGGTGCATTGGATGGTACATGTGCGGAGCCTGGCAGAACGCTGTTGCTCCGCAGACAACGAAGGCCACGGCAAGAGCACCGCTTTGCAGGAAATTTCTGTATCCTGCAGCTGGTGAGCTGTTGGCGGCAATTCGCTTACGCAGTATGTCTGTTGCTGGTTTCATAAATCTGCGCCTGTGACATGAAACAAGGGCGATCAGAGCTGCCCGCTCCGACTCGCCCCTGCTAAGACATTTCTCTGTTGAAGTTCGGAAAGTTCGGGTCTCGCTTAATTGTTGGGTTGCGGGCAAGACCTGAACCTTCAGTCCCTGTCAGAATCCGTACACGCTGGCTGCTCGTGACTGAGGAGTGGCCACTTCACCTGGACGATGAACCGGGTGAGTTTCCTTGTACTGGATGTGTCGGACAGGTTCCGGTACGCTGTAGCCTGGGCTGTGCTCAACATCAATCAGCATGTGGTCGACCGGCTGAGGAATGTTGTTCTTGCTTAGGTTGCGAATTGTGTGCGACTGCAGACCGGCAGGACCACCCAGCGGCAGATGAGGAGGACCAACAAGACCGATTGGAGTTCCGGTCATTGGCATGCCCCATGCTGGTGTCGGACCCATCCCGGCAACCGGAACAATTGGCTGACCAGGAGCACCGTAGCCGGCAGCGATCATCGCTCCTGGCACACCCTGAACATCTGAAGGAATCATCATGATCGGAGTCGGAGGAGAATACTGACCGGCATCTCCGTCCTGAATCTGATAGTTGACCGGGCGGACTGCACCGCTTGCGTCAACCGAAGCTTCCTCGAACTGCATTTCCTTGTTGCCCACTCGCAGCACCACCATGATGGTACCCATCTTCTCAGCCTGCTGAATTGGATCGATACCCGGATCCAGCGTCGTCGATACCAGCGTCTCAACTCCGGCAATCGCACGTGCCTGATATTGAGGATCTGGCAGGTAGATGACCTTCGTCACCATGTTGTTACTTCGCACATGCTCAAGATCCTCATTGGTGATCTCGACCGGCACCGTGTTGTGAGCAAGGTACGACATCGTGTTCGGATGTGCTGACCGAACCTCAAGAGTTGGGTAAAGGCTCACACCTTCCCAGCCCTCTCCCGGAATGTTCCCGAATACCAGCTGATATACAGCTGACTGCGGGAAATCGGCTCGCCCTGGAACATATCGCTGATTTCTGGCGATCACATTTCCAACAGCCCAGCCTACCGACATTCCAGACTGACCAATGAACTTGATCTGTGTCGACTGGAGAGGAGCAACCGGTGCTCCCATTCCGGGTCCGCCTGGCTGAGCCAGGATGCCAAGCACGCCCGGCCCGGGGCCGTCCACCATTGGGCCGGGATGGTGCATCATTGCAGCCGGCGGTGCGACATATTCGTCAGTTTTGAGGACGCTCTGGCCGTCCACGCCGGCACAGCCCATGCAGACAACCACGAGGGCGCCCAGGGCCAGAAAGTAATATCTCATCGCAACCCCTTCCTTGTGCTGCTGTATGTTTCTGCCAACAGCTACCCGTCAAATGACCGTATCTTCAACAAGAGAAACAGAATATAGCCCGCCGGAGTGCACTTTTTGCCGTCGACGCTGATCCGGATGTCGCGTTACACTGATGCAACGCGGTCCAAAACCGGCTATGGTTCCCGGACGCGAACAAACCGTCGGTCCTTCTCTTCTCTATTCGGGTCGGAACAACTGCATTCTTTGGTAAATCCCGTAAAATCGAACCATGAATTACAAACCATACAGATTAACGTTGTTCCGGCCGCATTTCGCTGTGTTTGCTGCCATTAGTGCTCTGACCCTCCTGGCTGTCGTCCGAACGGCAATCGCCGCTGATGAGCCGGCTGCACAGGCAACAACCGCTGCTGCGGCAACCTCTAGTGCCGGTGCTCAGGATCCGGAAACCACCCAGAATCCCTCAGCAGCCACAGAATCTCAGGCTCCCGCTGATGAGGCCGGTTCCGGTCCTCCGGGCGCCGAGTTGCTGGATCAGGTTCAGGAGAAGCTGAAAACCGTTTCCTCTCTGAAATGTGATATTCACCAAACCTCCATTTTTACCGGGATGAAGTTCATCGCTGCCGGCCATTACGTTCAGGCGACCGGAAACCGATTCCGCCTCGAATACACCGTGTTTCCCATGACCAGCGTTAAAGCCACCGATGCTGATGCTGCCAGACTGGATGCTCAGCAGCCTGCCGCCGAGGAAACCGCTGCAGGCAAAGATGGGGTCAAAGCAGATGCGAAGACCGAGAATCGTGGAACACTGACTCAGGTTTCTGACGGAAACGTTTTGTTCACACATATGGTGAATGGGGCAACGAATCGAGTGACTCGCCGGAATGTCAGCGACATCCTCAAGGCGTCCGAGGAAGCGGCGGGTTACAGCCGTGACCGGGCAATTCAGGATCTTGGGCTGGGTGGTCTGGGAGCGCTGATTGCTCGAATTCAGTCGCTCATGGACCTGACGCCGGTTTCCACCGTTACGGTCAGCGAGACAAAATTCCTTGTTGTGAGCGGCCGCTGGAACAGCGATGTGCGTAAACGCATGTTTCAGCTGCCTGATGGCGCCGAAATGATTCCACAGGAATTCATCCCCGAATATGTCAGGCTCTACATCGACGCAGCAACGTTACTGCCACGCAGAATTCAGTATCTGAAGCGATTTCCGGATCCGGCTCAGAAACAGGTGCGTCCGATTGTGACCATTGATCTTCGACAGATTGTCGTGAACGATAGCATCGACGAGTCGCTGTTTGTGTTTAAAACTCCGGAAGGAGTACAGGAAGAAGATATCACGGAAGGTACAATTCAAACAATTCGCCAGGGTAATCAAACTCAGCCGGCAACGGCGCCGGGAGCGTCTTCGGTTCCTGCGACAGGAAGTCCGGCTCCAGCGTCGCCGCCATCGCCGCCTGCCGCTCCTCAGCCGTGAAGTTTCATTGGTTGGCGGTTCATGTAATGAGGCCGGGGCAGGCCGGTTGAGGGATCGTTGAGGTGCACAATGGATATCAGTGCCTCGGAATCGACATCGTCTCTATGGAGGAAATTGCTTCCCGGGGGGATCGGGTCGTTTGTTATTCATCTGCTGATCCTTCTGCTCGCTAGTTCTTCGATGAGGGGTTGTGAAAAAGGGATGCCGGGTACTCCTGGAGGAGAAGTACTTCGGGAAATCGGCCTGTTTGTCGTTGACGGCAGCGAAGACGGCAGAAGTGACAATGACGCTCCTGAGACCGGTGGCAGCAATGCTCAGCCTGTCAGAGAATCGGAGAATGCGTCAGATCCGGATCCGGGGGATGAGCCTGCAACGACTGACGATCGTGAGCTTCAGGATCCTGTTACGCCCGAAACCGTTGTTCCGAGGGAAGCGCCACGAATCAGTGATTTGCTGGCACAGCCGAATGCCACGGATAGCCCGGCGGAAACAGCAGACGGGATGAAAATTCCGGATGTGATTGGGGCAGGCTCGGCGTCCGGGTTGCCGCAGCTTCCCGGCAGTCCATCCGGACTGATTAAACCATCGGCCAGCTCCGGGTCCACAGGACGTGCGGCATCGGGTGCTTCAGTGCCTGGGCCGGGGCAAACGACCTTCATGAACATCGCCGACTCCGGCCGCAGTTTCGTCTATCTGATCGATATTTCCGGCAGTATGGCTGAGCAGAATCGGCTTGAGCTCGCTCGAAGCCAGCTGAAATCCAGTCTCCGACTGCTGCAGCCGACTCAGGAGTTTCAGATCATTTTTTACAGCGATTATCCGTTGCGGATGAGGCTGAGTGTCCCGAGTAAACGGCCCATGTTTTATGCGACGGCGGCGATACTGGAGCTTGCCAGCCGTCAGATCGACACCACGACACCACAAAGTGGCACTCAGCACAAACCCGCGCTGCTGGATGCGATCAGCCTTCGTCCGGATGTCATTTACTTTCTGACCGACGGCCGCGAACCAGCGTTGTCTCCGGCTGATATGAACGAGATTCGCCGGATGGTGGGAGATATCAAAATTCATGTGGTTGAATTTGGCAGTGATGGTTTGGCAGATCGCAGCGATAGCTGGCTGCAGAAGCTCGCACGCATGACGGGCGGTGAATATCGGCGATACAATCCCGGGAGTCGCTGAATGAACGGCGATCGCAATGACTTTGGTCACGGCAAAAATCTGAAAGTCGTGAATGACGCTTCGCAGGTTGCCCGCGAACTCGCATCGCGTTGTTCAGAGTCCTGAGTGTGCAGAGCAACGATTCGATTGTTGTGTGTGGTTACATACATCACTCCGTCCATCTTTTGACCATTGCCAGAATTGACTCCTGACCATGACTGCCGGAGAAACTCAACCCCGTTGATCTGTGCGGCCTCAGGGGAGTTCGTTAAAAATGAACTCCGTAGTCGCGCGACTCCGGAGAGCATCGCGGACAGCGCTAGCTGATTCGAGGGAACTGCCTGACCCTGAGGGACAGGGATCAGTGAAACCTGCAGCATTGGAGCCGACCCGTCAGAACGCCGTTCGCCGGCCCAGGCGATGATCGTCGCGCCGCCGCCAGCGGGTGCCGCGGTTCTGGTATATCCCTGCGGCGGTGCGATCGAGAAGCCTGCTTCATTTATGCCGGGGCCGAGTTGTGCAAGTGATGAGGCGTTGTCATTCGAAGCCTGTGCTGGAGGAGCTGCCGGTGTTGGCTGCACTGTGTCCTGAGCCTGTTCAGCGGAGCAGCCAGCGAGAAGCGACGCAAGCACGAAAATGGCGAACGTTCGACTCATGAGAAAATCCTGAATAAGAACCCGCAATCTGAGACCGATCAGTCTGGATCAGGCCCGAAACTCCAGCCCTTTAGCGAACTTAGGAATATACACAGGGTATATGAACATTTAATCGCATTAAAGAGTGAATAAAAATTCTCCCAATTGTACGATGCTTGGAGGTTTTTTCAAGCGTCGACAGTGTCCACATAAGAGCGTGTTGCTTCCACCATGTCACGGAGAATGCGCATCAAAGGCGTCGATGTCAGCATCACGCGATCAGCAGTCGGGTTGTCTGCGTGTGCAACAATTGTTGTTGCAGCCCCAAAAAAAATGGGTCCAGCCCATTTTCATGGACGGACCCTGAATTCTGTGAAGAGACTTTTCTGCTCAGCGTCTTAAACCGGTATCGGCAGAGATAAGGATGGCTTAGTACCGGAAAATCCAGTCGAACGTAAATCGATCTTCCAGAATGTCACGTCGATCGGTCAGCGGAACTTCCCAGGCAACACCGATTTCAGTATTTCCGCTCGGTTTGTACTTCACGCCGAGTGCACCGGTGACGATGTCATTTCCGTCGACGGCGTTTGATCCCAGGTTAAACAGATCAAGTCCTTCCACGCCGATGGGCGTTGTGCCGTCGTCAACCCAGTGATACCAGTTGCATTCGCCCAGCACATAGAAGCCGGAGTTTCCAAGTTTTCGGTCGACGTGATTGGACCAGTAGAGCAGTGTGCTTTCTGCGCTCTGATCGACAGGAAGTCTCCAGCCTGTACCACTGATCCAGTGGGTATCTTCGAGAAACTCTGTACCACCGCTGGCAAAGAAATGAAACTCACCATCCCCATTGCCCTGCAGCGTTCGAGGTGATCCGATCGGCATTTCGTAGGTGGCACCGATACTGGCGATGGTCTGTGAGATCGTGTCCTTGTAAACATTCAGTTTGAGGCCGGCAGAGACATCCGCCCAGCCGTCGCGAACCAGCGGGCTGTCTGAAACTGCATATCCGTCTTTGGTGGCAATGATCGACAACTCTTCTGTCAGGGCTGCTCGGACCTGCATCGCAAACAGCTGAACCTGCTTGCCTCCGAGTGCAGCGGGAAGCTGATGATTCAGATAAATGAACCTTGCTTCCGTCAGTGTTCGCGGATCTTCAAAGAATACCGGGTTGGTCATTGGGCTGATGAAGTCATCAAAACAATGATCACTTTTCTTCAGCAGACTGGTAATGCCTCCGCAGTCGCCGAAAAGTGCGCCACAGCCTTCGCCGCAGCCGACAGCCTCACCACAGGGATCGGTACAGGTATCAGCACACTGATCTCCGCATTCCTGGGAAGACAAGCTATGGCCGAACAATTCTCCACCGAATGCCGTCTGGCCCGACATCAACGTCAGGACCAGAATGCTGAGACTTTTCTTAAGCATCCTGCGTACTCCGCAACTATCCGTCATGGTTGTTGAAATGGTTGTTGAAATTCTGAACACACCGATCCTGCATGTAGAGTTCGACAACAATGGAATGTGCATTTCACTGTGCACGTGTGCGGCGGCTTTGATTTTTTTCAGACAGTTCGTTGCAGTCATTCTGCGCAAAGTTTGCGAGTTAAGTGGTTCAGGTAAGAATTGTGATTCGGCAGTTTTTGCTGATCGGAGATATCCGGTTGAATACCGATCTGTCAGAATAGAGCGGCTGTCCCGTATTTCATAACACGATCTACTCTGCAGTTGTTGAGCGACCATGAATCCACTCAGCCTTGCGGCACTTGCCACCCTGCCCGTTGCCACTGTTGCTTTGCTGCTGGTTGGGATGCGACTGCCTGCCAGTCGGGCGATGCCGGTCTGTTATCTGGTTGCCGCCGCGCTGGCAACGCTGGTCTGGAAGGTCAGTGTTTCGCAGGTATTCGCCGCTACACTTCTTGGGCTGATCATTTCGGCGGAGCTGCTGTATATCGTCTTTGGAGCGATCCTGCTTCTGAATACTCTGGAAGCGGTCGGTGCGCTGGGTGCAATCCGGCGGTCGTTTCAGCGGATTAGTCCGGATCGGCGGGTGCAGGTCATTATTGTTGCATGGCTGTTTGGTTCTTTTATTGAAGGTTCTGCAGGATTTGGCACACCGGCCGCGGTGGCAGTGCCGTTGCTGGTTGGCCTGGGTTTTCCGGCGCTGGCGGCCGTCATTGCCGGAATGCTGATCCAGTCAACACCTGTGTCGTTTGGTGCCGTTGGCACGCCTATTCTTGTCGGCGTCAGTACGGGCCTTTCAAACGATTCTGATGTATTGTCGTGGTGGCAGACGGGCGGATTTGCAGATTTTGCTGCGTTCCTTTCGGAGATCGGATTTCGAGTGGCAGTGCTGCATGCCATCACGGGCACGATTGTTCCGCTTGCTGTTGTTTGTCTGATGACACGCGGTTTTGGGCGGAATCGTTCTTTTCGTGAAGGCCTGGCGATCTGGAAGTTTGCACTTTTCTCAGCGCTGGCGATGACGATCCCTTATCTCATTGTCGCCAGACTGCTCGGCCCCGAGTTTCCGTCACTGCTGGGATCTCTGGCGGGTTTATGTATGGTGATACCAGCGGCGCGGCGAGGCTGGCTGCTTCCTCGAAATGAACAGCCATGGGATTTTCCGCCAGAGAGTGAGTGGTCGGCGGAATGGTCTGCGGGAAACAGTCGACGGGATTCGGCTCCGGTGAAAACCGTGTCTGACGATACCGGGCGATCGTCTGAGCAGCCCGGATCGGGAGAGCGGGCGGGGGAGCCGGGAGTGTTGATGGCGTGGCTGCCGTACGCGATTGTGGCAGGTTTGCTGGTACTGAGCCGCCTGAAGTCGCTGCCATTGGCCGGCTGGCTGAAGGCAATTCAGATCAATTTTACGGATCTGGCCGGGACCGGTTTGTCGCGAACTGTTGAGCCGCTCTATCTGCCAGGCACCATCTTCATTTTTGTTTCGCTGTTGTGCAGTTTTCTGTTTGGCTGGCGAGTGCGATCCTGTCTTGAAGCGGTGCGAATTTCCGGTGCGACACTTATAAAGGCCGCGACAGCGCTGGTGTTTACTGTTCCTATGGTTCAGGTATTTATCAGGAGTCAGGGCGGAGAAGCCGGATATCCTGAAATGCCTCTGGCGCTTGCTCAGGGGGTTGAGCAGATTGCCGGAGGCTACTGGCCGTTTTTTGCCACGTTTGTTGGGGGAATTGGTGCGGCTGTGGCTGGCAGCAATACCGTCAGTAACATGATGCTCGCTCTTTTTCAGTTCGATGTGGGGATCAGGCTGCACGCGGATCCCATCTGGATTGTTGCACTGCAGGCGGTAGGTGGGGCGGCTGGCAATATGATCTGTGTGCACAATGTGGTTGCCGCATCGGCAGTGGTGGGAATGACGGGCCGGGAAGGATCGGTCATTCGGCGGACGATTCCATTTTTCTGCTGGTACGCCTTATTCGCCGGTTCACTGGGGTATGTGTTTGTGTGGTGGTCGACATCGGGAATACTGAATCTGGGAACATTCGTGCTGCTGGGAATGTGTGGAGGAATGTGGTGGGCGATTCGGAGAGCGGTGTAGGCGCACTGGCTGCGATTTCGGAGTGAGAGGGCGAAGGACGCTGTAAATTCGGGGAAAAAGTGAACTTTCGAGTGTTGAAATGGATATGCCGCCAGGCTGGGGGACGCGGGGAGTATTTTCGGACTTCGCGGGCTGGTGGGTAGGCGGTTGGAGCTGATTCAAAAGGTCTTTGAGAAATTCGATCGACTGAAGTTGACATAGTCGACGGGGGCTGTACACTTCCCCGCTCGCCTGAACCCGGGCGAATTGATCTTTGACAACATGGTTGAGAATGTGAGTCTGTGAGTTTTGGCTAGTGATGCTGGTTGGCCGTTCTTTGACCGGAACGGCGAACAGGTATTAAACCTATTCTTGCTACGC
>JALHMY010000105.1 GCA_022843805.1 Fuerstiella sp.
CGACCCAGGCACGAAGAATGAGAGCCAGGCCACCAGGATCATGAAAAACAAGATTTTTCAAGGTTTAACACCGTTTCACCATCCCAGGGCGAGGCTCCTGCCGAGCCGTGAACGCACGTCATGACGGAACGCCCCTTTGTTTCGTGAAATCGCCGCTTGTTTCGTTGGAGCAAACGGATACCGCGTGTGCGGCTCAGCGGGAGCTTCGCCCTCCCGTTTGTTCTTCCCGGGAGGGCGAGGCTCCTGCCGAGCCGTGAACGCGCGTCATGACGGAACGCCCCATCGTTTTGCGAAATCGCCGCTTGTTTCGTTGGAGCAAACGAATGCCGCGTGTGCGGCTTCCCGGGAGGGCGAGGCTCCTGCCGAGCCGTGAACGCGCGTCATGACAGAACGCCCGTTGGTTTAGCGAAATCGCCGATTGTTTCGCCGGAGCAAACGGATACCGCGTGTGCGGCTCAGCGGGAGCTTCGCCCTCCCGATTGTTCTTCCCGGGAGGGCGGAGGCTCCTGCCGAGCCGTGAACTCGCGTCACGATGGAACGCCCCTTCGTTTCGTGAAATCGCCGATTGTTTGGTTGGAGCAAACGAATACCACGTATGCGGCTCAGCGGGAGGGCGAGGCTCCTGCCGAGCCGTGAACGCGCGTCATGATGGAACGCCCCTTGGTTTAGCGAAATCGCCGATTGTTTCGTTGGAGCAAACGAATGCCGCGTGTGCGGCTTCCCGGGAGGGCGAGGCTCCTGCCGAGCCGTGAACGCACGTCACGATGGAACGCCCCTTCGTTTCGTGAAATCGCCGCTTGTTTCGTTGGAGCAAACGAATGCCGCGTGTGCGGCTCAGCGGGAGCTTCGCCCTCCCGTTTGGTCTTCCCCTCCCGTTTGGTCTTCCCCTTCACACTCCCGTTAACGGTCATGCCGGAGGTTCGGAACAGGTCGATTGTTCGGAATTCGCCTGGTTCTGATGCGGCAGGTGTTGCAGGACGCAACATTGCGCGGTCAGAACTGCAGCACTGGCAACACTGAAGTTGCAAAGGAAAGGGAGGCGAGGTATGTTGCAGGAGCCGGTGAAACGCTGAGTTAGGTGGACTTTTGTGACAGAAACGAATGAACTGGAAAAATTTCAGCGGATTTGACACGGAATTTGCGTTACAGGTACTGATCTGTCGGCGATTGATTATAAGTCGGGGCAAAAATTGGTTGTTCTGGGGAACCAGCATCCAACGACGGCCATGAAATAACCCTTTCTACCTGCTCTATCCTGCAAGCCAGAAAAACCGGAGACAACCCACATGCAGACGCGTCGTACCCGTCCCCTGTCGAAGCCAACTCGACGCGGATTCACTTTGATCGAATTGTTGGTTGTGATTTCGATCATTGCCACGCTGATGGCGTTGATTTTGCCTGCCATTCAGAATGCTCGCGGGGCAGCTCGACGGCTGGAATGTCAGAATAACCTGAAACAAATGGCACTGGCAGCCCATAACTATGCCTCCGCAAAGAAAGGGCAGTTTCCTGCTCTGTCCGTGTACGGACCAGCCATTGATATTGCTCTCAGCAACAACTCACCTCTGCGAAGCTGGGTTGTGGATTTGCTGCCGCACCTGGATCGACGCGACGTGTATGATCGATGGCAGATGAATCAGAGCTGGGGGAGTGCTGATAACGCCCTGGTAAATACCACCTACCTGAAAGTGCTGGCATGCCCTGATGACCAGTCTGCGATCGGAGTGCCTGGTGGCCTGAGCTATGTCGGAAATCATGGTTATATGCACCCGGTTCCGGCAACAAATGTCTGGGTTCAGCCGGAATTCGACTGGAATCTGAACGGCATCATCAGCAATGCTTCCACTCCGGACGCAGATCCCAATGACTCCAACGCTCACCGTGATACAGGCGTACTCTGGGTAGACATTTCCGGTATTCCGGGTCCAACTCCTGATCCGCTGGTCCGTGCGAAGCAGAGAGACAGCCAGACGATTGATTCGGTTTATGACGGTGGCGATCAGACCATCCTGTTCACGGAAAATGTGAATGCCGGTGCTGATGGAAGCTGGGCTTCTCCTAACTGGACGAACTGCGGATTTGTTTACTTCGTCAGTGTGACCCCGACATTCGATAACTCACCAGCCGGCACAAACAACTATCGTTCTCCCAATGCTCATGACGTAGCTGGTCTGCCACAGGGAGAAAGTCTGATCAACCGCCTGAAGAGCGGTCCGGAAGCCAATGTCAGCAAGTTCGCAGCAGCTCCAAATTCCGGACATGCCGGAGGCGTTAACGTGGCATGGGCCAGTGGAGCCGTAGGATTCATTTCTCAGGATGTGGATGTCAATGTTTATGCTCGCCTGCTGACACCAGCCGGCACCCGACAGCGAGCCGCGATTCCTTCGCAGAATCCATTAAGCGAAAATGAATTCTGATCGTTAACTGAATCGATTTTGATTTTCCTGAAGCCGTGCTATCCATCCTGGATTGCACGGCTTTTCCTTTTTCAGGTACGAATTCGCTATTCACGGCATGTTCATGCCGAAACACACAGCTCGGCTTTTACTGCTTCCAGGATTTCAGCACGAACAGCCTCCGATTCTCCTTGACAGGGATTGCGAATGTGGGACAGTTGTAGTCTATGCACAGACTGCTTCTTATCGTTATGGCGCTGTCGGTTGCCGTTCCATCAGGAATGCTGCACGATTTGATGCCCGGTAAAGCAAGTGCAGAAGTGTTACCTTTCGAAACTGCAGCGGATGACTGCAGTGATTCACTGGAACTGCTGAAAACACTTGACGCGTTTGTCTGTACCTTTGGATGGACCGATCCAACGTCAGGCGATTCAGTCAGCGCGGAACACGCATCAACGTTCTGCAATTTGCCTTCTCCCGTGGACCGAGCGTCCCATTTCTGCCGACCGCCACCAGCCTGTGGCTGTTGATTTCTTAAGCGCTGTCAGACAATAAGTGTCTCCTTTTGCTCCGCAAAAGGATGATCTTTCGCGGAGCGAAAAGTGACTATGGCGGTAACTTATTGTTCTCCAGGTCCTTATCGAACGCATGGAAAGCGGCTTCCCTGACCCGTCGTTGACAGAATGAGCTTCCAGTCGCACATCAGCTGTCAGATCCGGGATCGTCGTGCGTAAGCCTTGCATCGCGCCCTGATGATCCAATCTCGTTCCAGTCTTTGATATTTGCTTTTCAATGCTTACAGCCGCCATGCGGTTAGCAAGTGTGCAAAGCATCTCGCCCAGCCATGCATTGCTGATTTCGCGCGAACGGCAAAGTTCGGCAGCGACGTATATTGTATATTACAGTTGAGGAAGCTTTTCATGAGTTCTGAAACGGCAACCGTCCAAAAGGCAGAGATGGCCGGAGCTTCTGGTCTGCTGAATTGCCAGGACATCGAAAAGTCCATTGCTGCGGCTGCTGAACTTCTTCCGTCTCAGGGGCCTATCACGGCATTCGCGTTTCTGAATCCTCTTCAGGGAATGGAAGATATTCCCTTCGACGAGGCGCTTCGCAGTGTCGGAGAAATCTATGGATGTGCACCTTACCTTGATGAGGCCCGATACATTGCGAAGCTGCAGCGAGGACGGATTTCCGTTGAAGAACTGCGAGCGGTGCTGGCGGAAGATCCGGACGAAAGTGCTAATGAGTTGATCGCAGACCTGGTGGCAAGAAAAGATCTGCGGCTGAATATGCTTCAATACCCGCTCTACACGGGAGACGAACGTGAGCTCCAATGGGTAATTGCTGAGACGGACGCCTTGCAGCGGTTTCGTCGGGAGATCTCTCATGAAGTCCGAGATCACCTGATCGAGGAGACTCGCCACTGGATCATGAGGGATCTTCGAAAAGCTCGCTCCGGTGAGCTGCAGCAGCATACACCGGAATTGGCTCAGGCGCTTCAGGATGCCGTTGATCAGTTCCCTGTGGCATCGATTGAGGACTGGGATGACAGCATCTGGGAACGCCTGTGCCTGAACCTGATGTGGCGATTTGTGCAACAGGGAGTACTGATGGGTGATCCCGGGAGTCGACCATCGAATGGCAATCAGCGGCACAGTGAGTTGTTCAGGAAAGTCACCGGTGTGGATCCGGACAAGCTCGTCCATGACGTTCTGATCCGATTTTGTGCTGCATATCTGGATCAGGGATTCGCACACTGGAAACTGCCGGACAGGCAGGCCGGTTTCTTCAATTCTTTCTGCCGCTTGTTTGGACAAACTGCTGCCGTCGGCAGTGTCTGGTTACGACAACTTCCGGCAGAACTGAACAGAATTCAGACCGCTGGGCTGACGCCTGTTCAATGTATCGCCGAATCATTGCAGTTGCTGGGAGTAACACAGGAAGAAATTCCCTGTTACCTGCGGTCATGTCTGCTGGCACTGCGTGGCTGGTGCGGAATGATCTGGCAAACGGAAGTCCGTCCGGATCGCGTCTATATTGCATCCCCGCCAGGAACACTGACGGAATTCCTTGCGGTGCGTCTGATCCTTGACCGGCTGGCGCTTCAGCACTGTGCGAAAGACGTGCTGAACTGGCAGGGGGCTGCCGGACAGCTTCGTGAAGATCTTGAAAAGCAAGTCGTCCACAAACCGGTCGTCAATCCGGAGCAGCAGGCATTTCTGATCTTTCAGCTGGCCCAGATTCATGGCTGGCTGCCTCAAACGCTGGCCGAAATGTCAGTTGAGCGATGGACCGAGCTGATTCGGGAGGTTGACAGTTTTTCGAGCCACGAACGCCGTCGAGTCTTCCACGCAGCGTTTGAGCGGCGTATCGCGCATCAGGCAATGGATGCTGTTGTCCTTCGCACATCGGCGCCGGCCATTAAGCCGGAACGTCCGCAACTGCAGGTTGTGTGCTGTATCGACGCCCGGGAAGAATCGTTTCGAAGACATCTGGAGGAGATTGCTCCGGAAGTGGAGACGTTTGGCACCGCCGGGTTCTTCGGAGTGCCTATGTACTATCGAGGGGCTGCCGATGCCCACTTTGCGGCGCTCTGTCCCATTGTTATCAAACCGAAGCACTGGGTGATTGAAGACGTCGTTTATTCACTGGAAGAATCACATCGTACCCGCGCAAAGGCTCGACGGGTTCTGGGTGCCGCGACCCACAGTCTGCATGTCGGAACTCGCAGTTCTGTGGGTGGCGCATTTGTTTCAACGCTATTGGGGCCGCTGGCAACAGCGCCGTTACTAAGTCGCATTCTGTTTCCGAGACTTGCGGCAAGAATGCACCGGACCGCCCGTCAGTTCGTTGCACCTCCGGCAGTGACTCGGCTGAGACTGGAACGTGAGGAAGGAACTCCGGCCGGGCAGGAGGAAGACCAGATCGGGTTTACTCTGACGGAAATGGCGACGATCGCTGAACGAGCACTGCGAGATATCGGTCTGACGTCAAATCTCGCCCGTCTGGTGATCTTTCTCGGGCACGGCTCGAGTTGCCTCAACAACCCGCATGAGTCAGCCTATCACTGCGGAGCCTGTTCGGGCAATCCCGGAGGTCCGAATGCGAGAGCACTTGCCGCTATGCTGAATGATGGTCGAGTGCGGCGAATCCTGCGTGGCAACGGACTGGACATTCCGGAAGAAACTCACTTTATCGGCGGACTGCACAACACGGCCACTGAAGAAATCACGTTCTACGATCTGGAGCTTCTGCCCACCAGTCAGGTTCGTTCTCTGCGGCTTGCACGCGAAGTGTTTTCGCGAGTCGCTGAACGCAACGCCCACGAACGATGTCGACGTTTCGAGTCGGCCAGTCTTGAACTGGCTCCTGCAGAAGCGCTTCGCCATGTTCAGGAACGGTCAGAGGATCTGGCTCAGACTCGCCCGGAATATGGAAACGGCACGAATGCCATTTGCATCGTTGGACGAAGAAGCCGTATCCGAGGCCTCTATCTGGACAGACGCTCGTTTCTGATGTCGTATGATGCAACTCAGGATGATGCACAGTCATCAATTCTCGCCAGGATCCTTGGTGCAGTTATTCCCGTGTGTGAAGGCATTAATATGCTCTACACACTGTCGGCGATCGATTCGCAGGGATGGGGCAGCGGGACTAAACTCCCGCATAACGTGACTTCACTTCTGGGCGTAATGGACGGAGCGGCAAGTGATCTGCGTCCCGGTCTTCCGTGGCAGGGTGTGGACATTCATGAGCCGGTTCGGCTGCTGTTCATTATCGAGACAACACCAGAATCCATGATCCGCATCATGGATGAGAATCCTGTCGTGGGACGAATCTGTCGAAACGGCTGGGCACAGCTGGCCGTACTGAATCCTCAAAAATCAGAGATCCTGCATTTTCGCAACGGTCAGTTTGTTCCTTACACACCCGGTGTGTCTGAACTGCCCTCGGCGGAAACATCTCTGGACTGGTACCGGGGATGGCGAGACCACCTGGCATTTGCGCGGATCGGCGGAGCCGACACCAATGGCGTTTCCTGAACCATTTCGCCGTCGAAGCGTGCTGAACAGACCAGAAGAATTCTGAAGACACTTGTATAAGGGGCTAAAACCTTGCTGACCGTCGCGGGATATATCGTTGTGGGCAGTCCTGCTCTGCTTCTGGCGATCATTGGATTATCCATGCTGTTCGGCCACAGGCTGACAGAGCGATTTTTGGCGCAGCTGACGGAAACATCTGTTGTGACCGGCCTGATTGCCGCTCTGATGATTCTGGGAATGATGCTGCTGACAGATGTTCGCCATGTTCCGGTTGAGCTGGGCAACTGGGTCGATATCCCTGAAGAGCACTTTCACTTTAACGTGAAATTTCTGTTCGATCGCCTTTCAGTGCCTTTCGTCATTCTGACATTTGTTCTGTGCGGGGTGATCGGCGCATTTGCGAGTCGATATCTTCATCGAGACGAAGGATATCATCGCTTCTTTCTGTTCTATGCGTTGTTCCAGCTTGGGATGATCCTCTCTTCCGTAGCAGGAACGATCGAGACATTGTTTCTGGGCTGGGAACTAGTTGGCCTGTCTTCTGCACTCCTTGTCGCTTTCTTTCATAGTCGCCCAAATCCCGTTATGAACGGACAGCGGGTCTGGACCGTATATCGATTTGCTGACGCCGCCTTTCTGCTCGGTGCACTGGTGCTCCATCATCTGACGGGAGCGGGTGATTTTGAAAAACTGACAGGGGCTGGTCCGTGGCCGGAAGGAATCGCAACGATTTCACCGTCCAACGCACTGATTGTTGGCACATTGCTGCTGATCGCCGCCGCGGGAAAGTCGGCCCTCGTCCCCTTTTCCGGCTGGCTGCCACGTGCGATGGAAGGACCGACACCTTCAAGCGCAGTCTTCTACGGTGCTCTGTCCGTACACCTCGGCGCGTTTCTTCTGCTGCGTGTCAGCCCTCTGCTTGAACAGTCTCTTCCCCTCCGAATCACTATCGTGGCACTTGGACTTGTGACCGCAATCTTCGCTGCAGTTACTGCTCGGGTGCAGACCGACGTCAAGAGCGCTCTGGCCTTTGCTTCTCTGATTCAGGTCAGCATCATCGTCGTCGAAATCGGGCTCGGATTTCGGTATGTGGCACTGAGCCACATTATTGGCCATGCCTGCATGCGAACTCTTCAGCTGCTCAGAGCTCCTTCGCTGTTACGGGATTATCACGCGATGGAGAATGCTCTGGGTGATCACCTTCCGGTGAATAGCAGTTACTGGCCTGGGCGAGTTTCAAACGCGGCATCGTCGTGGCTGTATCGATTCGCTTTCGAACGCGGCGGTCTCGATGCAATGCTCGATGAATATCTGCTCCGACCGTTTCTTCGAGTATTTCAGTGGTCCGACCGCATGGAACGCCGCTGGACTACTTTCCTCTCACAACCTGCTTCCAAACCCGCCTCAGAAATTCCACCACCCGGCGATTAGCTGCTGACTGCAGCAATGGCCGCGAAATGCGGCGGCCCATGCAGTCACACTCTGACGCTGGGTTCACCCGACCCCGGTTGTTCACGATCAGCACACTGAAACTTTGATTCTGCAGACGATCTTTGACTTTGTGAGTAATAAATTGATTCCGGAACTGCACTTTCCATGGCTGGAACTGTCGATTGTCATTCCATTTGTTGGAGCGATGATCTGCGGTCTTCAGAGAAACACTGACGTCGCTCGCCGATATGCGATCACATTGAGTGCCTGCACCCTTTTCTGTTCAGCCGGAGAATGGGTGGATTTCAGTACCCTGAATACGTTCTCGGCCCATGATCACTGGGACTTTGTGCAGAGCGTCTTTCATCGTGACATTTTCGTCATCGATGAACTGAGTGCCCCGCTGCTCCCGCTGACAGCTCTGATGTATTTTCTGACAATCATTTCCACGCTGCGAACCAAAGCCGGCCGTTTTTCGTTCGGGCTCACACTGTTGTCTGAATCTCTGGCCCTGGCGACGCTCAGCTGTCGTGAACCGTGGGTGATTATCACCCTGCTGTCGCTCGCAATTCTGCCGCCCTGGATCGAACTGAAGCGAAGACAGCGATCCACACGAATTTACAGTCTGCATATGGGGCTTTACGTGGCTTTGCTGCTGATCGGCTGGACTCTCGTCAACGTTTCCGATGATCAGCAGAATGTGCCTCTGCTGGCGTCAGCAATGCTGACGATGGCAGCATTGTTACGTGCGGGAGTTGTGCCGGTCCACCCATGGCTGACGGACCTGTTTGAGAACGCCACGTTTGGAACAGCTCTCCTGTTCGTCACCCCCATGACCGGCGCCTATGCCGTCATGCGACTGGTGTTACCCGTGGCTCCCGCATGGGCGATGCAGAGTATTGCAATTCTTTCACTGATTACTGCCGTCTATGCGGCAGGAATGTCCCTGATACAGACGGACGCAAGACGCTTTTTCTGCTATCTGTTTCTGAGTCACTCTTCTCTCGTTCTTGTCGGACTGGAAATTGTTACGCCAATCGGCATGACAGGTGCACTGTGTGTCTGGCTTTCCGTTGGATTATCTCTGGGAGGATTTGGTCTTACCCTGCGGTCCATCGAAGCAAGAATTGGCAAAATTCAGCTTGATCAGTTCCATGGGCTCTATGAACACATGCCCATGCTGGCATCCCTGTTTCTGCTCATGGGACTTTCTTCGATCGGCTTTCCCGGGACACTGGGTTTTGTCGGTATGGAACTGCTGGTCGAGGGAACAGTCGAAGTTTATCCGCTCGTGGGAATCGCTTTGGTTTTCACAGCGGCGCTCAACGGTATTTCCATCCTGAAGGCGTATTTTCGAATTTTCAGTGGTACTCGCCATATCGCCACAGTACCTCTGAAAGCCAAGCCCAGCGAACGATTCTCAGTGCTGGTGCTGAGCTTGCTTGTGCTCGGCGGCGGCCTGTGGCCGCAACCGGGAGTTCACTCGCGATATCACGCGGCAACAGCACTGCTGCAACTGCGCAGCACGACAACGCCTGAACACAACTCCGATCAACTCGAACAGAACACAACAACACCGAGTGCCCTCGAACAGTTGCTCGACCTCGAACACAGGCCAGCTGATTCCCACTCACAGAATGTTCACGATGGCTCGGCGAGTGACCAGTTGAACGAGTCCACGCTTCCGAAAAAATCTTCCAGTGAAACGGATTCAAAACATGAGCACTAACGACTCGGAAACACCTGTCCATGTTTCCAAAAACCCCTTTCGTCACTGGAAACAGGATTTCCTCGCATCGCTTGTTGTTTTCCTGGTTGCCCTGCCTTTATGCATGGGAATCGCACTTGCCAGCGGCGCACCTGTTTCAGCTGGACTCGTGACCGGAATCGTAGGCGGGCTGCTTGTCGGATCACTCGCCGGATCGCCACTCCAGGTGAGTGGTCCGGCTGCAGGACTGACGGTTGTATGCGGTGAAGTGATTCGCCAGCACGGCATGCCGGGTCTCGGAATAGCCGTCCTGATCGGCGGGGTGATCCAGCTGATTGCCGGAATTTTCCGACTGGGCCAATGGTTTCGAGCGGTATCCCCGGCAGTGATTCACGGCATGCTGTCAGGTATCGGTATCCTGATTCTGTCGAGCCAGATTCATGTTCTTGTGGATGACCGACCCCGCGAAAATGCGTTGAAGAACATTGCTGCAATTCCGGAAAGTTTTGCAAAGGCCGCTGGATTTTCTGCATGGGAATCTGCACCGGAACGAGTCGCCCGAATCGCAATGCTGAGATCCATCAATTCTCTTTATGACCGTCAGCGTTCACTTCAGCGGAATCTTGACAGGATACTTCTCAAGGCACAGGACGATACGACAAACGCGGCCGACACCACACTGACACTGCCTCCGGAATTCAGAAATATACAGGAACAGTTGCAGACAGAACTTGCTGCCACTGCTGCAGCGGCGACTGAATCGAGTATTATCTCGGGCGGAAATCCAACAGCAAACGCTGCTAAAGAAAACCTGTCCGCGGCACAGGCAGCAATGAGCAGTGCACTGGAAAGCCTGACCGAAAACTCGCAGGGCGGTGCCATCGATCCTGACAGCCTTCGCCGAAAACTGGTCGCCGCTACGAATTCCATGTCGATACTTCTGTCCGATTTAAAGCGAAATGACTGGGCTGGAAAGATCGGCTTACTTTCAGTATTGATCATTTTTGTCTGGCAATTTACGGCTAAAGGTGGCTTGAAGCTGATTCCCGCTCCGCTGCTCGCCATCATTGCAGCAACATCCGTAGCGCAGCTCCTTCATATCCCAGTCCTTTATGTGGATGTGCCCAATAACCTGCTCGAAGGTCTCTCCTTTCCTTCGATGAGCTCCCTGAGCTCCATCTCAATCCATGATGTGATGGTGGCGGGACTCGTTCTGGCGATTATTGCAAGCGCTGAAACGCTGCTTTGTGCAACCGCAGTAGATCAGATGCATTCAGGTCCAAGAACGAGATATGACAAAGAACTGTGCGCTCAGGGACTCGGAAACATTGTCTGCGGTTCACTGGGTGCATTGCCAATGACCGGGGTCATTGTTCGAAGTGCCGCCAATGTTCAGGCTGGCGGTCGCACCCGGTTGTCTGCAATTCTGCATGGTCTCTGGCTGGTCCTGTTCACCTGGGCCTTAACTCCGCTGCTGCGGCTGATTCCTACCTCGGCGCTCGCAGGGATCCTGGTTTATACCGGATTCCGGCTGATTGATATCAAAGGCTTTCGACATCTGTGGCATACAAACAGAACTGAAGCAATGATCTTTCTGATCACGGTTTTAGTGATTGTGGTGGAAGATCTGCTGGTGGGGGTTGTTACCGGAATCGTCCTTTCGTCGCTGAAACTTCTGTTTCAGTTCTCACGACTTGACGTTGTATCGACCGTACAGCCGGGAAGAGCTGCTGCCGACCAGAAGGTCAGCATGGCCCTGCAGGGCGCTGCCACATTTCTGCGACTTCCGATCCTCGCTGCACGACTGGAAAAAGTCCCGGCAGGAGCAGAACTGCATATCGACCTGTCAGAACTGGATTACATCGATCATGCGTGCCTTGAACTGCTGATGAACTGGGCCAAACAACATGCGGCTACAGGTGGTCAGCTGGTGATGGACTGGGATTCCCTGCACGCTCGTTTCCGCAGTGGCGGTCAGAGACGACCGTCAAACCGTTCGGAGTCCGGCGTCTGCTGATCACCATCGATTCTGTGTTCGCCATTCCTGCAGACTGATGGCTTTGTCGCCAGCAACCACAATATGGTCGATCACGGGGATTCCAATGATTTCCGCAGCCGATTCAAGTCGCTCTGTCACACTGATGTCCTGATCACTTGGAGTTGGATCACCCGACGGATGATTGTGCACCACAAGGATACAGTTGGCGGCATCTCGAATGGCCGGCCGAAAGACTTCACGAGGATGGACCAGACTGTTCCGCAGTGTTCCAACTGTAATCTGATGTGAGGCGATCGGTTGATTCTTGGTGTCCAGCGTCACCATGTGAAATTCTTCCTGTCGGGCTTCCCGGGCCAGCCTGGAAAAACGACTGAGGCAGAACTGTACGGCTGTCGCCGGACTCGTGATACGAATGCGACTGCGAAGCCCGTCATCCAGAGCTGCCGCCACCCGGCGCCCCAGCTCAATCCCCGCCATGATCTGACAGAATGCAGGTTCATTGATGGCCCGACTGCATTCCTTCAATTCTGCAAGTCCAAGTCCTGCCAGCGACTCCAGTCGATCGCCGAGTCGATTTGCGATTCGCTCTCCCGCCTGCAGAGCAGACTCACCCGGACGCCCCGAACGAATCAGTATCGCCAGTAGCTCGGCCGTACGCAGCTGTGCAGACCCGAGTTGCATGAGCCGCTCCCGGGGGCGATCCTGAACAGGAGTCGCGGTCAGCTGCGTCCCATTGATCTGTGCGTTAATCCATGGCTCCGCGTCAAACGCTTCCCGATCACTGCTCCATCGATATCGACGTCCCTGAGCTGTTTTCAGAGATTCCAGCGTTCCGTGCCTGACCAGTTCTCGCACGATTCGAGCGGTCATGCTGCGGTGCTCGTCACCGATGCATTCCCGTATTTCCTGAAGGTCAAACTCAACCTGCGAACGCAATCGTGAAATAACTACATGATAAACATGTTTGCGTTCAGCCTGACTGACCATCTCCGCTTTGGCGGCCGTTCCTTTGCTTGTGCGTGTCATGGTGTTTCACAGTTCAGGGTGTTTCACAGTTCATGGTGTTTCACAGATTGCTGTCAGTCGAGTTGCCGGATCCCCATCGGGTGGAACATATTAATTCCACCCGCGGAGTATTTCCAGTCTGCCAGCACGCACGTCTGCTGCACCTACTTTGAAACGTTAAAATCACCGCCCGTGTTTCGCCACATTGCATGGACATGATTTGCTTCATTCTGAGTATTGTTGTACTCAATAATGAATGTCTTCCCCTGAACGACATAGTGATGCGGCTGATTGCGGTCCGGCCCGCCCCACCAGGCAATCTTTACGTCGTCAAGTCCGGACTCTGTGATGGCCTGCATTCGGTCACGAACAACGGCCGGTGGCATGGCCGCCAGATACTCGCCAATCAGTTCCTTCATCAGTCCCTGCTGTTCAGTCGACATGTCACCAAAACGCAGCCCAACCGCTTCAGACAGTACCGGCTGAGCTTCTCCGCCGCCTCGAACATCTCCCGGGGCTTCCATTGATATCCACATGACTTTCCGCTGTTCTTCGCTGCACGCTTTCAGAATCTCGCGTGCCAGATCCTCGCGGCGCCCGAGCACTCGAAGACTGCGACCCGGACCGCCTTCGATCACTCCGGGATTTGCACCAAAGAACTCAGGCGTGCTGCTGGTGATTTTGCCGTCGGTGATGCTGAAATTCAGAGACAAATGATGGCCTTCAACACGCCATCCCCATGTTCCTTTGGCTGCAGGTGTTCCAAAAATTGTGATGAAATACTTATGAGGATGACGACGCTGGCGGCGAACCTCTTCTTCACCCCCCTCAAAAAGATACAACACTTCCTCCAGACTGCGGACCTGCAAAGTCTTTTCGTAGCCGGCTGCAGACAACCCGGCCTTGATCAGATCTTCGCCTGACTGCCGAGCAGCACCAGTCAGGTCCCAAAGACCAACGCCATTTCGATCACGTGGAATAAAATGCCAGTTCAATCGCTCCGGATGATCATAAGGATACTGAACCTTCAGCTTCTGGCTGTAATCCAGAACCTCGACAAATCGGCCAGCAGATTCCGTCATCTTCAAACCTGATGTGTCCTCTGCCGCACTGTCCTCCGCTGCGTTACTCTCCGCCGCACACAGTACGTCTGTTGAGAACAGGCTGAGCGACATCGTCAGACACAGCCACATGAAACGAATTTTTTGTCCTGGCATCAGGAGATCCAATCTTGTTAGGGGAAGGAACGAAAGCAACGTCACAACCAATCGCAACACACCGCTACTTTACCCCGGAGGCCACTTCAGGTCACGTCCGCCGAGAATATGAATGTGCAGATGAAACACCGTCTGACCGGCCTGAGCTCCCGTGTTGATCACAGTCCGATAGCCACCGCCAATCCCCAGCAGCGAGGCCACTTTGGGGACTGTCAGCATAAGATGAGCACACAGGTCCCGGTGATCGACCGCAGAAAGCTGGTCCAGCGATACGATCGCTGTCTTTGGGATCAGCAGCACATGTACTGGTGCCTGAGGATTGATATCGCGAAATGCAAGACACTGGTCGTCCTCATACACGATATCAGCCGGAATTTCCCGATTGATGATTTTCGTAAAGATCGTCACTCTTCAAATCCTGCAATGAATCAGATGAATAAGCCAGACGTCCGCCACATGCTGGTCCAATACTTCTTCGTCAACCCGAAGTCTAAATTACGCCAGCAAAAAAAGCGATGTCCCGCAGTGTTCATGAGCTTCCTGAAATTCAGGATACTCGATAAACAATATGGGACATCGCTCATAAAAACTCTGCAGGCCGTCCTGGCTCTGCAGATATCGTTTCAACAGCATGGAACCTCCTCAGCTCTCAGTTCCCGCGTTTTTTAGAATCTGACCGGACGAACGGCTGAGTAGCCAGGAACACCCGAAAGAGGACGATCGTACTGGCCGCTCTGAGACCGTGACATTCCAGCTGAAGGATATCCGTTACCCGGACCACACTGACCGTTCGGACATGTTCCGCACTGGCCATTGGGGCAGTTTGACGGGGCCGACATTCCAGATGTACGCGAAACCGGACGATTCAACCCACGCCCCGCCGAATACCCGAAGTCGTCCCGGCGATAATCGTTCCAGTCATTGCGGAAGTCCTGAGGTGCATATCGGCTTTGGCCGTTTGAATAAGTGTCCAGTGGGCGTGAAGCAGAAGACCAGTCACCAAGCGGACGATTGGCACTCGTGTAGTTTCCGTAGTCGGCATTCCGACCCCTGTTGTTCGTGTAACCCCTGTTGTTCGTGTAACCACTGTTGTTCGTGTAACCACTGTTGCCAGTATATGGCCCAGCCGGGTAACCAGTTGTTCGTGCACTGGTCCCGCACTGTCCGTTCGGACACGCACTGTTTCTCGAATTGTTCTGCCATGCCGCTCCGTTCATCCCATACATCCCGGGGTCACGCTGTGATGACACCGACCATGCCGGTACACCAGCAGCCCGGTGTCCCATCCACTGCTGTGGAAGCGGCCATTGATCTGATGCCTGGCCAACAGTCTGCGATACAACCAAAACAGCCATGGTCAGCAGTGTTCGAACAGATGACGTCT
The DNA here is from genome assembly GCA_022843805.1 of Fuerstiella sp. Classification (GTDB taxonomy): domain Bacteria; phylum Planctomycetota; class Planctomycetia; order Planctomycetales; family Planctomycetaceae; genus F1-80-MAGs062. The sequence continues at coordinate 15,184 of JALHMY010000105.1, forward strand.
TCATAGTCCACGTTCCTTCGCAAGGGTGTTGTCTGTCTGCTGTGATTCTCAGCCTTTTGTAAGGTTCTGAGAGGCAGCTTGTCGCAGCGATTTCCTCAAGATGACTTGTGTCATTTTGGTTTCGTTGTGACGAAATCAGATCAATGCGAACACCATGCCGAAACAAACGTTTTCATTTTCACAGCCAAAAAAGGCCCCAAAGCAAAAATCAATCAGACACTGCAAGCTGATGGCGTGCATTCATTTTGACACCAGCCGACATCGTGTTGACGAAAGCAGTGGCTATGGCAGCACGGGAAGTGAGGCGGCTGCATTCGGGAACGCCGCAGGATAGTTGTAGCCGAGACATGCGGCGACGGTCGCTGCGATCTGAGACTGAGTTACTGTTGTTGCCCGAATTGTCTGAGGCAGAGTATCCGGCCCCATCACCGCCATCCAGATGTATTCACAGTTCTCGATCTTTTCGCCGTGACTCTTCCAGTCCACACGATTATCACCTCGCCCATGGTCTGTCGTCAGGATCAGTGTCGTGGAATCCCGATACTCTGGCATTGACTGCACCAGCTGCCAGAGACGACGAATGTAGTCGTCTGTTCGAAAGGCGGCGTCAAGGTACAGGTCGTAGCGCCCCGCATGAGCCCAGTCATCCGTTTCTCCCAGAGAGACGTATAGCAATCGCGGCTTCTTTACCCGGACATATTCTTCCGTTGCCCGAAACGTCACAAAGTCGTAACGCACCTCCGGAAAATAGCGGGGAATCTCCGACGAGATTTCATCCAGGGCACGTAGCGCCTTTTCTGTTTCCGTACCCTGAAGTTGCAGTGTCGTATCCGTAGCCAGTGGTTCCCAGCCAGCATTCACGGGAATTCCGCTGCGAGTCTCATTGATGATGAACGGGAAAACGTCCCAGCTGCAGAATGCAGCAACAGAGTTTTCGAATCCAGGCTTTTGACCAATCCATTCCAGCACCGTGACATTGGAATTATTCTTCTTTGCGTTGGAATCGATCGCAGGATCGGCGAAACCGCACAGAATTTCGCTGTAGCCGGGATAAGAGAAATTGCGACCATTTGTCACGACAGCTTTGGATTCGTGTTCAGGGTTCCCAAAGATGATTCCCTGCTGTGCCAGTGTTCCCCAGAAGAACGGCATCAAAACACTGCGGCTCTCTTCCGGCGTGGAGCGATGAAATCTCTCTTTCAGCGCCGGAACGTCCTTGACCCCACCCGCTTCTTTTTCCATCAGCGAAAGATCACTGCCGCCGAAAACTTCCTGCCACCGTAGTCCGTCGACCGTGATGAGAATCACGTTTCGCGTTTTCAGGCCGCTCCGCTGCTGCTTGTCGTCGGACTGTCCGAGGACATTGCTGGCAGAAATGCATTGAATCAGAAACACCGTCAGTACAAAACAGCACGTCGGATATTTAAGAACGTGGCCCACGGACTTGTTCATCAATGCAGTTCCTGAGGAAAAGTGTCGGCAGTCTGTCCATAAACGGCGGCATTAAACTCACCACCTGAATCGTGCTCTAATGCATGACCTGATGAGCGGGAATATCTTTCAGCCGACCATTGGCATCAACCGGAAAATCGTACGGCTCCCCGTCAAATCGCAGATGTGCACTGCTTCGGACAGTTTCGAAACAGGCGCGTGACACTCGCACATGTGATAAGTGCAGAGTATTCGAAATCTGTATGACTTTTGCATCTTCGGGCTCAATCAATCCGATCGTCTGCAGAGCTGTTTCAACAGCATCCGCGTCCGTGGGCAGCGTGATGGGAATCATTGCGGCTTCCGGATGGAGGCCGGTCACACAGTTGATTCTTGTGACAACAGGATCAATCTGCCGTACACAGTGCTCTGTTGTAAACTCGGCAAGACCAATTCCCGTACCGTTTCCATGTGTTTCGTGTGTCAGCGAGCGGACAAGGATTCGGCGGCATCGAGCCAGATCGTTGTCCGTGGCGTAGTGGTCGTTGTATTTACGGCCGATCACATTGGCGTCCATTCCGGTACCGCTGATGTTCTTGCCAATGGCATCAACAATCAGCAGATCACACTCAGGGAACGGCAGGCGTGGTAACCACTGATTTGCCAGTTTCAGCAGTTCCGGTTCTCGCGTGCCGAAGTCGCCCGGCGCAACCGCTTCAAGAAGTGCGGTTTCGTCCGCCGCGTTTTCAATAATCGCGAGCCCCCCAACAACTCGACACACCTGCAGCACACGTTCGGCCACCGACGCCAGTATCTCCGGAAAACTGCTTTCCAGGATTCCACGATGGTAAATCTTTGCACCTTCATGTTTTCCGAGCCCAATCAGCATCATCTTGTGCAGACCAGACTCAACGGCACCGACAAATCGCGTATGAGGTTTCACTCGATTACACACAAACACGTGATCCGCCTCTGACGCATACCTGTCAAAGTGCACCGGCATTCCACGATTCGTCTGAGCAACGACCACAGTTTCCATTGTCGCCCGAACCGGAACGCCCATCGTCTGTTCTGTAATGCCATAGCCCTCCAGTACCTGCTTCTGGCCCTCCGCCGTTCCTCCACCATGGCTGCCCATCGCCGGGACAATAAACGGCTTTGCACCCAGTTTCAGAAAGTGAGCTGCAATATGCTTAATAATGATGTCGATATTGGCCACACCTCGACTTCCGGCCGTAATCGCAACCGTCTGACCCGGACGAACGATTCCCGACAACTTCAGCGACTGCATCTGCAATTCCACTTCCGCCGGGATATCGGAGACGCGAGGAGTTTCAAACGTCTGGATCACATCACACATTTGTGGAAATCGGCGCACGTTACTGTCCATCGATCGAAGAGAAATTTCAAACTTGAAGAAACCGACCGCATCGCTCGGCCCGGCGGTTTTGAAAAAAAATCTGCAAAGCCGACGAAGCGACGGGACGTGTTATCCCGCCGACACCACCGCATACTCTTATCCGTTACTTTTCAGCTGTACCGGAAGCTGATCGATCTTCGCGGCCAGAACAAAATCATTGAGAGACAGACCATTGATCGCATGCGTCCAGATCTCAATGGAAACGTTTCGATAGCCGGACAAGTGAAGGTCCGGATGATGGGCCTCCTGCTCGGCAAGCTCCGCAACGGTTCGAAAGAAGTCAATCCCGGCAACAAAATTTTTAACAGTCCAGGACTTCTGAATTCGGTCCGGAGATGACAGCAGCCGCCACCCGTTCAATGCCTGCAGTTGTTGTTCTGCTTCCTGTGCCGACAAGGCGGGTACTCCGCCTTCACATGGTAAACATCGGCCTGCCCTGAGTTCATCCGCGTTCAGAAATTGAGACATAAATCACCTGCATGGAAGAGAAAAGGGTCTGAGGGGAAACGGGTCAATCAGCGAATTCCTGCTCAGGCCCTTTTGTTCGCATGTCAAAGGCACCATCACAATTCGACAACGCCCTTACAGAGATTTGACCCAGATATTGCGAAATCTCAGAGGATCGCCATGATCCTGAAGGAAGATCGGTCCTGGCTCAGCACCTTCTTTTCCGATCGGACCACCGGGAGTACCACCTGGGATCTCACGATTGCTATGGATCACGACTCCGTTGTGCTTAACCGTCGTCCGTGCGTTGGCGGTCTTTTTGCCGTCAGCACCAAATTTCGCGGCATGAAATTCTATGTCGTATGTCTGCCAGCTCAATGGCGGAAAACACATGTTCAGATCAGGCTTACTGGCCTGATAGATTCCTCCGCACTCATTGTTTTCCCCGGTGAGTCCGAATGAGTCCAGAATCTGGACTTCATACCGCCCCTGAAGATAACAGCCGCTGTTGCTGCGAGCCTGCCCGCGAGCGTTGGGCATATAGGCCAGACGAAATTCCAGGTGCAGCTGGAAATCCTGAAATTTGTCTTTGCTCAGGACATCCACCATCAACAGCTTATCTTCGGACATTTTGCCCTTCTCAAGCTTATCCGTGTTGCTGCCATCGAACAAAACGACGGCACCTTCCGGTGCCTTCATGCCGAGTGTTGGGGAAGTCCTTGTCACTTTTGACAGTTCGCCAATGCGATTGTTGTCGTTCGAATAAATGGTGAATCGACCATCAGCAATCTCTGCCCGACCTCGATCTGAAGTCAGCGTACCAGTCTTGCCACTCACGGTACCTTTGCCACGAATCGGCTCTTCACCCTGCCATCCATCGCCCGGAAGACCTCCGATGTACGCGACAAAGGCGAGTTCATTTTTTCCCTGAGCAATGACCTGCACGCCCAGTTTGAATTCGCCGTCATCGTTCTTAATGCTGCCGGAATATTCTCCCTGGACAGCAAAGTCCGCGGGGGCCGACTTTTCATCGAGATAAGCTTTTTTGGGGGCATCTGCATCCTGTGCAGTGACCGGGGCCGCGCTCATGAGTAACGCAAGGCCTGGAAGCAGTAACAGGGGATTCTTCATCGAGTATTCTCCTCGTCAGATTTGTCGTTCCGCGAAGCGGCGTGAGTCGCTAAACGATCGGAAAACGTTGCAATTTCCACGTTGGATTGAACCGGCAATTCCACGCTGGATTGGACCGGTAACGGATGTCTGAAGACTACTTTGCAGCCCAGCGGGACTTCATAAACTTCAAACCATTCACTGCCAGATGTTCTTCCGTTGGGAACATTCGTCGCCAGATGCGAGTCGCTGCAGCCAGTTCGGGAAGCGCCAGTCCAAAGGCTTCAATCATCAGCCAGCCGTCATAGTTCACGTCTTTCAGCGCTTTAAATGACGCATCCCAGTTTACTCCGCCTTCACCTGGCGTCGACCGGTCGTTTTCGGAAATGTGCACATGCACCAGCTGATCGGCACAGGCCCTGACCGCTTCCCCGATGTTCTTTTCTTCAATGTTCGCATGAAACGTGTCGTACATGGTCTTGATGTGAGAATGACCTGCTTCCCGACAGAATCGAGCAGCATCGGCCGCACTATTCAGGAAGTAACATTCGAATCGATTCAGGTATTCGACTACCAGCGTCACGTTGTTGCTCTTCGCGTGATCTGCCGCCTGAGTCAGAATCTCCTTCGCTCGCTTCCATTCGTCTTCCGTTCGTCCGGCTCCGCTGAATTCCCCCAGTGCTGAATGAATTGGCCCGCACAGATGGGTCGCGCCAGACGCCGCACAGGCATCAACTGCCTTCTTCAGCCGTTCAAGACCGGCACGCCGGATACCAGCGTCCGCAGAAATCGGATTCTCCGTCGCGGTGCACACCGTTACTGCCGTGGCTTCAAGACCCTGCCGTTTGAGCTCCGCTCCCACACGTGCTGCATTCGTGAGATCAAAATCGAATAGTGGCAGTTCAACTCCGTCGTAGCCCCACTTCTTTATGTCCGCCAGCAGAGGGAAATGCTGCTCAGTGACGCCCGAGGTCCACAACAGCAGATTCATGCCATACTTCATTCTCAGATTCCTTTTTCAGCTCAGCTTTCAGGACAGCAGGATTTGTACACAAACAAAATTTGCACACAAAACAGTGTTGGACTGCCTGATTACCCCGACAGACCGCGGAGCTGATATGCATTCTCATGCACCGGATCCGGACTGTCAGACTCGCAGAAGCAATATCATGCTTCATGGCGAGCAGCTGCGAACCTTAACCTGCGCACACGGCGGAAACAGATTCCACTTCCTGCAGCAACGTGTTGCCATATTGCCGCAGCAGTGCACGGGCATCTCGCAGAACAGACAAACACTGCTCATCAATTGGTGGCAGTGTGACTCGGCGCAAAACCTGATTCAAGCGACCCAGCAGCCTGGAGTCGTCCAGATAGTCATAAAGGAACTGAGATTCACGGAATTTCTGTACAAACCACGCCAGCTGTTCGGTTGTTCTGGACGCCACCTGGTTGACGACTGTCTCTACGAAGGCACTGTCGACCTCGTCCATGGCCTCGTAATATGCCCGCAATATCTCCGGCTGTTCCTCTGCCAGAAATGCGTCCAGAAGCAACTCCGTAACGATATGGCCGAGAAATCCCGGGCGATGGTCGAACCGATCGGGCATTTTTCGACGAAATCGAACCCCAATTTCTGATTCCAGCATCAAAAACGTGCCGCTCCGATGAAATGTGTCATCGTCCTGCAGGTGCTGAAGCATTCCCGCTACCAATTGTTGTGGTTCCAGTGACAAATCCGGCAATTCGACCTTCAGCCGACGACTGCGTACCCGGACTCGACGGTCCACGACGCATAGCCAGTCCGGAACCGCCGTGCCGGCAGCAAAGACCGGATTATCAAGAAATCGATATCCATGCGCGAGGTAATTCATGACGCTGCATTTCCTGCCTTGTTTGGGAATTCAGCCGGGAAACGACTGATTCTCGTTCGCAGACCGGTGCTGTCACACAGCAGGCCGTCAGCGGTGTGCCTGAAGCCCGTCTGCGAGCCGACTCCGGCCGCTCCAGCGCCGAATCGTAGTGCTTTTGGCTGCATCACGGCTACAGGAAATATTACAACGTCTGCGAGCCAGGCAAACGCCCGTCAAACAAGGATCGGCAGGATTCCGGACGAACCATGCTGGTGTTCCAGTGTTTCCACTGTACCAATCAGCGTCGTTACCGTGCAGTCGTCGATTCGAATACGGGCCGTCGTGCCCGCCAGACGAGGATTTCCATCGAAGACCACAATCCGATCGCATTCCGATCGCCCCATCAGCTGAGTCGCCAGTGGCTCGCCCGGTCGATGTCCGTCAGTCGCCGGTCCATTCTTTTTGGCAGCCCATTTGCTGGGACCTTCCACCAGAACGCTGACCGTCCTTCCGATAAACTCCGCATTGTCTTCTTCGCTGATCTGGTTCTGAAGATCCAGCATTTCGTTGTTTCGGCGGCGTTTCACGGTTTCAGGAATGTCGTCTTCGTACAGGTCGTCAGCCCGCGTCCCTTCTCGTTTACTGTACTTGAAGATGAAACTGTTCTTGAATCGGAATTCTCGTATCAGATCCATGCTCTTGTGAAACGACTCTTCCGACTCGCCGCAGAATCCAACGATGAAGTCACTGCTGACCGCACATTCCGGCATCGTCTCGCGGATCCGGTGCATCATCTCGCGGTACTCCTCAACCGTGTACCCGCGTTTCATTCGCTTCAGAATCTCATTGCAGCCCGACTGGGCCGGCACGTGAAGATACTTCATCGCTTTGGGCAGGTCTCTCACAGCCTGCAACAGATCGTCAGACATATCGCGAGGAAAGCTGGTCACAAATCGAATGCGTTCAATCGACGGAACATCGCTGATTTGCACGAGCAGATCCGAAAGCCGATGCATCCGGCCATTTTCCGTGAATCGATAACTGTTAACCGTCTGTCCCAGCAGTGTGATTTCGCGAACCCCCTGATCGGCCAGTACTCGAACCTCCGCCAGAATCTGCGACGGAGAACGACTTTGCTCAGGCCCCCTCGTCGCCGGCACGACGCAATAAGTGCAAAACTTGTCGCAGCCGATCATGATTCGAACAAACGCCTGAAACGGTGTGGGCCGCATTTCAGGATCACGCAAGGGATCGTAACTCTGGAAGCTGTCGGTAATCTCGTCCCGAGAACCCTCTCGCCGTCCCAGACTCACTGCCTTCTGCTGTACTCGTTCTGTTGCCGATCGAGTTTCCCGGATCATCCGGGGAATTTCCGCCAGCTGGCCCGTTCCCACAACGATATCAACGTGCGGGGCTTTCTGAAAAATCAGGTCCTGATCTTTCTGAGCCATACACCCCAGCACTCCGATAACACGCTGAGGACGATTGCGCTTACTGTACTTCAGGCGCCCGAGAGCACTGTAAATCTTGTGCTCTGCATGCTCCCGCACACTGCACGTATTGAAGAGGATGGTGTCGGCATCCTTCGGATTGTCGGTCAGCTGATATCCATCCTGGCGAAGCGCAGCAACCACCAGCTCACTGTCCAGCATATTCATCTGGCAGCCAACGGTCTCTATATAAAGACGACCATTGTGAACCGGGGATTGCCTGCTTTGATCAGATTCACTCATATCAGCTGACTTCGCAACTAAAACTGCACGGCAACGAACTCCGAACTGGAACTCGTTTGCCAAAACTGGCTCAGGACTGGACGCGTTCCATGTAGAGCCCGCTCTCGGTATCAATCTTGATTCTGTCGCCGTCTTTAATAAATGCAGGAACCTGAACCTCGGCGCCGCATTCCAGCGTTGCTGGTTTTGTCACGTTGGTGGCAGTGTTGCCGCGAGCCGCAGGCTCGGTGTAACTCACCGTCATAATGACCTGCTGAGGAGGTGACATGCTGATCAGCTGACCGTCCCAGAACAGCAAGCCGACCGTTGTGCCTTCCATCAGGAATCGCATTTCGTCTTCAATGACGCTGGATGGAAGCGAATACTGCTCAAAAGTATTGTTGTCCATAAAGACGTAGTTGTCGCCGTCACGATAGGAATAAACGCCATCACTCCGGTGGACATCTGCCGCATCCAGAGAATCTCCACTGCGGTAAGTTCGCTCCAGCAGTGAGCCCTTCAGCAGGTTTCGCATCCGTGTTCGGTACAGCGCCTGCCCCTTACCGGGTTTAACAAAATGACATTCCAGCATTTCATAGGGCTCGTTCTCAACGAGAACTTTGATTCCCTTTTTAAAGTCGCCGGCATTAATCGTGGCCATTGGAGTGATTTCTCTGAGTTTGTTATCGTTTGGCAGTCGATCGCTGGTGACGATGACGTCATCACACGACAATCAGGCAGTCCCATGCCGCCTTCATTGCCAAAAAACAGGCGCAAAACGTTAGCAGAACAATCTGTCCGAGTGAATCCAGATGTCGACGGTTCCCGCATCGATCCCAGCAAAAAATTCTTCCGCAAACGCGGTTTACCCTGTTTTCCAGCAGGATTTGTTGGGTCAGGCAGCCGGATCAATGCTCCAGCCCGCTTCCGCGGTCTGGCAAAAGGAACTGGCATCCGCCATTCGAAATTCGAATCAGCTTCTCTCAAAACTCGGATTTGCCGCGTCAGTATGCACAGATTCCCCGACTTCGCAAGCGGGCGAAATGCCGTCTGACAGCGGATTTCCAGTCTTTGTGACCGAATCGTTCGTTTCTCGAATGATTCCAAATGACCCAAAAGATCCACTTTTACTTCAGGTTTTGCCCGGTTTTCAGGAATCTCTGACGGTTCCCGGCTTTACCAGCGATGCCGTGGGTGACCTGCAAGCCCGCATCGCTCCCGGTTTGCTGCAAAAGTATGCCGGACGTGCCCTTCTGATCGCCACCGGCGCCTGCGCGATTCATTGTCGCTACTGCTTCCGACGAGAATATCCCTATCACGAAGATCCCAGAACACTCAACGACTGGGAACCGGCGATCGAACAGCTTTCCGCAGATCCGTCAATTTCGGAGGTGATCCTGAGCGGAGGCGATCCTCTGATGCTAACCGATGCCCGACTTCGAACGCTGTGTGAACGACTGAGCCAGATCCCGCATATCGAACGACTTCGCTTCCACTCCCGACTGCCTGTCGTGCTGCCTTCCAGAGTAACACCCGAACTGCTCGAATTACTTCAGCAACAGCGTCCGCAGGTCATTTTTGTCGTCCATACCAATCATGCACAGGAAATTGACGATTCCTGCGCGCGAGCACTCTCACTGCTGGTCCGCTCCGGCTTTCCCGTGCTGAATCAAACCGTGCTGCTCAAAGAGATTAATGATCAGACAGACGTTCTGGAACGACTGTCGCGACGATTAACTTCTCTTGGAGTCATGCCTTACTACCTGCACCAGCTGGATCGAGTCACCGGAACAGCTCACTTTGAAGTTCCCATTGAAACTGGCAAAGAAATTGTTGCCGAACTCGCTCGCCGACTGCCTGGTTACGCCGTCCCGAGATACGTCCATGAAATCCCGGGCGAGCCCCATAAAACCGGTCTTTAAGCGAGCGGCAATATGGTCTTTACCGCAATGGCGAGGCTCCCGCCGAGCCGCTTCACCGGGAGGGCGAGGCTCCCGCCGAGCCGAGCCTTTCCTCTTCCCGGGAGGGCGAGGCTCCCGCCGAGCCGCTTCATCGGGAGGGCGAGACTCCTGCCGATCCGAGCCTTTCCTCTTCCCGGGAGGGCGAGGCTCCCGCCGAGCCGCTTCATCGGGAGGGCGAGACTCCCGCCGAGCCGAGCTTCCCTCGGCTCGGCAACACCTTCGCCCTCCCATCTGCTGCGGTGATTGGTATGTTTTCAACGGCCAGTCGCATACCTCCTGTATTCTCGTTGATCAGCGTTCAAACATCATGTCTTCGGACGGTTCAAAAAGCGACAACCCATGAACGTGCTCGTAACCGGCGGCGGTGGATTTCTCGGCTTGTATATCGTTGAGCAGCTGCTCGCGGACGGGCATACCGTTCGAGTATTCTGCCGGGGAAATTATCCGGCGCTGTCAAAGCTTGGTGTTCAGGTCGTACAGGGTGACGTGCGGGATTTGTCACGAATTTCCGATGCCTGCCGGGACATCGAAGCCGTCTTCCACACCGCAGCCGTTCCCGGTATCTGGGGCGAATGGGAAATGTTTCACAGCATCAACACGCTGGGAACTCAGAATGTCATCGCGGCCTGCCTGGAAAATGGCGTTCAAAGACTGGTGTATACCAGTTCGCCGAGCGTCATATTTGATGGGAGCGATCATGAAAATGCCGACGAGTCGCTTCCGTATCCAACACGCTGGATGTGCCATTATCCTCATTCCAAAGCGCTCGCCGAACAGGCCGTTCTGGCAGCAAACTCGTCAGGAAAACTGCAGACGGTGGCGTTACGCCCTCATTTGATCTGGGGACCTCGTGATAATCATCTGATCCCACGTCTGCTTAAAAAAGCCAAAGCCGGACGAATTCGTCAGGTTGGCGACGGAAAAAATCGAGTTTCGGTTGCGTATGTGGAAAACGTCGCGGCCGCCCACCTGCAGGCCGAGTCCGCATTGCGTGCACGACGACCACTCGCGGGAAAGGCCTATTTCATCAACGACGAGGCCCCCGTCAATCTTTGGGACTGGATTAATCAGCTGTTGCAGATCGCCGGGATCAAACCGATCAACCGCAAGATTTCCCTCACCACAGCAATGCGTATTGGAGCGGCGTGTGAAGGAATCTATGGCCTGCTGAGAATTAAATCTGAACCCCCAATGACACGCTTCGTTGCCGCCCAGCTGGCAGGCTCTCACAGCTACAGCATCGCCGCCGCACAGCGTGATTTTGACTATCATCCCATCGTGTCCATCGACGCCGCTCTCGAAAAACTGAAACCGGAACTGGAACGATGGAAGACCAGCACAAGGTGAGCAGTTAGCATCGGGAAAATCAGTGATCCATGAAATCCAGGCTTCAAATCGAAATGGAATGGGTCGCAGATTGCGGGGTAAACGTGGATCAATCGCACGGTCGTGCAATGTTGAACTGTAGCAGTGAGTTCAAGGGGCTGTCCGAGGTTTCGCAGGAACAGCATATTTGACCGTCTGCAGTCCGGGAGAGCAGACTTTTTTGATTGACGATTTTGACCGAGCGCCGTGAATGAGCGATTTTGGGCAGAAAAATTTGAATGGCAGAAAGATCTGGATGATTGGTGAGAGCTCTATGGCAAAGCGGTATCAAAGCTTCGGCTGATCGAATTCAACGAACGCCCGTCATCCATCTGTGATTCATATTTCTGCCCTGAAATTTTTCTGCCCAATGCTCTCTGCCAAAGCCGGAGGTAACAACGACGTCGCACAATAAGCCGGGAGGTCGGCAACAACGACGCACCTCAGGAAAACTGGCGAGTGGTTCACGCCGAAAAACCTGCAATTTAGCCCCCCCGCCCGTCCTCATCGTACCACACATCTTTTGTGTGATAAAAAATGAGCGGCACGTCAGAACTCGGGGCCGAAGGTCCTGAAGGTGAAAGCCCAGGGCAACGCCCTGGGAACGTAGATCATCAACGACAACAGCCCCAACGGGGCGGAATGGATGCGTGGTTCATTAGGCCCTTTCAGGGCATTCGTCATTGTAGCAATTCCTGGGGCGATGCCCCAGGCTTTCACACTGAGCCCCGTTGGGGCAGGTTGCAATGGTTCATTCATTGAAACGCATGAGACCTTAATGGCCTGTGGGATCGATCCTGGCGTTTGGAAGCTGGCCCCCATGCAATGGCCAAACCAACATCCAATCCCTCCTCTGTCCGCCTCACGACACGTCTGTGTTATTCTCGTGCACCGATTTCACAAGTGACGCTGAACCAATACACTGAATCCGCGGCGATGAGAATCCGTCCACCGGGCCGAAGCTCAATTCCATTCGGGATTTCGAACGTTATGAGGTATCACTCGGCTGGCCCGATACAATCGTCGAGTGCAATAATCCCAGGTTCCATAGGGATCCTGTTCCAGCACAATCTGCCCGTCGCCCGGCAACGCTCTCCAGTCGCCTCGCGAAATCTCGGCTTCCAGCTGTTTGGCACCCCATCCCGCATAACCACAGAACACTCGGAACTTGACACCCTTTTCCGGCTTAATTCCGTCTCGAACAACTGTCTCAAAAGACTCATGACTGCCGGCGAGAAACAGTCCCGGTGCCACTTCCTGGTCGTGCTGCCCAAGAGTCAGGCAGTTGTGAAGAATGAAAAGTGCGGATGTTTCGACGGGGCCGCCAATGTAAACCGGCGTTTCACAACGTCCGGTTTCCAGGTGCTCGGACAGCACTGTCTCCACAGTCACAGCAGATGGTCGATTGATCACCAGCCCCATGGCGCCCTGGCTGTTATGCTCCAGCACCAGCACCACCGACTTATAAAAATTCGGGTCGCGCAGATGATTCGCCGCAACAAGAAACTGACTTTGAAGTAAAGACATAGACGTTCTTTAATATTGTTCATCTGACGGTCTGGACAGTGCCGCCGAAAAACCGGTGCGGAACCCAACCCGGGTGAAACCCTGACCGATGCCGCCGGCGAACGAGATCCGCCAGCGAACCAGATTCGTTTCCCTATCCGCGCCGCTTCCAAACCGGAGGTCTGCGATTCGAAATCCTGATGGGAATAGTATCTCGGTGACCTTGCTGAGTGAAGTGTCGGAATTTTCGGAGATGCTGCAAGGATGGCCGATTTTTCAGTATGAACAAAAAAACGGACGGCCCCACTGGTGCCGTCCGTATCATCAATTCTTCGTTTATGCAGGCCGAATTGCTCAGCAAGCCAGTTTCCGCGATCGCATATTACGTAGAGCAATCAGCCCGACTCCGCAGAGCCCCCACATGGCGAGCGAACCAGGTTCAGGAACGGCGGCTGCACCCGTCGAGAATCGGAACTCGTCAGCAAAAATCCACTGGGTTCTGCGTAGAAGCGTAATCTGCAAAGTGCTGGAGGCTGCAAGGGAACTCACGTCGAACGAGGCCCAGAACGGAGCGCTGCCGGCGGGATCCGAGACACCGTACGACATTCCATTGATCACAACACCCCGCGGTGCGCTCACACCGCCATTTCCATTGGCATCGTCAAAATGAATGTCGACGGTGCTAAATGTCGTCACAGCGCTGAAATGGAACGTGATCACAGGATCGATTACCCAGCCAACGTAAGGTCCTGCACCGCCCACGGGAGGCTCTGCATCAAACCAGTTGAGTGAAGTGACGACACCGTCGGTCAGATCACCGAGCCCGCCCGAGAGAAATGCGCCATCAGTCGTCTTCGCACCTGCACCGGTGTAATTTTTATCCCAGTAATTGTATGAGCCGGTATATCCGTTTGGCATATCATAGGAGACTGGCGAAACGAATGCCGCATGTGCCTGACTGACCGTGGCAACGACGAACAAAGCTGAGAGCCAAAGAACTCTTGATACCATCATTCAACTCCTTTTCAATCAGATCGCCGGAGAACCAGATCGCCACCGGTCACTGACTCCACCGCCATACTGAAGGACTAAAAATAAATCGCCCTGGGAAGAGTAAAAAGTTCATGCACCTTGTCAAGCAAAACCCTCCCCATTGGCCAGACATTGCTGGACGTTATCATTTTGATTTTCGCAGCATTAATCTTCTCATTTTGAGAAGCCCGCATCTCCGAGAACGGTTTTTAGTTCTTTTGTGTTCAAACCTTTGCCAAAACGGTTTTTTCTGTTAAACTCCTTGTCGCCCGTTTCCCGAAATTTCGCAGACGGGCGAACCGCCACATGACATGCGAACGTCTTCCGTTTCATCTTGTCTGATGGGTTGTTCGCAGGGAAATTGTGCTGAAGCATTAACCAATATGATTCAGTTGGTGAAGAACAGCAAATTCCTCCATCTGTAAAGACAGTTGTTATTGGCATCCATTCGCACCCGTAGCTCAATTGGATAGAGCGTCGGTCTTCGGAACCGAAGGTTGTAGGTTCGAGCCCTACCGGGTGCACTTAGAAAAGCCAGTGTTTTACCGCCTCAATCGGTGACACTGGCTTTTTTTTCGTCGTCCGTGTGCCCACCGAATGTGCCCACCAGCTTTTTTTCGGGCTTTCTGGTCATCATCTCATCAAGTTTACTGGTCGCTTCTGCCTGAGCACCCTGCAGCAAGTGGGTATAGAGATTTGCTGTGGTTTCGTATTTTGAGTGCCCCAGTCTGGCCTGAATGACCTTCATGTCAGCCCCTGAGTACAGCAGCAGTGACGCCTGAGTGTGTCGCAGGTCGTGAAATGTAAACGATTCGGGGATGCCGGCTGCCTCTCGGATGGGATGCCAGACGTTACGGTCAAAGTTTGAGCCCCAGTAGAATTTCCCGTTCGTGCTCGGAAACACCAATGGGACCGATTCAGGGTCGAATCCTTCGTCCAGGGCTTTCTTCAAACGACTCTCCAACGCCTGAATCGCCTGTTTGCCCAGATTGATTGCCCTTCGCCCGTGTGATGTCTTCGGCTCTTTGACCGACAACCCTTTTTTGCGGACTTCCTGAACCGTCCTGCGAACCGACAGAACGCCTTCTCTGAGATTCACTGCTGACCATTCGAGCCCGAACAACTCCCGCTTCCGAAGTCCCGTCATTGCGGCCAGTGTGAGGATATCGCCAACACGGTGTGCCGCGCAGGCATCAAACAGCCTGAAGCATTCTTCCTTTTCGAGAGGAATACGCTGCTGACGGGACACCCGCGGCTTATCGACCGCCATCATGGGATTCGATCGTATCAACTGCAGCTTCACCGCTTTGTTGAGTGCATTCCTGAGAACTCGCACGCCTCGCAATCGTGTATTTGCTGAATGCCCGTCTCGGCTCATCCTGGCTTGCCACGCCACCAGTTTTTCCGCATCCAGTGACGACAGCTTTTCAGCGCTCAGATACGGATTGACGTAAAGCCTGACGGTCATCTCATACTCAACATAGGTATTCGCTGCTGAGTTGATCTCCACGTCATTTTCGAGCCAGCGTTTCAGGTACGCACCCACGGTATCCTTTCCGAGTAAACTTTTCGGATTGGAACTGCGTTGCTCCCGCAGTGAATCCAGCTTGCTCAGGACTTCCGCTTGTGTCCTGCCATAGACGACTTTCCGCTGTCGAGTTCCGTTGCTGTCTTTTCCAAGACTCAATCGGCCTACCCAGCGTCCATCGTCCCGCTGATAAATGTTTCCCTCACCAGCTGCCCGTGCTTTCTTCGCCATCGCGTTTTCACTCCTCACAAAGTGATCTCACAAAATCAACGCGGGAAACTGGTGTGAGTGCCAGCTTGTCAGGAGCTACCCTATCCCGCAGAACAAGTTTGCCAGAATTGGCCGCTCACCTCAATCAGCTCGGATGGGGCAAATTTGCCCCAAGCGATTTTTTGCCCGTTTCAAGTCCTCATTTTGAGGGATTGATTTTCTGTCGTTTCAAGTGGTCATTTTGGCCACTTGAAATAACGGGATCATTTTGATCCCGTTTTTCAGGGCGTGCATACTATGCACACCCTTCGCAGTTGATTCTAAGCACTCGCCATTTTGGCGATTGCTTACTTCTGGTCATTTTGACCGGAAGTTTCCCCCTGCCAAATTCTGTACTGTGGGGACGCCTTCACGGCCTCTGCAATCGCCTGCGACACTGACAAGCCTGTTTGGGTCGCATAAGTCACAATCTCCACTGGCAGATTGAGAGTGATTTTGACCGAGCCCGCCAGATTGATACGGGGCCTGCCAGCTCCGGAACGTGCGCCGCCCTTGCCTGCTTTCTTCGCCGCTTTCTTTTTCGCCATTGGTTTGACTCCCGAGAAAAGAAAAGAGCCCCGAGGAAATCCCCGAGGCTTCATTCTTCGCGTCACAGTCGCGAATCCTGCTTTCAGTTTCGGCCTGATTGCTCGCCCTGTGTCCTGCGTCCGGACACCCCGACCGTTTCAGCTGATTCCCCGCTGACTTGCTTCACGGTAGCTGCCATGTCTGGCCTGCCTGACCTCACCTGATTCGCCGGTTCGCTCGCTACTTCGCAGTGTGCCGCGTTGCCTCGCATGAGAGTTGTACGTTCTGCCTGTTTGAAATGTCCACACCATTTCAAAAGATTCTGACAGATTTTCTGAAATCGTTTTTATGGCAGCTCGTTTACAACCAATTCGCCATACAAATAAAGCAAATCCCCCTGCAGCCATCCTGCCGCGTTCACGGCAATACTGCTGTCAGGACGGGTGCCGAAGTTTCTCGACCAGATCACAGAACCGTCTGATGTGTCGTAAGCTCCGAACCCGCCCGAATACGGATCAGCTGTGTTGCGAACCTGAAGGACCACGTTTGTTAACGGTCGGCTGACATACTGTGGCGGAATCAGCCCAAATCCCAAACTGGCAGCCGTCTGAGTGGCAAACTGGATACTGAGATTCCGTTCCAGAAGTGAGGAATCGTGAGCCAGTGCGGGAGGGTCGCCGAATGCATTCACCACGACATTGGAAACGACTCCCTCTGTATTCTCCCCGAACACGCCAATGATGGCCGCTTTGATGTCAGCCGCCGTTGCTGTTCTCGCGAGCCACGCTGTTTCCAATGGTGGCAGTCCGTTCGACTGAAAGCGGAATCGGAATTCGGCTGCGGAGTTAAACTCAGTGCCTGCGCGGGTGTGAAATTCGTAGACATAGGCGCGAGCCCCGCTGAACGCAATCGGCTGACCTGCAATCGTCCGTTGAATCAGTACATCGTTGCGAGTGCTCGTGATGTCGATTCCGCCGAAGTGACTGCAGAAAATCGTGTCAGCATTCCAGCCGATTGTTGGTCCGCGTAAACCCTTTTTCGCGTCGTCCTCCCAGGTGGCTGATACTCCCTGCAGATGATATGGCCAGCTGAAACCGGATGTCCGAATCGTTCTCGACAGACCGGATATCATCACATCACTTGGCGCATCGTCCTGCATGAACAGACGGCCGCTGTGGTTGTCGTTATTTGCTGTGTTCGTGCTTTTCCAGTCGTTATCCAATTCGACAACCGTTCCTGTTCCAACTTCGACCGTCGCCCCGCAGCGAGTCTTCGCGCTGCCATCAGTGAACGTCCGCCGCGGGAAGTTAATCAGAACAGTATCGGCTTCTGCATGACTGCTGAGTGCCCCCGGCCCGAGCCCCTGACCTGGCGTGTTGTATGTGAAGTCCAATGTCCACGGGTCGCCCGTTTGCCAGACCTGCAGCCACGACTGGCCGCCCCGAGTGCCGACCGCTGCGACTTTCCCGCTCGCCGCTGCTGTAATTGCTGACGGGGCCTGAATGTCCTGACCTGTATATGTGGGAGGTGTGGCCGTTTGGCTAATTAGCCAAGTCGACGTGCCATCAGGGAACCCGAAGTTATAGCCTATTGAATTTTCTATCAATCCTGTCGACGGTGTCAGTGGGCGCTTAAAACCAGCCAGGAAAGGGCGCTTCAAAACCAGCCATTATGAGAGTTGAGACAAGCCGACCACACTGTCTTCGGGATTTTTTACCGTGGACAGGGGGTCAGGCATGTCGAATCGGCTATCAATGGCACAAAGACTGGCAGTACAAGCACTTGCGGCGGCGGGACAGTCCAATCGGGCGATTTCGAGGACTCTGGGAGTCGATCGCGAAACCGTCGCA
>JALHMY010000106.1 GCA_022843805.1 Fuerstiella sp.
CTGAGGAAGCCCTTCGTAAACCAGGTTGGCGAGAACAACTCATCAATTCGTCAGAGATGAGACAGCTGCGTTCACCCCTTCTTTTCCTCGAACCATTTTTTTCAAACCGCCAAATCGGTCGCGCTACCGATGCGCGCTGATGTTAAAATCCTCGCTCACGTATAGCAGCTTTTCAGTCCTGCCTTGACGCCTTTCCCGCAGGCGAACCCGGCCACCGTCCGTCGTCACAACAATGCGCCGCCCGGCCACATTTCCTGAGACTTTCACAGATCCCAGACTCGTCAGTCGAGCCAGCATCTTCCCCATGCCGGCGATCACTCTGCAAAGCGTGTTCACACAAATACGGATGCCTTCATCCGCGAGCATCTGCACGGCTTCCTCGTACGATCCGAGCAGTGCTGCACATCTCATCATGCGTTGTCGGACTCCCGCCGTAAATCCATCCGCAATGCCCAGCAACATCAGCATCGGATACATCCCGCGACGACCTCTTTTCTTCGCCTTATCCGGACACGTGCAGCGATGGTAATACGTGATGTTCAGAGTGACCGTGACTCCGCCACGCAGTTGCACCTTCTTTGTTCGAAGCCCCTGAGAATCAAACGGCTTCGACTGAGACCGGGCAAACTTTGCCGCCTGGTCCTGCATCTTTCTGGCTCCCACCAGTTTCAGCAGTCCCAGACCTTCTCGAAGCCCGGCCAGTTTGAGATGCAGTCGTCCCATCTCGGCTTCAAGCTTCTGGAAATCCGCCGGTGCCATTTGCCCGCAAGAATCCACAAACCCCTGAATTTGCTGCTGGACTTCACTCGCCTCGGCTTCCAGCCGTTGATATTCTGCGCTCATCCCTGAATCGCTCCCTGAAAAGCATCATTGCTAATGCCTTTTACAGCGATTCTGGGATTTTTGCCTACATCAAGTGCTTTACGACCAATCCCGACAAATCGTGAATCCGCCCCCCTTGCACTGCGGCGAACGCACTCTGAAGTGGAGCCCCGGATCCATCCGTGATGTGCATCAAGACGATCTATTCAACGTTACGCCTTGACGCGCAGCGGGGACCACGGAATTACGTGATTGAGGAACGAGAATGATGCAGAAGAGGTGGAACTATGTGAGGTTTTTTGTGGCGGCTGTTCTTCTGAGTGCCGCCATTTCAAAGTTTGTCAGGATGACTGAGATTCTTGCTGGCGATGGACTGCTGGGAAATCGCTACATGCTGCTGGCGGTCATCGGCATTGAAACTACTCTTGCCACGTTTCTGCTGATGGGAGATCTCTTCCATTCGTGGCTGGCCGTGTTCGGAACTTTTGGCGTTTTCTCTGTGTTCTCTGGATACGCTTTAGCGACCGGGAAGGATTGCAATTGTTTTGCCAATTCAATCGGCCCGAAAGTGATGCTTCTCTTTGATTTGACAGTACTTGTCGTGGCGTGGCTGTCGAAGCCTCTCGCAAATCAGTTCTCCCGTCGCGGACCTACAATTCCGATCGCGGGCAGTCTGGCAACTGGGTTTCTATTTGCGGTCGCAGGATTGTTCTACGAACATTCCGGAAGTAAAGATCCCTTACAGTTTCTCCTTGCCGACACGCTGATCGGGAAAGCTTGGCCCCTAGATTCAGCGATTCATCCGACCCTGACTGCACTGGAAAGCGAAAAATGGATGATTCTTGTGGTTCGTCGTGATTGTGAACACTGCCGTCGATTGGTGGAAAGTCAGTTTGTTGATCCATTGAAACACCGGCCAGGAGAACGGACGGCCGTAATTGTTGCCGATGGGACCAATTGGCTATTCGCATTCGATCGAGTCAGCTTTGAGGTGCTAAACATGCAGAGCATAGTATGGGATCTTGAGGAACCGTTTGTCGCAAGTCCGGCCGTCTTTCTGGTCGATGCCGGTATTGTCGTGCACGCTCGTGATGGAGTTGACGCAGGCGATTTCCTCGAAGGACTCTTCGGCGGGAATGAGCCGAATAAAACTCTGGATCCAGATTAGTCCTCAGGATAGTTCCGGTCGCAATTCTCAATCTTGTTCCATAGTCTCTTGTCCCAAACAAAATCATGGTTTCTCAGTTCTTTTCAAAAAAAACGCAGTTGACATCTTTGACAAGTGCCTCGAAATCGTCACCATCAGATAAAATATCATGCGGTTGTCAGTTGACGCCACTCTTGTCTCACATTGGAGAATTGATCTTTTCGACGGCTCAACGTCACTTAAAGAGCGTGCGGTTGGATCCATCGTATAACGAAAAGGCGAGAGCTTCTAGTGCTCTGTCAGTGATGTCATGATGTATGTTATCCTTGATTGGATCGTTCATGGAAGACCGAAAATTCAAGGAGGAAATCATGGAGAAACGATACCGGGTAACGCTCACAGATGAGGAGCGAGCAGAATTGAGTTCAATGGTTTCAAAGGGCAAGTCGAACGCACGCAAGCTTGTTCGAGCAAGAATTCTGTTGCTGGCGGATCAGGCTTCATGAGGTTCCGCGAGGACGGATGTGGAGATTGTGGAGGCATTGGGATGCGGGCGGGCGACTGTGGAGCGAGTTCGGCGGTCGTTCGTCGAAGAAGGGCTGGAAGAAACTCTGGAGCCATCTCCATTAACACGCATTTACGAAAGGAAATTGGACGGCAGAGTCGAGGCTCATCTGGTGGTAGCACTCGCCTGTGGTGCGCCGCCGGAAGGACGTAGCGGCTGGACTCTGCGTTTGCTGAGTGATCGACTGGTGGCACTCGGACATGTCGAATCCGTGTCATATGAAACCGTGCGTCAGACGCTTAAAAAAACGACCTTAAGCCGTGGTTGAAGAAAGGTTGGTGTCTTCCGGAATGTCCATCGTCGGATTTTGTGGCTGCGATGGAAGATGTTCTTGAGGTCTATCACAGGCCATTTGATCCACAACGTCCAATGGTCTGCATGGATGAGGCAAGCAAACAGTTGATCGCAGAAGTCCGAGAGCCCTTGCCCGCCCGCCCCGGAAGTGTTGCCAAACAGGACAGTGAATATGACGGCGAGGAACAGCCAATGTGTTCATGGCAGTCGAACCGCTCGCAGGTAAACGGACAGTGCAGATTACCGATCGACGTACCAAAGTTGACTGGGCACTGTTTATCAAGTTCTTGCTACTGACAGTTTATCCGGAGGCGGTAGTGCTGGTGATGGACAATCTGAACACTCACTGCATCGGGAGCCCGTACGAAGCCTTCGATCCGGCGACAGCGCGAGCATTGGCTTCACGACTGGAAATCCACCACACACCAAAACACGGGAGTTGGTTGAACATGGCGGAGACGGAATTAAGCATTCTGTCGCGGCAATGCCTTGATCGTCGCATCGACTCGAAGGAACTCCTGACGACCGAAGTCGCCGCATGGGAGCAGGAACGCAACTCTCGTGAATGCAAAATCAATTGGCAATTCACCACGGCTGACGCCCGCGTCAAACACAAACGACTTTATCCCTCAATCCACGACTGACAGAGCACTAGGCTTCGTCGGAAAACCAGAATTGCTATGTAGGCCACGTTCGCCAGAACCTGGGCTTTTCTGAGTTTCCCCACACTCTGGCGAGTGTGGCTACCGGTTTTCTGACAGAGCCTGGTCAAACGATCGACAAACAGCGGTAAATTGAAGTGTTTCATTGGTGTGTCGAACAGTTAAACCAATCGACATGGATTCCATCCTGGGTTAAATACCAGCATGAAGCCCGGTATGTGTGGGCGATGCATAGAGCTTCTGGCTGCGTAGTCCTTGACGCTGCATGTGGTACAGGTTATGCGGCGGGTCAACTGGTGGAATCAGGTGCCGGCAATTACCTGGGAATGGATATTTCTGCACATGCTGTCGTATACGGGCAACGATCGTTTGACGTCCCGAACATCCAATTTCTTGTAGCCGACGTCACCAACCTGCCTCTGCCGGATGCCACTATCGATTTGTACTTGTCATTCGAAACGATTGAGCATGTGGGCGATGATGTACGTTATCTCAACGAAGCTGCTCGTGTGGTAAGAAGCGATGGCCTATTTGTGTGCTCGACTCCGAACCGCTGTTTGACCAACCCGGGGACGACGATCAAAGACCGTCCATTTAATCCATTCCATCTGCGGGAGTATCTGCATGACGAACTGGTCATGCGACTCAGCATTCGATTCGATTCCGTGGAGATGTGCGGTCAGTCGTTTTACTCTGAGCGGTATGTCAGGATCCTGGCAAAAATTGGTTCCTGGTCGCCTCCTGTTGCCAGACGCGTCCATCAGCTGGCAAAAGTAATCAGCTCTCTTTGGGATCACCGGGGGAATCATATTGTGGGGAATCAGCGTAAGGGCTATCAGCCTGAGATTTGGATAGCTGTCTGTCGCCGTCCGATCCGTCCGTAAGTATTGACGCCTCGGGACTCCCTGCAACTTTCGGAGAACCTCAGATGGCACTCTCTGCCGGAAAGGACTTTCGCCGAAAGGCGAACGTGTGCGACGTGCAATCTACAAGACTATCACTTCCTGGCCGGAACTGACACGTGGCATCGGAATCCATTCGCAGACCAGTTCAGGACGGCGGCAATTGTTGACGCAATCAGTGTGTTGGCGTGCCATTTATAGTAGCGATAGTGGATTTCGATCAGGCGATCGAATGCCTCTACCGAGTCTTTGAGCCGGGAGAAGTCGAGATTCGGCTTGTCAATGCCGGTTCCGTGATGGAGCGAATCAATCAGCAGCCAACGAAGGGTGCTCACGAGCTGCCCAACGCCGACCGAAGCCATTGTGATATACAGGAATCCGCCAACCGTTGGAGCATTGCTCGTTGCCTGGCCTAACCACTCGCGAACGGTGCTGGAATAGGGTGCCATTCCCCAGAGCAGGACAAATCCCGGCAGCACGAATGCAATCAGCAGGCCAAAGTTGTTGCTGGTGACGTCTTTCACCGGGTGATGGTAACTCAGCTGTGGCCGAAGCGCAAGATGCAATTGTGGAGACGGCGATATCCGCAAATTGGAGTTCAGGGGCTTCGAACTCCATCGCTTTGGGTTCTAATAAGCGTCTGTGCTGATTCTGTTTCCAGATTTTTGGGCTCGATGACTGAGCTTCAGCGGTAGTTCAGGGTGCAGCGCCCAGAAGTCTGCTCAAAGGCTCTCAGCCGCCCCCTGCAACAGCCAATTCCTCCACCGCAGCCACAGCTGTTCGGCGACAATTAGTTTTACCCTTCGTGTTGCCTCATTTTGGAATGTTACCATAGGGAATGGGATAAAAGACAGCCTGGAATGTCCTGTCGAGCGCCGCTAGACAGGGCATTCCCGGCTGCGGCGACCAGTATGCTGAGCATGCACTAAGCAAACGGCGGAGTTTCAGGTGGCCGGTGTATTGTAGATCAATTGCTTCGCCATAATGTGCCGCCACTTACGGACTCGCCGTTGAAGCGTGCGGACCTGACCGTCGGTGAATTTCCCTGGATGTGCCACCTGCAATCTTGCAAAGAGTGATTGCCCCGTGGCGTCCGGTTCCTTTTCCAGCCATAACAAGATTTCAGACCAGACACCTTCGAATGGATCTTCGCGGGTTCGGTAATCGCGTGCCTTGGCGGGCGTCTGGCGATGGGTTGGACGGACTTCACCCTGTTCCCAAAGACGTGGAAGCTGAGCAAGAAACTGATCGAGTTCCCGTTCCTGCTCGTCGTTCACTGTACCGGGCGATGCCAGTGATGCCAGAGCCGATTGCGCCATCCGCAGGTTGTGAAGCAGTGCCATCGGGTCCAGTTTTGCCCGGGTCTCCATCAATACTTCTTTGAGGTGTGATTGCACTCTCGGATCTGCAATCAGTCGATCACAAGGCGTCGCAGGCTTCGCATATGATTTCTTCACCTTGCTCCCCTCGCGATGTTTGCTGAGCAGCTTGAACGAGGGCTGGAAATAGTTCACATACAGCCGCAGATTTTGATAGAGGTTTGCCAATGTCTGGTCGGCGACAGGCCCAGAGTACCGCGCGTAGCCAACGAAGCGTCGAATGACTGCTCCATTCTTCTGTTCAATCCATGCCTGATCATTTTTCCGGCATGGACGCGATCGCGTAAAGACAATCTTCTGCTCAGTGCAGTACGTGATAAAAGACTCGTTGATGAATGCGCTGTCGTTGTCTGAGTTGATTCCCAGGAGCGGCATGGGAAGTTGCCCGCGCAAGACATCGAGGCCTTCGACCACTAACGACTGTTCGCGAACCAGCAACGGCGTGGCCTCCGTCCAGCCGGACGCGACGTCCGTAATCACAGAACTGTTAATAAAGGAACCAACCAGCGTTCCACCACAATGTGCGACGAAATCGATTTCCAGATGACCTGATTCGACGTTCTCGCAGTCCGCGAAAGTCTTCACGAGAACCTGACTGCCTACCTTGCGAATGGGTCGGCGTCAACTCCGACCATTCACTTTGGACCGAATGTTTTTCAGCAGGCGATCAATTGAAGCTGCACTGACTGCGAGCAAGAGCTCACGCACATGGATGTCGAGTTTCAGATGCCCATGTTTCTCAAGGGATCTGAGTAAGTCCGGAAGAATGGCCCTGAGACGTTTCCCGCAAATTCGGTCCGACGCCTCCCAGAGCACGATCAGCGCCTCTTTGACCGCATCGTCGTAGATGCGCCGTCGCCCGTGAGCCTCGTACGTCGGCGGGGGCATGTTTTTCCTCAACAATCGCAGGGCATACTTCCGATGGTAACCGGTAATTTGCACAAGTTCGTCCAGAATTCGTGACTTGGCTTGCTTCTCCGAAGCCACGTAGCGCTCACGCAAAACTTCCACCAATTCCACTTTCGCACGTCTATCCATCGATTGACTCCCCGGGACGGCAATATCCAAATGAGGCAACAGATGCGACTCAGTATCCAAAAACGTGAGTCAATGCGACCATACCTTCTAATTGACGCCGAACACCCTTGCCATCCGCCGTCAGCTCCAGGGCGTAAGCGTCCGGGGAACCCCTTCTTGCCAGGGTTTGTAGTCTGAGGCTCGGTGAATTCCGGTCTTTGGGCTTTTTCTGGTGAGGTGATTTATGAGCGAACGGGAGCAGGTTTGGCGTGAACGGATTGAGTGGCAGCAGTGGTCGGGGCTGACGGTGGCCGAGTGCTGCGAAGAGGCGGGTGTTTCGGTCGCCTCAATTTATCGGTGGAAGAAATTATTGACGGAGCCGCAGTCTGCTGCGGCGGGCCAGCGACGACGATCGCCGCGACGGGCTGCGGTTCAGGGTTCAGGCTCGACGGAGCGATCATCTCAGTTTGTGACCATCGCCCTGCGACAGCCCTCGGCGAGTTCCGATGCACCGCACCGCATCGGGCCATGACAGCAGCATGCGGATCGAACTGCCCAACGGGGTGGTGATTCATGTGGCTGGCGATCTGGATGGTCAGCGGCTGGGTGATGTGGTCATCGCGGCCGGTCAGATCCACAGCGTTCTTCCCGGCGCGACAACGCACGATCTGCTGCAGCGTGAGGTGTCAGCATGCTGAGTATTCCCTCACGCACAAAAATGTTTCTCTGCATGAATCCTGTGGATATGCGGAAGAGCTTCGACGGGCTGTTCGGAATCGTGCAGCAGGAGTTTCAGCAGGACCCGCTCAACGGTCATCTTTTTCTGTTCATCAACAAGCGTCGTGATCGGATGAAGGCGATCTTCTGGGACAACGATGAGGGAATCGCCCGCAAAAGGATTGGATTGAGAGAACGACTGTCGTGGGCCGTCATCGTGAGTGGGCTGCCACATTTGATTCGGGTGCCGCTGTCGCACATCGGCGGTGATGCAGTTTGACAACGAACTCTGTCGTCTGCGGAGTGCCTGATCTCTTCGCTGCGATTCAGATCGAGATTCGTTCCACAATGTTTCGTGTGAGGGATTTGTGACGGCGATCGTAGAGCCGGGTGGTTCTGGGATCGGCATGGCCGGCGAGATTTTGGACGTCTTCCAGCGGGACTCCCTGATTTAGCAGATCGGTGATTGTCGCAACGCGGAAAGAGTGCGGGGAGAGTCGAATCGGCAGGCCACAGGCTTTCATGCGGCGTTTGATCATGCGACCGATGTCGCCAGCGGACATTGGCCGGGGGCTCAATTTTTTTGTTTTGCGAATGGATGTGCGAAAGAGCGGATGATCGGTGGCGTCATCCAGGTCACCGCCGGCAGATTGCAGGTAGGAACGCAGCAGGCTTTGCAGATCATGCCGCACAGGGATTTCTCTTGACTTGCCGCCTTTGTCGAGGAAGTGCAGGCAGTACTGATCACCGGTGTCGTACAGGTCTTTGAGTTTCAGCCGAGCCACCGCGCCAACTCGGGACGCCGTGTAGATCAGGATCGACATGAGCGCTTTGTCACGAAGTCCGACGACATTGTCCGTGTCGATGGACGACAGCAGTTTGCGAGCCTGCTTGATGGTGATTTCGGGCGTCTTGCCTTCCTGTACCTGATAGCGTTCGCCTCGAACGGACAGCGCCGGATTTAGTGCGATAGCGTGGCGAATCACCATGCCGTCGAAGAAGTGCCGCAGTCCGGCCAGAATCTGTTTCTTGCTGGCGACTGAATGCTCCAGCTCATCGAGGTAGATTCCCACATCCGCAGGTGAGACCTCCTGCAGGCTCCGCTGCCGCACCTCGCACCATTGCAGGAAGCAGAGCACGGCACGGCGGTACGCTCGGCGCGTATGAGCATTGCGAATCTTTGCGTGAAAGAATTCTTCAAATGCAAACCGAGCGCCGTGACCTGCATGTTCGATGATGGCGGGCAAGCTCTTTCCGCTGACGGTTGATTCAACGGGGCGCAGACTGACGTTTGCTTCTGCACCCGGATCATCTTGATGCACGGGCGCGATCAGGCCACTCTGGTTTCGCTTGCGGCCCAGTCGAGAAATACCCGCCGATGAAATCGATCCCAAGTTTGAATGGCTTCGTTCATGTCGAACCGACCACATTGCCATTCGCGTGCCGGCATCCACAGATTCAGAAGGAACCTTGCGGAATGCACGGCATTCGCGTCCTCCGCCGATTCCGCCGCCCAGATGTCGAGCTGATTGGGATTCCACGGTGCGACACCCGGCGCATCGACCAATGCCGGAAACTTCACACCCAATCCGAGAAATGCGTTGTCACTTTGTTTCATATTCCTGATTCCTCCATGCGTTTTTGAATTTCAATCCAATTTGTTCACCCTCTTCATAGCGCACGATAATGTCCTTTATCAAGCACAAAGTGCTGTTTGAATTCCCGAGACGAATGGTTGGCAATTCAGCAAGTCTTCTGGCCGACACGCATGCTTGCCAGCTGGCAAGTTTGCCATGATGAACGTCGGCAATTCCATTGCTGCGGGGATTCGGTGGTGCAAATTGATTCTGCGATATCTGGACGGGGTGCCGAAGCAGACTGATAGCTCGAGCATGAGAATTCGCACTCCAGACCGAATTTGAAAACTCTCTGCTGGAACTTGGCAATCTCTCCGTTTACGATTCCCGCAGTGAACGCAAACGTCATTTTTCATTTGAAATTTCTGGTCCGTGTTTACCCATCAAAAAACACCAACCGTTCGGCCGGGTTGTCAAATCAAGGTAGAAGGGGCGTTGCTGGCCTGAAACAACGGCAACCTCATTCGGCGGAATCCTTCCACGAATGTTTTGATGAGCTCCACAATTCGGTGGAGTTGATTGAAACAGTGTCACGAGTACGAACGCGACACAAACGGAAGGAGAAAGGATGAATGAGTACACCTACATTGGCCCTTTTCGAAAGAAGAAGGGTCTCCCACGAATGACGACATACGGAAAGATCGAAATGATTCGATTTCTCTGGTTTGTCATTGCAACGGCATTTTTAACCAATTTGGCGTTGCTGTGGGGTAGCGATAAGTCGTTCTATTGAGAACGCAAGCTGACGGGATTTCCCGTCAGCTTTTTTCACGCGCCGACGGAGCCTCTCATGACGTGTATCGCAACAAAAAAAGGGTAAGCCAAAGCTTACCCTTGAGAGGTCTACCCAAGATAATCAGGTGAATTCAGAAACAGATCGCCGTTCAGCCGCATGTCTGTTTTGCCCTGACTCAGGATTGTCCCCATGTGAACACAGCCACGAGCCGTGAAGCTCATGGAACTCTGCACATCGTCCCAAACGCAATCACTGCGCAATGGACGGTCTGGGCTACGCCACTTGGCGACGTGGTGTTGCAGAACGCGAAAAATATCCTCACGGCTAATTTTCGCCAGCACGCCCCACGAGACTGAAACCAACCCGACATCAAAATTGACGTCGAGCCTCAGTCTTTTCCCCCGAGCCTGGAGTATCGGATCTACGTTTGTAATCCTCAATCCGACTCCACAGTCATTCAACTCGACCGGCTTCTCCCCAAATTCCTCCGCATCAACCACTGTTGGGTCTGGGGGAAACCGATCCGCCCAATACCTCTCTGACTCCGTTCCATTTTGTTGTGTTTGCATAACACCTCATTGATTCCATTCATTAATAATCACGAGTTTTTGACTCTCCCGCAGAGTACTCATCTTTTTATGCCTGACGAGCGGGGGCAAACCATCGTTTTGTTTTAAAACCTCGATAGTTGGTGGGTTTGTTACGCGACGGCCATCAGCAGATTCGTTGACAAAAGTTTGAAACGCAATGCTGTGGCTTGTATGTCAATGCGAAGTCATGTGTTGACGTTCGCAGGTTTGATGAAACGGACACGAGAAGATTACATGCCGGGTAAGGCAGAATCCATCGTGGTCTTTTGTGGATTTTTCTCATCGGCGTGATTTGAGATGGGATGAGGCCCGCAGATGTCGTTCAATACGATACTTGATGAGTATTGCAGACACAGCAACATCACATCGAAGTGCACATCGGTCACCTCTGATCCACTTAGAAACTGTGCGTGTCCTGTTGAACTGTCAGGCCGCTGAAATCTCACAAGCCCTCCTGTTAGCTTCTCAAACAAAAAACAGGCTACGCCAACGTCGCGTTGTAAAACTAAAGACGAATGTTCGATCGTCGGAACATTCAAGAAGACGTAACTCAGTTTGTCGAGCGTTGGCAAACCGTCTTCCTACGTTCTCCCGTTTGATGAGCTCCATCTGCGGATGGGGTTGATTGAAACAGTGCAAGCTGCAGGCCTGCACCTGAACAAGGAGAACGTATGAAAGACGAAAAACCCTCTGATCTGCAGATTGCAGATCAAACACCAGAAGCTGTTGATGCGGAGTTGAGATATCAGGCATTCTTCGAAGTGCTGCAAGCACTCGAAGAACCTGAACTCACATACGAATCGGAAATCATGCCCTGGTGGATCTTTCCTCACATAGAGTGAAAAGATCAAAAAGGTTTTCAGCTACCGGGTACGCCCGGTAGCTTTTTTATGCCACAGATTTCTCAGTCTGGCAAGTGGCTTGCAGCTGATTGATTGTCTTCACTTTTCCGGCCATCTCAGTCTGTTTTGAAGGACTCAAATCCATGGCAAAGCAACCCATCCACAGCATCCGGTTCGGCTATATCAAAGTAAACATCTGGTTCAACCAGACGAAATCCGGCGACCGCCATAACGTCACGGTGACCCGATTGTACCGTGACGGTGACCTCTGGCGTGAATCCCAACACTTCGGCCGCGACGACCTTCTGCTGCTTGCCAAGGCGATAGACCACGCACACACCTAGATCATGCAGCAGGGTGCCGTCAGTGAACCCGCGTAATCCGGCTATACCCCGTGGATTTGACGGTCCTGACTAACTTGGCGGAACAAATTCGTCCGAGTGAGTCAAGACACGCTGGTGAGGGATTTAGATTGGAGTAACTGGAGTCATTTCGCGCCGAAGTAGCGATCCCTTCCGACATCAATGGACCTCTATCTGTAGTCGACTTGACTGCGCAACTCGATGGAATTTCGGCGAATTTTCGCATCAAATCGACGTCGCGTCGGCGTGTCGGACCGGAGCAGTTCGGGCCGACGTGAGAAACGACACGGATCAATGCTCAACTTTGCTCAAACAGCGTGGCCGTCGATTCATCACCGGGAACACCTTGTGCTTGATGTTCTGGGGGCTGGTGCGACGGTAATCGCTGGATGCAGTGGCTCATGACGTCTCACGTTCGCCGTTATTTTCGACATTACGAAGGCAGTGGGCATGTCTGGCAGGGGCGATTCAAAGCGTTTCCTGTGCAGTCCGATGAACACTCTCTGACGGTGCTGCGTTATGCGGAGCGGAAACGCCGCCAGATCAGGATCTGCATCTGATCGTCGACAACTATGCAACGCACAAGCATCCTAAAGTTCAGAACTGGCTGAAGCGCCACAGACGTTTCCACATTCACTTTATCCCGACCAGCAGTTCGTGGCTGAACGTCATCGAACGCTGATTTCGTGACATTACCTGCAACCGCATTCGCAACGGAGTCTTCCGCAGCGTGGAGCAGTTGGAACAGGCGATCCAGGATTACATTGATCATCACAACGCAAACCCAAAGACTTTCGTCTGGACAAAGAAGGCTGAAGACATTCTGGAAAAGGTGAAGCGTGCCAGAGCGGCACTCAATAAGATCCAATCTGAGTGAGACACACCGACTAGGTGAACGGCGTGGAAACCGGGCCGAACTCAAGGCTCTGCGTCAAAACCTTGCTCGCGGCACGCCGCTTGGTGATACTCAATGGCAAACGAAAATTCAGCAACGCTCGGACTGGCATCTTCGCTTTGCCCCCCAAGGCAGACCAACGCGACTGGAAAAGCAGAATGTCCGAATGTCCCCTTCCCTTCTCGTTCCCTTCAAACCAATCTGGAATCTGGTACGAATTGTTGCAGTTCACCAAGTATTGCCTGGCGCGGCCGATCAACTCGGAGGCGTATTGATTGGTGCGCGGTCGCCGTGTACTTGACATTCGCGTTCTTTGCCGCTACACGTTGCACATTTGCATATCTAATAGACTTGCAGATTTATCCAGTTAATCAGGAACACTTCCGGTGTCATAGCTCGCCCTACGAGCGGCCAACTCCGAAAGAGAATCTGACTGTGTTAGGGAGACGAGACCGTGCGATTACTAGTCTTGGCGGTGGTTTGCCTGTTTGCGAATTTCGTCTATTGCGAGGACGGTCAGAATGCCGGTTCGTCACTGCGTCCCAAAATCTTAATCTTTTCCCAAGGCATTGATTGCATTCACTGCACTGAGCAGTACCGGTCATTTTCGGCGCTTAACGCCGAATTCAAACGGTACGGTATTCAAGTGTCGTTTGTTGTACCCAATGCGGCGCATTCCGCAGCCTCGGACTCTCCATTTACGATGATTCAGGATGCCAATGGCTCGCTACTCAGCCGCTATTCACGCAATGTTAGGGGCAACCACGGCACATTCGTCCTTACCCCGGACGGAAAGGTGGCATGGAGTAAAGTGGGCTTCACCGCCTACTTGGATGCGCGGGCTGCCCTGTCGGCGGCAGTACAGACTGAGATTGAAGTCGAGATCGAGATCAACAGCACCCCGGACGCAACGGATGATTACCTCACTTGGGCACCAACGGTCGCGCGAATACGACTAGTGAGAAATTCTCTTGGGGGCGATAACGTTAAGGTTGTGCTAACAAATGATGCCGAGAAACCGGTCCCAGTCGGCCGCACGCTGCCTCTGGATGGAAACCTTGCTTTCGCAGAAACAGTCGCGTTCGGCCACTCGGCCGAACTTCCCACATTGGCGAGGACGTTGCCCGCTGACGGATCGTGGGTTCCTTTCGTGGTCGCCGGTCAGTTTCCTCGCGCGAGTACGGCAGACAAGGACGCCATCATCGAGGTCCACCTCGATACGGCTGACGGCCCCATAATCGGTAACAAGGCCACTATGGTGCGGGTCCGCAAGGAACTCAACTCACTGACATCGGATGAGCGAGTCGCGTACCTCAAATCGCTCCATGATCTGCACTTCGTTCGGAATCAATACGAGAGATTCCCAACGATCCATGACCTCGCGGCGAAGGGCAAAGAGGATTACTTTCCATTCGACGCAAACGGCCAGCCGCATCCGCAATACTATCCCGACCAAGCTCATCGTGGTCCTGCATTCTTAGCCTGGCACCGGGCGTTTTTGTTGCAGATTGAGAGAGACTTGCAGAAGATCAATCCGGCTGTAACCATTCCTTACTGGCGACAGAACGCTGATTCTCAGCCAGCCTTCAATATCGACTTTATGGGCTCGAACAAAGACGTTGGAGTCGGCATCTTCCAGACCGAAGTCCTATTCTCGCCGACGAACTGGATGTACGGATGGAATATTGAATACCAGAACTTGAAAACGGTCATTCGCAATCCGAAGGACTACACTTCGCGACTCCTATTCGGCAATCGCCTATTGATCGGCGACAATGAGTTGTTCGAGACGGGAACGCCTGCCTATCCCACTTTTGCGGAATTTGCCCCTGCCCTCGAAACGAACCCGCACAATTTCGGACATGGGGCAATTGGGATGTGGCACGCGAACTGTCTCATCTCGCCTTCCGACCCTTCGTTTTGGTCGTTCCATGCCGAAGACGACCGCCTGTGGGCCAAATGGCAGTGGACACACGATCGTTTCGATGCCACGGGGGCCGACACTCGAAGCTACCACTACCCGGGTAATTTCGCTGCGAATGACCCGTCCAGCACTTTCTTGGGGCACAATCTCAACGATACGATGTGGCCATGGGATGGAACCAAGGGCGAAGTAATCCCCGACGAAAAGGGAAAGGGCCGTCGGCCGCCAGAGAACTCGTTCCCGCCATTTCCCGCGGCCCCTTCACTGGGGCTGTGGCCCACGGTTGCGACGCAGCCAACCCCAGCCGATACCATTGACTACTTGAACGTCAGTGGAAGCCGGTTGCCACACGGCGTGTGCTACGACGACGTTCCGTTCGGTGTCAAACCTGCAGCGACGCCCACGCCTCCCTCCGACTTGATCGCCGGTCTTCTCAGCGATATTGCCGCTGACAACAATTCCCCGCTCGATCGTCGGATCAAGGCCATTCAGGCGCTCCGCTTCGTGTCGCAAGATACTGCTGAAGTAGTGTTTGAGAATGTGGCTGCGGACCGCGATTCGGCTCCAGCCGCTCGTCGGGACGCCTTGACCGGATTGTTCGAACTCAACCCGGAAAAGGGCATCGCGCAACTCGTGCGACTTGGAAAGGGCACCGAAAGTGCGTCGATTTCTACGAAAGAAACCGTATTGAATCTTGCGCCGCTGGTGCATCTAAGCTCCGTTCCGTCGAAACAGCGGGAAGAATTCCATTCGATTCTTTCCTCGATCGCAAGTGATCCGTCGAACCCGGACCTTGCCGACCTTGCCATGTTTCGGATGGCCGAAATGGGCGACACATCGGTTGGACCGGAAGTCATGAAGCTTCTCAAGGAGCCAAACCTGACGAAATCTCGGCGTGGCGTGCTGCTTGCAACGATCGCTGTCCAACCGACCGCTGCCCCAGATCCGGTTTTGGGCCAAATGCTACTCACCGCTTTGGGCCAGAACGACGAGGAAACGGTGATGATCCTTTTGCGACTGCTCGCAGGCGACCCCGGCACGCGGGCTCTCCGGGTCAGCATCATTGGGAAGGATAGCGCCGTTGCTCCCGATTTCGTCGCTTCAAATCGTGTCCAAAAGGCAGCGTTTCGTAGCGTGATGCGGGAAACCTCGGAAGTTTTTGACAAAGCATTTGCCGTGCTCAACGGCACCTTGGGAAACCCCCAAAGCAAGAGCCTCAAGCTCGAAGCAGCTGGGGCATTCCGCGTGGGACTGGAGTCCCAAGGGCCGTTCACAGCCGCACAATTGACCGACTGGAAGCAGCACGTCACGGATCTTGAGTCGGCCGCGACCGATGCCGACGTGAAGCTTGTTTTGTCCATGGACTTGGAAGTCCTTAGCCGCTTGCAGCCTTAGTAGAGACCATTGCGCAAGTACTTCTTGTAAGGATGAAATAGTGGCGACTTTTAGCGAAGTAAAGGCGATCTTAGACGGACTCGTTGCTGAGCGCGATTTGGTCCGCATGCGGAACAAGCACGGAGGAGCCGCGTTTTCGTGGGACAACGCCGAGAGCCTCCGTAACGCCGTCGCAAAAATCGATCTGGTGACCCCACCTTACCCGTTGATAGATCCCCAACATGTCAACAATGGCCAAGCTGACCAGACCTACCTAGTTCGACTTCTCTCGGGTGAAATTGAGGAAGAAAACTTACCGCGAATGCCGTTAGATGGTCCCTATGCCACGTCGACACAGATCCAAACGATCAAAGACTGGATCAACGAGGGGGCATTGGACGACCCGACGCCGGAACCCGAGAAGTGTGCCCGCCATCCGTAGGCCAAATCTACTCGGCACAACAGGCTGTCCTTTCGCTCTTGGCATGTTAAACAATTCGAAATTTCTACTCTAATTCTTATTAACTGCGATCCATGAGGCTTGCAGTTGTCTAACCGTGCGACCAACAGTATGCGATCGTTATGTCGTGTTGGCCGGCGCGCCGTCGAGTAGGACTGGTTCGCGGTGAATGGCTCCAAGACCCAGGATTGCAGTTTCGGGAACGTTGAAGATTGGTGATGGTGAAGACGGATCCCTGCATGTCGGCGTCAGCGAGTTTTCCAGCGCGAGCCTGATCGGCGAGTGGGCGTAACCAAGCGGCTAGTTCGATGAACAACGATTGTCCCAAGTGCGAATGACCGGGACAAGTAGGCCATCGTCCGTGTCGATGGCCATGCCGAGATGCAGTTTGTTCTCGGCGTTCAACACAATTGCATCTTCCGCCCAGCGGGCCATCAGAAGGCCTGATCACGGACACATTTGGCGGTACATCCAGTGCGGCACCGCTTGTCGCTGGCATCGCAGGCCTTGTGATTTCGGCGAACCCGCAGTTATCGTCCTCAGATGTTGTCTCAATTTTGAAGCAAACTGCATTCAAAGATCTTTCGACACAGGAATATTCCCGCACGCCTGATGCCAACTACGATTTGGACACGTCGTGGGACATTTCGCCGGTCGCTCCATTTAATACGGGTGACTTCATCGACAGAAGTGACGCCGAGGGGACATGGAGCCCTTGGTTCGGACATGGGCGGGTTGATGCCGAGGCCGCCGTGGGTGCGGCATTGGATCGCCTCGACTATGCACCGCCGACGCCGATTGCCTGATTCTCTGGTGTAACCAAAGAGAAAGGAAAAAGGCACGCCGACGATGTAATTCGCCGAGGTGCCTTGAACGTTCAAAACGTACGTGCTTAGCGAATGCCCTCCAGCGTGCGAAGATTCTGTTCGAACTGAAGGTAACCTGCTCCGGGTATCGGCGTCGCAGATCGGTCCGGCATCGTAGCAGGAGCTGCGTCCGATTCGCTTCTTACTTTCTCTAACTCAACTTCGGCCGTCCGCAGTGTCGCCTCCGCGATTTAGAGTTGGTTATTTGCATTAACTAATTCCGACTGCTCAGTTTGCAATCGTTCCTCCGATTCATTCTGAGTGTTTGCTGCGAGAGTCCTCACCGCTATCGGCTCTTTCATTTTGTTAACGAATACCTTCTCTGAAGGCTTGAGCTTCTCGAAGTCTTCTGGCTTTGCAAGAATATTCTGAATTGCACTCGCGAGGTCCGCAATACCTTTTGGTTGGACCGCATCAATCGGCACCTGGAGATCAGCATGCACATCGCGTACGTTCTCTCGCCAAACACCCAAGGTAAGAGCCGTATGCGGTCACGCAGCACGTACGGATCTGTGCGGGGGGTGGCAAGCAATGGCCGTCACTACCGCGACCCCAGCAAATTGCACGGACTTAATGACTCACGGAAGGAGACAATCCACCGATGCACGCTGCTGCGATCAGCATTCATGTTTTCCGCAATTCGCACGATCGGAATACCGGCATTGTATTCCAGGATTGCCAATGTCCGTCGATAGACTCAAACATCATCCGAGAATTCCAACTGCCGTTGCAGATGTGCACGCTGCATCGACGTCAACCTTATTCCATTCATGGCCTGACTCCTTTTTTCTGGTCCATCCGGGATTATTGTGGGTAGAGGCTGAGGCCTCCGCAGTAGAAGAAGATGGCCGTTTTGAAGTTTTGTCGGTTTCTGAAGCCACCAACACGACGTTTGATGGACATGATTTTACTGTTCATGCCTTCAGCCACAGCGTTTGTGATTTTGTGAGTGCAGAAGCTCACGACATTCTGCAGACGTTCTTTGATCGAGCGTGCCACTGCCTTCATGGGTTTGAGCTTTGTATGAATCACTCGCTTGTACCAGTCGTTGAAGTAAGTGGTCGCTGAGGCCGCATTGAGACGAGCCGTGGTTGTGGTTTCGGTATGACCTGACGACGTTTCGTGCCAGTCGCGAAAGAGATCGATTTCACCATTTGCTCCACGAAATTCACGTGGCATGATTTGCTCCACGTCTCACTTCTAGTTGCTGTGCGATCATGGAGATCAGCATGCAAATCGGACCCACTCCGGGAGAATGATCGGCGCGTAAATCGGACCCACCGCAGCGGACAGTAGAATCTGCCTGTTTTTCAGGCAGATTTGATGTCAAGGATGTTGACTGTGGAGGATTACGGTCGGATACGTCGGGCTCATCGGGACGGTATGAGTATTCGTGAGATCGCCAGGAAGTTTCACCATTCGCGTTACAAAGTACGTGAGGTGCTTCAGGGAGGCGGTGAGCCGCAGAAGTACCGTCGCCGGGAGACGCAGAGTTTCCCCAAGCTTGCGTTGGTGGTGGATCGCATTCGGGAGATTCTGACAGCCGATGAATCGGAACCGCCGAAGCAGCGTCATACGGCCATGCGGCTGTTCGAGCGACTTCGTGATGAGCATGGATACACTGGCGGCTACGACACGGTTCGCCGTTTTGTGAAGCAGCACCGCGGGAAGCATCGCGAGACATTTATCCCGCTGGATCATGCACACGGCCAGCGGATGGAAGCAGACTTCGGCAAGATCTACGTGGATTTTCCGGAAGGCCGCAAACAGGTATCGGTGCTGATTCTGGTGTGGTCGTGTTCGAACGCGCCGTTTGCGATCGGGTTGCCGACGGAGCGTACCGAATCGATCCTGGAAGGCATGCAGCAGGCGTTTCAGTTCTTTGGCTGCGTTCCTCGTGAAGTGTGGTGGGACAATCCGAAGACAGTTGCGGAGGAATTGCTGACCGGACGTGATCGGAAGATGAATCCACGCTACGCGGCGTTCGCCAGTCACTTTGCCTTCGAGCCATTGTTCTGCATGCCAGCGAGCGGCAATGAGAAGCCGGTGGTTGAGAATCGTGTGAAGACGCTGCAGCGTCGCTGGGGGACTCCGGTGCCGACGGCGAAGAATATGGATTCGCTGAATGAGTACCTTCGGCAGTGCTGCGTCAATGACCAGTTGCGACCTGCGACTGTTGCTGGCGTCAATGCCACAACCCGCGAAACGACCGCAGTTGAAATCGCGGCGAGCGACAGCATAACAAGTGCACGCACTGGAATTAATGACACCAAAGCGGAAGCGACAACAGCTGAAACTGCGATCAGCGAAGAAGTCAGTGCTGCCACCTCAATGGCAGCGAAACTCACCATCGGCGACGTGCTGAAGCGAGACATTGAGCAGTCAGCCGCGCTACCACGGCACACTTTCGAAGCCTGTGTGCGAGAATCTGTGACGGTCGATAAATATCAAATGATCCGCTTTGACAATGTTGGCTACAGCGTGCCACGACAGATGGCATTTAAGATCGTCACGGTCAAGGGATTCATCAATCATGTGGAAGTGATTCACAATGAAAAACTGGTCGCCACACATGTGCGCAGTTACGAGAATGGCTGGGAAGCCCTTGATCCACTGCATTATCTGATCACACTCACACGCCGCCCGGGGGCTTTGGATCACTCAAACGTATACCGCGACTGGCAGCTTCCGGAATGCTTCGCCGAGCTTCGCGGCCAGCTCGAACAGCGTCACGGAGTTCGCAGTGGCGTGCGTCATTTCATTCGCGTGCTGCAGTTGCTGGGCGACCATTCGGTGTCTCAGGTCGCGGCCGTCATTGAGCAACTGCGAGGTCCGAATGTCGCCGACGCGGATCGTATCATCCGTCGCGTTGAATCGTCATCGACGCGGCA
Source organism: Fuerstiella sp. (assembly GCA_022843805.1). Taxonomy (GTDB): domain Bacteria; phylum Planctomycetota; class Planctomycetia; order Planctomycetales; family Planctomycetaceae; genus F1-80-MAGs062. The sequence goes on from JALHMY010000106.1 coordinate 20,083, forward strand.
ACAGAATTCACATCAGGCGGACCTGCATGGGCTGGTTCGCAGTGACGTGACGAACGTGAAAGTTCCCAGTCCGGGACTGAGTCACTTCGATTCACTTTTGGTTTCAGCTTCAGTGATGAAAGCTGATCTCTTACAGGAAACATCTCATGGCCAAACCCACGACAGCAGCCTCACCCTCGGGATCGGACAGCGACATGCTGTTGCTGAAATCCAATCTTCGGCAACTGAGATTACCAACCATCGGACGCGAATTCGAGAAGCTGGCTCGCGAAGCGTCGTCGTCGAATCAGACGTTCGAACAGTATCTGTTGAGACTGACGGAACTGGAGGTCACCGCTCGTCAGTCGAATGCGCTGCAGGCGCGCATCAAGCAGGCGAGTCTGCCGGTGGAGAAGGATCTGGACAGCTTCGACTTCTCGGCGATTCCGTCTTTGAACAAACAGAAGATCCTGGAACTGGCGCGAGGTGAATGGATCACTAGCCACTCGAACGTCTGCCTTCTGGGTCAGCCCGGAACCGGTAAAACTCATATCGCAATTTCACTCGCCGCCGCTGCGTGTCGCCAGGGACACACGGTCCGTTTCTTCACCGCTGCAGCACTGGTGAATCTGCTCGAGGAGAAGCAGAAGGCATACCTGCTTGATCGATATCTGACACAACTTGATCGCACCGATCTGCTGATCGTGGATGAACTCGGATACCTGTCGTTCAGCCGTGGCGGAGCCGAGCTGCTGTTTCAGGTCTTCGCCGATCGCTATGAACGCCGCAGCCTGCTACTGACCAGCAACCTGGCGTTCAGCGATTGGGGTCAGATCTTCCAGGGCGAACGCATGACCGCAGCGCTGCTGGACCGCCTGACGCACCATTGCGAAATCTTTGAGATGAATAGTGAAAGCTTTCGCTTCCGTGAGTCGATGAAAGAAAACAGGAAGGCTCACAAGTCGAATTGATCGATGCCGACCCCGGGCTCAAGGCTCACTGCTGACCCTCAAACCGAAAAGTGCCTAAAAACCACGCAGCTCCCCGTGGTCATCTCGTTTCCCAGGTGGGTCCGATTTCCGCGCCGAAGTGGGTCCGATTTGCATGCTGATCTCCACGATCAAATTGTTGGCGTGTATCCGAAGTGAACTCGAAGTTCGGCCACAGCGTCTCGGATATGATCTGCCACGTATTCTACTTCTTCCATTGTGTTAAATCGGCCCAAGCCGAACCGGATGGCTGATTCGAGACCGGCATGGCCAACGTTCATTGCTCGCAGAACATGGCTGGGCTCCGCTTTGGCAGACGTGCAGGCGGAACCGGCACTCACAGCCACAACGTTTCGTAGCTTAATCATGAACGCTTCGCTGGGAACGCCAAGAAAGCTCACGTTTAGATTGTTGTAGAGTCGTTCTGTCGGATGACCGTTCAGGATTACGTCGGGTACTTCACTTCGAATGCGTTGCCAAAGGCGATCACGCATCTCGCCTATTCTAAGGCAGTCATCATCCATGACGTACTCGCAGAGCTCGCACGCCTTGGCAAAACCGATAATCAAAGGTACAGGCAGCGTTCCTGAACGCAGACCACGTTCCTGTCCACCACCAAGAAGCAAAGGGCGGATTCTTCGTGCTACATCAGCATTTCGTACGTATAGAGCTCCTACTCCCTTCGGTCCATAAATCTTGTGAGATGTAAACGTCAAGAGATCAATAGGCACGGAACTTACGTCTATTCGGTATTTCCCAGCAACCGCCGTGGCGTCAGTGTGGAATAGAATGCCTCGAGCCCTGCATTCTAGGGCAAGCTCACGCACGTCGCAAAGTGTTCCAACTTCGCTGTTTGCCAAGCTGACTGAAACGAGAACCGTCTCCGGCCGCAAGAAATCTGGAGTCAAATGCGTTAGGATCTTTCCGTCGGCATCACACGGAATTACTGTTAATGTATGACCATCATTCTTGAGTCGCTCTACGGGCTGAAAGACAGAAACATGTTCGGTTGCTGAAACGACTAAGTGCTGTGTGCCGCTGCATGCGGCAACGATTCCTTGAATCACAGTGTTGTTTGCCTCTGTTGCACTGCTAAAGAAGAAGACGGTCGATGCCGGGGCATTTAATAGACGGCATACTTGGGATCGGGCCGACTGAACTGAGCGGTTTGCTGAAAGACCATATTCATGCGTAGAACTATCAGCGTTCGCAAATTCTCGAACAAGGCTGTCAGTCAAAACTTCCAAGACTCTTGGGTCTATTGGCGTAGAGGCGAAATGATCAAAATATACGACTGGATGCTTCTTATCCATTCTACTTGCCGTTCGGAAGCGTTTTCAGAAACTCTTCAACCTCGATATGATTAGGTGATGCTTCATACGTAATGATTTGCACTTTGTAGTCCTTCTTCCAGCGGGTTCGAATCACCTCGGTCACCACACCGCGAGGAAGCAGTGCATAATGTTCAGCACCTCCTCCGTGAAAAGAATCATGTATGAAGCTCATTAAGAGCTTAAGCTCTGGGTCTGCAAGCGATGCCCCAACAAATAGAACGGTACGCGTTGTAAATATTGCAGAAATTGCGGATCGGTAACCTGGCTGCCGGAAGACGACGTTTCTGTAGTCTCGCTCCGTGATGATCATCTTGCTGGGATCCTCGATCGATCCGTGTGCCTTGAGGAGGAAGAATGAGTCACTCCACATTGCATCTGCTACTGCACTTGCTTGATCGTACATCAAGATTGTAGGTACTTCCCCCATTTTCTTTGCATAGGCATTTTCCACCAGCTTGTCATAGTTGGTTGTCATAGCCATGGCAAATGGCTTCTTCACAATCTCATTGTGTGCTGAACTTGGCTTTATCGTTGAAGCTCTAAACACTTTGGCAATGTGACGCTTGAATTCACTATCAGACAGCCGGTCCGAAAGCTCTTGCGCTACAGTCAAATAGCTTTCTGCATCTCTTCTTGAAAGCAACGCCCTCATTTCGTCGGCATGTGCCTGAGAGATATCCTTACTCTCCAACTTAACCTGAATTGTATCGAGTAGTAGACGATCCCAAGCTGGGAATCCAGATCCAGCAGAAACTCCGGCTCCCACAAACACTGCACATTTACCAGCGTTGATCTGTTTGAGGAGTGAGTCAGGAGCATCGTCGAATCGGTTTGTAGCTCTGGCTTTTTTCACGATGAACTCCAAGTGATGTAAATCATCGATCCATAAGAAGTTTAGAGATAGCGGTTTGCCGCTTGCGAACGTTCTTTGCCAGACCCCCAGAGGTCCTGAAGGCGATGATGTAGTCGTATAGTAGCCGGTCTGCCTTCGTACTTGGGCTGTTCTCAATCAATGGTTCAGGCGATGCGTTGAATTTTTGCCTCCGCGCCTCAAAATCAGCGTATTTCCCAGCAAATTCTTCAGCATCGGGTCGCTCACCGTCCTCGATATCTTTGATGAGAAGGTACAGGTCTACAAATCCCCATTTCGTGCGAATGATTTTTGCATCCGCTTGATTTACTTCGGCTAGGAAGTTGAGAGTTTTGTTAACGGCCTGAACGACGCTAGTAGCGATACCATCTGCATATTCTTCGTAAAGATTCTTGAGCATGGGCGCTTTTAGGTCACAACTACTTCCGTAGATCTGAAGGGCAAATGCATGGGCACAGATATTGTCTCTGCCACGGCGATCCGACGAAAAGTAAGCTGACTTGTTGGTGAAGAATCTGTGTGCCTCGGCCATGCGACGAATCTCATCACCAAGTTGACTCGGCATACAATTCCGTTTCTCCGGCGGATTGAGACTTGAACCTTGCTGCAATCGCCAGAATAGTTCTCTAATTTCGTCTGGTTCAGCATCAGCGGCAATACTAACCACCAAACTGTACGAAAGGAATTTTTGCTGCTGCTTCTTTGTTAAATCACTGAATCGTTTCCCTGCCCAGAACGGTGTTGTTGAGTATGAAGTAGATGAACAGGAAAACTTATCGTCAATAAAACCCATAATCGACAAGAGTCGCTGCTGCCCATCTGCTATGGAATACTTGAATAGTACATTTGTGCCGCGGTCCTTAAGATAAATCTTTGGTATGTCGAAGCCACAAAAAATGGAATCGATCAACAGTTGTTGCGCGGGCAATTTCCACACCTCACCACGTTGGAAAGGTGGGTCAGGGTCAATAGCACTTCGTTGCGCTTGAATTTTGTCGATCGTCCAGATGTCAGTCTTAAACCTCATAAGAGTTGGCCTTGGTCTTTACGTAAGTACATGCTCAACTAGATTCAATCGTGACAGAAGAAGCATGGCGTTTCGTTATCCGAGTCGGCGAGGTCAAGCGTGTCGAGAAGTCGGCTGCTTTGAGCCTCGCCGTCTTTACGTTGGGCTTTCTCCGCATTCCTCTTAATTTGCTCCATCCGCATTGGTGCTAGCAACTCCGCCAACGACTCCTTGTCATCCCAAAAATATCCCTGACCGTTCCCGTGGGGCTTTTCGTACTCAGATGCCAACTGATATAAGTCTGGGTGGTGCTCATGAAGCCCTACCCATTCTGATTTTCTCTGGAAGAAGCAGAAGTAGCAACCGGAACGAGTGCGCCAGCCGTAGTATTTCGGCAAACCTACACCACTCTCTTCTAGAATTCGGAACACGTCATCACGCTTGATGCCATCTTCTTTAAACGGATAGACAGGCTTGATATTCGGTTTTGTGGAAACATACGCCTGTCGGTCCTCGTCGGCCCGAATACCAACATACATGAGCACTTCGTCATCGCCGACATACTTTTCGAATGGCCGTATCTTCAACATGCGTGTACACCAACGCATTTGAGATGAAGGAAGAAAGCCGTTGTAGACTTCCAGCCAGTGATCAAAACCACGTTCGTCGCAAAGCCGAATGATCTTTTTACCCAAGTACGCTTCAATTTTGTCGAGGTACTCGTACGTTTCTTCCAGCTCCTTCTTGGTGTCACAGAAGACGTACTCCATGTTCGGAACGCGATCGCGAAGGTAGAGCGCCAATGCACTACTGTCTTTGCCCCCAGACAGCGACAGAATATGACGAATTGGTTTGGACATGGAACGAGTTCCCTCTATGTCTATTGTGACAGCCTGCGTTGTGTAACTCCCGCCAATGCGGCCAGTGCAATATCTTTATTCTTGACTGTTTGTTTCAGGAGTGATTCGATTGCCGCCTCTGCCTTTTCAACTTCACTCTTTTGAGCAGCAGACACGTGAATGACTCGTTCCGATTCGCTCGCATCCTGCCGAGTAATCCCGACACGGATTGCCTCGGTTGATTGTCCTCGTTTTCCGCCTTTGGTGAAAGCGATGGCTTCAACATGTTGAAATAGGCGAGCCACGGATCGCAGTTCTGCCTGAAATCGCTTTAGGTCGCCGTCTTTCCATGTTGCTGGCTGTGCCAATATTAGTAACGAAGAAAGGGTTTCCAGCCAGTCTCGATCGGGCAATTCAGATTCTCGGATTCGTTCGACAAAACTCCTCAATGTCACATCTCCAGAACAATCGGTAAGTCCAGACGCTCGTTCCCTGAGCGTCCGTCGAATTTGAGCAAGATCCCCGCTAATCGAAAAGGAAGTCTTCAAGCTTGCGTGAATTGCTCCCAACAATTTGTCGTACGCTGTTTGCAGTTCGGACAATGCTGATCGCAATCGGGATATGTATTCTTCGACCTGAGCTGAAGACGTCTTCTTTGAATTGCCGAAGGCCTTCAAGCCCACTGCAGTTGGAAGTTTTGCAAATAGAAGAGCATCCGGTTCGGTCGCGGTTGCCAGAGCATCGCGAACAGCCAGGGCTTCTTTCGAGAGTTCACGAGTGTTCAAAGTGAACTTGTTGAGTCCCTGATAAAAGCGAAGGAGTGGCTTGACCAAATCCAGGATTTGCGATTTCTCGGGGTTCTTCGAAGACCATTCTTTGCCGAACAGTCTTGCAAGTTTCTGAAACACTTCTGCACGAACGCCTGATACATTCCATCGCTGAATTGTGTATCGATTCGGATGTTTGACCAGCAATTCAAAGTCGGTAGAACTTGGTGTTGGCAGAAAAGTGCCATCCTTGTACATCGCAAGTTCACTGTCGTTAACCAGTAAAGCCGCGCAAAAAAGCACTGGCAATGGTCCATCGAGCAAACCATAGGGCGGAGCACGTAGCACATCAAACAGGTCAGAAACTGGACGAGCACCTGCTTCTGTGTTGCGAAAGAAAGCGTTTATCGCTGACCACGTTGCGTTGATGGCTGTCCTGGAAGATTTACCAGGCGGGTGGAAATCCCATCCATCGACTGTCTCTGAATGCAGTCCCGAGTTCTGCAAGAGGGACAGATAGATACTCTTTTCGGGAGGGGCTTTGTCTAATCCGAGTTGTGGCTCATTGCGATGGGTAAACATCTTTTCAATGAGAATTCGTCTTGCACTCGCTGCGGCTGACGACAATTGGCGACGGTTGATCAATTCGTTTAGCAGCCGTGGTGATTTGTCATAGACTTGATCGCAGACCGCCGAGAGGTGTCCCTGAAAAGCAAGTTTTGGGCCGAATGACAATTCAGCTCCGCCGCCGAACCACTGAGACACATCAGAAAATTCATCAGGCGAAAGCAACTCTGTGAGCAATGTCGATAATTGTTGCTGCACCGCATCAATACGAATTGCGAGTTCGCGCCGCGCCGCACGATCGCCTTCAAAGCCCTTCGCATTTTCGCGCACCCATTCCATTGCCGTGAGTTCTTTGATCCGACTGGTAATCTCATTTCTACTTGCAGGCAGACAAACGAGGTGCCCAAGCGGTGCTGTGGATGCTGGTGTCTTCTTCAGTGAGGTGCGTAACTTCCGTTCCTCCGCTTCAGACTCTGACAGCACAATTTCAATCTGCAACGGCAACTCTTCTTTGCGACTCTCAAACTGCGTTATAGAGACAAATCGAACTGTGAAAAATCGAAATGTACCGGTTTGATATGAGTGTCGGCGTGCGACAACAGGATCGCAGGGAAAGTACTTTTCAGCGAGTTGGGCGACTGAAACGTCTCGATCGAGTTGGCCACGAGCTTTTTGAATCTCTGCTTCAATGTCGAGATCACTGCCTTCCCAAAGTCCGAGTGTGTGGTTGAAGCTCCGATCAACCACAAGTTTCCTCTTGAGAATGCGATCGAAATCTTTCTTTTCCAAGGGGCTTGGAAGGCATCCGGCTGATGTCAGCGTCAGGACTTCGCGGGTTGCACTTGTGCGGTTATCCTGTGCAATCAGATTTATGAATGTGATGGCTTTTAGGAGAAAGGTATCCGATTCAGTCGCGTCGTGAGCACTCGCCAGAATGCTCTCCGCCTCCGCCCATTGCTTTGCCTGCATCGAAGTGTAAAGGGCATCCCGAATTGAGTGGGTCAGATAATCGTATAACCGGTCTACGCCAAACAGACCCGCCGATGGTTGGTTTCGACAAAATTCCGCCAGCCCGAATGGCTCATTCGAATTTATGAATGAAAATACGGATCGTTCGTTTTGCGCAAATTTCCGAAAGACGGTGCCAAGGCTTATCGCAACCAACGGATGTAGCGGAGCGCAGGCTTCGAGTGTTGAAACGAATTCCATTTTCGACATTGAGCCTGGATTCATCCCTTTCTTAAATGCCTCTTCAGCAATCTTGTGAATCATCGCTTTTGCGGCTGGCGAAACCTTCAATCCTCTTTCTGCGAGCGCATGTGAAACGAGCCGGAGCATTTCCTCCGCAGGTTCGTTAAATGAAATGTCCTGAAAGCGACCGCGAATCTTCTCCCATTCGGCACGGTCAGCGGATGGCAGACTGCTGGCATAGGCACCAAAATCCTGGTGCAAAATCCCAATCAACAGGCTCCGAGTTTCCGACCGAGAGAACTGTTCGGCAAGCTCTTGAAGTGTGAAAAGATCTGACTGAGCATTGTGGTGATTTGCATATTCCAGAAGCTTGCCAAGTTCATCAATAACCAGGAAGACGCCATTGTTGTCGCGACTCCCTTCGCAGAGTTTTCCAATGCTGTCGAGACACAGATCAGTGACGCGGCGTGTTGGAACAGCCTTGCCGTCTGTGATTTGTTTTCGAACTCGGCTGATTTCTCCAGCAAGACCTTTTCCAGTGCCGTTCAGGTTTGCATTGACTGCCAATTCAAACCCACGCAGGATCGCTCCCCCAATCGGTTCTCTTGTACCGACGATCGCAACGGGAATAAGACCAGATCGCGACTTCGCACTGCCTCCCAGAGTGTTGGCCAACGCCGAGTCGGTTTTGCTCAGTAGGTCTTTCGCATCTCTGGCTGATTTTATTTTGCCGGATTGAAGCAGCCGTGCTGCAAAAATCGCAAATGCACTTTTGCCTGTTCCATAGGGCCCAGTCAACGTCCATGCCCGCGTTTGGGATTTTCCATACAAGCTATCGGCCAATTTGGAAAGGACGCTACGCCCTGTTGGCGTGACTACATACCCATCCAATGCATCCGCTTCTGGAATGTCCAATTCGACATTGGCTGATCTCAAAAAGCGTTTTTTAACGTGTGTTGCCATCGCAGAACGCTTCATCGCTTCGTTCCTTTCGCGACAGGATTCTTCAATACAGCGATAGGTGCGATGTCATTCTTTCGATAAAGCTGTACGAGTCCGGCAGTTGAATCAAACGTCAAGGCTTTCCGCGTAGTGGTTTCCATCTGCCGCATTTGATCCACAATAGCTGATTCAGTGAGCTTGAAGACCTTACCGGGACTGCCGGGTGAATACGCGATTTCGTTGAAGCCCAGGGAATTACTGCCGCTGGCTGTGCGATTCCAAAAACTCAAGGTTGCAAACGCGAAAATCTCCGGTGGGAGTGATTGGTGTTTTTCCCTCGAGAACATGTACGTATCGGGGAGATCCAGATTTCGAAGAAGCCCAAGTTCTACGAGCGGACAGTCGAGCGTGTCTTCAGTGCCAACCGTTCTTGTGCGTTTCGGAGCGACATATGTTCGAAGGAAACAGCTGACGTCACGTTCAAGTGTTGCGTGCGCAACAGAAGACTCCCTTTGAGGAGCAAAGTATTTTTCGAGGCCAGAAATCAGATCTGCACTTTGAAATTCCGATAGGATGAAGTGATTGAAAGCCCAAAACCAAGTGGCAGATGCGCCGAGATTCGATGCCAGTTGGTAGTGCAGCAGCCAGATCGTTCCCTTTCTTTCGAGGAAAGGATCAATACCATCGTCCGCGAAAATTGTTCGACCTAGATCCGTTGGCTGAAGATGCCGGCCGCGGTTGTTACGAACATCCGGCGATTCTTCAATCATGCCGGTTGCGAGTGCCCAATGCCGCATTGATCGAACCATATTTTTACCGACGCCCAGCGTCACCATTGCATCTCGCTCGCCAAAAAGAGTTGGCGAATGCTGCACACCGTCCACGGCCTTCTTTAGCCATCCGTAGCGAAGTGTGAAGGTTTCGTGGCCGGAGAACGAGATATTCGTTTTTGAAGCCGGTTCACAGATAGAAGCAACAGACAAGGGCGGTTCTCTTCGACGGACGAATAACTGGACGCAAAGGACAACGGGGAGTGTATTGCCATTTGACACTTTTTTGCAGCAAACAGGCCGTTTTTCCTCTCCGTATCTTACGACGATTCAAAAAGGGTGCAAGAATCAGTACAGATTCTCATCTCCACGGCCATCGAGTACACTGGGTAAGTTGGGATGATCTGGTGAACTTGCGCATTATTCTCTGATTTGCTATCGCAGCCTTTTTGGGATCCTTGATGCCGCAGGGAGAAATGGTCATGGCGAGTCAGGCGCAGATGTCTCACGACACTCAATCGACACGAGAGCGTCAAACGATTCCTTCCACAGTCTTCGCCACAGTCCAACTTGCTTTCGGTTTGTCAGTGGGCGCCTAAAAGCGATCCGGCATGATACGTTCCTTTCAAAAGTCGTGGTTTTCAAAGAGTTTTAGTTGGTTCGGGTCGTGAGATAGCGGTCGGTTTCCTGACTGTTTTATTTCTGCGACGGCACATTGTACCCGTTTCAATGAAAGATCCGTCTGTCTGATGATGGTCGGCATTCCTTTCTGTGGTTGTTCAGCGGGAATAATCCCTGCCTGAACCAGTCGCGTCATGCTCATTGGACTGAGGTCAAGCCAGGTAGCGGCCTCGGCCTGTGTCATCCAGCCATTTTTTTCTTTCGTCTCGCGAGCGAATTCCGGAATCCCGTGCTGCGTGCGAAATGAAGCCACGGCTTCTGCAGTCCAGGTTGTCCCGCTTGCTGTTCGAACATTCGTTCGATTCAAAGTCATGGCGATCGCATCATCTGCCATCATCTTTCGTAGTGACCCTATCACTCGTTTGACGTCATCACTGTTGCCGCGTTGCTTTTTCCAGTGCGTGGGTTCACGGAGAATTGTGTGATGCCCGCCCGCCCAATGGATCATCAACACAACTTCGTTTTGTGGTTTCTCCAGATCAACGACGATCTCTTCGATCAAGGTACGCACAATTTGCTTTTTCAGAACCATGCTTGCCTTCGGATCATTCCAAATCCGTCGAACGTCCTTCGCGAGAAGATCCAACTGCTTCTGTTGCTTCGGAGTCGGCATCTGTGGACATTGAATATCGAAGCGAGTCAGTTCATCCTTTTCCTTCTGGAGTACCAGCAGAGAGTCTTCCCACTCCTGAGCTAACTTGCGTCGAACCGTGACATACGTCTCGTCCGTTTGCTTGTACTCACGAGAGGCGCGGGATTCGAGTTCTCGACTCGCGTCAATTCGATCGAGTATCAACTGCCGCTGTTGAATTCGATCAACAGCAAGTTGCTCTGCTGCCCGCTTTGACGCAGCAATTCCTGCCGGGCTGATCGCCTCAAAGATCAATTCGATGAGACGCTCTTCAACACGAGTTGCGCGAAAGCAGAAACAGCTCTTGCCGTGAGCGTCTCGCTGCGTATCTCCACCTCGGCAGACATAGCTGACTCGACCTTTGTTGTAAGCTGCATGCAGTTTGTGCCCACAACGACGACAGCGCAGCAGGCCAACCATCAGGCCGTTTCCGTTTTGTGGTGAGTGACTATTCATCGACTGACTCATATGAGTGTTGTTGGCAAGTTTGACAAGATTGTGTTCCCAGACTTCTTTGGAAATATATGGTTCATGATGCCCTTCGAGGAACACACTCCAATGCTCGCGCGCCATACGTCGTCGCTTCTTTTGAGCATGACCGTTCTCGTCGAGCGTGGAGAACGTCTTGTTTCGTCCGCGCACGTAGATACCTGCATATGCAGGATTCCGGATCATGTCCACGAGTTGCTGATAACGGGGAGCTTTCCACTCGACGTCGCGCCAGTCTTTGCCGTGACGTACACAGGGCAGTTGAAAACCCTCACCCAACAGTTGTCGAAACAATTGCATTACGCTTGGAACACGTCCGAATTCGCGAAACACATGTTCAATGGCGCGCTGAACTCTGGAGTCAGGGTGCTTCTCGAACAGGAGTGCATGCCGACAAATATATCCGGGCGGGAAGGCTTCATACAGTTCGCCGCGAGCAGCTTTTTGAGTTCTGCTTTCCTGCATTCGCTCTGTGATCATCGCCAGTTCGTATTCTGTGAACGCACCTTGAATTCCGAGCAACACACGATCCTGTGTATTGGCTGCGTCGTAGATCCTGTGTTCGTCGGCTAACAGCACGCCGTTGTGTCGGCAGATACGGACCAATTGATTCCAGTCCTGGTTGTCTCGTAACAAACGCGACAGTTCACATGCGCAGATCAGTCCGGCTTCCGACTTCATAACGGCGTCCAGCATGCACTGATAATCATCACGGCCATGTTGAGTTCCGCCCGAGTTGCCCGTATCGTTTCCCAGTACTCGAATCTGTGCTGCTGGCCAGCCAAGCTGAATCACGTGTTCCTGCATACGTCGCTGTCGTGTCGCGCTCTCCGTGTTTCGCTTCACTTGTGTGGGACTGCTTTGCCGAACGTAGACAAACGCAGTTCGTTCGAGATGCCATGGCCGAATCGACTCTTTATTCATCATCTTGCTCCTGCAGAAATTCGTCTTCTTCAACAACTTCGATGCACAGAATGGTTAGCAGTTGAATCACCTGCTTACGTACCTCGTGGGGAAATTCGTGCCAGACAAGCTCTGTCTTAAAGAGCTGCAACTGCACTTCCTGGGATTGTTTATCACTCATAGCAACCTCCTGAAAACAATGTGTACAACATTGGCTTCAGAGGTTTACTGATGACACACAGAGCTACAACCGTGCGGCGTCAATGAGTGAAGTCAGTGCAAGCAGTGACGACAGCGCACACTGCGGATCAAGGCCGATCGTCATGGCAGAGCACCGATGCTGGTCGGTCATCCACAGCGGAACGGCTTGGCACTGTTGTTCGAATTCAACGACAACCTGCGCTACCGAGGTAGCACCAGATCGCTGACGAACCGGCAGGTTTTCGTGCCCGAAGAGAGGATGTAACGGGTAATAAACCGTCACCAATCGTGGATAGCGGGCATCATTGTGTGTCGGATAAAACCAGCCAGGAAAGGGCGCTTCAAAACCAGCCATTATGAGAGTTGAGACAAGCCGACCACACTGTCTTCGGGATTTTTTACCGTGGACAGGGGGGCAGGCATGTCGAATCGGCTATCAATGGTACAAAGACTGGCAGTACAAGCACTTGCGGCGGCGGGACAGTCCAATCGGGCGATTTCGAGGACTCTTGGAGTCGATGGCGAAACCGTCGCAAAAATTTTGTCTCAAATTCAAAACCAGCCACCCGACTGGGAAGCGCCCACCGGGTCTGGTGATGCGCCCGCCGGGTTTCCGGCCATCGATCCGGTCGCAGAATTC
>JALHMY010000107.1 GCA_022843805.1 Fuerstiella sp.
ATTAAGTGCTTGATCGCTGCTCCGTAACGGAATCTTGGGACTCGGTCAAGATGTACTCGCGGCGAAACGAGAGTCACCATCCCTGCGGCGTCTGGCCGAACACTCAGTTGAAAGCGAACAATGTAATTATCATGGGGAAGTTCCCAGATAAGATCCTTACCAGGGGTTTTATCCCGGTGTGGTGGAATTTTATCTTGGCTAGTGGTACACTGCAACCCTCCATTGAGGTACACCGGGATAAAAGGTAAAATCCGGGTCAGGACACCGGATTTTCTACAGGATGTCAAGCCATGAGCCTTAGTCAATTTCGGGCGTTGATCAGCTCTGCGTCGATTGGGAAGAATGATCAGGAATGGTTCCCCAAATGGCTGGCTCGGTATGCAGTCGGCAAAGAACTGCAGAATGGCCGTTTCCCCGTGACAATACCGCTGGTGATTGAGTTTTCCCGCTCCCTGCTGCATTCCGGAACGCCTGCATGGCAAAGACTTCAGGGCGTTCGCGCTGTTGAGGCTTATCGTACCCTGGTTCTGAAAGCGGAACAGCCGGATCTGTTTGAAATCAAACAGGTGCTCGGCCGACTCGCAGCGGTCGAAAGAGATTCCACTGCTGCAGGGAGTTCAGATATTCCGGACAAAGAACTGATCGGGACAATTGATCCTTCCGAACCCGACATTATTCAACAAATGAGGCGGGAGTTGCGAGTGCGGCGCCTGGCGCTGGAGACCGAACGCGCTTACATCAGCTGGGTTTTTCGCTTCATTCGGCATTGCGGGTCGGATCAGCTGGCAGGTTTCGGCGAAGCAGAAATCAAGTCCTTTCTGACGGAACTCGCCGTTGAAGGCGGAGTTGCATCGAGCACTCAGGACCAGGCAAAATGTGCTCTGCTGTTTCTATATCAGCAGGTGCTGTCTCGTGAACTCGCTTTTCTCGATGTTCGAAGGGCTCGCGAATCGGAACGGCTGCCTGTGGTCCTGAGTCGCCAGGAGATTGCCCGGCTGCTGCCCGAATTTCATGGTCTTCGACGGCTGATGTTTCTTGTGATGTATGGCTCGGGGCTGCGCCATAAGGAATGCCGAAAGATTCGTATCAAGGATGTTTGTTTTGACGAAGGACACATTCTGGTTCGCAACGGCAAAGGCGACAAGGATCGAATCACAGTGCTTCCCCAGTGCTGTCGTCAGGAACTCCTGGATCAGGTAGAAAAAGTTCGGGAGTTGCACATTCGCGATCTGAACGAGGGCTTTGGGCGTGTGCTGTTACCGCATGCACTGGCTCGCAAGTATCCGAACGAGAATCGGGAATTTGGCTGGCAGTGGTTGTTTCCTTCAACGCGAATTTCCAAAGATCCGCGAAGCTCCACTATGCTGAGACACCATGTGGGAGAAAATTTTTTCACCGACTACTTCAAGCGGGCAATTGATCGTGTCGGTTTAAACAAAAACGCGGTTCCTCATTCACTTCGCCACAGCTTTGCAACTCATCTGCTGGAGTCCGGTTCCGATATTCGGACAGTACAGGAACTGCTGGGACATGCTGATGTGAAGACCACCATGATCTACCTTCATGTGATGAACAAGCCCGGGCTGGCGGTCAAAAGTCCGGCCGACGGTCTATAAGCATGTTCATCAGCAGATGGTTCAGTGAAGAATGGCGTGTGCGCCGTCAATTGAGTCATCATCTGTGTCCTCATCGCTACCAGCTGGCGGCTCGCCGGAGTATATTTCCTTCTCCTGACGGGGATTTTTCTGTCCTGTTCAATTCTGTCCTGTTCAAAGGAGTGAACCACGATGTCAATGACCATGACGTGCGATCAGATTCTGTGGGAGCTGAATTACTGCGACGGAACATTTCCTGAGGCTGCTGTTCAGGCAGCCAGACAACACCGCGACGAGATCATTCCCAGGCTGATCACTGCCATCAGTGACGCTACAAAAATTTACGAAGACAGAGGGGCTGTTGAAACGTGGGGACATATTGCTGCCCTGTTTCTGCTGTATGAGTTCAACGCCAAACAGGCTTTTCCTGCGATTATGGAATCTGCATGTTCTTCTGGTTCAGAAGGTCTCTATGGCGATTTTATAGCGGAAGATCTGCATTTTATTGCGGCTCGCCTGGCTTCCGGGCCTGATCAGATGTTGCCGGCAATTGCTGATCCATCGGTGAATCCGGATGTCCGTGCGGCATTTATGGAAGCTGTCTTTGTGATGGTTTGCGAGCAGCGAATCTCGCGTGAACAGGCGATTCTGTTTTTACGCCAAAGGCTGCGCGAGGGCACAGACAACGAGGATTTTGTACTCGTAACAAAAAGCGTGGAGATGCTGGGACTGCTTTGGGCAGAAGAAGCTCAAAGTGAAGTAAGGGCAGCAGAAAGAGAAGAGCTGATTGAAGATGAGTGGATCGGCCCGAATTTTTTTCAGCAACAGCTGCAGAAAGGTCAGCCCGGTTTTGAAGAAGCGAAATCTCGTTATCTGGACGGCCTTGCCCGAATCTCCATTGATAGCCTGAGTACGATGCCCTTTTTCAGGGAGAAGCGGCCGATCACGCTGACGCTCGAAGACACACTTGCAAAAATTCGCCAGCCGTTCACGACATTTCCGGAAGATGCCGTCCGCTGGGCCAGACAGCACCGCGAAGAAATTATACCGCATCTGATTCAGATAATTCAGGATATTCCGAAGTATGTCAAAAGTCGGGACCGTGATCCCAGAGCTCCGGAGAGTTTTGGCCACGTCATCGCGCTGTATCTGCTGACGGAGTTTGGAAACCGCGAAATTCTTCCCACCCTGCTGAGTCTGCTGAGTGACGCCGATGAGAACGGTATGGAATGCTTTCACGAAGTTATCGAGCTGGATATGGCTCAGATTCTCGGACGGCTTGCGGACAAACCAGACCAGCTGAAAATGTTTCTCACCGATCGCCATGTGATTGATTCTGTCCGGGGTGATGCTGCTGAATCGATCGTCTGGATGGTGACCGAAGGTAAGCTCGATCGAAGCGAGGCAATCGAACTGCTGCTGGACTGGCTGCAGGAAAGCCGGGAAGCAGCGGATTCATTTCTGACGTCCTCCATCAGTTTGTCGCTGATGTATCTGGGGGCATCCGTTGCTCGCGAGACCCTTTTGAATGCCTTTGAGGCCGGAGAAATGGATGAAGAGTGGCCCATCCCGGAATCGATTCATGAAGCTCTTGACGATGGAGACCAAACGTTTTTAGAATCGATTGAGTATCATCGCCAGGACCGTATCGAGCATACTGGTTTTGAACTTCGGGCATGGTCCAGGGGTGACTCGGAGTTTGACTTCGAGGATTTTTATATCGACTCGTACTTTCGCGATAATGGGGATCTGTCGGAGCCCGGCATGTCGCCTGTTGATGTTGATCGCGAAGAATACACCGAACCTTCTCGCGTGACTTCCACGATCCGCATGGACGGACCCAGGATCGGCCGTAACGACGCCTGTCCCTGCGGCAGCGGAAAGAAGTTTAAGAAATGCTGTGCGAAGGCTGATAAGCGGTGAATCTCAAGCTGATTGTTTTGGTTCAACGACAAAACGAAGTGCGTGTTAAAGAAATCCAAAGTTTACCGTTGACCTTATCCCGTCGGCGGAGCGACGGGTGTACAGTACACCCGTCGCTCCGCCGACGGGATTGCCTGCACGTTCTGGCAACTGCTGGGCCATACACATCCACGAAGCCCCGGATTTGTTGATGGGTCCTAAGGCGATGTCAGACAATAAGTGTCGCCTTTTGCTCCGCAAAAGAATGCTCTTTCGCGGAGCGAAAGGCGACTATTGCGTTGCCGTATCCGGTGAAGGCAGGGAAGCGACCATCACATCACTAGCCGAGCGTACATCGTTCGTCGTTGAACCATTGTTTAATGTTTAAGCACGATTCAGATTACATACGACCCAGAAGCGCTGGCAGTTCCGCGACGGACTGAATGACGTAGTCGGCACCGGCTTCTCGAAAATCCACACTGATTTTTAAGAGTCTCTGCTGCAATTCCGATCCGGGCAGCTGCCGTACTTCTGCTTCAGAAAGTCCCAGCGAGTTACCCGTCAGCGAAACAGCAACGGCAATCATTCCGCCGTTTTTTGCCGCTTCAATGCCGACTGGTGTGTCGTCAACGACAACGATCTGAGAAAAAGTAAAGGCTCCAAGAAGTTCGGCCGCCCGAGTATTCATCCACGGAGCGGGTCGGCCGGACGACACTTCATCGGAGCACACGGTAACATCAGGGCTGTATCCTTCCGCGGCCGCGATGGGAATGACAATCTCCATGAGAGCACGCGTGTATCCGGTCGTCGAACCGATACGGATACCCTGTCTCCGAAGCTCGTCGATTGCCTGAGGAATGCCGGGAATCACGGACGATCCGTGAGCCAGAATTTCCTTTTGCATCGGCAGGAAATCCTCATACATCGCTTTCACGTCCATCGCATTGGGAGCTGCTCCGTGCTTTTGTCGCCATAATTCTGTAACTCGCGGCAATGCGGCCACCATGGCAATATGTTCGTGTTTGGCGCGGCCCATGGGTCCTCGAGCTTCGTCAACGGTAATTTCAACACCTCGCTGACGAAAGATTTCCACGAACACCTGGGTCGGTGCGCGGCTTCCGTAATCAACGGTTGTACCCGCCCAGTCCAGAAGCACGGCCTGAATGTTACCGGATTTCATGACATCATCTTTCCATGTTCATGCGATCGGAGTTTATGCGATCAGAGTTCATGCGATCAGAAAAACTGAGGCTGATTGCTGAAGCAGCGTTTTCGGTCTGAGTCGATGGACTTTCCGTCCATCGACTCCACATTTTCTCGGCGAGTCCAAAAGACATTGTCATGCCTGCTCCGCCGGTTCCTGTGCAGAGATAAACACCAGGTTCCGGACTGGCTTCAAAGACTGGCAGCGTCGGATGCTTCGCGTAAACTCCATGCCAGTGTTCGGCGACGGTCCAGTCGGGCAGCCGAAGAATTTTCTGCAGTTCCCGAAGGATTAGCTGATCAATGAGGGACTTGTCAAAAGGTTCGATGTCAGCATTATATTCGTGCGAGTCTCCCAGAATAATTTGGCCATAATTATTCTGTGATGCCATGACATGGATGCCGAATTGATCCAGCTCCGGTGTTTCCGTCTGAATGCGATTCTTCAGGTTTTCGAGACCTGGGCAGATGTCAAAATTGTGATAATGTCGCAGTGTCAGACCGCTCGCCAGATGCGGACCGAGGGTCCAGCCGGCGCCGCCGCCATGCAGACTCAGCATTTGAAGTTTACAGCGTTTCAGCCCGGAAGATGCGAGAACATTCGGGTACAGCGACTGCAGTTCGGCACCACAGCACACCACGGCCTTTTCGAAATCCGCGGAATCGCCATAGCTGGTTGTAACCCGGACTCTGCTGTTAACGTCGGCATCATCACCGGTTGATTCAAGATGAGCGATATGAGTTTGAAAGTGAAACCTGACCCCATACTTCTCTGTCAGCCATGCGGGGATCGATCGAATTGCCTCCTTTGGATTCACGCAGCATTCCGTTGGGCTGCTGAGTCCTCCCAGAAGGCCCTTTGGATTGACTGCCGGTGTGAGATCATGAATCTGCCGGGGTGTCAGCAGTTCGCATGCAATCCCCAGTGATGCGGCTCGTTCGCAGAATTCCTGCAGGACGATCCATTCATCGGGTCGATGAGCAAGATGGACGGAACCGCAGGGATTGACCCATAATCCGGCTTCTGCGGAAAGCCGCAGCCAGCGCGCGCGGCTCAGAATGGCTGTTTCGTAATTTTTTCCGTGGGGCTGACCAACGGGCCAGACCATACCGAAGTTTCGGACAGAGGCACCTGACGCTCGAGAGCTGCGTTCGAAGACGGTTACCTGATAGCCCCGTTCTGCGGCTGACCATGCATGAGCCAGACCAACAATTCCAGCGCCGACGATGGCGACTTTGGGTTGATTCACGAGCATTCTTCTTTCGGCAAAGGTCAGCGTTTCAGAAAGCATTGCTGGCGACTGAGTGTAACGGGCGCTCATCATTTCTTAACATGAGTCCGCACACTACCGACCGTGACATCATGACATGCGGTGGGCAGGAGATAAAATATCTCGCCCGCATTCTGGTTAGTCTTTTTAAGATTCTGTGAATTCGCAGATGCTGAGGCCAGACTTGAGCGACAAACATCCTGATGAGACGGTCTCTGGTGTTGCTTCTGCTGAGGGACCTGCACTCCGACAGCCACTGTGGGCGGTGTGGGCCGTGCTGGCTGCGTTCGGCACCTATTTTTGTATGTACGCCTTCAGAAAACCGTTTACGGCTGCGCAGTACGAAGGCCTGGCATGGATGGGAATTGCGTTTAAATCGGTACTTGTAACGTCGCAGGTCATTGGCTATTCAATTTCGAAGTTCATTGGAATCAAAGTCATCTCGGAAATGCCCGCATCAAAGCGGGCCGTCACGCTGCTTGGGCTTATAGGGATCAGTGAAGTGGCTCTGATCCTGTTTGGGATCGTTCCGCCCCCATGGAACGCAGTCTGTATGTTTTTCAACGGCCTTCCTCTGGGGATGGTCTTTGGGCTTGTGATGGGCTTCCTTGAAGGCAGACGAGTCACAGAGGCGTTGTCTGCGGGCCTGTGTGCCAGCTTTATTCTGGCGGATGGAGCCACAAAATCCGTGGGAGCCTGGTTGCTGGGAATGGGTGTTACTGAGTTCTGGATGCCGGCTGCGGCGGGTGGATTGTTCATCATTCCTCTGATTGTCGGAGTTGGAATTCTGGCCCGCACTCCACCACCGGACAAAAAGGACGTTGAGGCGCGTTCTGAACGTGTCCTGATGACCCGGCAGGATCGCTGGCTGCTGATGCGTCGCTATGGGTTTGGACTGGCCATGCTGATTGTGATGTATCTGCTGGTTACTATTCTGCGGAGCATTCGAGCAGATTTTGCAACGGAAATCTGGATCGGACTTGGTGAACCGGCAGCTCCTCAAACGTTCACCACCTCGGAGATACTGGTCGCACTTGGCGTTGTGGCAATCAACGGCAGCATGGTTTGGGTTCGCGACAACAAACGGGCGTTCAACCTTTCCCTGCTGACATGTCTTGCGGGCTTTCTGCTGCTGATCTCCGCTCTGATCGGTCGCCCCGCGGGGCTCGGAGGATTCGCGTTTATGGTGATGGTGGGTCTGGGGCTGTATTTGCCGTACGTTGCCGTGCATGCCACGATTTTTGAACGACTGCTGGCGATGACTCGTGAGCGGGGAAACGTTGGATTTCTGATGTATCTGGCTGATTCAACAGGCTATCTTGGCTACGTTGGCTGCATGCTTTTCAAAGGCGCATTCAGTCATCAGCAGGATTTCCTTCCATTCTTCACGACTGCCTGCTGGATCACATGTGTTCTGTCCATACTGTGCATCGCAGCGAGTATGAGATACTTTTCCGGCCAGCGACTAAATTCGTGAACAGCATGTTCGTGAATAGCATGTTCGTGAATACCCATTTAATCAAGCGAATTCACCCATGACCGGCCAATCCCTCGCTGCAGTCTTCAGCGGGAACCCAGGGCAAATTGAACTGCGGAACATTCCAACACCATCGCCATCCGGAGGCGAGATTCTTGTACGGGTCGAAAGCTGTACTCTGTGTGGAAGTGATCTGCACAGTTTCGAAGGACGCAGAAAAGTACCTGTTCCGACCATTCTTGGACATGAAATTGTCGGCCGAATCGAGGCGTTCGGCCCTGCCGCTGTTCGTTCAGATGTTGCCGGGCATGAACTGAAAATCGGTTCGCGTGTTGTTTGGGGGCTTGTCGCCGCGTGCGGACAATGCTTTTACTGCAAACGTGATCTGCCGCAAAAGTGTGAGCGATCCGTAAAGTATGGGCATGAATCGTTCCGGGATGGCTATGAGCTTCTCGGAGGGCTTGCCGATCACTGTTTGCTGATGCCCGGCACAGCAATTGTGCGGGTTCCGGACGATCTTAGCCTGAACACCATCAGTCCGGCGAGCTGTGCGACGGCAACGATAGCGGCAGCATTCGAATCGGCTGATACGGTACAGGATCGGACGATTTGCATCGCAGGCGCAGGCCTTCTGGGACTGACCGCCAGTGCAATGGCTCGAAGCCGGGGAGCATCCGCGGTGATTGTCTGTGATCCGTACGAAGAACGTCGGGCTCGTGCGAAACTGTTTGGAGCGACCCACTGCGTGACGCCGGAAGAGCTTGCATCTGTGCTGAAGGAAGTCACTGGCGGGCGTGGAGCGGATGTTGCGATCGAAGTCTCGGGAGCACCCTCAGCGTTTCTTTCGCTGTGGCCAAATCTTCGGCTGGGAGGCACGCTGGTTCTGGTGGGTGCAGTATTTCCTTCGGAACCTGTTCCCGTCGCGATGGAGCAGATCGTCCGGCGAAATCTGACGATTCGGGGCATCCACAATTACGGTCCTCGACACCTGTCTCAGGCGGTGGAATTTCTGCTGGAGACCCGGGATACATGGCCGTTTGAAGGCGTTGTATCCCGGTGGTTTGATCTGCAGAATGTCGAGGCCGCATTGCGGGAGGCGATGAATCCCGTGAACATCCGCGTGGGTATCAGGTCGGGAAGCTCACTGTAGAACAATCACGCTTTGACAGCTCCGGGCTTTCCATCTTCCACCACGAAAGTGCCTCGGTTTATTAACGGGGCGCCCGGTTTCTCCACGTATTCGACCATCTGATAATCGCTCCGCCATTCCTTTGGTGTGACGGTGCAGCTGACGTAGCCGCGCTCGGAATTCTGGAATTTCACAAAAGGGTTCTCAGACAGCAGTTCGGCGTGGTTCTTTACAAACTGCAGCCCATTGCCGCCCGACGAGATCGAAGTGCCGACAAACTCTGAAGCCACAATCGGATCGTTTTCACTGTCAAAATCGACCTTAAGATCATTCACCCAGTTTGAATGAATATCGCCGGTCAGTACAACCGGATTCGGAACGTGGCGAGTTGCGAGGAAGTCCAGCAGCCTGCGACGAGGCAAATCATATCCGGACCACTGATCCATGCTAAAGTTCGCTTCCGGACCGGCAGTTCGATCGACTCGTGCCATCATCACCTGCTGTCCAAGAATGTTCCACTTTGCCCTGGAAGTCAGCAATTCACTCATCAGCCATTTTTCCTGGACATCTCCCAGCATTGTGCTGAGCGGATCAAACACGCCGCCTTTGAGAGGCTGCAGTTTGTCACCGTTCGGCTGATCCGTTCGGTACTGTCGGGTATCAAGCATTTCGAAACGTGCCAGACGTCCGAAGTCGATTGTGCGGTACAGGGTCATATCCGCCCCATGGGGCAGACAGGTGCGACGCAGCGGCATATTTTCATAATATGCCTGGTACGAATTCGCGCGACGCAGCAGGAACTCCGCAGGCGAGACATGCGATTCTTCTGAGATTGCACCCGCGCAGTTGTTGTCGAACTCATGATCGTCCCAGACGACGATCCACGGACACAGTGAGTGCATCGTTTGCAGAGACTCATCCATTCGATATTGAGCGTAACGATTCCGGTAGTGCTCAAGTGTGGTAATCTCGGGTCCATGATGTTTGCGAATCCGGTTGTCTTTTCCGGCATATTCGTAGATGTAGTCGCCAAGGTGCAGCACCAGATCCGGATTTTCCCGGGCCATGTGATCGTATGCCGTGTAGTAGCCGCTTTCAAAATGCTGGCAGGAAGCGAAAGCGAATTTCAGCTGTTCGGGCATGGCATCATGTGCCGGCATCGTGCGAGTTTTTCCGGTACGACTAACGGCATCACCAGCGTGGAAGCGATACCAGTACCAGGTATCAGCTTTCAGCCCCGAAAGTTCCACATGAACGGAATGGCCAAGCTGTGGAGTTGCCAGTTCCGTGCCTTTTTGCACGATCTTTTGAAATCCTTCATCCTCGGCCACTTCCCACTTCACTTCGAATGTGACGGGCGGCATGCCTCCACCGTTGAGCGGATCGATTGCAAGTCTGGTCCAGAGGACAACGCCATCGCTGGAAGGATCACCGGATGCAACTCCAAGCGGGAACGGATTCTGCGAGAAGGTTGTTTGCCGGACCACGGCTCCTTCTGTGACTCGTCCGAGCCATGGCAGAACCGCAAAGGATGCCCCCGAGAGAAGCAGATTGCGGCGCGAGATCTGCAGTTCGTTTTGACGACGCTGAGTAAACATAGTGAACTCCTCAAAGGATCCCTGAAAAGAAGAATTATCGAGCCGAGATATTCCCGGAAGGTGTCAGCAGAAACTGTTCAATCAGATGTGAGTAACTTTCAAGTGGCGCTGTCTTCATCGATGGCACTTTGCCCATATCGTCATAGCGCCGCACCTTCAGACAAGCTTCGAAATGCGGACTGGATTGAAACGCGTCCGCTTCCGCATCTGACATGATCCCGCCCTGCAACTGCAGGCTCAGCTGAGAAGACGGGGAAAGCCCCTGTACATATGCCGGATTCTTCCAGCATAAATACCGCTTCGCGGCTACGTGCTGGCGAATCGGCTCGAGAATCTCTTCCGGAAACAGATCCTTCAGCAACTCGGCACCAAGTTCTTCGTGTTTTGCGTCGACACCCTGGTGGGCGATGTCTTCCCCAAAATCATGAACCATATGCCCGTAGTCATGAAGCAGGCAGGACAGAATCACGCCATCTGATTCACCAAACTGCCGTGCAAACTCGGCGGTCTGAAGAGCATGTTCCAGTTCACTGACATTTTCGCCATAGTGTCGACCGCCCCGTTGCCGAAAAACGGCAAAGATTCGCTGCACTTCTGGTCGCTGGTTATCGTTATCTGCCGACATTCGTATTGCCGTTCCCTTCGTCTGAGGCTGCGGGATCATACCTTTGCAGACCGTCGATCTGCTTCGTCGTCACTGCTCGACGACATTCGTCGTTTCGTCGCTCTTCAATGCATCTCGACCACACTCTCACAACGTCGCCACGGAGGTTTTGTTAGGGGTGCTTAGTTGAATCTGCTGATCTCTCAGTATTTCCGAATCGCATGAATTTACTGTTAAGGGCCTGGAAAACAATAAGTGATCGCCATAGTCGCCTTTCGCTCCGCGAAAGAGCTTCCTTTTGCGGAGCAAAAGGCGACACTGGTTGTCTGACAGCGCCTCAGGGCCTGAGTTCCCTCGCTGCCGTGGACGGATAACTCGTCTTTACAAAGACGCCCATTGCCGAATGACTGCAGACCACTCCTGCAGCCTTTATCGATGCCAGTCGTGGTATCCGAAGATAAGATATTGCAGAAGGATTGGAAGCTCGTAGACAGCAAGCAGCACGAACAGTGTCGCGCCTTTTCGGTATTTTTCATCAAACTGCGACATGTCCCGATGCAGTGTGTAGTGTCGGTGGCTGATCAGCTGTACCCGATGCCATGCAGGGATCATGATCAGATGCAGCCAGAACGGGATCCATGGGGTCAGGACTGCGGCTGTGATCAGCAGAATGGCGGAAAGAAAAGTAACAAACATCAGCGGGGCAGGAAGATTGACGATCATGACTGCCAGCCAGGGTACAAAGAGCCCGGCCAGTATGCTGCCCTGAAACGCCACTGACAGGTTTGGGAAAAGAGTGCGGATCAGGACTGCCGCAAGAGAACAAATCGAAAAGTAAATCCCAATGACTGCCGCCAAATGCCACAGATTGATTCCCAGCTGTCCGTGGCGACAAAGATGTCTCTGGTACAGTTCGTAAAAATCGACACGAAGAATGTTCACTTCTTTCCTCTCAGCATGGCAGAAACACCTGACAGCAGTAATTTCAGCGATGATGTTCTTAAAGCATCCGCGATGGTACGGCAGATCCTGTCTGTTTCGTCGTCAGTAACGGACAGCGGCGGCGTCAGTTTCAGGACATGTGGCTCATACTGACAGAATCCGACCAGTATCGGGTTTACCGGGTGCCACAACATCTGCAGCAGATACAATTGCGCCATATTGATACCCAGTCGCCTGATCAGACTGTTCTGAATGTTTAACTCAATCCCAATGAGAAGCCCGTAGCAACGAATCTCTCTGACAATGCTGATGCCCGTCAGTTCCCGCATCAGAGCGATTCGAAATCGGTGCCCGGCCGTTTCAGCCATTGAGCAGAGATTTTCAGTATCATCTCGCCTCAGAGTATTGAGCACTGCACGATAACCCAGTTCGAATGAGTATCGCCTGTGCATTTCGGACGGCAGCTGACAGCATTTTTCCTTAAGAAGACTGTCAACCCGGTCTGAATACAGAGTCAGGGCGAAGGGGAACATCATATCGCTGGTTCCCTTGCCGATCGTCAGAAGGTCGGGGCTGATCGCTTTGGACGTCGAACGGATAAACGGTCCGGTCCGAAACATGCCGGTTTGAATTTCATCAACAAACAGCAGGGCACCTGTTTGCTGCCTGATATTCTCAGCACATTCCAGCAGGGAGTCGGGGATCTCCCGAACACCGCCGACACCCTGAACGAGTTCCAGCTGAATTACGGCAATCGGGTTTAAGGCAGCAATCTGGCGCAGCTGTTCGGCAGCATCCGGAGCGAATGGATCCAGGTACACAACATCCGTATAGAGAGGCTCAAGACACTTTCTGTAGAATGGTTTTGAGGTGCCGGTCAGTGCCAGCAGGGTCTTACCTCCGAATCCCCCCTGCAACACGACAATCAGTTTTCGCGGCGACTGCGCAGTCAGTGCCAGTTTGAGTGCGTGTTCGACCGCGGACCCGCCACTGACAGCAGGAACATGGTGCGGAAGCCCGGTCAGGGCCTGCAGACGTTTGCTGACTTCACCGCGGATATCCTTATTCGAATCCAGCGATTCGATTTCTGAGACCCATGTATCGGGGTTGTGCCCGCGGAGACTGCAGGCCACGCCTCCGACGCCGTCGAACAGACGCTGGTTTCCAATGCGTACATAGTGCCCAAACGCTGTCACATCATCGGCGGCGTTGCCCGCAATTGAAATCAGTCGGGACAGCGCCGGGCTGAACAGCTGTCGGTAAGTTTCAAGGAGTAGCTGATGATTGACCAGCATGGGTTCCAGCAGAGGCTGGATCTGCTGACTGAACGAAGAAAAATTCTGGTGCAGGCACTTTAGAAAATGCATCGTGGAGACGGTGTTTGGCTGAAACGTTGTGGAGTGAAAATTCGACATTCCTCGCCCTCTCCACAGGGCCATGAGAGCCGCACTCGCATTGAACGCTCCAAACGGAACCTGGTTCATCGTAAATGACTCATCGAAAACGACGATGTCCGGAACAATTTTTGCTACCGGACCGATGTTTGCCGAAGGAACATTTTTTTCCCGAGCAATCCGCATTCCGGCAGCAAACCGGTCCCGGTTAACACATGCGATCAGAATGTTATCCGGATGTTCGGAGAATCTTTGCACAGCGGAGACGAACGCATCATCCGGTTGTGTTTGTGTGTAGCCTGGCGACAGGACAAGAATTCCGGAACCGAGCGAGTCCGGTTCCCGGCAACTGATGAATTCGCTGGCTGTCATGTTCAGGACCTGCGGAAGGAACTGAACCGTGCAGGGGCCTTCCGTGTCTTTCGTGACTGTTAAGTCCGATGCAAAGCTAAAGGCCGATGCAAAGCTGCCGAACCACTGACCTTCATCGACAAGATATACGGGGACTGAGGGCAGCGGCGCTGATGAGGCCGCCCCCTGGTTCTGGTTGCGAATGTTCAGTGCATATCGAGCAAGCTTGATCGCTCCGCTGAGTGCTTCTTCCCCGGAGTTTGCCAGGAATGACGGCCTCGGACCTTCCGTTCGTGCTGACGGCCAGATCTCGGCAGTCATCTCGCTGAGCGCCACGCAGGTCTGCGCCACAAACGGATTCAGGTACAGTCGCAGCAGGTTTGGAATTTTCCTGCGAATGATCTGATCACATGTCTGGATGGCCGACTGATAGTCCGAATCCACCAACATCTCAGAGTGTCTGTTTGCCGGGATTCGAGCGTACATTTGGCATATGTGTGGCGATAAACCTGCAGAAGGCATCCCGATCTCTCCTCATCATAAACAGATCTGCTGAAATGCAATTCTCGTTTACACAGGCCGAATGCGTGATGCCATCCTTCAGAACACGCCGCAGCTGAATCTTTGAAACTGGAAGCGTCTGGTGATGTTGCCAGAAGACCGAAAACTCATCCGGCCTGAGCATCAATTCCACATGGAAGGCAAACGTTCTGACGAACCAGTGAAAGAGTGCTGATACGATCGGTGTTTCTTCCAGTCGATCCCAAAGGCGGCCGATGCTGTCCCGTGGTATTGCCATCGCATCCGTTACGTTATCTGAGGCATCCTCGAAGTACTGAAAGACATCAACTGACGTTCCGGAGGCACTGCTCTTACGAATCTCGACATTTGAGGCATCAGTATCCTCAAACATTCGCATGATCTGTTCGGCGGACGGATTTTCTACTGCGTTTTTACGCATGGAGTAGACGGATTTTGGCTTTACTTGCAGCGTCAGACGCAGCAGCAGCAGATGCTGACTGGTGTTGTACATGGCATCCCGAAAAATGGCGTCACCGCGGCGTGCAAGAATAAACTGCTCTTCGTCACCATCATAAAGAAAGACGGCTTCGATGGTGTCACCAAGAGTTGAAACACGGCTGCCGGAACCATGAACCGGAACAAAAAACAGAGTACCCATGCTGATCCATGAGTAGTTGGGAACCACGAAGAATTCGCGGTCCAGCCTGCTGAGCTCTTTGATACAATGGTTCAGGGTAAGCCCGGCGTCGACTGTGAAGTGCGTGCCTGTATGAACAGCACCCGATTCGTGTGGAGTCAGCCCCAATTGTCCGTCGCCAGCCACCCCGATTTGACATTCCGGCCCCGGAATGGTGGTATCAGAAAGCTGAGTCTTTCCCGGAATCCCTGTGGTGAGTACGACCGTCCTGCCGGGAAACTGCCAGCCAAAGTGATTTACACCATTGTTGTAGCCAGCGATCTGAATGTTGCCGCAGCTGTGGCGGTTGTAAAGACTAATCAGTTCCCGAACCGACTGCGGCCTGAGGGTATGAAAATGAAGCGGTCGAAACGGTGGGAAGAGCCGGCTCAGCAGAAGAACTGCTCTGTACAGGAGCCAGGAAACTCCGATCGCAGCAAGACACATGGCGACAAGTGATTGTAATTTCTCCTGTAGTCCGGAAGGTTGTGAATCCGTAAACATCGATCGCCAGCTGCGGCGAGGTCCGGGAATGGTGATCTGGCGAATTCCGGATCTGGCAGAGCAGCACGAATCGAGCTCCTCATTGATCGCTCGGAAAAGTTCTGATCCCTCCACGAAAGTCGATGTCAGCTTCGGATGCAGCAGGCGACGAAAGTTCCTGAAACGATTAAGGCGGCGGGAAAGTTCGGAAGACGGACTAATCACATAGCCCGTCCGGACAACGATCAATCGGGCTTCAGGATTTCGGAAGTCGCCAGAGTGCTCACCATTCGAAGGATTCGGATCATCGACGCACGATTCATCCTTCAGGTCACAACATCCCGGTAAAACCCTTCGAGTTCCAAACTGCTGTCCATGCCGATCAAGCTGTTCCTGGATCTCATCGTCTGTGCCGGGAGACAGATGATGCAGCAGCGAAGGGAATACGATCAGGCATCTGAATGAGGCAGTGGCAGAGAGTCGGGCAATTTCTGCCAGCACTTTGTGTGCCGAGCGGTCCATTTGTCGGTTAAGAAAGACGACGATTTCCTCCGGACACTCCGCCCCGTCAGACGACATCGCCTTAAAATCTTCGGCGCGAATGCATCGGGATATTCTGACCGTACCCGGCTGATCTGCGTTTCCCTCCTGAAACTGACAATAGTCTTTTGCGAGGCCGGTGTCGCTGCTGCAGATAACGACACGCGTCGTCGGCATGCGGCCTTCGCGAACAACCCTGCTGTTCGAATCAGCCAGCTGCGGGTTGTGCGGGTCGATCATCGGTGATGAAGTGTCAGATTCCGAATGTGCACATGGCAGGGTCATGTGAGTGCTTTCATCGAGACGGTACCATCGAGACGGTATCAAACAGGGGCTGGCCGAACCGAACTTTCTGGTCCCGTTCCGCCAGAACCGACGATATACGATTTGTTTCTGTTATCAGTATGACGGTTGAACCCAGCTCAAACGTGGCAATCCACTCTGCTCGCTTCATGGGGCGTGGAGTGTCGAGTTTCGTGACACTTACGCGGCGAGGACTGAAACGCCGCCCGATTCGGAATGGGTGTGTGATGTGGCCGACGCCCCAGCCGGCCACCATAATCAAAAGGCACTTTCCAAGTGCAGTGTCGAGCTGCATGACAAGCCGTTCGTTTAATGAGAAGACCGGGAATTCGGATCTCTGATACGGCGGATGCACAAGCAGTCGATGCCCCGGTACATGTACCAGCTGCTGCAGTTGCCCTTCCGCAGGCGTGAAGACTCGGTGGCAGTCACGAGGTGAGAGAAACAGGATGGCAAAGTGTCCTTCACTGAAAGGAGAGATGTCAGTCTCCGGACAAAGGGACTCCAGTGTGTAGGGGATACCCTTGATGGTCATGATCAGATCGTTTTCAATCCGGCCAATATCCTGTACAGTGCCGTCCACCGGAGAGAGGAAATGTTCTGTGGTGTCCGGCAGCGGTCGCAGTTCCGGCCGCACGGCTCGCGTAAATAACTCGTTGACGGAGCGAAACTGGTCGAGAGGTTTTTCCAGTTCTGACTCATCAAGAGCCCCGTATTTTCCTCCGTATATCATGGTAAACACCTTTCTGCGTAGCGCTGCACCGGGAATTGGAGTTCGAGACAATCGCACTCCGATTGCTGCCGCGAGCATATTGAAAGTACCGCCGTGGATTTGACGGGCCTGCCGAATCTGTTCAAGTCTGATTTTCATAACGATCACTTAGACTTCTGATGCCACAATTCCGGCAACTCGGATAGCATTTGCAATGATTGTTAAGGACGGACCAACACCCAGTGAAGTTGGCATGAAACTTCCATCTGCCACGAAAACATCGGGCTGGCTGAAGAGTCGGCAATCCGGATCCGCAACGGCATGCTTTCGTGAGCTGCCGAAACGAATTGTTCCGCACTGATGAGCCACATGTTCCGCGGATGGAGCAAGGCCGGTGACGCAGTGAATCGCTCCTGCGCCGGAAAGAAGCGTCGACATTTGTCGGGAGAGCTCAGCGCCTCGCTCGCGGTCGTAATCAGTAAACTGATGGTGCAGTCGGATTGATCCGGCAGGATCGACCAGAACGCGATTCTCCGGACTCGGCAGGTCCTCAACGATCCCCACGAGTGGCAACATTCGTGCTCGCAGAAATCTGAGGACCCACAGGGGTACTCGCTTCATTCCAGATTTTGCCATCATCAGTGGTCCCGGAGCTGGCAGCGACTGAACGATACCCATCTTTTCGGGCAGATTCTTCGTTCCGTAATAGAAGTCCGAAATGCCGATCTGCTTAACAAAAGTTTCGCTGGCCCCGGTGGAACGCCAGAACAGTCCAATAACGACTGGTGAAAAGTGCATCATGAAATTTCGCCCTGTCATCGGGTGTTCAATGCCCGATTTCAGCAGCAGAGCAGCAGAACCGATCGCTCCTCCCGCCAGCACGTACCGTTTCGCCCGAACAAAGCTGAGGGTGCCGGTGGTTCGATCCTTCAGCCAGATCCCCTTCAGCCGATTTCCAGCTTCGCGTTCGAACAGATGGGCTTCGCACTGGGTTCTGAGGGTCAGCGAGTCACCCCGGGAGATGCTTTGCGCAACAAGCTGGGACGATGAGCGTCGGGCGCCGGTCGGACACACGAACCCGGCACAATGATCGCATCGAAGGCATTTCGAAGGATCGATCGCCAGCGGAAGCCGGTAAGGATTGAGTCCCATTTGCAATGCCGACGCTGTCAGCGTTTTGTTGATTTGGACGAGCGGCAGGCCATCCTTCTGAACGGCAACGGAACCATTGGCCAGATCAATTGCGTGGGTTGCCGTATTCGGCAGGACTGTGTCTGCTCCGATATGCGTGTCGGCCACATCCCTGACAAGATAGAGTTGCTCGGCGGCGCTGAGATATGGCCGAAGGGTTTCGAAAGAAATGGGCCAGTGATGAATCTCTGCAGGAATTCTGCTGCGATAGTACTTTCCGGGAGAAAAATCTTCAGGATGTGGCTTCAGCAAAGCACCCCCGTACACGGAAGTGCCACCACCGATCATTCCCCCCATATAAAGACGCGCGGCGCTGCCGTTTAGTTCAATCTCACGGTCGTCATAAGGGCGCTTTTGAATCAGCGTTTCAGACTCATTATGCGGCCTGGGAGCACCATTCTGCGGTGAGTACGGACTGGTCACATCCGCTGCGCCACGTTCCACCAGCAGCACTCTCTTTCCGGCGGCTGCACAGACAAAGGCAAGCGTTCCTCCACCCGCGCCGCTGCCGATCACAATGATGTCGTAGTCTGCATCCATGGAGATGATCATGGACAGCCAAACTGAATTTCAGGTTAAGCATGTGTGAATGATTTAAGAAGAATGAACCTACTTCAAAATTAAACCTTTTCTAAGTGAATTTTTAATTATCGTCTGCAACAACACGAGTGTCGGGAGTCATTTATCACCAGTCGCGTCTTATGAGGATCGGCAACCACTGATGGAATCCGCCGTTATTCAGCGTCAGTATGACGATGTCATTGCAAGCCAGTACGATCAGGACCCTCAGAATACAACCGGTAAGTCCCTTGATCGTGCCCTGAGTCACCTTGAGGCTGAGGGGCTTTTTTCTTCCATTCTTCCGGCCATGCGAGTGCTCGACATTGGCATGGGAACCGGCATGTTTCTGCAGAAGCTTCGCAGTCGATCAGAGCGGCCGATCGAGCCATGGGGAATCGATATCTCGCGAAGAATGGCCGATATTGCCCATCAAAAGCTCCCTGATCTGGTGTCGGCGATTGATGATGGTGCCAATCTCGATGACCATTTTTCCGGCGAACGTTTTGATCTTGTCGCCACACACTTTGTGACAGGGTTTGTGCCGATCGAGCACATTGCCCCGCGCATCTTTTCCAGACTGCATGCAGGTGGAGTCTGGTCGTTTGTTGGAGGAACCTCTTCAGGTTATGCCGAGTTGCAGCGACGTGCACGTCATCCGCTGCTCAGGCTGCTGTTCGGCGGAAGCACTCCGGACCTGCAGGGAATGGTCTGTCCGAAAAGCGAACATGATGTTGTTACGGTTCTGGAAAAGAATCACTTTGAAGTGCTTATGTCAGAGACGTTTGAGCCGGAGCTCAGTTTTCCGGACTTTGAAGCGTTCATGGAATATGGCTATCACGGCGGATGGCTGACGCCCTTTATTGAAGAACTTGGGCTTCACAGGACCAAGCGCTGGCAGCAGGCCATTCTGAACCGGATTGTGTTTCCTGTTGTCGATCACCACAGCATTGTGATGGCTGTTGCACGTCGCCGAGAGTGAACGGATTGTCCTCGGTTTTTACCCGTTTTTCCCGCCGGGAGATGGATCTTGCGAATCGCTATCGTTGCCGAAGTGTTTCTCCCCAAAATTGATGGTGTTGTCAGGCGAACTCTGAACCTGATTGAGCAGCTTGTTTGTCACGGGGATCAGGTGATCGTTATTTGCCCGGAAGGGCGCGCCTCGCATGAGTCTCCCGTTCCGCTGATTGAGTTTCCGAGTTTTCCCTGCAGAAGCTATCCCGAGTACAGGATCGGACGTCCGGATCAGCGGCTTATTCAGGAACTGAAGAGTTTTCAGCCGGATGTGATCCACTTTTTGAATCCGTTCGCATTCGGATTTCAGTGCCGTGATCTGTTGTGTCGCAGCGGCCTGAATGTGCCGATCGTATTCTCGTTTCACACACTCTACGGAGATTTTGTAAAGCGATATCGGGGTGTCAGTGTGTTATCAAATGCGTTGTGGTGGTTAACAAAATGTTACCACAACACGGCTGATCGGAATTTGACAGTATCCTCGGTAATGACGGATGGGCTTCGGCTTCGCGGCTTCCGCAATGTGGCACTCTGGCCGCCTGCCGTTGACGGCGAATTGTTCTCTCCAACGTTAAAATGCGGAGCGATGCGACGTCGGCTCTGTGGAAATCATCCGGAATCACCGCTGCTGCTGACGGTATCACGACTTGCTTCGGAAAAGAATGTCGGTTTTCTGAAGCAGGTACTTGATCGCATCCCCGATGCGACTCTGGCTATTGTTGGCGGAGGTCCGCAGCGAGAAGAACTGGAACGCATATTCTCCGGTTGCCGGACGCATTTTGTTGGATACCTTCACGGTGCAGAGCTGGCGTCGGCATACGCTTCTGCTGATGTGTTCGTCTATGCGTCCGAGACGGAGACGATGGGCAATGTTATTCTGGAGGCAATGGCCTCCGGACTGCCTGTCGTCGCAGCGAATGCCGGTGGTGTTCCCAGCCTCCTGCAACATGGTGTTGATGGCTTTCTGTTTGCACCCGGTGACGCTGATGAAGCGGCATCCTTTGTTAAGGAAGTCCTTTTTACGCCTGATTGCCATACACGAGTCTCGGTCGCCGCACGCGAGTCCGCAAAAGGCTGCACATGGATGCACGCGGCCGATGTGGTGCGATCGCATTATCGGTCGACGATTGCGGATTTCAACGAAAGCAGTTCGCTGCACTCCGGCCGCAGCCGCCCGGGAATGCTGGCCAGTTTTTTCACGAGGATGCTGGTTCGAATGTTTGGTGTCATGGCCAGGAAGGAGTACCTGTGAAGATCACTCGACGACAGGCAGCTATGAATCAGGTGATACGATGGGATCGCGAAATTACCCTGTTGATGAATCGCACACTTCGGTGGCGAACGGTATGTCCGGTATTTCGGGTCATCAGCCATCTTGGTGACGGCAAGTTCTGGTATGCACTGATGGCGGCCATGCCGGTTATTCACGGTTCATACGGAATCAGAGCCGCACTGCATATGGGATTGACCGCGCTGGTAACACTCGTCGTCTATAAGTCTGTCAAGGGAGTCACTCAGCGGCCGCGCCCAGGCGCTGTGCATGCTGCAATCAGGCAGGGTACATCCGCACTGGATGAATACAGCTTTCCGTCCGGACATACAATGCACGCTGTTTCGTTCTCGATGATCGCCGTCTCGTGGTTTCCCGCTCTTTCGCCACTGCTTGTCACGTTTACGCTTCTTGTGGCGATGTCCCGAATGGTTCTGGGACTGCATTACCCCACAGACGTACTGCTTGGGGCACTGTTCGGACTGCTGGTGAGTGAGCTGAGTCTGATGATGGTCGGGTGAATACGGACAGCCGTGCAATGTCCCCGAACAGCATCCAGTACAGGAGGTAATCGTCTGTTTTGAGAACGTCCGCTGACACATCCATTCTTCCTCCGGCTGATGGGAGCAGCGAAGCCTTTGCCAGGATGGGTGCGAGCCGCAGCGCTGTGTTCAGGCTCGGTTTCAGGTCCCTTCTGAGCCTGTCGCTTGCCCCATTCGGACTGAGGCGTTCGGGACTTCATCGATCGCTGGCTTCAAGGAGTCGGCTTGAACAGGGACTGATTATCATTTTGCCGGGAATTGAGGGTGTTAGTACTGTCAATGAAAGCATAGCCCGCGGGCTTGTCGCCGCCAGACTTCCTCATGCCGTCAGAATCATGGACTGGCGGCGTTTTCGACCCTGGAACCCACTGCATCTGATGATGGAACGTCATAATCGATCTCAGGCTGGCGTTGTTGCGAGCGTTATCAGCGACTATCAGCGTGAATTCCCGGGACGACCGGTCCACCTGATCGGACATTCTGCAGGAGCGGGTATGGCCCTGTTCGCACTGGAATATCTGTCGGCTGACAATCCCGTAACCTCGGTAACGCTGATGGCGGCCGCGGTGTCGAGACAATTTGATGTGACTGGTCTGCTCGATCGCACTCGGGCTGGCATCTGGAACTTCTACTCGCCATTCGACCTTCCAACGGTCGGACTTGGCACCCTGATTTTTGGGACCATGGACCGTCGTCATGCCGTCTCTGCCGGAGCGATGGGATTCAAAGTGTGCAATGCTGACCAGCCGTCAACTGCCGGTCCCTGCCATGCAGGTCCGCAGCTTTACCAGATTCCATACCGTGCAGCCATGATGAAATCGTGGAATTTTGGCGGACACTTTGGTCCGACGAATGCCGTCTTCGTCCAAAACACAGTTGCGCCAATCTGTCGGCAGAATTGATCTCTTCGTCTCGCAGGGATGTGAAAATGCAAATAGAAACTCGCGGTCTGTCGGACGTCACAGAGTGGTGGGGTTTGGCAAATGCGATGGCCGAACGCCGAAAACTTCGGCAGAGCCGGGTGTCGGCTCAATCGACCCTTAATCAGCCGATTAATCCGCCAACCGAGAGATCCGCAAAATCGGTAACAGGCGAAATTCGGTCGGTCTTTATCAGCGATCTGCATCTCGGTTTTCGGCACTCAAGAGTTCGCTTGCTGCTCGATTTCCTGATGCAGCATCAGCCAGAGAACCTCTACCTCGTTGGCGATTTTATCGATGGCTTTTGCTTCCAGAACCGCTGGCACTGGCAGCCGGAATGCAATCTGATCGTCGAGCGGCTTATGGATCTGGTGCATACCGGCACCCGCATTCGAATTGCTGTTGGGAATCACGACTGCTTTCTGAGAGATCCGGTGATGCGGAGATGGCTTGATCGGCTGGGTGTTGTGGAAGTTGCCGAAGAGTTTCATCACCAGACGGCGGACGAACGCTGCTTTCTTGTTATGCACGGCGATCAGTTCGACGTCTGGGAACAGGCGTCGCCATTCACTGCCGGATTTTTTAACCTGGTCTATGAAGGGCTGCTGCAGGTCAATTCCATGTGGAGTCATGCCACATCAGCCGCGCTGTATGGAAACAGTTCGCTGGTCGTCAGTCTCAAACGCCGCATTACGTCCATCGGCAGGCATGCCCGCCGTTTCCGTGATCAGGTCATTCGTCATACCCGACATCGAGGCTGCGACGGAGTGATTTGTGGCCACATTCATGCTCCGCAGCTGATTGAGGTCGATGGACTAACCTACTGCAACACCGGCGACTGGATTGAAAACTGTACAGCGCTCACGGAGAACAGTCAGGGCAAACTGCAATTGTTGTGGCTTTGATTTCGCCGGATGACCGTCCATGCATCACCGATGTATCCCGTTTTACGCGAAAACGACTGACGGAATCTCTTCATGTACGATGACTCTGTCCGGGACGCCACGCAGTTTAACGAAAAGCTAACATGTTTCTTCTAAAAGCTGCGACGTGACACACAGGTGCGTGGTGTTCATCTGGAATTTTTACGCGCCGGGGACTGGCTCTTTTTCGCGCAGAAGGCGAATAGTGCTTCGTCAGGATAAAGAGTTTGGGTTGGCGGTAGTGGATCTTGCTAAAGATCCCCTGGCTGCGGGACCTTTAGCAAGGTCCACTACCCGAAATTCGAAGCCTGACAAAGCAACAGGGCCTGGATGGCCGACAGCGACCAGATCCAGGCAGACCCCGGGAAAAGTGCCTGCGCCCTCTCTGTCGGCGAACGGTTAACCTTTTTCATTTGACGTATATCAGGAGAAACAATCGGTGCTCAGAACGTCCGTCTTATTCGTCCCCATCGTGAGTCTTTTGTTCATTCAGGTTCACGCCGAAGAGTTCCGTATTCTGTCATGGAATGTCGAAAGTAACTGGCCCGGCCAGCCTCCGGTCAGCGATCCCGTCACCATAGCTTCCGAAATCCGACAGATGGCAACTGATGATGCAACTCGATTTTCGATTCTGGTGCTGAGTGAGGTGGAGCCGAAGACCGTACCTGTGTTTCGAGCAGCTGCGGCCGAAGGGCTCGGTAAACCAGTGGATTTCGTAACGTCTGCGAGTGGTGGATTCCAGGACGCAGACAGCCTGATGGTTGTGGTGGATGCCACCCGATTCGAACTTCGCGACGCGATCGAACTGCATCGCTATGCCGGCATAAACGGTAACTTTACGAACGATGACACCGCGTCGGAACCAGGTGCACTGCGGGCACGGTCTCCACTTGCCGTGAAACTGGTCGACAGGAAAACATCGAAGTCATTCTGGCTGATTGCTACGCACCTTGCTCGGGGAGAAGAAGATCTTCGCACGCAACAGGCTCATATGCTGAGAAAGTGGGCGGAAGATTCATCCGAACCCCTGATCGCGGCAGGCGACTTTAACTTCGATTTCGACTTCAGGACTGAGAAAGGCAATGCCGGATTTGACGCGATGATCACAGGAAATGCCTGGACATGGCTCCGGCCTGATCCACTGATTGACTCCAACTGGTCCGACGATCGGCGTATCACAGATCGTCGGGTTGACCGCTATCCGGATTCCATTCTGGATTTTGTTTTTGTCGCGAATCAGGCAAAAGAATGGAACGGAAAGTCAAACGTGGTGGTCCGTCCCGGTGACTTTCCTGACAGTGACCAGACCAGCGATCATCGGCCACTGATCACGTCCTTCAATGCCAGCCCGCAGTGATCGTGCGAATCCTGACCCAGCGAAGCAGCGAGTCAGGTTGAGCAGTCCGACTTCAAATCAAAATCGAAGCTGGTCGCCGATTCTGTCACTTCGGCGGTCAGCTTTGTATCTTTATTATAGCAGGAGGGTACGGCTTCGGTCTTCCGGCCAGAATCGCTGCCTTCACTGCCCTCTTCGCCGGATGACTCGCCTTCTTCATCCCCATCTTCGCCGTCGAGGCCTGGGAAACTCCTCACCGTGCTGACTCTGACCAGTTTTTTTCCGGGTAACACACCCTTTGCCTGACTGTCAAACTGGAGTGTGTAGTTGCCCGATGCGTCGGTTCGGGCAAACGAAAAGTTGCCGGTTTCAGGATCTTCAAATGTAATAACAGCCGAAGCCAGAGGCTTGCCATCCAGCATTACACTGCCGCCCACTGAAATCAGATTGACCTTGCTGTAGTCAATTTCGTTGGTTGCATTGCATCCGGTTGCCGTCAGTATTGCAAAGGCCAAAACAACATGACAGAAAGTGCCTGAACTGAACATATGAAGGAGAGTTCCGTTTCGAAGGTGTGCCTGAAAGAAAAGATGCCCTGAACCTTTGAAGATTCAGGGCAGTAATTGTTGCCACTGTGACGGAGCCTGTCAGAATTCGCCGACGACTTCGCCCCCGGCACGTGTCCCCAGAGCCCGGTACGTCCCCAGGTCGATGTTCTCGGAGATAAATCGGACGGATCCATCGGCCAGCGCAAACTGAGCTCCCCCGATGTGATAGCTGCCAAAAGCCATTTCCATCAGAACACCACTTAATGTCAGGTCGAGATTCGCGTTCGGTTTGACCACGCAGGACCCAAGTCCTTCAGAGTATTCCGTTCCACCGACACCGTTGAGGTTCCAGTTACCGGTCTGAGGGGCACCGAACTGCCAGTAGTCCATCTGCTGGCCATCTTTTGAATAGATGGACGTTCGCGATTCACCGATCATAATCGTATTGGATGTCCCGTCAGTAATGTCTCGCATTTTGATATTGCTGCAGCCGTAAAACATGCCATCAAGGTTGTTTTCTTCGAGCGACTTGAAGGCTGCCGTGTTGAATCCGGCAGGACGCGTGGAAGCATCGTCAGAGGAAATCATGGATCCTGCACAGGCCCGATAACTAACCGGCACACGTCCGGGAATGTCTTCGTTGTCACGCGGCGAGAGTGGCATCGACGGGCAGCGAAAGGTCTCGACGATCGTGGCGCACGCTTTGGTATTTGGCCCGTTAGGATGGTTCCAGTTGCCCACGGTTCCTTCCTGCCAAACCAGGGTGTTGTACAGGTTTGTCTGTTCAATCTGAGGAAGAATCATGGCTGACCAGAGAGTCTCCCGAGCATCAAACCCGAACGGAAATACGTTGGTGGTATCATGATAGTTGTGCATCGCCAAACCGAGTTGCTTCAGATAGTTTTTGCACTGTGTCCTTCGAGCTGCCTCACGAGCCTGCTGCACTGCTGGGAGCAGCAGCGAAATCAGGATGGCGATGATTGCAATCACAACCAGCAGCTCAATGAGTGTAAAACCACGCTTACGGGCCAGCATTTTTAAATTCTCCAGAGAATTCATTTCGAGAAAACAACAGCAAAGAAACGAGATACCAGATGGCAAAGGCCTGCCGAAACCAAAGTCTGGCAGCCCAATGTTAACGCAAGGTTAACTTTCTGTTTTCGATTCTGCGTTTCGAAGTT
The DNA here is from genome assembly GCA_022843805.1 of Fuerstiella sp. GTDB lineage: Bacteria > Planctomycetota > Planctomycetia > Planctomycetales > Planctomycetaceae > F1-80-MAGs062. Next base: position 26,186 of record JALHMY010000107.1, read on the forward strand.
CCGGGAGAATTGCCTTTTATGTTTGCCCAAAATTGAGAGCGATAAATTCAGATGTTGCGGTCTAGAATACTGATCTGTGATGCCGTCTGGTTCGGCTAATTCCGTCTCTTATTTTTGAGCTGGTGCTCATTAGGCGAGCGGCAAAATCGTTTTACCGGAAGGGCAAGGGTATTGCCGAGCTTTTTTCCGGGAGGGCGAGGCTCCCGCCGAGCCGAGCATTTTTTCGGCTCGGCAGGAGCCTCGTCCTCCCGTGTGTTTTTCGGCTCGGCAGGAGCTTTTGAAGTTGCGCACTTTCTAACCGCGAAGCGGTGGCAGCCTGTAGCCCATGGCGTAAGCCGTGGGAAAACGAAGCCATCCCAACCGAAAGCCACGAAGTGGCGACAGCAAACTCTGCTGTCGCCACTTCGTGGCTTTCGGCTCAGAAGACACCAAAGACCGCGGGTTGACACCCGCGGCTACATGCTTTCGCTCCTTCGGAGCTGAAAGTGTGCAACTTCAAAACAATAAGGCCGGGTTATCTCTTTCAATCTGTGTCATCTGTGGTCAAAATGCAGGTTCAACGACAACTGAAGTGCGTGGGACCAGGAGATGCGTTCGTCAATTGGGATAGCGGATCAGTTTGACGCGATCAGCGCCGCCTGCCAGTTCGACCAGATCTGGCAGGTCGTAGACAGCCAAAGCCCCATGGACCGTGTTCACCAGCTGATTCTCCGGTACCGGAGTATTAACGACATCGTGCCATGTCGGCACGCAGTTTTCGAGTGTTAAGCTGGCGAACTGGTCAGGACGCAAAGCGGCTGCGTGCAGTGCCGGGATGGCTGTGGCTCCCCGGGCGTGCAGATGCAGAGGACTGGCGGGATTCTGTTTGCGCAGATAATCGCCGATTGCCAGCAGATCCTCGGTTCGGATACCCACGATCGAACGACCGTTGAGGTAAGCAAGAAAGAACTGACGCACTCCGGGGCCGAACAACTCTCCTGACCAGTGTCGCTCCTGGGCTGGCTGAGTGGCCCCCAGACCGGTGAGGTCGACCATGGTCACAGTGAATCCGTCCTGCAGCCATGACTTGAGTGGCTCCACATCACGGCCGATCCCGGCGACTCCATCCTCCGGCGCGTATACGATGGTCTGGCCATTCTCCTTTGCGGGCTTTTCGGTACGAATTAAAAGGGGCACTCGTTCCGGAAGCTCCAACCACGTCGCATTGGCCAGTCCTTCAGGAGCACTAACGACGGGTTTTGTTGTCTTAACCGAAGAAAGGTTCGAAAGGCTGATACCGGCCAGACGAGCAACCCGGTCACGCATCTCATCAGAGGACATCGTTGTCCGCAACTGTCGTCGTTTTGCCGCCAGCTGATCTGCTGTCTCCCGGCTCAAATCAAACACAGAACGTTCACCCTCCATGAGCAGCACCTGTCCCTGTGGAGTGCACTGAAGCTCTGCGGGCTGAAATACGGGGAAATCGCGCTCGAAGATGGAATCATCAATGTTCATCATCCACCGCCTCATCCAGCGAACAGCACCTTCCCGAAGATGAATCGTGAATCCGTGAACATCATCCGTTTCCACCAGGTCAGCTCGTTCGGGATACCCGAGCTTTCCGTAAAATCGCTTTGCCTCACGGAAAAGGTCCCATGTTCCGCCGATGTCAAATGTTGCATCCCGGGTAGCAGCGAGGATACTGACTGGTCGCGGGGCCGTCATAATCACATAGTCCGACTCGTCGAGCCCGAATTTCAGCTGACCAAAGACATTTTGTTCCGCATCCTGAGGCCCCACAGTTTCAAGCAGACGCTGATAACTTGTCAGAAAACAGCCCGGTGCGGCGGCAGCGACGCGATTGTCCAGAGCCATCAGGTAACTGGATTCTGTTCCACCTCCGGAATTGCCGGTGACCCCGATTTTTGTGGCGTCGATGTCAGGTCGGCTGACCAGATAGTCAACGCTTCGCATGGCGTCCCAGACGCGATAATGAGCTGTATTTGATCCCAGCAAAATGGGTCCAATTCCAATCAGCGTGTGTTCTTCCACGGGATTGTACTGTGGTGGTGCCGACGGCGTCAGTTTCTGAATTTCCACCAGTCGCGGATTGGGACGGTCGGACGTGTGATGTCCTGATCGTCCCTTGACGTTCAGAATCTGATAGCGTTCTCCCTGTCCTATCGGGTCAAAGCAGAGCGCTGCGAGTCCGTTCTTCGCCGCCAGAATTCCGACTCGCTGGTAACCTTCAGACGCCTTTCCGTCATAGCTGTGACCACAGCAAATGATCATTGCCGGAAAAGGAGGTTTCTGGTTCTTCGGCAGATAGAGCACTGCCGTAATATGGTGCCCCGGGCGACTTTCATAGATCACCTTCTCAACGACGTAATCTCCCCGATCAATGATTCCCACCGTTCGCGATGCTGGTCGAATCGGTTCCGGGATTCCTCCGATCTGCTCAATCATGAATGTTCTGCGGGCAGTCTGCCATGCCAGTGCATCTTCAGACGACCGGATCTGCTCAAACGCCACTCTTCGGCGATCAATCAGAGTCATCGATTCGTTCATCAGATGCTCTGTGAAGAGTATTGAAGCGGCACGTCCGTCAGGTCCGGCGAGTGGCTCGACCGATGCAGGCGCTGAATCCGACAGCAGTGCGAGCCACATGAGAGCGAGCAATGGAGAATACAGCATCGGGGAAGCTCTCCGTCAGTTGATTCCAATACATTTTAGTCGGTCGGGCGTGTCGGTCGGGGTTGTTGTCAGGGCGACTGGCCGACAGTGAGTGCACCGGTGTTGACCTGCAGCCGTCTGCCGAATTCCGCCATTCCCGATCGATTATGGCTTTTCTGCCGGAACGCTTCCAGCAATGGTTCGCATTTCCTTTTCATAGTTGTCGAGCAAACTCAGTCCGGCAGGATGTCGATTGGTTCGCAGCCAGGCCTCGTACGAGATGACCTGTTTGCCGCCAGGCAGAGGCTTTGTCCATCGGAGTCCGTCTCCGCTGATCCCAATAACCGCTGTCGTATCCATCAGCCGTGCACGCAGTTGAATTTCTGCACTGCCTTTTTCAAACGTCAGGAACACGTAGTCATCGGAATTGATGCCTCTGCCATCATGGATCCATCCGGCGGCCATGAGTTCCTTTGTGTAGAGGGTTGCTACATCCGGAAGAGTTTTACCCTCAATCTTAATCTCGATGCTCTTCTCTTCTGAATCATAAGTGGCGATCTTTGCAGGATTGAGGATCGGGAAGTCAGCCGCCTCAATGGCCACCGCTGCTTTCTCAGGGTCTTCAGCTTTCGGCTTTGACAATTGCCAGGACGCATCCTCAAGCCCTTCCCCGATCCGAACCCGCGTCATGCCGTTATCAAGGACCTCAAGTCCTACAATCAAATCCTTCTGGCCCTGCAGGAAGGAAAGCCAGTTGCTGTCCTCCTTCAGGACTCGCCTTGCGTCGTGAGCAACCCATCCCTGAGATGCCAGTTCCCGATCATAAAACTCGCGAGTCTGTGCAAGATTCATCGACGTCAGAGCGACAAGCAGTGGCTGTGTCGATCCGTCGTACTCAACGAATCCGGAATCCGGTGGCACAGGAAGTGAACAGGTCGTCAGAAATCTGGAATAACTAATGTGGTAACTGTCCGGATCGGCAGGGAATTTACCGACCGTAATATGCAATGTGGTGCCGTTTCGAAGGAACATCATATGACGATGGTCGGGCTGCTCATTGTGGGAAGTATTGAGCCTTGCATAGGCCGTCCAGCCTGCCAGGTGCATTTTCCGCAGCAGACTGGTCTCAATACGTATCAGATCGGCCTTTGTCCGATAGATGACTGCATTGGCATTCTCAAAGACCGGCTCGGTTGGTGCTTCGTCAAATTTGGGCAGCCAGCGAAGATCGAAGTTGCCACCGTGGCTGAGCATGACAGAGATTCCCCCCTGACCGTCCTCATAGAACGAGGCCGTCAGCCTGAATCCGCTGAAATCGAAGACGAGTGCTCCCGGAGCTTCCTGAGTCGCTGCGACTTCAGTCCATCCCCTAAGCTTCAGAATGTATCGGCAGTAAAGCTGTGCATCTTCGAGCGTGGATTTGGTGGAGTAATTCAGACTTGAAGAGTCGGAAACCTGCGGAACAGCACCTGGCATCAAAGGAAACGTTCGAAGGTCCACAGCATTCATCAGCTGAACCGAATTCGCGGGTTCGCGGGAAGATGCGTCAGGCATCGCCATTGGCGAGTGGATCGGCTTGAACCCCAGAGGCTCTCCTGCCGCTGGCGTGCCCCAGATACGAATCATTCCATTGACGGAAGAAACCAGCATCAGTCGCGTTCCAGGCAGATAACTCAGTCCCGTAATCGGCCATCCATAAGTGTCGATAATCTGCAAAAGTCTTCCAGCCTGCAGATCCCAGACTCTCAGGCTGGAACCATTCGCAGTCACCAGCTGCTTTCCATCATTGGAAAACTCGGCCAGCTCGTCAGTTGCAAAATCAGCAATCAGTTTGGCTGTGGGTTTTGCATCGGCGGTCGTCATTAACTGCAGGCCGTCCTCAGTTCCGCAGGCAAACAGCGTTCGATCTGCGGACAGGGCAAGGGTATGCCGGTAGCGTGCCGATGAAATCACATGATCCAGTTTGCCCGTCCGGACATCCCAGGCAACTGTTTTTTCACCTGCTGCCACCAAAAGATCGGGCGACATATAAACGATTCGCTTTACGCCACGGACATCGAGCTTAAAGCGGTTCTTTTGCTCCAGCTGGTTCGCACTCCAGACCGTGACCTCATCGTTGTAGCTGATGGTCGCGATTTCCTGCGAATCCGGTGATACAGCAATCTGAGTAATGTCGTTGGAATACAGCTTCTTTGAAACCCGCTGAGTTCGGTCTGAAAGATTCCAGACTGACAGAGTTCCTTCGGAGTCACCTGCGGCCAGCCATGCACCGTCAGGAGAAATGGCCAGTGCCGTAACTTTTTGCTCTTTGTCGGCGTTAGGCAAATCCAGAAACACATGTTCGGGAGTCGTGCCATCAATGGACCACAATGTAACTTTGGTTCCTGCCAGGCCGTAGTGGCGACCGTCGGCAGTATGGACCATGTTCGTGACAAAGCCCGTTTCTTCCGACTGACGAAATGCCAGGAGCTGGTAAGGTTCGAATGTCGGCGGAGTCCACTGCGCGATCTGTTCGGCGGAGGGTTCAGCAACAGGGACCGTCGCAGTGATGGAAGGAACCGCAACGGTGGAAGGAGGAGAGGCCCCTTCGACGGACTGCGCTGCTGCTATTGACTTTTCTGACTGCGTATCCGGTTGACTTTTTGCTGAGACAGGGTCGGGCGAAGCGACTTCTGAGGTATCCTGTCTGGCTGCTGGTGCTCTGTCTGTCTCACTGCCGGTGGAGTGACCAGCGGCAGCAGCAGCCGAATCAGTCATCTCTGTAACATTTGGTGAAGCGTCATGATCTGTTATCCCATCCTGTTCAGACGACGTCGACAGCTGCTCGATTTCAGCGACTGGTTCCGGAACCGATGGATCGCCGCATCCGGATGTACCTGTACAAACGCAAATGGCGACCGTAAGAATCAGCTTCCACCTCACAGGCAGACGCAGAGGTAACGTTGAATCAGTCTGACAACCCGAGCTGCTGGGATGATGTATGTAAAGTGATACGGGCAGCATAGAGAAGATCCTGACGATTGATTGCGGATGCATTTTTTGAAGCACAGCCGCGTGCCTGACTGTGGTGAGGGACGGTAAACGATCCGAGCATACCAATTCTCCGGAAGAAGTCACAGGTATTGGTTAACTCCGGCCCCATCAACAAAGCCGAAGCTCCTGCTGAGCCGAGAGACAGCCGGGAGGGCGAAGCTCCTGCTGAGCCGAGAAACAGCCGGGAGGGCGAAGCTCCTGCTGAGCCGAGAGAATGCTCGGCTCGGCGGGAGCCTCGCCCTCCCGGTAAAATGCTCGGCTCGGCGGGAGGCTCGCCCTCCCGGTAAAATGCTTGGCTCGGCGGGAGCCTTGCCCTCCCGGTAAAATGCTCGGCTCGGCGGGAGCCTCGCCCTCCCGGTAAAATGCTCGGCTCGGCGGGAGCCTCGCCCTCCCGGTAAAATGCTCGGCTCGGCGGGAGCCTCGCCCTCCCGGTAAAATGCTCGGCTCGGCGGGAGCCTCGCCCTCCC
>JALHMY010000108.1 GCA_022843805.1 Fuerstiella sp.
TCTTCACAGAAACGCAGTCCTCATTTTTGGTTACAGGGTTGTGACGACACCCTGACAGGGACTTTCACCCTGCTGTTCAAACGCCTTCACAGGCGCACTAGCGGCGTCTCTCCGAGACGTCGGGATTCGCGAGTCTCGGAGAGACTCGCCTACGTGGGGGCAATCACGGCTTGCGTGCGGAACGCGGACGTTCGAAATGATCTGCCTCTCTATGTTGGGATGGGCGTCGCTCGAAGAACTGGAACGGCACATCGCAAAAATAAGATCTGCTGAAGAGTAAGGCACCCGCTATCGCAGTGCCGAACACTATTGGGCCAGCACTGTGCGATAATCCGCACACAGCAGACCACCAATTCGCACGATCCGACGAACAAAAGTGCATCCGGTGAAATCGCAGTCTCAGTGAACGGCCGGGAAAGCTGGACAACGGCGATAACAGGCAAGCTGCGGGAGTCCAGCGCGCTATATTTCTCTCGCACGGAATATGGTTTGCTGTTTAGACGGTTTGCTGTTCGAGACGTCTGCAGGAGCGGATCAATATCGCTCAACTGGTGCTGTCATCATTGAGATGTCTGCAATTATTTCCTCCATCAAGGTAGTCTGATGACTCAGCCGAAGTGTCCTCTTCTTCAGGGAATCACCGTTACAGAAGTTTTCCGCAATCTTGCTCCCAGTGTCCTGTACGAGCATGCAATCCGTTATGAGAAGAAAGCAAGCATCGCTGAAAACGGTGCACTGGTGGCTTACTCCGGAGAAAAAACGGGACGTTCTCCCAAAGACAAGCGAGTTGTACGGCATCCCGATTCAGAAAAGGACATATGGTGGGGGCCGGTGAATATCCCGTGTGACGAACACACTTTTGCCATCAATCGTCAGCGTGCACTGGACTACCTGAACACTCGCGATCGCCTGTATTGTTTCGACGGCTTTGCAGGCTGGGATCCCAAATACCGCATCAAAGTGCGCGTCATTTGTTCTCGCCCTTACCATGCGCTCTTTATGCACACGATGCTCATTCGGCCAACGAGGGACGAACTGACGAGCTTTGGTGAACCGGACTTCGTGATTTATAATGCCGGTGAGTTTCCGGCAAACCGTTTGACAACTGGCATGGGTTCGACGACCAGCGTCGATCTGAGTATTGAAGAGAAGGAGCTGGTGATTCTGGGTACAGAATATGCCGGTGAGATGAAGAAGGGCGTGTTTACGGTCGCCAATTACCTCGGCCCCAAACGCGGACTGCTTTCAATGCACTGCTCGGCGACCGCTGATAAGGAAACAGGGGCATCATCACTGCTCTTCGGTCTCAGCGGTACTGGCAAGACCACTCTATCTGCAGATCCCAAACGTCATTTGATCGGCGATGACGAACACTGCTGGAGCGATGAGGGGATCTTCAATATCGAAGGCGGATGTTACGCGAAGGCGATTAATCTGACTTCGGAAAGTGAGCCCGACATTTTTCAGGCCCTGCGTTTCGGCGCCGTGCTGGAGAATGTCGTTCTGGGAGAACATCACGACGTAGACTTCAAGGATACAAGCATCACACAGAATACTCGGGGTGCCTATCCGATTGAATTCATTGCGAACGCAAAGATCCCCTGTGTGGCGGGTCATCCAACGGACATCATTTTCCTGACATGTGATGCGTTCGGGGTTTTACCTCCTGTCAGTTCGCTTTCACCCGCGCATGCCATGTACCATTTTATCAGCGGCTATACGGCGAAGGTCGCGGGCACCGAAATGGGAGTGAACGAACCGCAGGCCACATTCTCTCCATGTTTCGGAGGCCCATTTCTGGTATGGCATCCCAGCAAATATGCGGAACTGCTTGCAGAAAAGATGACAAAGCACAATTCCCGACTGTGGATGGTCAATACAGGCTGGAGTGGGGGTGCTCATGGAGTTGGAAAACGGATCAGCCTGAAAAACACTCGAGCCATCATCGACGCCATTCATAATGGCTCCATCGCCACCGCAAAACGTGAAAAAGATCCGGTATTTGGCTTCGATATCATGACTGATGTGCCTGGTGTTCCTGGAGAGATCCTGCGTCCCCGGAACAGCTGGGCCGACAAAGCCGCTTACGACGCCACGGCAAAGAAACTGGCCGGTCTGTTCAATCGGAATTTCGAGTTGTATGCTTCCGGTGTCACTGCGGAGGTTCTGGCAGCCGCTCCGCGAATCTGATTACAAGCGGGCATTTCACCGGTGAAACGGCATCACCTGGTGTCGGCATTGCTGCGCGCACGTACCTGCCCTAAAATCTGCACCGGTCTATTCATTCACGCTCCTGCTTCGGGTGCGTGTCGCACAGGCGCCTGCACTGACAATCATATGAACGTTCCGAACCTTGGTACACCGCAGTTCGTCTCTCCGCTGAAAAATACAGTCAGGGATGACATTCGAATTCCCGAGCACATTGAAGTGGGAAGTGACTCGGGGCTTCATTTTGAACTGGCTGGCCCCCGCAGTCAGCTGTTCTTTGATCCGGGGAACACGCGAGCGGCGATTGTCACATGCGGAGGTTTGTGTCCCGGCCTGAACAATGTGATCCGGTCACTGTTTCTGGAACTGCACTACGGATACGCTGTCAAAGAAGTCACGGGCTTTCGCGGCGGATACAGTGGACTGGATCCGCTAAAAGGCATGGAACCCGTGACGCTGACTCCGGCATTCGTGGATGACATCCATCAGAAAGGCGGAACAGAACTTGGTTCCTCCCGGGGTCCGGTTGATATTGAAGTGGCCGTTCGCAACTTAATGAACCGGAAAATCAATATCCTGTTTACTGTGGGAGGTGATGGTACACAGCGAGGTGCGAATGCCCTTTACGCCGAGGCGATGCGGCAGGGTTATCCACTTTCTGTGGTGGGAGTTCCTAAAACCATCGATAATGACATTGGGTTCGTCTCCCGGACATTTGGTTACCTGACCGCAGTGGAAGAAGCCTGTCGAGTTCTGGAATGCGCTCACATCGAAGCTCGCAGCGTGCCTCGCGGAGTGGGACTGGTAAAACTGATGGGAAGACATGCTGGCTTCATCACAGCAGGCGCAACAATCGCCTGTCAGGATGTCAACTTCGCCATCATCCCCGAAGTGCCGCTGCGTCTGGAGAATTTTCTCGATGCACTGAAAGACCGAATGGATCGCCGTTCGCATGCCCTGATCGCCATTGCAGAAGGAGCAGGGCAGGATCTTCTGAAAGCCGATGAGAAAATTCGGGATGCATCAGGCAATATCAAACTTAAGGATATCGGGCTGTTCCTTCGAGAGAAAATTGAGACGTTTTTCCAGACTGCCGGAGCTCCAATTGTCATGCGCTACTTTGATCCGAGTTATCAGATCAGAAGTCGGCCGGCGAACTCGGAAGACGGGCTGCTCTGCGACCTCTTTGCACGCCATGCGGTTCACGCAGCCATGGCCGGAAAAACGGGAGTCGTGATCGGCTTTCTTCACGATCGGTTCATTCACATCCCCATCGAACTGCTGGCGGGAAGAGTGAAACGACTTGATCCCGCAGGTCAATGGTGGCGTTCAGTACTCGCTGCCACCGGGCAAACAGTATAGGTTCTTCCGTGCCGTCCTGGGAGATCATCCACTCAGTCTGAAGGAACGTGCCGGAGCGGCCGAATACAGGGTCTTCATCGCAACATGTCGTCGATCTTTTTGAGGTCACTGTAACGATATGCCCGGAATGGATAATACGCGGTGGTTAATCTCGCACGCACATTACCAGACTTTCTTTCGATGACATCAAACCAAACATCTGAAATACACGAAGGTCCGATTTCCAAATCCTGCATTGCCAGAAGTGGAGAAGCCAAAAACAGGGCGATTAAACAAGCTACCATTTGAAACCTCATGAAGACTTGTCGGTGTGAATTGCGAAGTATCGATTTTCACTATTGTTTAATTGCCGTTCCGTTCTTCATCCACCTTAGTTTGGCAACGAAAGTATTGGAGCCATGCCCGTTTCATTGATCCATATCGAAATCGACTTTCCAAAGGATTCTGTGCGAGAACAAGATCCGAACGAGCCGCCGATTGGCCGCCTTTGATTCTTATCTGAGCCGGAGCGTACGACGTGATGCTAAATGACGACCATGATCGCAACCCATATCGCATCGTTGACGCGGATAATACGGCTCGACAAAAGGGAAAATTCCCAATTCGTCGTTTCGTGTGGACCTGCCTTGCTATTGTGCCTGTCTGGATAATGCAATGTATCATATTTCTTCTCCCCTTGGAAATAACACCAGGGGTGAAGCTGATGTCCGAAATTGGAGAGATGCTGACTGTTTTGTTTCTTTTGACAGCCATACCGATTTCCTGGATGCTGATGAGGCACTCAGGATCTATGGGTAAGTACCAATAAACTTGTCTTTCCAGAAAGTCGGCCCGATTCAGATTCCTGGCGCCGGGATACCTTCCGGCGCTTTTAAGGATCTCGATATGCTCATTGATGAGTCGCGGCCTCGGACAGCAACGGTACAACATTCACCGATGATCTCACCTCTGTAAATGTCCAGCTGGGTGGAGCGTGATCGGCTCGGCGGGAGCCTCGCCCTCCCTTTTCTTCAGCTACGAGGGAACTCCAGTGTTCCTGTATCTTTCAGGTGACGTACCTCAGCCACGTAGCGGCGTCTCTCCGAGACGTCGGGATTTGCGAGTCTCGGAGAGACTCGCCTACGTGGGGGCGTGATCCGCAGGCCCGTCAGTTTGGTCTCCGCCGACTTTGGCTGAGCGTAGCGATACGGTTCACCCGTCGTCGGCTTGCGAGTCAGTTCCATCCGTGCCGCGTTACTTCTTCGCTGGCTTCGGATTCAAGCCGCCCTTTTGCCAGAATCGTGACCATTCTGCATAGTAGTCGAATTCCCATGCAAGGCCCAGAACAGTGAGGTACTGAGACAGCCCGTCATAGATGATCAGATAATTGCCCTTAAACGGGAATTTTGACCACTTCGATACGTTCTTCCAGTTGGCACCACCCTGAAATGGTTCGAAATCGTAGGTATTGTCAACTCGAAATGTTGTCAGAAATCCGCCGCCGACAGGCTGCGATTTTGAGGTCATGATGAAGCGGTTGTCGGCATAGAACATACGACGGTTGCCCTGTTCCGCAATCATCTTCCCGGATCGCTGCTCAAACTCCTTCGAATCCGGGGAAGCACTGAAATGCCTGTCGGCGATCGCGATCTGTCGCTGCATCTCCGAGTTAACTCCGGGTGATGTTTCATAAATTTCTGAACCGATATCCACAGGACTGGGAGTACCCCAAAGGACTGGAATGACTCGCACATATGTTCGGATCAGCAGGCTGGCTTCCGGCATGCCTCCGACAATCCCTCCGGCGCCTATGGCCTGATAGAGCGAATACAGGAATGCCTTTTCCTCCATCGTAATTCGTGCGGTCTTTTCACCGTCGGCGGCTTTTGCGGTGATGACATCAATCATGGCCTGAGTCCATGCAAAACTCCCTTTAACCGCCTGATCCAGCTGCTTTTGTGCGGCGGTGGCGACACCAGATGCCTGTTGAGCCCAGCTTGTTCCGGCCATTTTTGTTCTCCCTGAAGATTCAACCAATGTTTTCGACCTGATTTGAAGGATCCCGACATTTCGGTTTCCACTAATCCAGGTATCCCGGAATTGATCAGACCTTTCAGGAGATTCTGAAAATATTTTTTATCACATGCCCGGCAGGCTGTGCAGCTCATATTTCACTCGGCCTGCCGGTGTTCTGCGTCCCGCGAACCGACAATTTTTAAATCCGCTCCACACTCATCAGGAACCGGACCGGTTGTATCCCGATATTCATAATATCCGTCCGGAAATTCATCGTTCGGATCGTTCAGAACAATACCGGCCGCAATTGATACGGAATCCTCCTGTCCCCAGCATGAATGCCAGTCGGACCGCGTTTTGACAGCACCCTGAAAAACCCGAGCTGGCTGCGAGAACCGGCGTCCGCTCACATAGGCAGCCCCGTCGCGGTGAATACAATGAGATTCCCGGAACTGAATGAGCTTTGGGAGTACCTTTTCCATAATACCACCTCCCTGAGGTCTCGGTGGATTTCGATTCATCAATGAAATGCTCACCATTTCATCAACGTTGAATACTGACTTTTCAACGTGAACCGCCAGGGGCTCCACAGCAGGTTCAATGAGAAATACATTGAACAACTTCTGAGCATTAATCGAACATCGGTTCATCGCCAGCGAAGCATGACCTGGTGTCTGAAGTCGCCCTGTCACCGGCGAAAAACTAATGCCGCTTGTTCCGTTAAGCCAGCAGTTCTCCATCACGACACTCGTGTTAAAGAGAAACCATCCAACACACGAACCGCGTGCATCAATGCGACTGTTCCTCACCGTCAGCGATGCGTTGCCCACTCCAATCGCAACGGAACGATCACCACTCTCGATTCTGCATCCCGATACGGTATTTTCGCCATCCAGTAAACAGATCACAGCGGATCGGCCTATTTCCTCAGTGCTGAACGTCCTGGTTCCTTCAACCGGCCAGAGAATTTCCAGACCATAAAGACTGAGATCCCGGCCGATCAAAAAGTTCACTGTACTTCTTGTTGTTGCGTCCGGGCGAAACTGAGGCCGATAACCCTTCTCAGCCCGGATCGTGAGATTACGAGCAACCACGTTGATGGTCCCGCAATAAAAAGGACCATTGTCAGACACAACAATCGTATTACCATCCTGCGCGGCAGAAACGGCTTCTGCAAGTGAAGTAAACAGCCTGTCAGAAGGAGTCAGCCTGAACACACTTTGCTGCAACTGATTCACATCTGCCGACGACTGAGCGCCGTCTGATATTGGGGCCATCTCACCGGGTATTGGGGATGCCACGTTCGCCGCCTCGGAGATGGCGGACTCATCGAGTCCTTTTCCTGATCTCTGCAACACGATCACACCGCCAACAGTCACGAGCAACGCCAGTATGGCAATCATCCCTGATAACCGGATTGCAGGCACGCGACCTGAAAGGCCGTCTCGACCAGACAGGCTGTTTCGAGAGATCGACTGGTGTCGTTCTGACTCCAGCACGCCGAGCAGCTCCTGAGCGGACGAGGTCCGATGCTCACGATTGGTACTCAGCAGTCGGTCAACTTCCTGACAAAACCATCGTGGCAGGTCCGTTCGAATTGGCTGAAGCGGAGTCGGCGTGAAGCTTCTGATGCGTTCCATAACAAACACGGGGTTGTCGCCCGCGAACGGATTGTTTCCCGTCGCCGCCGTATAGAGAACAACTCCCAGGCTGAAGAGGTCACTTCTGCCGTCAAGCTCGTCGCCCCGCGTTTGTTCGGGAGACATATAGGAAGGAGTGCCGGCAATGAAGCCGGTCTGTGTCAGCACGGACATGCCGCTGCGCCGAGCCAGCCCAAAATCCGCCACGCGAGCGATTCCCGCGTCCTGATCAAGCAATATGTTGTCAGGCTTAAGATCACGATGAATAATGCCGTGTCTGTGAGCCACGGAAAGTCCTCGCGCCAGCTGAACAGCCAGAGTCAGTAAATCACTCTGTGGAAGAATCGAATCACGACTGAGCCGCTGTGACAGAGATTCTCCAGGCACGAACTGCTGGATCAGAATCGGCGAACCCTCGAAGTAAACGATTCCGTAAATGGAAACAATATTCTCATGCTGAAGCTGGGCAGCCGCCTGTGCTTCCCGCAGCAATCGCTCTGTGGCAGAACTGCTGCCGACAAGTCGGGAAGACACGACTTTCAGACAAACTCTGCGGTCCAGCTGATGGTCAAAACCCTCATACACTTCTCCCATTGCTCCCTTCCCAAGGAGCTGGCGAACTTCAATCTGGTCGACCATCGTCCCTTCAGTGATGACAGACCTGCCGGCATCACTGACATTCTCGTCAGGCTTTCGAAGAGCATTATCGATACCCGCGACGACATCAGCAGTCTGACTTGCTGGGAGATCACGTTTCAGACTGTTAATGGCCTGCTGCAGTTTCTCCGAGTTGTGTGGAAGTGGCTGACGGAGGTCGATCCCGGATTCAAGGATCTGGTTTAGTCCCGACAGACGTTCGAACCTCAGCCGAAGCTCGGATGACAATTCGAGTGCTTTCTCCACGGACTGCAGAATTTCTGCAGAAGCCGTTCCCGCTATTACTTCTCTGAGAATGTCGTCGCTGAATTCTGACACGAGTTAATCCGGCTGCTCAAGGAGTGCGATTTCTTCACGAATCCGGGCGGTCACGCGAGATCGCGCCACATACACCGCTCCCACAGAGATGCCCAGCGAGCTGGCGACCTGTTCGGCTGTTTGTTCTTCCACGACATTTTTCCAAAATGCCTGCCAGGTACCATCACGAAACTGGTGCCGAACCCGGTTCGAAGCCAGATGAAACAGACGAAGCTGATGCTCCCTTTCTTCATCCTCATTCGCCGGAGCCGTCTGCTGACTGAGCAATTCCTGCACTTCGCTGTCGCCCGTTCCCTTGTCCGGCCGCTTCCGACGATTCTGCCGGAAAATTTCATTTCGAGCGACCGTCAATAACCAGCCACGAAACGAACCTCGCGACCGATCGTATTCCAGACGTCCAATCGACCGGAAGACATTTCGCAGGATCTCCTGAATCAAATCCGCAGCATCGGAGTCCTGCAGTCCGTGTCTGCGAGCACACGAATAGAGCAGGGGACCATAAAGATCCACAAATTCCCCCCATGCGGCTGCGTTTGAGGAATCTCGGATTCGTACAAGAAGGCTAACACTTGTCTGCAGGGAGTCCATGCCCCTTTCGCCTTCGTTTGTCAGGTGTTAGTCAAAGGGGATGTGAGTCAGTGTACAATGTCAGTGTGCGATAAATCACCAGGCAATGAGCCCAACGTCGGCCGATGTGCAAATGAACAGAAGGCAAATCGACCAGTAGCAGCCTGGAAATCGGAAACACCAAAAGAATGCTGCCTGACCTGGTGCGTTCATGAACTCATTTTCACATGAAGTCCACCTGATGAGCATACGAAAGCGGTGAAATACTGTCGAGCGAAAAATCAGCCAGAGAAGCAGGCAATTCTGCAGACTGCATCTTTACGCCGTTGTCGTCTCTGGTTAAAGGTTGTTAAAGAGCGCCCCAGCCCCTATGCTGAAATCAACAGCAGAGAGATTTTCCCTTCGCAGTCCCGCCATCCAGTTTCTTCGCCTGAGTCGATCCTATGTCCCGGCTGAATCGAATTCTCCTCATTCTGGTGTTCCCTGTCATCATTTTCAGCGTGCTCTCAGAAATCGGCGCCCAGGAACAGTTAAACTCCGGGGCAGGGCAGAATGACCTTTCTGAACCTGTCCGATTTTTTGAAAATCGAATTCGCCCGCTGCTGGCAGAACACTGCCTGAAATGCCACGGACCAGTAAAGCAATGGGCCGGGTTGCGACTGGATTCGAGGGAATCACTTTTGAAGGGAGGCGATTCAGGGGCCGCTGTTATTCCAGGAAATGCTGATGAGAGCCTCATTATTCAGGCTGTTCGGCATGAAGACGAAAATCTGAAAATGCCGCAGGACAGCAAGCTGTCCGACTCGGAAATCGATGAACTGGTGCAGTGGGTTAAACTGGGAGTTCCGTTTCCTGAAACTGTTGCCAGATCGGGAAGAACAAGAGATCCCGAACACTGGGCATTTCAGGCATTCGAAAAACCCCCGGTGCCCGCAGTCCAAAATGCGAACCGCGCTGCAAATGAACTGGACCATTTCATTATGTCTCCTCTGGAACAGGCGGGCATCGTGCCTGCGCCCGAGGCTGATCGACGGACTCTGATTCGCCGACTGACATATGACCTGACCGGGCTGCCTCCAACTCCTCAGGAGGTTCAGGAATTTCTTGCTGACACATCGGCCGACGCCTGGCCGAGGCTGATTGACCGACTGCTGGATTCAGCGGCATACGGAGAACACTGGGGCCGACACTGGCTGGACGTGGCGCGCTATGCAGACTCGAACGGCCTCGACGAAAATATCGCTCATGGAAATGCGTGGCGTTATCGCGATTATGTTGTCAGCTCAGTCAACAGTGACAAACCCATCGACCGGTTCATACTGGAACAGCTGGCTGGCGACCTGCTGCCCTCCGCCAATGAAGCGGAACGCCGACACTATGCAACAGCAACCGGCTTTCTCGCCATCGGTCCCAAGGTTCTGGCAGAAGTCAACCAGACCAAGATGCAGATGGACATCGTGGACGAGCAGCTGGATACGTTTGGTCGAGTATTCCTGGGAATGACTTTTGGCTGTGCCCGGTGTCACGATCACAAGTTTGATCCGATTGACACGACTGACTATTACGCGCTGGCCGGCATCTTCAAGAGCACTCGCACCATGGATACCTACACCAAGGTGGCGAAGTGGCATGAACATGAATTCCCAACGCCCGAGTTTCAGAAGGTTCGCACTGATTACGAAAATGCGGTCGCTTCAAAGAAGAAGCAGATTGAATCCACCACTGCGGAAGCTGAGCTGAAAACACTGCGGGAAGAGCTCGCCGAACTCGAAAAAAATCCACCGGAAGTGCCATCCGCGATGGGCGTGACCGAAGATACCATTACAGACCTGGCCGTACATATTCGAGGAAATCCGCTCAGGCTCGGCGATGTTGTCGCTCGCCGAACACCGCCTGTTGTTCAGGGTTCAGAAGCACCCGTATTCCCGGCCACCGAGAGCGGTCGCAGGCAGCTGGCTGACTGGCTGACTCACCCCAAAAATCCGCTGACATCGCGTGTTTTTGTTAACCGCGTCTGGCGATGGCATTTCGGACGCGGACTGGTAAGGACAACTGACAATTTTGGCATCACGGGCGAACAGCCCTCCCATCCTGAACTGCTGAACTGGCTGGCGTGCCGATTTGTTGAAGATGGCTGGTCACTGAAGAAACTCCATCGACTGATCCTCACTTCCGCCACCTGGCGTCAGAGTGCCGCCCAAACTGCGGAGATGATTGAAAAGGATCCGGAGAATCGTCTGTTCGGCCGCACACTGGTGAGACGACTGAATGCGGAAGAAACTCGGGATTCCATGCTGCAGGTTGCCGGACAACTTGACAGAACAATGGGTGGATCACTGCTGAAAGTCAAAAATCGAGGATACCTGTTCGACCATACTTCAATTGACCTGACCGACTACTCCAGCCAGCGACGCTCCATGTATCTTCCCGTCATTCGCAACAATGTCTATGACATGTTTCAGCTGCTGGATTTTCCGGACCCCGCACTACCCACGGGAGATCGCGCCACCACCACGGTGGCTCCTCAGGCATTGCTGATGATGAACAGTGATTTTGTCATGCAGTGTGCTGACGGACTTGCTGACCGAGTTCTTAAGGATGGCGGCAGTGATATGGAAAAACTTCAGCAGCTGTACTGGCTGACTTTTGGACGTGAACCTGGCCAGTCTGAACTGACTGCCGACACGATGTTTCTCGCCGATATCGAAAAGTCTTTGCCCGACTCGGACCCAGGCGTTCGACGACAGAAGTCATGGAGCGTCCTGTGTCATGTTATGCTGGCGTCTAACGAGTTTCTTTACATCCAGTAGTGGTTCGCATCACCCGCATTCCAACGACCTTTTAGTGAGTCTGGTGGAGTTATGTCTGAGTCCCTGCCACTGCCATGTGAACGAACACTGCCGCGCGAATTCACACTGCCACGTGAATTCACACTGCCACGTGAATTCACACTGCCACGTGAATTCACACAGTCACGTCGAGGCCTGCTGCGTCGGGCATCTGTTGGGTTTGGATCGCTGGCACTCGCATCCATGCTGGCCGAGCAGGGCGGTGGACGATGTCTGGCGACGGAGGGAAATGCGGCCGCGAATAAAGAAGCGGAAACTGTGGCAGGTTCAGGCATTCCGGGGCCTCATCATGTGGCTCGAGCCAAACGGATCATCTTTCTGTTTATGAGTGGCGGGCCGTCGCAGGTCGATACGTTTGACCCGAAGCCCCTGCTGATTCGTGATCATGGGAAGCCATTACCGTTTGACAAACCAAAAGTGCAGTTCAACAGCACGGGCAATCTGCTCAAATCCCCCTGGCGATTCCGCCAGTACGGGGAGAGCGGATTGTGGGTCAGCGAGCTGTTTCCGGAGATGGCAAACTGCGTTGACGATATGTGCATGATCAATTCGATCTACGGCACGAATCCGGCGCATGGGGGCGCCGTGATGAAGCTGCATACCGGAAGCGACAATTTCGTCCGTCCCGGAATTGGCTCATGGGTGAGTTACGGACTGGGTACAGATAACAGCAGTCTGCCATCCTTTGTCACGATCTGCCCAACGCTCGCGTTTGGCGGCATCAATAACTGGAGTGCCGCGTTTCTTCCGGCCGTCCATCAGGGAACTCCACTGGGAGATGCCAGCGTACCCTCCGACCGCGCAAAGGTAAAATATATCAGCAATTCCCGACTGCCTGCAGCGCTGCAAAAACTTCAGCTGCAGCATCTGGAACGAAGAAACACGGAACACCTGCAGCATTCCGCTCCGGAAGCATCTCTCGACGCCCGAATCCGATCGTTTGAACTGGCATTTCGGATGCAGTCTGAAATACCGAAAGTTGAGGATCTGTCGCAGGAATCTGAAGCCATGCAGAAACTGTATGGCCTCGACAAGCCGGAAACCGCAAACTTCGGCCGCATGTGCCTGATGGCCAGACGGTTTGCCGAAGCCGGTGTGCGTTTTATTCAGGTAACTCACAACGATAGCAAAGTTCAGTGGGACCAGCACTCCGATCTGAAAGCCGGCCATGAGAAAAATGCGAAGGAAGTCGATCTTCCGATCGCCGGTCTGCTGAAGGACCTGAAAGCCAGAGGAATGCTGGAAGATACTTTGATCTGGTGGGGTTCAGAGTTTGGTCGCACTCCAACGGCCGAAGGAAACGATGGACGGGACCACAATCCGGAAGGATTCACAATGTGGCTGGCCGGTGGAGGAGCCAAAGGTGGTCTGCGATACGGAAGCACCGACGACTATGGCTACTTTGCTGCCGAAAATAAGGTTCATATCCACGACCTGCATGCCACAATGCTGCATCTCCTGGGACTCGACCATGAACGGCTCACCTATCGCCATGCCGGTCGGGACTTTCGGCTGACCGATGTCGAAGGCAATGTCGTGCATGAATTGATCGGCTGACATGCCGTACGGGTGCAGACCGAGGATGCAGTTGGTACAAAACCGTCCGTTGTGGCGAATTGTCAGCTCAAATGGGAGTGTTGGAGATGAGTTCTGGCGTTACCGGTTTCTGGCGGACCCTGAATATTATCCCGGGACTGTTACTGAGCGTATCCGTCGTGTCTGCGGCGGATTCATGGCCGCAAACGCAGGGTGACGCACTGAGATCCGGCAACGCGCCAGATGCCGTGGTTCCGGATACTCTGAAACTTGCCGCCGCAGTTCCGTTAAGCGACGGAGTGTACTCATCGCCCGTGGTTGCCAGTAATACGGTTTATGTCGCTGATGGATCCGGTACTGTCTTCGCGATCGACACACAAACTTACCAGGTTCGCTGGAAGTTCACGTCTCGGGGAGGCCCTGCCAACTGTAATAACGTTTCGGCTCCGGCCATTGTCGGTCCTTATCTTCATTTCGGAACGATGGCCGGATGGTACTATGTTCTGAACCGGGAAACAGGGGAGGTCGTGCGTGAGCTGGACTGTCATGAAGCCATCTTTTGCAGTCCGGCTGTCAGTGAAGATCGGGTTTATTTCGCGACTCTGGGAGCTCAGGTGTATTCGGTTCAGCCCGACGGAACAGTGGCATGGACCTGGGACTTCGTAAAGGAAGTTGTCGGCTTTCATGGCAACCGCTGGAGCGGCGAAGACTGGCTGAAAGCGCGAGGGGACCGAGTCACATGGCGCGATCACTTTGTGTGTTCACGCGACTTGTGTGTGATTGGAAAAACAATTGTCGTGCCCGCCGGTGGTCGCACCATCTTTCTTGAAGATGCTGGGAATGCAGCAAAACTGAAGGTAGCGGGTGAGATTCCGGCCTACGATGGAAAGGAATTTCCAGCGACATTTGGTCAGAGTGCCGACGCAGCTGGGAATGTGTATGTGCAGTGGCATCGCCGCGACAACGCGGGTCGAGTGGAAAAACTCTGGCTGGACGGTGAGAATCTGCAGACGGATTTCGTTCCGGGAACTCAAACCGCCATTCATTTGCCAGGACTATTGAGCTTCTCAGCGGTCAGCATTCGGGGGACCGACATTTATCGAGTCCGCCCGGAACAGGGCATGGGACTCTGTCGACATTCTGCAGGTAAAGAAGAGCCTCAGGTTCTTTGTGACGCTCCGTCGATCAGTCCTCCTGTCCTGACCAAAGACCATGCAGTCTATGGAGGACTCGACGGCAACGTTTATGTTGTTCCGCTTGCCGGAGGGGAGACGACTGTTCTGCAGACGGCATTTGAGTCGCCGATTTCTGCCGCGGTTGCAATCGCCGATCAGCAGCTCTTCGTCCCATCGGAAGACGGACATCTTTATATTTATTCGGCAACTGGTTCCGCCTCTTTGCCGACTGAAGATCTGAACATCTCCAAAATCCGAAGCGATTTGACCGGCAAATATGCGGATCCACAGTATGACTGGTACACCAACTACGGAAACTTTGCCGGCACCAATGCGAACGAACAGGGTCTGAAACCGCCTCTTCGCATGCGCTGGGCTCGACGACTGGAAGGAACAGTCAAGCACCTGCCGGTCTGCGGCGGAGGACGCATGTATTCTCATACTGCTGAAGGTCAGATCATTGCCGTCGAACAGGATACCGGCCGTCTGCTCTGGCGCAGGTACTGGCCTGATGTCTATCTTTCGTTCACTTCACCATTATATGTGAACGAAAAACTTCTGATCCCGCAGGCCGGCATCAAACAGTCGAAGATGCGATGTCTGGATGCCGCCACCGGCAAACTTCTCTGGGAAGCGCCGTTCACTGGTTCCCCGAGCTGGAGCCGTCAGTTTCCACCCGTCGTCCATGGAAATATCGCCATCTATGCGTCGGGTTCGGGTTCTTATGCGCCTCAGGGCACTGAGAAACCCTTCACGTTTAAGGGAACTCCTCAGGAAACCTCGGACGGTCGGGAAGTTATGAGCTGGATTTATTCCAATGACAACCCGTATTATCCTCGTGACAATCGTCCGCTGTTGTGGGCGTGGGATTTGAATACGGGCAAGGTGGTCTGGGAGAAGGACTTTTCAGAATTTGGTCGAGGGGGCAACGACTGTGGCATTTGTGTCATGGACGGCAAATTGTTTTACTCAACCTTTTTTGGCTATTCCTCAAGCCAGCGTGCTCGTCGGGGACTTCCGCCGGAAAACAATGGACTGACGGCATGCCTGGATCCGCAGACCGGAGATGTCATCTGGAAAACCACCAGCTTCTATGTGACCGCCAAGTGTACGCTTTCTGCAAGAAATGGCCGTCTGTACATCGGTGGTTATAACCAGGCGAAAGAGTCCTCCAAAGACCGATTTGTCTGGTGTCTGAATGCAAATGACGGACAGCTGATCTGGCAGTCCGAGCCGATTACTTCGGCTCTGAATGTTGTCAGTGTGGGAGAACGTTTTATCTTTTCAAACGCTCTTCGCGGACGTGGCAACGTGTTTGACAGCGAAACGGGGAAGGTGGTTGGCGGAGTTGGACATAACTATGCCTGCTGCCGATTTACGCTTTCAGAACCTTATATTCTGGGAGCAAATATGGATATGATTGACTTGTCGGCTGACAGCAAACTGGTGTCAACCGGACCGGCCATTGATTCGCGGGAATGTCTGGGTGCCGTGGTTTCCAATGGACGCATTTTTTATATGTCTCAGGCCAGCGGATTTGTCGTATCTCAAACGTACGGTGATGAATCGGCCCATCTGCCTGCCGCCTGGGATCGGGAAGAACAACCGTGACACTGTTAAATAGTTCACCGGAGTTTGCTGTCGGCTGGGGCACGTTGTCCCTGATTAATGCGGGGCTGGCGCAGAGCAAAGGTCGAAGCGGCCTGATCTGGTGGCTGTTTTCTCTGCTTCTCGGCCCGCTGGCAACATTTCTGATTGTTGTTCTTTCAGACCACTCTCCGGAACGTGAGCACAGGTAATCCCGTCAAACACTGACGTACAGGCTTTTGTTTTCTGAATCAGCACTGCGGCAGGATTGAACTCGCCCGCCCTTTTTTATGAGCGACTCCGTTGTCTGCCAGTCAATCTGATCCTGCCGCGAGCTTTGCCATTGCATCAAATACTCCCGCCGCGGCAGCGGCAGGCAACGATGTCCCCCGGAGCGGATTAAGCGCCGACAGCGGATTAAGCGAGGAGAACCGCCTGACTCCTGACAACGGAAAGCCGTCAGAGATTGCAGGTTATGATACGGTTTTCTGGCTGGCTTATCTTTCCAACGGACTCACCACAGTCGCCAACGGAATGCTCGTTCGTTACGCCGATTTTGTACAGTCAATTGGCGGTGACGAGCAGCAGCTGGGCTGGATTGTTGGCTGCGGCATGATTGGAAGTATTGTCATCCGGCTTGCTCAGGGTGACGCCATTGATCGCTATGGTGCCGGACGTATCTGGTTCTGGTCGCTTGTTGTGTACTCCATCAGTCTGTTGCTGCATTTGTGGCTGACAACAGCGTATGGCCCTGCGGTATTCATTGTTCGGGCGGTAATGCAGGCCAGCCTTGCCGGAGTATTTGGCTCATCGATTACGTTTGTTTCGCTGAGGGTACGGCCGCAGCGAATGGCGGAAGTGATCGGTGCACTCGGTACTTCCGGATTCCTCGGCCTGATGCTGGGGCCATCCCTGAGTGACTGGCTGGGAAGCGGCAACGCGGAGCAGCATCAGATGGTCGCCCGAATGTTCTGGATCGCCTCTGTCATGGCAATCCTCTCCGTTGGCGCCGCATGGTTTATCACCCGAAAGGCAACGAAACCTGCGCATCACACACGCACATCGCTGCTGCGAGTGATTTCACAATACCACCCGATGATGATTTCGGTTTCCGCAGCGGCAATGGGCGCTGGCTTTGCAATTCCGGTGACGTTCCTGAGGCCGTTTGCCGCAGAAAAAAACCTCGGCGGAGTGGGCCTGTTTTTTTCGGTTTATGCGGTCACCGGTTTTCTGGCCCGACTTGCATCTCGTTCCCTGTTTGAACGGTTTGGCAATCGGCCGTGGATCATCGTGGGATTGATTCTGCTGACGATCAGCTATCTTTGCTATTTGCCGGTGACGCGGTCAACCGACTTAATCGCACCGGCCGCCATCGCCGGCATCGCTCATGCTCTCTTATTTCCGTCAATCATGTCGGCGGGAACATCTGTCTTTCCCCGACAGTATCTGGGGGTCGCCACATCCCTGATTCTGGCCATGTTCGATTTTGGCACGTTTATCGCGGCCCCGCTTGTCGGCACGTTTCTTCGAGCAGCAAAGCCCCTCACATCTCACGCATATAGCCTGATGTTTGCCGGTGTGGCGACGCTGATCGCTTTTGTGACTGCGGCGTTCTGGCTGAGCCCGGCCGCGACAGGAAAACGGGAATGAGCATGCCGGCTATGAGCATGCCGGCTATGAGCATGCCGGCTATGAGCATGCCGGCTATGAGCATGCCGGGAATGAGCATGCCGGGAATGAGCATGCACCGGTGCGGCTGTGAAACAAAAAAGACCCGAAAGCAGAAGCTGCTTCGGGTCTTTTCATGTTTTTGATGCGGAGAGAGAGGGATTCGAACCCTCGGACCCCGTTTCCGGAGTCACATCATTAGCAATGATGCGCATTCGGCCACTCTGCCATCTCTCCGTCGCGAAAACCGCCATTCAGCGATTCGCCGGACACAATATAATCGGTTTCCCGCCGGAAACAAGTTTATCAGGGCTGTGGAATCCGGACGGATTTCTGACAATCTCTCCTCGGCCCGCAGAATCTGTGATTTTCCGTCATCGATTCGTAACCCCAATCAGAAATTCGTCCGAATTTGTTGAAAAAACCAGAGAATTGAGCTTCCCGTTCAGGTGCAGACCATTTCGGACGGCTCTGAGTGAAGGGTCCACAACATCTCCAGAGCAACGCGCGAGCATCGCTCCTGAAACTGAGCAGCGGTATCGCCATCCCCCTGTCCGACCAATGCGTTCACTCGATCTGGTGCATCCGGCAGAATCCGAGCTGCCAGACGGCGGCGAGCCTCCTCGCACAGTGGACCAAGGTACAACGTTCTGTCAATTCGACCAGGCCGCGAACTGTGACCCATTTCATCGGGTACACCCAGAGCCGCATCGATACTCTCCAGTCGATTCGTTGTAATCACGGTCATCAGCCCGTCACATCGGTCAATGCCATCCAGACAGTTCAGCAGGCAGTCGAAGGTCAGATGCTGTTCGCGACCGGTGACATTTTCCCTCCCGCGAAAGACCGCATCAATGTCTTCGATGACCGCCATACATGGAACCTGAGACAACATCTGCGACCAGGCTGTCTGCAGCTCTTCGTTGGTCAGCCCCGCCAGATCATAAACGAAAACAGGCAAATCCAGATCCTGAGAAATGGCTCGAATCAGCGCCGTCTTGCCGGTCCCCGGCGGACCATACAGCAGCCAGCCACGACGCCAGGGAATCTGACGTCTGCGATACCAGTCTTCACTGGATTTCCAGAACTGCGACTCCTGCACCATTCTCAGAGCATCCGTCGACAATGCCAGCTGGTCCACAGCTCGCTCATGAACGTCCATCGCATAGCCAAGCTCCTTTTCGTCCCAGCCCACCGGACGATGCTGACGACAGGCACGCGTGTCGTACGCGGAAGCCGGTGAGCTGTCACCGCTGCGGCGATTCTTCCACTGAGCTGCGGATTGCCCCGCCGTACCATAAATGTGGCGAACATAATGCCGGCGCTGTCCCGGAATATCCTCATCAGTAAAACTGACCATTCGCTGATTGAAATACTCGGCCGCTTCATAAATCAGTTCGTCCGGCTCAAACGTGCCCCGCAGAAACAGCAGTCGCAAACCATTCGCGTTCCAGTCTCGCGAAGTCACTCCTTCTTCGATGTTGGCATCGGACTGATGTTCGCGAACAACCCAGACAGGACGCAATCCTCTCCAGAAAATCCGGCCAGCCGATCCGATAGACTCCATCGCCACCAGTTGAGTTCGCTGACGGGACTGAACATAAAGCAACCAGCCGATATACTGGCGGGGACCAAAGCGGGATGCTCGAAAATTTTCCCGCATCAGAAGCTGGATCGCTTCCGACTGAAATCCGTTGACCGATATACTGACAATCATGCGGCTGCTCAGCTGCAGAAAAACGGACTGCAACTGCTGCCAGCTGGAAACAATCAGTCCCAGAAAAGCGGCTCCGCCCGCATAGAACCACGCATTTTCCATAAATCTGCAAACTCTCGCTGATCCGATGACACACGACTCACGTTCTTATCCGGCGGAATGATTCAAACAGAATCGGCTCCGCGAATTTCAGGCTGACCAGCCCGACTTATGGTGAACACGACACAGACGATATCGAGCGGGTTCACTGTTCGGGTTTACCGGATTTCAGACAGGTCGACTGATCAGGTCCACTGAATTTCAGTCCCTCTGCAACAATCGTGCAACACCACTGACGAAAGCGAATTATGAAAACTGCTGTGGAAAATGAACTGCGACAGGACCAGGGAAATCTGGAAATGATACTCGTGGTCATCGTGACAATTTTCTTTCCACCAATCCTGCTTTTTGGGTTCTTTGTCATCAATCCTCGTGAGGAGATAGTGGTCCTGCGATTCGGCAAGTTTGTGCGAGTTCTGCGAAATCAGGGCATTTGCTGGATACATCCAGTGGGGCGGACGCTGCATCGAATTCCGACGCGTGACATGACACTCGACATTGCAACGACCACAGTTCTGGAACGAAACGGAAATCCCATTCAGATCAGTGCGGTCGTCGTCTATCGAGTTGAAGATTCGTACAAGGCGGCTCTGGATGTGGAAAACTACAAAACGTTTATTGAAGACCAGGCCGGTGCCGTCATTAAAAGGTGCAGTTCGCAGTTCCCCTACGAATCGGCGGATCACAGCAGCCCGTGTTTGAAAGTCGAAAACGATGAAGTCACTCAGTCGTTTATTTCCGAACTTCAGGAAGCCGTCAACGCCTCAGGAATTAAAGTCCTCGGAGTGCGACTGAACGACCTGACTTACGCACCTGAAATCGCCCAGTCGATGCTCATGCGACAGCAGGCCATGGCCCTGATTGACGCTCGAAAAACGATCGTCGAAGGTGCAGTCGAGATTGTCCGTGATGCGGTGGATCGGCTCGAAAAAGCGGAACTGCATATGACTCATGAAGAACGCGAACGGCTGATCAGCAACTTGCTGGTCGTGATCTGCAGCGGTGAACGCGCTCAGCCGGTGCTGCAGGTTCAGTCGCACGCACATGGGAAGCGGTAGACGGTGATGGCAGCGCGGGAAGGCGCTGGACAGTGAATGAGAGTCATGGGAAGAATGGGAGTAATGGACGCCGGGAAGCTTTTGCGGAGATGCGTGGTGGGTCAGGATTTGAATGTCCAGACGCAGTCGGCAGAAGCTTCTGCCGGAGCAGGATCTGCGGAAGCCACGATTCCTCCTTTTTCCACAGTTTGCGGTTCAGCAACCTGGAATTCGTGGCTCATGATCTGAAGCCGTGCAGTTGATGCAAAGTCTGTTTCCAACAGTTGAATCTCGAGCATCGACGGGCTCTGCAACAGGACTCGAAAATGGCCGTTCTGGACTCTGGTTACGATGCCTCTGTTGCCATCAACAGGGCCTTCATAGTCAAGATACCACAGCCGATGATCGGCGATGCGTTGTGCGGGAATTGCCAAATTCAGTGCGGGACATGCCAGCAGTCTCCACGTCACAGCTGCAGGCTGCTGTTCCAGCAGGAAATCCCAGTGCAGGAACGGAAAATCGTGCTGTAGTATCACAAAACGCCCGTATCTCAGTCTTTCGAGATCGATCATTCGGCAGTTGACTCGCTGACTGGCTGCAGCGTCCCGGGAACCCCGGCTGTTTCCGCAGCAATCCATTCCAGCAGACCGTCCACATCATGCATGACCTTCAGCAGTTCGACACATCGTGCTGAAAGAAACTGCTGCTCGGCCATCAGGTTTAATGTCTGCAGCAACCCATCATAGAGCCGATCAACGTTGAGAATTGCGACAGGGCGAGCATGCAATTCCAGCTGAGCCCATGTCAGAGCTTCGAAAAACTCTTCGAGGGTCCCAAAGCCGCCGGGAAGAGCCACGTAAACATCGGCCAGCGAGTGCATCAGCGCTTTGCGTTCATGCATATTTGCTGTGATCCGCATATCGGCAACACCGAAATGCATTAGCTCAGGTTTTGCCAGCTGGGTGGTAATCACACCGATCACTCGCCCCTGATGTTTCAGAACGCTGTCTGCCAGAGCTCCCATAATTCCGGTAGAACCTCCTCCGTAGATCAGCGTATGACCTTCGACAGCAAGGAACCGGCCCAGCATTTCGGCCGCATTGACGTGCTCCGGACTGACACCCGGTTTCGAGCCACAGAAGACACAGATTGAAGCCATTGAGTACCTGCTTAGCAGCAATCACATGGAAAGACTTCGGCGAAACGTCACCAGCTGTTCGCATTGTTCAAACTTCGCCGACCCAAACAGTTCCAGTGCCCCTGTATTCTGCTGGTCAACGTGAGCCTCAATCAGCTGCACTGTTTCATCCCGCAGCCGACGACAAATCTCCAGAATCAAAGCCATCGCATATCCATGTCGGCGCTGATTCTGGGGAACAAATACGCCTCGGATTCCAACCGAACGAACACCCCATTTGGGAATAAAGACATCCATTCCGATGATCTGACCGGATGCCACCACCGTTTTGTCAGACTTCTCCTGCAACTCGAATCGCAGTGAATCCAAATGTCCGAAACGCACGAACCACCACCATGGCTGCCCGGAAGGGCGATCCGAAATGATCATATTCAGATGGCGTCGATTCCGAATCAGACGAGCACTCACAGGATCGCGAGTGCGGAACAAATCCCGCCGCATAATGATGGTTCGACTACCAAACTGATAACCCAGCTTTTCAAAAAACTGATCCCATGGAGCCGCAGATTCCGAGAATCCCGATGGCTGAAGCCCACCATAGATCCCAACATAAAATCCGCCCCGATCAATACCGCCACCGGCATCAACGCTGGTCGCACCCTTCTCCCGAAGATATTGCTCGGCATGTCGTACCAGTTCCGAACCAATACCCCGGCGACGATATCCCGGCAAAACCATGAGAGCGGCCAGCGTACCCTGCTGGTAATCCAGCTGCGACTGATCTGCTGTCGCGGCGAATGCGGCATGAACAAATCCCACCACTCGATCGTCATCAAGGGCCAGGATCACTCCCTGCGGGTCAAAAAATGGCTGCGAAAACGTAAAAAGTTCCAGGATATCGCACGAGAAGCCCTCTGCAGCCACCGGCCCCAGCGCGCAGGAGTGCCACAATTGCAGCAACCGCGGAGGATCTGTATTGTGGAACGGGCGATACTGGATCACCGACGAAACTCGGAATACAGGGTGACGACAAAGCTGAGAAGGGGACCGATGTCACTCAACGGCCAGACTAACCAGCCGACCGAATCTAACCTGGAAGGCAGGATCCCACAAGCCGCCCGATTTTACCTTTCCCTGAGGTTTCCTGATTGAGAATCAGGAAAAAGATAAAAACATGAGCAGCTGGACCGATCGAGAAATCCTGGCATGGCTTGACGAACAGCTGTCCGTCGAACGAATGGCGGCTTTTGAAGCTGAGTTGCGTCAGAATGACTCCCTGCGTACAAAAGTTTCAAATGTGATACGTTACCGCGACCAGGGCGGGAATAGTGTTGGCGAAATCTGGCAGCGTGGAAAACTTAGCTGCCCGACTCGCACCGAACTGGGTGCATGGGTACTGGGAGCTCTGACTGACGAAGTCGCTGAATACATCCAGTTCCACCTGCATACGATCGGCTGTCGGATGTGCCAGGCAAACCTCAGCGACCTGGAAGAACAGTCAATCCAGGCAGCCGATGCCCCTATTCGCAGACGACGTTTCTTTGAATCTTCCGCCGGCCTGCTGCGCGAACATGCGGACTCAGGTGAATTTCTGAGCGAAGGACCATAAGCTCATGAGCAGCAGTGCGAGATCGGTGTGCTGGCATCAGCGAGGGAATACAGATCCCCGAAGTGCGTGGAGTTCTGGTTGCCAGCATTCTATATTATCGCCCAGCGATGATCAGACGTGTCAGGTTTACGGACGATTCACTTTAGTTTTCGCAGAAGCTCCCCGCCTGCGATTTCCATTGCCCCCCTGCCAATTCCGAAAGGTACTGCACTGATGCCTTCCTTCGTGAGTCAAATTTCCGCCTTTGTGCTTTTGGCTGTTTTGTCAGGGGTTGTCGCTCGATCTGACGATAATGTCACTCTTGACAACGTGGTTGCTCCGCCCCCCAATCGATCGGACGAACCTGTCGCCAAAGAATTTTCGCTCAGCAATGCAGCCAGGTTTCTGGATTCCGCCGCGTTAACATGGCAAAAGGATCGGAAATGCTTCACCTGCCATACGAACTTTGCTTACCTCTATGCTCGACCCGGACTTTCTGCTGACGTCACTGCACATCACCAGGTTCGATCCGCTGCCGAAGAACTGGTTACCACTCGCTGGCCTGAAAGTGGCCCAAGATGGGATGCGGAAGTTGTCGCTGCTGCCGCAGCTCTGGCTTTCAACGATGCTTCCACAACGAAAAAGCTGCACCCGGTGACTCGGACTGCGCTCGATCGTATGTGGACGCTGCAAAAGGAAGACGGAGGCTGGAGCTGGCTGAAATGTGACTGGCCCCCCATGGAATCTGATGACCATTATGGAGTCACACTGGCCGCAATCGCCGTCGGATGTGCGCCCGAGAACTATGCATCAACCGACGCCGCTCAAAAAGGACTGGACGGGATCCGCCGATATCTGAAACAAAACCCGGCCCCCACTCTGCATCACGAAGCGATGCAGGTCTGGGCCGCCAGCTACATTCCAAACCTGCTGACGCAGGATGAACAGGACGCAACCGTCAAAAAACTGCTGGCTCTGCAAAAAAAAGATGGGGGCTGGGGACTGGCGACTCTGGGTGACTGGAAACGGGGCGACGAACTGCAACAGGACCTTGAGTCCAGTGACGGATATGGAACGGGATTCGTCATCTATGTGCTGCGTCGAAGCGGTGTGCAACCGACAGCCCCGGAGATTCAGCGAGGCCTCGACTGGCTTAGAAAAAATCAGCGAGAAAGCGGCCGCTGGTTCACACGGTCGCTTCACAAAGACAATCATCATTTCATAAGCCATGCGGGAACGGCGATGGCGGTCATGGCCTTCCAGGCCTGCGAGCCACAGGTCCTCAGCAGCACAAGCCCCTGATTAACGCAAGCTACTCATTTCAAACAGATTCGCAAAATCCCCCAAAGTAAAAGCAGAAAACCTGTGGCGAATTAGAATTTTACGCAAATTGCGGTTACAAAGCCGACGTGATACAGGCGATTCGACCGACACACCTATTCCCGTCATTTGTACAGCACCCCTGAACTGCCCTGTTTGCCTCACTAACTGAACATTGCTGCATAACTACATACGATAAAATCTCCATTTTTCCCGTTTTTTCCTGGACGCAGAGGTATTTGGGGACCTGACAATCCCTGTTCAGGTCACTTTACATACCGGTCACATAGATTTAGGGCTGACAAACGAACGCCCTAAGGCATTGGGACCCGGGAGTGATGGGCGGACGAGTTGACGGATATTTTCATTATATCTTTTTTCACATAAGCTGCTGCTGAGTTTCGGTCGCCGGAACGGCGATCCGCGATTTGTTGCGGTTTTTGATCATCCAGAGTTTTCTCTCCAGGGACGCAGAAATGCTGATTTCCTCTTGGCTTTCTTCTGTACGTAACCGCCTTCAACACCAGACGCGATATGTGAAGCGTCGCATGCTTCGAACGCGGGCAGCGAAATCGGCTGAGAATCTGGAAATTCGATCTCTTCTTACAACGTTAGTGGCAGTTCGCCCGAACATTGGTGCGTTTCTTGTTGACGGCGAAACTCGCAACGTGGCTCCTCAGGAACTGACGCTGCAGTTCAGTTTGGGTGAAGCGATTGACGTCGGCAGCATTTCAACCAAATCCATCCTCGTTGAACGAGCTGGCCATGACGGCGAGTTCACAACAAGTAAAGTGCCGGTTTCTGTTGGTTATGTGGGGATCGGAAATTCCGTCAATGAGGTTGTTCTGCGATTCGCCGAGAATCTTCCGAACGATCATTATCGGATTACGGTCAAAGGAACAGGTGCCGACCGGCTGACATCCAGCGGGGGGACTGCGTTCAACGACGGAAATGATGATGAGTTTTCCTTCCGGCTTGATTTGGGTGCCCAGGTTGTGGGTGTCGTGCCTCAGCCGGTGACGACGAATCCCAACGGGACGATTTCGGACACGGCAAGAAATAGAATTGTTGTGTATTTTAATGAAGACGATTTGAACCAGGCATCTGCGGAGAATCCTGGTTTCTATCAGCTGATCTTTACGAATGACACGGTATCAAACGCTGACGATTCGGTGCACACACCTCAGACTGCCGTATATAATTCAGCAAACAACACGGTCACTCTGACGTTTGCCAGCAACATCGAAAACCTGAGCGGTGCGGGCACGTACCGATTGCGCATCGGCAACGCGGAAGCACCACCCGCTGCTCCTCTGTTGCAGACAATTAATGCGGATCCCGGAGACAGTTATGGTGGCGCAAATACGTCTGTCGGAACAATCAGCCTGGCGGGCAACCGCAGTCATCTGCTGACAAATGCCATCAATCCGCAAACTTATGCATTCACGTTTCCCGGCGCGAATACTGACCCTGGAAACCGGCAGATTGAGATTGAGTCACACCTCAATGGGGGCGCGGACACCACGCCCGGCACATCTCAGATTGATTACAACTTCCGGGATGTCTACGGCACTGATCCGCTTGGCAACATTCTTAACAACGTCATCACGACAGCTCAGAAAGAGCGTGCAAGGGAAGTCTTTGAATTTTACAGCAATCTGCTGGGTATTGATTTTCGCGAAACCGATTCTTCCGGGCTGACCATCGTTACTGGTGACATGCGGGCGCTGGATCCCACGATTCCGACCGGTCCCGGGGGAGTCGCAGGTCTGGCGGGCGGTGGAATGGCCATTATGGACCAGGCCGAGACCTGGAATGATGAAGCTGGCGCATCGTGGTTTGAAGTTGCATTGCATGAGATTGGTCATTTGCTTGGTCTCGGCCATACCTATGAACTTCCCAGCCAGACAATTCAGGGTTCGAATCCGGCAGCCAGTCCGGTGCCTTCGGAACAGCAGTACCCGGGAAATGCAGATATCGTCCATGGTCAGCATCTGTTTCGGCCGGACAGCATTGACATTGACATGTACCGCTTCGTAGTTGGTGCGGGGGAAAGCGGGCAGCTGACTGCCGAAGTTTTTGCAGAACGCCTTCCCAATGCCAGTCGGCTGGATTCTGTAATTCGATTGTTCCGAGAGAATGCTGATGGCACTCGGGAACTGATCGCCCAGAATGACGACTACTTCAGTGAGGATTCCTTCCTGCAGCTCGACCTGACTGCAGGCACTTACTTCATTGGAGTCTCGTCTGTCGGTAATGACGTGTATGATCCCACCATACCCGGCACGGGAATCGGAGGTACGTCTCAGGGCGCCTATCAGCTCCGACTGGATTATCGCGCGAGTGAGACAGCCACGATTGTCGATACTACAGGCGTGCGTTTTGATGGTGATGCCGACGGCAACGCAGGTGGTGTCTATAATTTCTGGTTTCGCGCTGTCGCGCCAGCCAGTACTCTGTTTGTCAGCAAGACAGCTGCGGCTGGTGGTACCGGAAGTGCCGTGGCACCGTTCCAGCATATTAAGGACGCAGTTGCTGTTGCCGTTCCAGGCCAGGTGATCCGAGTGGTTGGTAACGGTGGGGCCGATGGAATTCTCTCGACAACCGCTGACAACATCCCGTACCAGATCGGGTTCAACTCCAACAATCAGCCACTTCCTGACGGCAGTACTCTGGAGATTCCGCAGGGCGTCACGCTGATGGTTGACGCCGGTGCCGTCTTCAAGCTGCGTCGGGCATTAATTGGAGTTGGAAGTTCTTCGACGAGCGTCGACAAGAGTGGCGGTGCGCTTCAGATTCTTGGAACGCCTCTGCAGCAGGTGACATTCACTTCATGGACCGATGAGACGATCGGCACCGATACGTCTCCGACTCCAACGTCCGCTCAGCCTGGCGACTGGGGCGGCATTGCATTCCGTGACAGCGTGGATCGGGCTCAGGCGAGGTTCAATTACCAGAGCGAAGGCATCTTTCTGAATTATGTTGCTCACTCCGATATTCGATGGGGTGGAGGCAATGTCATCGTTGACTCGGTTCTGCAAACGATTAACCCCATCTTCATTGACGGCGCACAGCCGACGATCGTTCATAATACGATCACTCGTTCCAGTGATTCGGCGATTTCCGCGAACCCGGACAGCTTTGAGGAAATGACGTTCCACGCGCCTCGTTTTCAGAACGGGGCTCCTGCATTTACAAGTGATTACAACCGAGTCGGTCCGGACTTCTACGGAAACAAACTGGTCAATAACTCAACCAATGGAGTGTTTATCCGAGTGATCACTCCTGCGGGAAATCTCACTCAGAAACTGACGGTTTCCGGAAGGTTCGACGACACCGACATTGTTCATGTGATTGCACAGAACCTCGAAATTCAGGGAACACCGGGTGGTTCTGTCCGCGACCAGACTCCACCGGCCATCAACCTGGTGACGCTTACCGCTCGGACGGGTGGTACGCTCGCTGCCGGAACATACAATTACAGAATCGCGATGACGGATGAAAATGGATTTGAAGGTCCGACATCCGTCGCTACCGGTGCGCTGACAACCGGAGTTGCCGGTTCAATTGAACTTCAGTCATTGCCTCCCGCCACCGGTGCCTACTCGGGTCGGCGAGTATACCGCAGTGCTCCGGGCGGCGGCGGGCCCTATATTCTCGTTGGCAAGCTGGACAAGTCAGCCACCACCTTTGTCGACACAGGAACGAATCTGGGACGCACACTGACTCCACTTTCTGAACGTGACCGTGGTCGTCAAAACGCTCGTCTTGCGATCGATGCCGGAACCGTTGTCAAGCTGGAAGGATCTCGTATCGAGACGGAGTTTGGTGCACAGATTATCGCAGAAGGCGTGGTAGGCCGCCCCGTGATCTTCACGAGCCGACTGGACGATCGCTATGGTGCCGGCGGTACTTTTGATACCAACAACGACGATCTGGCGCCTGTGGAAGCGGTTCCATCCCCTGGTAACTGGGGTGGCATTTATGTGGGCCACATGGGATCAGCCAGTCTGGACCGCGCTCTGATTACCTTTGCGGGGGGAATCATCCCGGTCGGTGGTAACTTTGCCGGCTTCAACGCGGTCGAAATTCATCAGGCAACAGCTCGTATTCGAAATACGGTCTTTGAATCCAATGCGTCCGGAACGGGCGGGACCTCCCCGGCCAATCGAAGCGGGCTGTTTGCAAACAGTGCGGGAACTATCTTTGTCCGCAGTGCTCAGCCGGTAATCCTGAACAATGATTTCCGCAACAACGCCGGACCTGGAATTTCTGCCAACGTGAATGCTCTGAACAGCAGCCTCGTTGTGGACGTCGGACGTTCAACGGGACTTGCTGATCGCCAGTTGTCTTACGGCGACAATCAGGGACCACTCGTTCGAGACAACCGATTTGGTGGTAATGCACAAAACGGCATGCGGGTCCGCGGTGAAACTCTGACAACTCAGGGCGTGTGGGATGACACCGACATTGTGCATATCCTGCAGGACGAAATCTATGTGCCGGACTTCCATCACTACGGAGGTCTTCGTCTGGAAAGCAGCTCAACATCCAGTCTGGTGATCAAACTGCTGGGCGCAAATGCCGGATTCACCGTCAACGGATATGCGCTGGACATCGACGACCGAATTGGAGGCAGTATCCAGGTCGTCGGTCAGCCAGGACAGCCGGTCGTCATGACTTCGCTGCATGACGATTTGGTGGGTGCCGGCTTCGATCTGAATGGCCTGCCACTTCGCGACACAAACAGCAACGGCAATGCGACGACAGCCGGCCCCGGAAACTGGCGGGGAATCCGCGTACTGCAGTATGCCCATGACCGCAATGTGGCGGTAGTGGTGGAACGGGAACAGGCGGACCGGTTTTCTCAGGACACGAACGGCACAATTGGCACAGCCGAAACCATCGGTCTGCTCGCACGCGACCAGAAGTCGGGAGACGAGAATCTCCGCCTGGCGTTTGAGGTCCATGGGTTCATCGATTCCATCACAGATACGGATATCTACAGCTTTAATGGAACAGCCGGAACTCCTGTTTGGTTCGACCTTGACCGAACAACAAAATCGCTCGACAGTATCGTTGAACTGCTGGATGCCAATGGAAATATCATTGTCATTTCAGACAACATCAATGATGTCGCTGTGACGAATGCGAATGTGAATGCCAGACTGATGCCGTTCGACCCGTTCAACGGACAGGATCTCTATACTCTGAATCAGTATGATGCCGGATTCCGAGTGGTCCTGCCTGGAACCAACGGTACGACTCAGCCTTATTTCGTCCGAGTCCGAAGCCGAAGTGCGGCACCTGACGCATCGACTGTGGGCGGAACAACAACCGGTGTTTATCAGCTGCAGATTCGCCTGCAGGAACTGGATGAATTTCCTGGCACGACAATCTCTTACGCCGATATCCGGTTTGCAACGACCGGCATTGAGATCATTGGTCAGCCGGCTCACACTCCACTGGCTGGTGAGAGCACAGAAGTTGAACCGGGAACAGGACCAAGTCTGCCGGCAACAACAGGCGTGTCTTCGGTAACCGTCGGTAATTTGATGAATACCGACCGTGCTGCTCTTTATCTCGCAGGGAAACTCGGCGTCCCCTATACCGCCGGCGGAGCAGCGGCAACAACTCCGGCAGCCAGAGCCAGTGCAACCTACGACGTTGACTTCTGGGAATTCGAAGTCCGGTATGATGGCATCCAGCAGATTGCCGGCGCCTCCACTGTTGGCCCCCATATTCCGGTCACGATTGACCTGGACTTCGCGGATGGTTTTTCGCGAGCAGACGTAACGATCGCTGTTTATGATTCCAGCAACCGGCTGATTCTGATTGGGCGCGACTCCAATATCTCTGACGATCAGCCAAAACCACGAAATGGTGCGGACGTCAGCGACCTGAGTCGTGGCAGCAGCGGAAAGCTGGATCCGTTTATTGGTCCGGTAGAACTAAAAACCGGCACCTATCGCCTGGCCGTGTTCCCCAATGATATTGTGCCTCAGGCCCTGAACCAGTACTGGCAGGCCAATCCAACCTCGTCGCTCGTGCGATTTGAACCGATTAACTCGGTTCAGAGAATCGCTGAAGAGAGGTTTGGTTCCGGAACCAGCGATGTTCGTTCGGCGGCTCTTGCACCGGTAATGGACCTGTTCACTGTCACCGGGTCAACACTTGATCCAAAACACATTGTGCCGTTTCATCTTGGCGATGTACCTCTGTTTGTCAGCCAGGCTCGTGGAATCACCGGAACCAATCGTTCGGTCGTTTCAATGGTCGACGGATTCACCGGTGCACATGAGACTTTGCTGGGTCAGTTCGCCGCACCGTCCGGCGACATTGCGATGCGTGCTGACGGGCACCTGCATACATTCTCCCTTGGCCCCAGTACCGGGGATTTCACTGACGGAAATGTTGGAAATTACCTTCGCATCGACA
Organism: Fuerstiella sp.; assembly: GCA_022843805.1. GTDB lineage: Bacteria > Planctomycetota > Planctomycetia > Planctomycetales > Planctomycetaceae > F1-80-MAGs062. The sequence goes on from JALHMY010000108.1 coordinate 30,900, forward strand.
CAGGGACTGCGGCAGTCACGAGTTTTGGCGACGACGGCATTGTGACCAATATTCAGAACGGCACCGCGGCCGCCGTCCATGATGTGGGTATTGGCTTTAACGCCATGACCTATACTGCGCCGACTGGCAACAATTTGTATGCTGTCGGAAATCGCTCCCAGCTCTCCCTGAAGTCCGGTCAGCAGGGTTTTGTTAACGCACAGTACACTCGAAACATCGTCTACAATTTTAATGTTGCAACCGGAGATCAGATTAATCGAGGAAACGGGCCGGATCGCATCGACCTTGCTCAGGCGACAGCCGGTGCCGGCACCACTCAGACAGAAATTGGCGTTATTGATACGTCGTTTACCAACGGAGGCCTGAACGGCACCATCACAGGAATTGCCCCGCTGCCTGGCGGTAACTCATTCATTGCCGTGGACAATGCCGGGGGGCTGTATCGATGGACTCCTGGCGGGGCAACTGGAACAACCACCTTTATTGCCAATATCGGCGGACTGAACATTAATTTCGCCGGACTATCAGCGGGACCCGATGAAGTCGAAGGGGGACGCTATTCCAGCATGTTCTTTGGCGTAAGCGCCACCGGCCGCCTGTATGCCTTCAATTCTGCTGGTGTTCTTCAGCCCGTCTTCAATAATGCTCAGACTTCCGTTCAGATTGCGAGTGTAACCAACGTAACGGGAATTGCCTTCGGAACGCTGGAATACAACCCCTGGCAGGTCACGGGGCACCGGGGAAGTCTGGACGCGGCCGACGACGGCCATGGTATTGATGTGGCTCCGTATGACGACAGCATTGACCTAGGCAGCAGCAAAGTTGGTATTTTAGGAGGAATTGGGGTATCCAAATAGTGTGAAATCTGTTTCGCTTCGTGAAATGGATTTTGGTGTGGGACATGGCGCTAAGGAGGACGCGACA